>NZ_SDOY01000111.1 GCF_004117935.1 Streptomyces roseicoloratus | reverse complement strand
ACCAGGACGGCCGCCTGGAGGTCTTCGCCTCGGGTCCGGTCGGCGTCTTCCACAAGTACCAGACGAGTCCCACGAGCTGGTCCGAGTGGGAGGGCACGGGCGGCCCGGCCGACTCCCAGCTGACCAGCCAGCGCACCGCCGACGGTCGGGTCGAAGTGTTCGCGATCAACGGCAGCGTGGCCCAGCACAGCTGGCAGACCGGGGCGAACGCCCCGTACGGGCCGTGGGAATCCTTCGGCACCGGAGGCACGGAGGTCACCGCCACGGCGAACGACGACGGCCGCATCGAGGTGTTCGGCACGAGCCACGCGGGCGTCCACCACAAGTGGCAGACGGGCTTCGCCAGTTGGTCCGAATGGTCCTGGCTCGGCAACAGCGCCGGCCCCGCCGTCGACTGACGAGACACGAGGAGACACCAGGTGCACACCACCCCCGCACAGCGCTCCCGAAGAGCGCCCCGGCGCGCCGTCCTGTCGACGCTCGTCTCGCTGTTGCTCGCCGCGGGCGTCCTCGCCGGCGCCTCGCCCGCCCACGCCGCGCCGAGCGACCTGTGCGCCCGGGTCGGCTACGACGCGGGCTTCCGCGGCGACGCCCTGGTGACCGCCGTCGCCGTCGCCCTGGCCGAGTCCAGCTGCGACCCGTCGGCGACCAACACGTACAACAACACGCCGCCGTCCCGCGACCGGGGCCTGTGGCAGATCAACGACTACTGGCACCCCGAGGTCGACGACGCCTGCGCCTACGACGCTTCGTGCAACGCCCGCGCCGCCTACGAGATCTCCAACGGCGGCACCAACTGGCAGCCCTGGTCCACCTACAACGCGGGCCACCACTGGCGGCACATGGACGAGGCCCGGGCGGCCGTCGACCGTCTCGGCCACCACGAGCCGGGGCCCGCGCCGCTGGTCTATCCGGCAGAGTCGGGCCGGGTGGTGTCGGCGAGGTCGGCCGACGGGCGCCTCGAAGTGTTCGCCGCGGGCGCCGACGGCGTCCACCACGCCTGGCAGACGGAGGTGAACGGCGGCTGGTCCGCGTGGGAGTTCCTGGGCGGACCCGGCGGTGCCGAACTCGCCGTCGGACCCGCCGCCGACGGCCGGCTGGAACTCTTCGCCATCAACGGGAACGTCTTCGAGCACCGTTACCAGCTCCGGCCGTCCGGCGGCTGGTCGGGCTGGGAGAACTTCGGTGGCGGCGGCAAGGACATCGCCGTGGGCGCCAACGGCGACGGCCGGCTCGAGGTCTTCGCCTCGGGTCCGGTCGGCGTCTTCCACCGGTGGCAGACCGCGCCCAACGGCGGCTGGTCGGAGTGGGAGTCCGCGGGCGGCGGACCGGCGAACAGCCGGATCGAGATGGAGAAGGCACCGGACGGGCGCCTCGAGGTCTTCGCGCTGAACGGCGACGTCTTCCAGCACCTGTACCAGACCGCGGTCAACGGCGGCTGGTCGGCCTGGGAGGACTTCGGCGGCGGCGGACGCGACCTCACGGTCGACCACAACCAGGACGGCCGCCTGGAGGTCTTCGCCTCGGGTCCGGTCGGCGTCTTCCACAAGTACCAGACGAGTCCCACGAGCTGGTCCGCGTGGGAGCCCACCGGCGGTCCCGCCGATGCACAGCTCACCAGCGAGCGATCGCCCGACGGGCGCGTCGAGGTCTTCGCCATCAACGGCAGCGTCGCCCAGCACCTCTGGCAGACCGGCGTCAACGCGCCCTACGGCCAGTGGGAGACCTTCGGCACCGGCGGCACGGAGGTCACCGCCGCCGCCAACGCCGACGGCCGGATCGAGGTGTTCGGGACCAGCCACGCGGGCGTCCACCACAAGTGGCAGACCGGATTCTCCAGCTGGTCCGAGTGGGCCTGGCTCAGCACGACCTCCGGCCCTCCCGTCGACTGACCGCCGAGCAGCGGCGGTCACGTCCCCCCGGTCCCCTGGAGAACCGTCATGCGACCGCTCAGCCGGCGGAACCTGCTGCGTGCGGCCGGAGCGGGAGCCCTCGCGCTCCCGCTTCCGGTTCGTACCGCATCCGCCGCCCCCACCCCGGCCACCCCGTACGCGGCCGACGTACCCCACCGGTGGCTCACCGCCGGCCCCTTCACCCACGTCCACGACCCCTCGCTTCCCGACCGCCGCCGCTACCTCAACGACCACACCCTCGTCCGGGCAGGCGACCGCTGGCACCTGTTCGGCATCGTCGGCGACAGCGCCCCGCCCGGGCAGGCACCCGACAGCGCCGCCGAGGACGCCTTCACGCACGCCTCCGCGCCGAGCCCGTACGGCCCGTGGACCGTCCATCCCGACGCCCTCACGGTCGACCCCTCGTACCACGGCGAGGAACACCTGTGGGCGCCGCACGTCATCGAGGCGGGCGGCACCTACTGGATGTTCTACGCGGCCGGCGGCAGCTCCGGCGCCGCGATCAACCTGGCCACCTCCACCGACCTGTTCACCTGGACCCGCGTACCGTCCGGCCCGCTGTTCCGCGGCATCGCCGCACGCGACCCGATGGTCGCGCGGATCGGCGGCGCATGGGTCATGTACTACACCGAACTGTCGGCCGCCGACGGCCGGCACATCGTCGCCTACCGCCGCTCCGCCGACCTGCGGCACTGGAGTGCACCCGGCACCGCCTTCGCCGACGAGTCCACGACCGCCTCCGGCGTCTCGGTCACCGAATCGCCCTACGTGGTCGAACGGGACGGCTGGTACCACCTGTTCGTCGGACCCCGCGGCGGCTACGACGGCACCGACGTCCTCGCCTCGCGCGACCCCTTCCGCTTCGGCCTCGACGGCTATGCGGGACACGTGCCGGGACACGCCGTCGAGCCCTTCACCGACGGGCGGCGGTGGTACGCGAGCGCCGCCGGCTGGTTCCGGCACGGCCTGTACGTCGCCCCTCTGACGTGGCAGGACACGCCTCCGACCTGGCAGAGCCCGGACAACCCGGCCGCCGCCCTGGACGTCGGGGACCGACTGACCCTGTTCGCCCTCGACGCCGCCGACCGGTCCGTGCTGCGGCGCGTCCAGCTCGACGCCGCCACCGACACCTGGTCGGAGTGGGAGCCGTTCGGCGGCCCGGCCGGAGCGGTCCCCACGCTCGGCCGCGACACCGACGGCCGCCTGGAGGTGTTCTCGCTCGCCCCCGGCGGCGCCCGCCTGCACCACCGGGTCCAGCGACCCGACGGCGGCTGGTACGACTGGGAGGAGTTCGGCGGCCCCGCGGGCGCCGCACCCGCCGTCGCCCGCGACGCCTCCGGCCGGCTGGAGGCCTACGCGCTCGGCCCGGGCGGCGCGGTCCTCGCCCGCCGCCGCCAGTCGTCGCCCGGCTCGCTCACCTGGGATCCGTGGGATCCCGGCTTCGGCGGGGCGGCCGGAGCGCCACCGGTCGTCGCGGCCAACGCGGACGGCCGCCTCGAAGTGTTCGTGCTCGCGCCCGGCGGCACGGCGATCCTGCACCGCTGGCAGACCACGCCGGGCGGAGCCTGGTCCTCGTGGAGCCGCTTCGGCACCGCCGCCGGCGCCGCGCCGCGCGTCGCCCGGGACGGCACGGGCCGGCTGAACGTCACCGCGATCGCCCCGTCCGGGGTGGCGGCCTTCCAGCGCCGCCAGGCGGTGCCGAGCGGCGGCTGGGACGCATGGCAGCCGCTGCTCGGCTGGTCGACCGCCGCCCCGCTGCTCGTTCCGGGCGAGGACGGGCGGCTCGAGGCCTTCACCCTCGCTCCGGGCGGCGAACGGCTCGCCCACCGCTGGCAGACCGCACCCGGCGGCGACTGGGCCCCCACCGACGTCCTCGGCGAGGACTTCGGAGCGGGCCTCGGCGGGGACGCCGGAGGCGGCGGTGCCGAACTCGCCGCGACACCGTCGGCCGCGGCCGACGCCACCGGCCGGCTCCACGTCTTCGCCGTGCCGGCGGACGGACGGATCCGCACCCGTGTCCAGGAACGGCCCGGCGGCGGGTGGCTGCCCTGGACCGCCTTCGGTGACCGCGCGATCGCGCCCCTGAGATCAGGCAGTCCCGCTCCCTGACGCCCGCCCCGCCCCGCTGCCTCTCCTTCGTCCCCTCGCCGCGCCCGGCCGAAGTGGCCGATGCCACGCGGTGAAACCCCGTGCGCAAGCGGTAACGTTCGATGTGTCGGACAGCGGTCGGGGCACGGGGGACGGAGGGAGCGGTGCGCGGCATTGTCGTCCACTTACCGGAGGGTGGCGACGGCGGAGCCGTGACCCTGCGGCTCGGGCCGGGGGAGCGGGTGCGGTTCGGGCGCGGCTCGTCCGCCCACCCGGTGGATCTCCGCATCGCCGACGAGGCGGTCTCGCGGCTCGCCGGGGAGATCAGGGCCACCGACGACCACTGGCAGCTGAGCAACCTCAGCGCCACCCACGGCTACCTGGTGGAGAACCCGGAGGGTGCCGGCGAGTACCTGCGGATCCCGCCGCGGCGCCTCGGTGCGCCCATCCCCTTTGAGTTCTCCCGCGTGGTGCTGCCCTCGCGCCGCGACACGCCGGTCTCCTTCCAGGTGTTCGCGCCCGACCACGTCTACCTGGACCCGCACGCCGTCGGCGGCTCCTGGGAGAGCCGTACCCTCACCGCGTACTCCCTGGACGAGACCGCCACCTACTTCCTGGTGCTCGTCGCGCTCTGCGAGCCGTGGCTGCGCGACCGGTCACCCGTGGCCGTGCCCACCACCCCGCAGGTCGTCGACCGGCTGCGCGGACACCCCGCCTGCGCCCGGCTCACCGCCCGCGCCGTCAGCGCCCACATCGACTACCTCGCCGACGAGAAGCTGCGCATCGGCCCCCCGGCCCCCGACGCGACGGGACGGACCGACCGGCGGAACGGCAAACGCGAGGCCGTCGTCGGACTCGCCCTGAAGTTCGGGATCGTACGGGAGGAGCACCTGACGCTCCTCCCGCCGCGCGGCGAACCGGCAGATCCGGACACCCGGGGGTGAGGACGGCATGATGCGGATGTCGCACGGCCCGGCGGGTTCCTGGGACAGCGACGGGCCGGAACTCCTGCCCCGTGGCCACCGGGTGGGCGACTGGATTGTCGACGAGCCGATCGGCGCGGGCGGCTGGGCCACCGTCTACGCGGCCCACCCCGCCGACCCGGAGGGGCAGGACGGACCGCCCGTCGCCCTCAAGGTCATGCCGACCGCGGGACTCGCGCCCCGACAGGCCCGCAACGTCGCCGAGTCCGCCCGCCGCGAGGTGGAACTCGGCCGCACGGCACGCCACCCCAGACTCGTCCGGCTCCTCGGCTCGCTCGTCCTCACCGCCCCGGACCGACCGTCCCTGGACGGTGCCATCGTGCTCGTCATGGAACGCGCCCGCTGCACCCTGCGCGAACTGCTGCGCTCCCCGGTCGACGAGGCCGAGGGAGCCCGGCTGATCACCGGGATCTGCGAAGGACTCGCCCACCTCCACCGCTCCGGCTGGGTGCACACCGACCTCAAGCCCGAGAACATCCTCATCGGCGAGGACGGAGAGGTGCGCCTCTCCGACTTCGGCTTCGCCATCGAACTCAGCGGCACCCACGGCTTCTCGGCCCCCATGGGCACCTTCGACTACCTGCCGCCCGAGCGCTGGAACGAACCGCTCGGCGAACAGGGCGTCAGGGTCCGGCCGACCGCCGACATCTGGGCGCTCGGGATCGTCGTGCACGAGGTGTTCGCCTCCGGCGCGCCGCCCTTCCCCGGCGCCACGCCGACGGCGCGCGGTGCCGCGGTGCGGGAGTACGCGGAGGGCCGGCTGCCGCTGCGGCTCGACCCGGCCGTCCCGGAGTTCTGGCGTGCCTTCGCCGCCGACTGCCTCGCGCCCACGCACGCGGCCCGCGCCGCCCACACCGCCGAGCGCCTGCTCGACCGGATCGCGGCCCGGACCACGGCACCGTCGCGCCGCCGTCTTCGTCGGGCCGTGCGGCGCTCCGCGTTCGTCGCCCTCGGCCTCGGCGCGGCGGCCGGCGGCCTCCTCTGGTCGTACGCCGGACCGGGCGGCGTCGGTGAAGACGCCGTCCGGATCCGGGTGTTCAACGCCGAACGCGGCTGCCAGGACCGCACCGACCGCGCGCCCGAGTGCAGCCTCGGGCTCGCGGTCGACCCGATGCGGCCCTACACCGCCGAGAACGTCGTCCCGACCCGGGTCTGGCACGGCGACCTCCTCGACGCCGACTGCCGGCTGCCCGGAGGGCAGCCCATCGTCGACGAGGAGGACCGCGGCTCCTCCGTCTGGCTGCGCGTCCGCCTCCCGCGCGCGGGCACCCCGGCCACGGCCTGGCTGCCCGAGGTCCGCACCAGGGACCGCCCCGCGCTCCCGCGCTGCGCCGGTCCCGCGTACCCCGCCCGCCCGGGCCTCACCGGCATGGACCCGGGCGAGCCGGACGCACGCTAGGGGTGCCTCGGCGCAGCGGCAGCACCTCGGCCAGGCGGGCGCCGACGTCGGCGCGGGGTACCGGTGCACAGCCTCGCCGACGGACCCGTGGACGGCCTCGGGGGTGGAACCCGGCGTGCCTCACGCTCGGGTCACCAGATGGCCTCGACCCACTCCGGGTGGTCGATGAACGGATTGCGGTTGCCCTGGTACGTGTGGAAGATGACGTCGTTGCGCCGCTGTTCGAAGGCGCTCGGCGGGTCCTGCTCGTTCCACTGCTTCAGGATCGAGAGCCTGCCGTGGAAGGGCACGCTGCCGTTGGACGACGAGTCGTTGGGCTCCAGGTCCGCGAAGGCGTCGTCGCCCTCGTAGCGCACGGCCATGTAGAGGATCATGCGGGCCACGTCGCCCTTGTCCGCGTCG
Organism: Streptomyces roseicoloratus; assembly: GCF_004117935.1. Taxonomy (GTDB): domain Bacteria; phylum Actinomycetota; class Actinomycetes; order Streptomycetales; family Streptomycetaceae; genus Streptomyces; species Streptomyces roseicoloratus. The sequence continues at coordinate 55,880 of NZ_SDOY01000111.1, read as the reverse complement.
CGCGGCTCGAAGGAGTTGCTGTCCGTGTAGCTGCCGGCGGCGCCGCTGACCGCGCTGCCGCCGAGGTCCCAGTCCTTGTTGCCGCGGATGCTGTTCACCTTGACGTCGCAGGCGCGCAGGTGGTGCAGGTCGGTGCCGGGACCGGCCGAGGTGCCGAAGTCGCCGTGCGACTGCGCCCAGACGTGCTCGCGGTTCCAGTCGCCGACGTCCCCGCCGTTGAGGTTCTTGCTGCGCGAGACGCCGCTGTAGAGGAGGAGCACGTTGGCGGTGTTCACCGGGTCCTGGTCGGTGACCTTCAGCGCGTCCCAGACGGCGCTGTAGGAGATCTTCCGCTGGTCGCTGATGATGGTGTGCAGCGAGGCCTTGAGGCTCGTGCCCGTCTTGCCGACCGCGTCCTCGTAGTACGTGCTGTCGTAGGCGGTGGTCGTGGCGCCGGCCGGTGTCGCGGCGACCGTGGGCAGGGCGAGGCCTGCGAGGACGGCGGATATCGCGGCCCAGGTCTTCCAGCCGGTCCGCTTCGCGAGGGACGGAGACAAGGACATGGGGGGTCCTTTCTGACGTGGGGGACTGCCCCGCGCCGCACGGTGGGTGCGGTGTGGAGGAGGGAGTTCGGGGATGTGTGGCAGCAACTCTGCGCGCGTAGAACGTCGGGAAACAGTCGTCCTGCGCACGCGCGGTTGAACCGTACATGACCAAATAGCGTCGACGGAACGCCTTCCTCCGTGTGAAAGTTCCGGGGTGACGGGGGCTCAGCGGTCGACCGGGAGGCCGCGCGGCTCCTTCACGCGCTTCATGATGATCTGCGAGTTGACCTCCGTGACCCCGGTGAGGGTCGTGAGCCGCTCGATCCACAGCCGCTCGTACGCCGAGAGGTCGGCGACCGCGATGCGCAGCAGGCACCCGGGGCTGCCGAAGAGGCGGTACGCCTCGATCACGTCCGGGATGTCCTGAAGGGCCTCCTCGAACGCCTCCACCGTCTCCCGGTCCCGCTTCACCTCGACCGACACCAGCACCTCGAAGCCGCGCCCCACCGCCTCCGGGTCGATGATCGCGCGGTAGCCCCGGATCACCCCGTCCTGCTCCAGCTGCCGGACCCGCCGCAGGCACGGTGACGGGCTCAGGCCCACCCGCTGGGCGAGCTCCTGGTTGCTCAGCCGGCCGTCGGCCTGCAGCTCACGCAAGATATGAAGATCGATACGGTCCATGGCGCAATTATTCACCACGCCAACGCGATACGTCGGGCTGGATTCGCAATCGCATTGCGTGACGATTGGCCTATCGTTGCGGCGCACCCCAGGGAAGGACGGCATCATCATGAAGTGGACGCGCGACGCCCGGCCGCGCCGCATCGTGGTCATCAGCACCGGCGGCACCATCGCCAGCCGCTGGACCGGCAGCGGATACGCCGCCGACGCCTCGGGCGACGACGTCGTGGCCACCGCCGCCGTCCCCGACCACGTCGACGTCGAGGTCCTCGACCTCTTCAACGTCAACAGCTCCCGGATGACCACCGACCGCCAGCTCCGACTGCTGGCCGCCGTCCACGAGACCCTCGCCGACCCGGGCGTCGACGGCATCGTCGTCACCCACGGCACCGACACCCTCGAGGAGTCGGCCTTCTTCCTGGACCTGCACCACTCCGACCCCCGCCCGGTCGTCTTCACCGGCGCGCAGCGGCCCTTCGGCACCGGGGACGGCGACGGGCCCGGCAACCTCTACGACGCCCTCCAGGTCGCCGCCACCGTGCACGGCCTCGGCGTCCTCGTCGTCTTCGACGGCCTCGTCCACGCCGCCCGCGGCACCGTCAAGACCAGGACGCTCGACTCCGATCCGTTCGCCGATCCGTCCGGCCGGCGCGTCGGCCGGCTCGGCTTCGGACAGGTCGACGTCGAGCGCGAGCCGGAGCGGCCGGCGCCGCTCCCGCTGCCGGAGGCGGCCATCGCCGCGATCACCTCCACGGCCGGTGCGGCCGACGCGAGGCGGGTCCTGCCGCGCGTCGACATCGTCATGCACCACTCCGACAACGACCCGGTCCTGTTCGAGGCGGCCGTCGCGGCCGGCGCCCGTGGCATCGTCCTCGTCGGCACCGGCGCCGGCAACGCCACCCCGGAGATAGCCGACGCCGTCGCCCGGGCCGTCCGGGACGGCGTCCACGTCGTCCTCTCCACCCGGGTGGCCTCCGGGCCCGTGGCCGAGGTCTACACGGGCGGCGGAGCCGTCGACCTGGCGGCGGCCGGTGCGGTGCTGGCCGGGACGCTGCGGCCGGGGCAGGCACGGATGGCGCTGCTGGCCGGCCTGCTCGCCGAAAGCACCTCGCCGGAGCGCCGCAACCAGCTGCTGCGCACCCTGCTCGAGGGCCCGGTGCGCGCCGAGTCCGTGCTCGCCGTCGCACACTAGGCGTGTGCCGGAGGTCCCGTCCGCCCGGCGGCGTCCGGCACGCACGCTCGCCGCGTTGCCCGGGTCGCCCCGGTGCATCCGGTATCGGGGCGACCCTCCGCCTTGCGATCGCACGCACCGGACACCGCCGGGCCTGCCCTCCGGGCAGACGACGCTCCTTTCGGCACACGCCCGAGGTCTTCTGTCCCGGAGCGTGGCCGGACAGGCCCTGAGGCCGTTCCGGACGCCGTCGGTGTTCCGGCGGGTCCTCGGCTTCCCCTGAGACCGGTCCGCCCCTTTCCTTCGTGTCCTCTCCCTCCCCTCCCCACGCCTAAGGCACCGTCACCGTGATCCCCGCACAGCAGAACCACGTCCGTCGCGAGCACGACCTGCTCGGCGACCGCGACGTTCCCGCCGAGGCCTACTGGGGTGTCCACACCCTGCGCGCCACGGAGAACTTCGCCATCACCGGCACCCCCATCTCCGTCTACCCGAAGCTCGTCGAGGCGCTCGCGGCCGTCAAGGAGGCCGCCGCACTCGCCAACGAGGAGCTCGGCCTGCTGCCCGCCGCGAAGGCCGGAGCGATCGTCGCCGCCTGCCGCGAGATCCGCGGCGGCGCGCTGCACGGCGAGTTCGTCGTGGACGTCGTCCAGGGCGGTGCCGGCACGTCCACGAACATGAACGCCAACGAGGTCGTCGCCAACCGGGCCCTCGAACTCCTCGGCCACGCCAAGGGCGAGTACCACCTGCTGCACCCCAACGAGGACGTCAACCTCGGGCAGTCCACCAACGACGTCTACCCGACGGCCATCCGCATCGCCGCCATCGGCGCCGCCCGCGAGCTGCTGCGTGCCATGGCCGTGCTCCAGGACGCCTTCGCGGAGAAGGCCGTCGAGTTCGGCGGTGTGGTCAAGATGGGCCGCACCCAGCTGCAGGACGCCGTGCCCATGACGCTGGGCCAGGAGTTCTCCACGTACGCCGTGATGCTGGAGGAGGACCGCGGCCGCCTCGCCGAGGCGATCGAGCTGATCCACGAGATCAACCTCGGCGCCACCGCCATCGGCACCGGCCTCAACGCCGCGCCCGGCTACGCCGAGACCGCGCGCCGGCACCTCGCCGGCATCACCGGGCTGCCGCTGGTCACCTCCGCCAACCTGGTCGAGGCCACCCAGGACTGCGGCGCGTTCGTCCAGCTGTCCGGCGTTCTCAAGCGGATCGCCGTCAAGCTCTCCAAGACCTGTAACGACCTGCGGCTGCTGTCCTCCGGGCCGCGGGCCGGTTTCGGCGAGATCAACCTGCCGCCCGTGCAGGCCGGTTCGAGCATCATGCCCGGCAAGGTCAACCCGGTCATCCCCGAGGTCGTCAACCAGGTGGCCTTCGAGGTCATCGGCAACGACATGACCATCACCATGGCCGCCGAGGGCGGTCAGCTCCAGCTCAACGCCTTCGAACCGGTCATCTTCCACGCCCTGTCGAAGAGCATCACCTCGCTCCGGGCGGCCTGCGTCACGCTCGCCGAGCGCTGCGTCACCGGCATCACCGCGAACACCGAGACCCTGCGCGCGAGCGTGGAGAACTCCATCGGGCTCGCCACCGCCCTCAACCCGCACCTCGGGTACACGGCCGCCACCGCCATCGCGCAGGAGGCGCTCGCCACCGGCCGCTCGGTCGCCGAGCTCACCCTGGAGAAGGGCCTCCTGCCTCCCGAGCAGCTCGCCGAGCTGCTCACTCCCGCCCGCCTGACGGGCACGGCGGGAGGGCCGCTGAGCGCCGTCTGACGGCGGCGGCGGCTCAAGCCGGGGCGCGACAAAGCCGACATTCCTACCGAAGTGGGAATCTCTTTGCCGTGGAGCCGCCCGTATGACCACCGCCGCCACCACCCCCGACGACCTCGACCGCGAGGCCGCCGCTCTGCTCGACACCGCCGCCTGGCAGGAGATCGTCGCCCGGTGGAGCGAGGCGCCGCCGGCACGGGAGGAGGCGGCCGACTGGCGGCTGCTGCTGTCCGTGCCGGTGGAGCGGCTCGTCGCGGACGCCCTCGACGCCGTCGACCGGGCGGCGGCCGCCCGTCCCGCCGAGCGGCCGCTGCCCGGACGCCTCGGCGCGGTCCTGCCCGACCGGCTGCACGTCTGGCGCCGACTCGGCCGCCCCGACGTCCGCCCCTCCGTCCACCTGGCCCACGCCCGGCGCGTCCTCACCGAGTGGGGCTGGCAGAACACCCCGTACCGCCTGCGCGACGCCCGCGGCGCCCGCTGCGTGTGCGGCGCGATGCTCGCCGCGCACCGGCTCGGTCACGGCAGCGCCGCCACCATGAACGAGGCCGGAGCCTGGATGCTCGAAGAGCTCCGCTCCCGCGGCTGGCACGACCTCATCGGCCCCTGGAACCGCGCCCCGGGCCGCACCGCCGCCGACGCCCTCGCCCTTGTGGACGCCACCATCCACCGCGCCGCCCGCGCCGGACGCTAGCACCGGTCCGGCGGTCACGGCCGGGGCCGCGACGCCTGGCGGCCGCTCGCCGCGTCGCGTCTCCCACGGATCATGGCCGGTCCGAGGAGAACGGCCCCGGCCACCACCACGGGACTACCCTGGGTGTGGGGGCCGCGGCCCGACCGGACGACCACGTCCGGGGCCGTCCCCGCCCCGTCGCTCCCGAGCGCCCCTCGTACGGGCAGGAAGGCGAGCGGGCATGTACTTCACCGACCGTGCCGACGCGGGCAGACAGCTCGCCGCGCTGCTGGGGGACCTCGACGCCCAGGACCCGGTGGTGCTCGGGCTGCCGCGCGGCGGGGTGCCCGTCGCCGCCCAGGTCGCCGACACGCTCGGCGCGCCCCTCGACATCTGCCTGGTCCGGAAGCTGGGCGTGCCGTACCAGCCCGAGCTCGCCATGGGCGCGATCGGCGAGGACGGCGTACGGGTCCTCAACGAGGAGGTCATCGCCCGCAGCGGGGTCACGCAGCACGACCTCGCCGAGGTCGAGCGGCGCGAGCGGGTCGTCCTGGAGGAGCGGGCCCGCCGCTACCGGGGCGCCCGCGAGCCGGCCGACACCGCGGGCCGCACCGCGGTCGTCGTCGACGACGGCTTCGCGACCGGGGCGACCGCGTTGGCCGCGTGCCAGGTGGTACGGGCCCGGGGCGCCGGCCGGATCGTGCTCGCGGTGCCGGTCGCGCCGCGCGGCTGGCGGACCCGCGTCGGCGACGCGGCCGAGCAGACGTACTGCGTGCGCGAACCCCTCGGCTTCTCCGCGATCGGGCAGTTCTACCAGGACTTCGCCCAGACCCCGGACGAGGAGGTCGTCGCCGCCCTGCGGCTGCGGCGCGGAGAGGCCGGCGTGGACACCGATGTCCGCGTCCCGCTCGGCGGGACCGAGGCCGGCGGGCGGCTGACCGTGCCCGACGGCGCCACCGGCGTGGTGCTCTTCGCCCACGGCAGCGGCAGCAGCCGGCACAGCCCGCGCAACCGCGCGGTCGCCGAGACCCTCAACCGCGCCGGGCTCGGCACGCTCCTCTTCGACCTGCTGACCGAAGCCGAGGCCGCCGACCGCGCCAACGTCTTCGACACGCCGCTGCTCGCCGAGCGCCTGGCCCGGGCCACCGACTGGCTCGCCGGCCGGCCCGGCACCAGGGAACTGCGCCCCGGCTACTTCGGCGCCTCCACGGGTGCGGCGGCAGCACTGTGGGCCGCGGCCGGGCCCGGCAGTCCCGCCGGCGCCGTCGTCTCCCGGGGCGGCCGCCCCGACCTCGCGGAGGAGCGGCTGCCCGACGTCACCGCGCCCACCCTGCTGATCGTCGGCGGCGCCGACTCCCTGGTCCTCGACCTCAACCACCGCGCGGAACGCCTGCTGCGGTGCGAGCACCAGCTCGTCACCATCCCCGGCGCGGGCCATCTCTTCGAGGAACCCGGCGCCCTGGCCGGAGTGGGCACCCTGGCGGCGGCCTGGTTCGCCGACCGGCTGTGACCGACCTCCTCGGGGCGCCCCGGTACGGCTACGCCGCGGAGCCGCCGACGATCCGGTCCACCGCGGCCGCGATCAGCGCGTCGCGCTCCTCCTCCGAGAAGACCTCGGGCAGGGTGAGCTGTTCGACGATCAGCCAGTTGAAGGCCAGGATCAGGAGCTTCACGGCGGTCGCGTCGCCCGGCAGGCCGGACCCCTCGTGGTACGTGACGTTCGCCTCGACGTCGGCGCGGACCCGGGCCGTGAGGACCGAGCGGAGCTCCGGACGGCGGGTGGCCTCCAGACGGAGCTCCAGGAGGGCGAGGTAGCCGGTGCGGAAGGAGCTGACACGGCCCACGAGCTCCCGCATCAGCTCCGTGTACGTCTCCAGGTCGGGGCTCGCCGCCCGCTGGCGGGCGATCGTCTCCTCGTCCGGCTGGAGCCGCTCGTAGACCCGGGCGCCCGCCTGGGTGAGCAGGTCGTCGCGGTTGGCGAAGTAGTTGGACGCGGTGCCGGGCGGCACCGCCGCCTCGGTGTCCACGGCGCGGAAGGTGAGGCCCCGCGCGCCGTCGCGGGCGAGCACCTCGATCGCGGCGTCGACCAGCGCCGCCCGCCGCTCGGGGTTCCTGCGCGCCACCGTCATCACTCCCGTCTCGCGGCCGTTCCTCGTCACGCCGGCGTCATTCCGGCCTCACGTCGACATCACTCCGAGGACAGTACTACGGGTGGAGTGGCTGATTACCAGGCGAGGTCCTCCAAGGCGTCCAGATCGGGCACCGGCCCCGAGCCGTTGCCGCTCGGCCGGTCCGGCGCGACCGGGAGCTCCGCCCAGATGGTCTTGCCGCGCCGGGCGTAGCGGGTGCCCCAGCGCTGGGCGAACTGCGCCACGAGGAACAGGCCGCGGCCGCCCTCGTCGGTGTCCGTCGCGTGCCGCAGGTGTGGCGAGGTGCTGCTGCCGTCGGACACCTCGCAGATCAGCACCCGGTCGTACACCAGCCGTACCCGCACCGGCGGGCGGCCGTACCGGATCGCGTTGGTGATCAGCTCGCTGAGCACGAGCTCCGCCGTGAACCCCACGTCCTCCAGACCCCACTCGGCGATCCGCGCCGCCGCGGCCGTCCGCACCGGCGCCACCGCCGACGGGTCCGGGGACACCTCCCACTCGGCGATCCGGTCCGCCGGGACCCGGTGGGCGCTCGCCACCAGCAGCGCGACGTCGTCCGACGGCACCGGGAGCAGCAGCGCCGCCAGCACGTCCGCGCAGGTCTGCTCCGCGGACCGGCCGGGCCGCGCCAGCGCCTGGCGCAGCAGCGCGATGCCGGAGTCGAAGTCCCGCTCCCGGCTCTCCAGCAGACCGTCCGTGAACAGCACCAGCTTGCTGCCCGGCTCCAGCTTCAGCCGCGCCGACTCGAACGGCCGGTCGCCCAGGCCCAGACCCAGCGGCAGCCCGGCGGGCACCGCGGGGAACTCCACGGTCCCGTCCGGCCGCACCAGCGCGGGACCCGGATGCCCGGCGCTCGCCATCGTGCACGAGCCCGTCGTCGGGTCGTAGATGACGTACAGACACGTCGCGCCCGCCGAGCCCTCGGCACCGCCCTGTTCCCCCTCGCCGGATCCGCCCTCGCGCCGCAGACCCGGTTCGATCTCCTGGCCGAGCCGGTCGATCAGCTCGTCGAGATGGCTCAGCAGCTCGTCCGGCGGCACGTCGAGCGTGGAGAAGTTCGCCACCGCCGTCCGCAGCCGGCCCATCGTCGCCGCCGCGTGCAGACCGTGCCCCACGACGTCGCCGACGACCAGCGCCACCCGGGCCCCCGGCAGCGGGATCACGTCGAACCAGTCGCCGCCCACGCCCGCCTTCGCCGGCAGGTAGCGGGACGCGACCTGCATCGCACTCTGGTCCGGCAGCGCCCGCGGCAGCAGACTCCGCTGCAGCGCCACCGCCATCGAGTGCTCACGGGTGAACCGGCGGGCGTTGTCGATCGCCAGCGCCGCACGCGCCGCCAGCTCCTCCGCGAACGACAGGTCGTCCTCGCCGAACGGCTCCGGCGTGTCCTTGCCGCGCCAGAAGTTCGCCATCCCCAGCACCACGCCCCGGGCCAGCAGCGGCACCGTGAGCAGCGAGTGCAGACCGTACCCGAGCGCCTGCGCCGCACCCTCGGGGTCCTGCGCCCGCCAGCCCTGCGCGGCGGCCAGGTCCGCCTGGATCACCGCCCTGCCCTGCTCCAGGGCCGAGGCCATCGGCGTCGTCGGCACCACGAACCGGATCAGGTCGCCGACCGGCTGCAGCGGAGTCTCCGGGGTCACCCCGCTCAGCGCCGTCCGCCGCATCTCCGTGAACGCCCCCGAGGGCTCCTCGCCCCGCACCACCGGGTCGAGCAGCTCCACCGTCACGAAGTCGGCGAACCGCGGCACCGCCACCTCCGACAGCTCCTCCGCCGTCCGTACGACGTCCAGCGTCGTGCCGATCCGCGTCCCCGCCTCGTACAGCAGCCGCAGCCGACCCCGCGCCACCTCCGCCCGGCCGGTCAGCGCGGCCAGCTCGGTCGTGTCGCGCATGGTCATCACACAGCCGCCGTCGGCAGCTCCGTCGGCCGTCGGCCGGACGTTCACCGCGAGCAGCCGGTCCCCGGCCAGGTGCACCTCGTCCGTCGCCGCCCGTCCCGACAGCAGCAGCGCGGCGGTACGGGGCTCCAGACCCAGTTCGCGGACGTGGCGCCGCTCGGCGTCCTCCGGCAGCTTCAGCAGCCGGCGCGCCTCGTCGTTCGCGAGCAGCAGCCGCCCGTCACCCGCGACGATCACCACGCCCTCCTTCACGGAGTGCAGCACGGCCTCGTGGTGCTCCTTGAGACGCGTCATCTCGGCCGGACCGAGACCGTGGGTCTGCCGCCGCAGGCGCACGCTCACCAGCGCCGCCCCGCCCAGCGCCAGGACCAGCGCGACCCCGGCGGCGCCGAACAGCAGCGGCAGCCGGGACTCCACCGTCTCGCCGACCGTCGCCACCTCGATGCCGCTGGTCACCATGCCGACCACGGCCCCGGCGTCGTCCCGCACCGGGACGACCGCGCGCACCGCGTCGTTCGGAGCGCCGTGGAAGATCTCGGTGAACGACTCACCGGCCCGCGCCCGGGCTATGTCGCCGCTGGCCCGCTCGCCGATGAGGGACGGGTCGGAGTCGGTGTAGCGCGCGCCGTCCGGTGCCAGGACGGCGATGAAGTCGACGCCCGAGGCGATCCGGGCCGCCTCGGCACGCGGCTGCAGCACCGCCGTCGGATCGTCGGCCTTCAGGGCCTCGGCGATCCCGGGTGCGTGGGCGAAGGTCTCCGCCACGGCCAGGGAACGGTTCCGGGCGTTGCGCTCGCTGTCGTGGCGGTCCTGGAGCACGATCGCGATCGCCGCAGCGGCGATGAGCAGCAGCGCGATGATCGCCTGCAGGCTGAAGACCTGCCCGGACACGCTCCGCAGCCGGGAGGACCGACCCCGCGGCTCACCACGGGACCGGTCCGCGCGTCGCGTCACGGTGCGCTCCTTCCCGCCCTGCTCGCCGGGGCCTCCTTACCATGCTGCCCCCGGCGCCGCCTCCAGGGAAAACGGGGGCGCCGCGGATACGCCCGCACGGGCCGCCGCCGGGCTGAACGGTGACGGAGCGCAGCCGGACGGCGGCCACGAAGAGCGACCGGACGGGGGTGGGGAGAGGGCAGAGGAGGAGAGAGGAAGGGAGGGGAGAGGAAGGGAGGGGAAGGAAATGGGTCGGGGCGGGGCGGGGCGGGACCGACGCGGGCCGTCAGCCCGCGCTGCGGACCGTCGCCGCCTGCGCCGCCAGCCGGGCGAGGGTGGTGCGCATGCCCTCCCGGTTCACCGCGATCCGGCGCTCCGGGTTCGTCCCCGCGAACACCGTGCCCAGCAGGCTCGCCAGTCCGCCGCCCCGGCCGGTGCGCAGGTCCCGCCAGGTCTCGGTGACCCGCGTGCCGCCCTCCTCGGCGTCGAAGCGGTAGCCCCAGCGCGCGATCGGCAGCCCGAGGACGCCCACGTCGAAGACGAACTCCTCGCCCGGGCGGGCCGTCGTCACCCGGCCCGTGGTGAACCACAGGAACGGTCCGCGCCGGTTGAACCCGACGAACCGCGTGCCGGTGCGCACCGGCGGCCGTCGCACCCACACCCCGCGGCACTCAGGGCTCCACCGGCCCATGTTCCGCAGGTCGGACACCAGCCCGTACAGGGTCGTGCGGTCCGCGTCGACCAGCACCGACTCCTCGAGACTCCACCGTCGCTCCGCGTCCGTCATGTGCCCGCTCCCCTCGGTCGACCGGAAACTGCGTGTTACCCGCGGGTACGCTAGCGGACGGAAGGCCCTGTGCGGGAGCGGCCCGGGACGTTACGGTGGACGGAAGATCGTTTCGGCCCGCCGGAAGGACACACACGCATGTCGGTACCCGCCGGCCTCACCGAACCCGAGGTCCTCGTCCACACCGAGGGCCGCGCGGGCTTCGTCACCCTCAACCGGCCGCGCGCCATCAACGCGCTCACGCACGCCATGGTGCGGCGGATCGACGAGGCGCTCACGGCCTGGGAGGACGACCCGGCCGTGACGACCGTGGTCATCCGCGGCGCGGGGGAACGGGGACTCTGCGCGGGCGGCGACATCCGGGCCATCCACGCGGACGCCCTCGCGGGCGGCACCGCGACCGCCGGGTTCTGGCGCGACGAGTACCGGCTCAACGCCCGCATCGCCCGCTTCCCCAAGCCCTACGTGGCGTTCATGGACGGCATCGTCATGGGCGGCGGCGTCGGCGTCTCCGGCCACGGCTCGGTCCGCGTCGTCACCGAGCGCTCCCGGATCGCCATGCCCGAGACCGGCATCGGCTTCGTCCCCGACGTCGGCGGCACCTGGCTGCTCGGCCGCGCCCCCGGCGAACTCGGCACCCACCTCGCCCTCACCGGCACCCAGGCCCGGGCCGCCGACGCGCTCCTGACCGGTCTCGCCGACCACTACGTGCCCGCGGCCGACCTGCCCGCGCTCGCCGACGAGCTCACCCGCCTCCCGGCGGCCGAGGCCGTCGCCCTGTTCACCCGGCCGGCACCGGCCGGCGAGCTCGCGGACCGGCGCGACTGGATCGACGACTGCTACCGGGCCGACACCGTCGAGGAGATCGTCCGGCGGCTCACTGACTCCGGGATCCCCGAGGCCAAGGAGACCGCCGACGTCCTGCTCACCCGCTCGCCCACGGCCCTCAAGGCCACTCTCGCCGCCCTCCGCCGCGCCCGGACGCTGGACTCCCTCGAATCGGCCCTCGGCACCGAGTTCCGGCTGTCCTGCGCGGCCCTGCGCTCGCCCGACCTGGTCGAGGGCATCCGCGCCCAGGTCGTCGACAAGGACCGCAACCCGCGCTGGACCCCGCCGACCCTCGCCGAGGTGACCGAGACCGCCACCGAGTCCTGGTTCGCCCCGCTCCCCGAAGGCGAGGAACTGGGCCTCACGCCGCCCGGCCACCGGAACCGCTGACGCGCACCCGGGCACTCACGTCCGGGTCGAACATCAGCCGATGCAAGGGCTCTGTCCTACGGAGCGCCCCGGTGTTCCGCGCCCGGGCGACCCTGCGCCCGGCACCCCGCGACCGGCGCCCACCACGCGCCCGGACGCCGCGCCCGGGCATCCCCACGCCCCAGTGCCCCGCCCGCCGGTGCCCCTCGCCCTCAGCCCTCCGCCTCCCCGTCCAGCGTGAACAGCCCGCCCTGCGGGTCACGGACGGTCGCGCAGCGCGCGCCCGCGTGAGGCCAGCCGTCGTCGGCCTCCGGGATCACGGCGCCGCCGTGGTCGAGCACGGCCGCGGTCGCCCGCTCCAGATCGGGCACCCGGAAGTGGACCAGCCAGCGCGGGCGCCGCTGCGGCTGGTCCGACGCCGCCTCCACCGGACCGCTGTTCAGCCGGGCCACCGCCTCGCCGTGGGTGCGCAGCACCACCTGCTCGTCCTCGTACGCCACCTCGAAGCGGTCCGCGTCGCCGTCGACCCACTGCAGCACCCCGCCGTAGAACAGCGCGGCGTCGAACGCGTTGCGCGTGTGCAGCTCCAGCCAGGCCGGCGCGTGGTGCTCGCCGAGCCGCCAGCGGGAGGAGATCCGCCCCTCCCACACCCCGAACGCCGCGCCCTCCAGATCGGTGGCGAGCGCCGCCCGGCCGCGCGGCGGGAAGGCCACCGGACCCACGCCGACCGTGCCGCCGCGCTCCCGGATGCGCGCCACCGCCGCGTCCGCGTCGGCGACCGCGAAGAACACCGTCCAGGACACCGGGAGGCCCATGCCGGCGGCGTCCTCGCCGATCCCTCCCACCGGCATCCCGTCCCGCTCGCCGACGGAGAATCCCCGGCCCAGCGGCCCGCGCCGGAACGTCCAGCCGAGCACCGCCCCGTAGAACGCCTCGGCGGCGTCGAGATCGCGCGCCGCCAGACTCAGCCAGCAGGGCGCTCCCGGCTCATCCGCGGTCAACGGCACCCGGCTCACCTCACTCCTGTTCGTCCCCCAGGCCACCCTCACCCGGACGCACCGGCTCCGCCACTCGTCCGGCCGCCGACCGGCCCCCTCCGCCGCACACCGGCGGCCCGGCGCCGGGAGGGGGGGGTGCCGACGGCGCCGGGTGACCGCCCGGCGCATGATGTGCGCATGCTGTTGACGTTCGAACCCGTCCTCGACCGGATCGCCGAGGAGATCGCCGACCTCACGGAACGCGGACGACCCGCCGACTACATCCCCGCACTCGCCTCCGGCGACCCCCAGGACTTCGGCATGGCCGTCGCCGAGCTCGACGGCACGGTGTACGGCGTGGGGGACTGGCAGCGGCCCTTCTCCACCCAGTCCGTCACCAAGGTCTTCACGCTCGCCCTGGCCCTGGCCCGCAAGGGCGAACCGCTGTGGGACCACGTGGGCCGCGAGCCGTCCGGCAACCCGTTCAACTCGCTCGTCCAGCTGGAGTACGAGAACGGCATCCCCCGCAACCCCTTCATCAACGCCGGCGCCCTCGTCGTCACCGACCAGCTCCACCGCATGACCGGCGACGCCTCCGGCGTCCTGCTCGACTTCCTGCGCGCCGAGAGTGGCAACCAGGACCTCGACTTCGACCGCGACGTCGCCGCGTCCGAGACCGCGCACGGCGACCGCAACGCCGCCCTCGCCCACTTCATGGCCTCGTACGACAACATCGCCAACCCCGTGCCGACACTGCTGCGCGAGTACTTCCGCCAGTGCTCCGTCGAGGCCTCCTGCGCCGATCTCGCCCGCGCCACCGGCTTCCTCGCCCGCCACGGCATCCGCGCCGACGGCTCCCGGCTGCTCACCCGCAGCCAGGCCAAACAGGTCAACGCGGTGATGCTCACCTGCGGCACCTACGACGCCGCCGGCGACTTCGCGTACCGGGTCGGGCTGCCCGGCAAGAGCGGAGTCGGCGGCGCCATCATCGCCGTCGTCCCGGGCCGCTGCACGCTGTGCGTGTGGAGCCCCGGCCTCGACGAGCGCGGCAACTCGGTCGCGGGCGTCACCGCCCTCGACCGGTTCACCACGATCACCGGCCTGTCCGTGTTCTGACGGGACCCGCACGAGATCCGGCCGCCCGGCGGGCCGCCCGGCGGCCGGACCGCGCCCGCCTCCTCGCCGACGCGGCGGGCGGGACGCCCCCGCCGGCCCCTCGCCTCAGGCCGCGTCGAACACCAGGACGTACGCCCCGCGCCGCTCCTCGCCGTCCGGGAGGCGCCAGCCGGTGATCACGTGGCCGCGCGAGCCCGTGGCCTTCGGGTCGAGCACCCGCGCCAGCCTCAGCAGGACCGGCGCGTCCGCGCCCAGCCGCAGGTCCGTGCCGTAGGCGCCGTCCTCCACGATCGGCGCGGCGGACGTGTCGAACGCGCCCGTCCCGTCGTAGGACGCCTCGACGGTCGGGTCCGGCGTGTCCGACACGCTCTGCGCCTGCGGCACCGCCCCGCCCTGCAGCAGGGCCGTCAACTCCGCCACCAGCACCGGGTCGTGAGCGCCGTCGTAGACCCACCGGGTTCCGAGCACGCCGTGCTCCGACGTGCCGATGAGCGCGTCCTCGGCGCCCTCCAGCGGCGCGGCCCGGTAGGTCATCGGCACCAGGTAGGCGTGGACCTCCTCGCCCGACGTGTCGGCGACCACCGCGAACTCGATGCCCACCTCGCCCGCCGGGTCGTCGAGCCGGAATCCACCCGCCTTCTCCAGCGCCGGCACCGCGCCCTCGCCGCCCCGGTACCAGGGGCGGCCCGGCAGCCAGTCCGCGAGGAGCTCCAGTTTGGTCGGCGTCATCGTGGTCCTGTGGATAACTGACATTGCCTCGCACTTCCGTCGTCGCGGTACGGCTCCCGGGCGCGCGGACCCGCCCAGGAACCGTACCTCCACGGACGGACGCTCAGCCCTCGGACCCCGGCGCGTGCAGCTCACCCGACCTGGCGACCCGCGCGTACCACCGGGCACTCGACTTCGGTGTGCGCCGCAGCGTCGCGTAGTCCACGTGGACCGCGCCGAACCGCTTCGCATAGCCGTACGCCCACTCGAAGTTGTCGAGCAGCGACCACAGGAAATAGCCCCGCACCACCGCGCCCGCCTCCACCGCCCGGTGCAGCGCCTCCAGATGGGCGTGGACGTACGCGGCCCGCTCCGGGTCGTGCACCGCACCGTCCGCGCCGACCACGTCCTCGTACGCCGCGCCGTTCTCGCTCACCACCAGCGGCAGTTCCGGGTACCGGGCCGAGATCCGGGTCAGCAACTCCTCGAGGCCCGACGGGTCGACCGGCCATCCCATCGCCGTCCGCGCCCCGTCCGCCTGGTGGAAGGCGACGTCGTCCGCGCCCGGCCACGGCGAGAACGCGCTGTTGCCGTGCCCGTCGTCCTGCGGCTTCGGCTCGCCGTCCGCGACCCGCGACACCACCGTCGGCGTGTAGTAGTTGATGCCCAGCCAGTCCAGCGGCTGCCCGGCCGTCGCCTCGTCGCCGGCCCGTACGAAACCCCAGTCCGTCAGGTGCGCCGTGTCCGCGAACAGCTCCCGCGGATAGCGGCCGTCCAGCATCGGCCCCAGCCAGACCTCGTTGCCGACGGTGTCGATCCGCCGCGCCGCCTCCCGGTCCTCCGCCGACGGCGTCAGCGGACGCACCTCGTGGAGGTTGAGCGACACCGCCAGCTGCGCCCCCGCCGGAAGCGTCGACCGCAGCGCCTGCACCGCGAGCCCGTGTCCCAGGTTCAGGTGGTGCGCGGCGCGCAGGGCCGCCACCGGATCGGTACGGCCCGGGGCGTGCACCCCCGAGCCGTAGCCGAGGAACGCGCTGCACCAGGGCTCGTTGAGCGTCGTCCAGCGGCTCACCCGGTCGCCCAGCGCGTCGGCCATCAGCCCGGCGTACGCGGCGAACCGCTCCGCCGTCGCCCGCTCCGGCCAGCCTCCCGCGTCCTCCAGCTCCTGAGGCAGGTCCCAGTGGTAGAGCGTGAGCGCCGGCTCGATCCCGGCCGCCAGCAGCTCGTCGACGAGCCGCCGGTAGAAGTCGAGCCCCTTCTGCACCACCGGGCCCCGCCCGGTCGGCTGGACCCGCGACCAGGACACCGAGAACCGGTAGGCGTTGAGCCCCAGCTCCGACATCAGCCGGACGTCCTCGCGGAACCGGTGGTAGTGGTCGACGGCGACGTCGCCCGTGTGCCCTTCGAAGACCTTTCCCGGCGTGTGCGAGAAGGTGTCCCAGATGGACGGGGTACGGCCGTCCTCGGCCGCCGCCCCCTCGATCTGGTACGCGGCGGTGGCGGCGCCCCACAGGAAGCCGGACGGGAATCGGCGGACGGCGGTCAGCGGCCGGGTTTCGGACGCGGTCATAGAGAGAGCTCCCCACGCAGAGACGGGTGGTGACCGACGCACCCCGGAGCGCCGGAAGGCACGGCGGCGGTACGACGTCGGTACGGCGGTGGAACGGCGGTCGTGCGACCGTGGGTACGGCGGTGGAACGGCGGTCGTACGACCGTGGGTACGGCGGTGGTACGGAGTAAGGAATCGGCGTCCGGTCGTCAGCTCTTGACCGCACCGGCGGTGATCCCGCCGACGATGTGCTTGCCGAGCAGCGCGAAGACCAGCAGCAACGGCACCGTGGAGATCAGCGCGCCGGTCAGCACCACGGCCTGGTCCACGCTGTGGTTGCCCGCGCCGAGCCCGGCGAGCGCCACCTGGAGGGTCGGGTTGCCGTCCGGGGTGAGCGCGATGAACGGCCAGAAGAAGTCGTTCCACGCCTGGACGAAGACCAGCATCCCGAGGACGGCCATCGCCGGGCGCGCGACCGGGAAGACGACGTGCCAGACGATGCGCAGCGAGTGGGCGCCGTCCATCCGGGCCGCCTCGATCAGCTCCACGGGCAGCGCCTCGATCAGGTACTGGCGCATGAAGAACACGCCGAAGGCGGCCACCAGGGACGGCAGCACCACGGACTGGAGCTGGTCGACCCAGCCCAGGTCGGTGATGATCCGGTACAGCGGGATCACGCTCAGCTGCGGAGGGATGGTCATCGTCGCCACCACGAGGGTCAGCAGGGCGCCGCGCCCCTTGAACGGCAGCTTGGCGAAGGCGAAGCCGGCGAGCGTCGAGAACAGCACCGTGGACAGGGCGACGAGAGAGGCCACCACGGTCGTGTTGACCAGCGCCTCGCCCATGTCGACCTGGTTCCAGGCGAAGGACAGGTTGTCGAGGAGGCGCGGCCCCGGCAGCAGCGGCGCGGGCGCCGTGACGACCCGCTCGCCGGTGTGCGAGGCGGCCACGAGGTTCCAGTACAGCGGGAAGAGCGAGACCAGCGCGGCGAGGCCGAGCAGGACGTAGGTCAGCGGCCCGGCATGGTGCTGCCGGCCGGCGGTCTGCCGGAAACGGGTGCGCACGGGATCAGCCCTCCTGCTTCTTGCGGTTCGCGCGGGAGACCAGCGTCTGCGCGCCGCCGACGAGCAGCAGGAGCAGCATCACCCAGGCGATGGCGGAGGCCTGGCCGAGGGCACCGGTGACCCAGCCCTTCTCGTACATCAGCAGGCTGAGCGTCTGGAACTGGTTGCCGCTGCCGCCGGAGATGCCGACGCTGCCGCCGTAGAGCATCGGCTCGCCGAACAGCTGGGTCGCGCCGATGGTCGAGACGATGATCGTGAACAGGATCGTCGGACGGATGGAGGGGATGGTCACGCTGAGGAACTGGCGCCAGCGGGACGCCCCGTCGAGGGCTGCCGCCTCGTACAGGTCCTGCGGCACCGCCTGCATCGCGGCCAGGTAGATGAGTGCGTTGTAGCCGGTCCACCGCCAGGTCACGATCACCGAAATCGCGATCTGCGCGGGCCACTTGGACGACTCCCAGTCGACCGGGTCGAAACCGACCAGGCCGAGCGCCGAGTTGATCAGTCCGTAGTCCGTGTTGAACAGCTGGGCGAAGACCAGGGTCGCCGCCGCGATCGAGGTCGCGTACGGGGCGAGGACGGCGACCCGGAAGAAACCCCGGCCGCGCAGTCTGTAGTTGAGGAGATGGGCGAGGCCGAGCGCCATGAGCAGCTGCGGCACGGTGGAGATCACGCCGATGGTGAAGGTGTTGACGAGCGCGTTCCGGAAGAACTCGCTGTCGGCGAGGCCGGTGTAGTTCTCCAGGCCCCGCCACTCGGGCTCGCCGCCGAGCTCCACGCGGTGGAGCGAGAGCCAGCCGGTGTAGAGCAGCGGGAAGAGACCGAAGGCCGCGAAGGTGAGGAAGAAGGGGGCGATGAACGCGTACGGCGTCGCCTTCAGGTCCCAGCGGTAGAGCCGGCGGCGCAGGGCGGACGCGCCGCTGTCCGGGCGGCGGTCGCCGGGACGGCGGGAACGGGCGGACGGCGCGTCGGGCGGCGGATCGGGCGACGGCGAGCCGCCGTTCCTCGCCCGTACGGAGGTGGCCACGGGGGCGTCCTTCCGGGTCGGTGCGTACGGGGTTCGGGCGTACGGGGTTCGGGCGTACGGGAGGGGCGTACGGAGGGATGGGGGAACGGTGGTGAGGCGGGAAGCGCTGGGGCGGGGCCGGCCCGGGACCGGCGGGCGGGCCGAGGCCCTGCGGGCGGTCCGGGACCGGCGGGCGGCCGGGTCCCGTGGCCGGCCCGGGACCGGCGGGCGGGTCGGGTCCCGCGGGTGGGCCGGGGTCCTGCGGGCGGCCGGGCCCCGGCGCCTCCCGCTACTGGTCGATCTTGTCGTCGACCAGCTTCCTGACGTTCTCCCAGGCCTTCGCCGGGTCGGTGCCGCGCTGCTCGATGTCGAGGATGCCGTTGTCGGTGAGGAAGGTCTTCACCTGACCGTCCCAGCGGCTGATGGGCGCGGGCCTGATCTGGGCAGCCGCGGCCGCGTAGATCTCGCCGACCGGGGTGTCGCCGAAGTACGGCAGCTTCGCGCCGACCACCGCCGCGGAGGAGAGGGTGTCCTTGGTGGACGGGATGTTGCCGTTGACCGCGAACACCTTGGCGTGCTGGGCCGGGGCGGTCAGCCAGGCGGCCAGCTCCGCGGCCTCCTTGGCGTGCTTGCCGGACTTGGGCACGGCGAGGAAGGAGCCGCCCCAGTTGCCGGCGACGGGCGGCGCGGCGATGTCCCACTTGCCCTGGTTGGCGCTGCCGGCCTGGTCCTTGATGATGCCGGTCATCCAGCTGGGGCAGGCGACGGTGGCGAACTTCGCGTTCTTGAAGGCGGCGTTCCAGGTGCCCTTCTCGTCGAACTGGCGCAGCTTGGCGGTGATGCCGCTCCGTGCCGCCGCGACGGCGGTGTCCCAGGCCTTCTTCACGCCCGGGCTGGTTTCCCAGGCCAGCTCGCCCTGGGAGTTCGCGTACTGCTGGGGGTCGCTGTTGACGACGGCGTTGAAGAGGCCGCTCGCGGAGTCGTGGAAGAAGGTGCCGGAGGGCGCGTTCTTCTGGTAGTTCCGGCCGGTCTCCAGGAACTTGTCCCAGTCGCCGGCCCACAGCCGGCCGACCTCGGTGCGGTCGGTGGGCAGCTTGGCCTTGGCGAAGAGCTCCTTGTTGTAGCAGATGGCCATCGGGCCGATGTCGGTGCCGAGGCCGATCACCTTGCCGGAGGCCGTGGTGGCCTGCTTGACCTTCCAGTCGAGGAAGGCGCCGACGTCCGCGCCCCCGGTCTTGGACAGGTCCACCCACTTGTCGGCCATGGCGGGGCCGGTCGCCTCGGCGATGTAGCCCACCTCGATGGCCTGGATGTCGGCGAGGCCGCTGTTGCGGGAGAGGCGGAGCTTGAGGGTGTCCCAGTACTTCTGGCCGTCGGCGACGTTCGACTCGACGATCTTGATGTTCGGATGGGTCTTCTCGTACTCGGCGTAGAGCTTGGCGCCGGTCTTGTCGTCGTAGCCGAAGGAACCGAAGGTTCCGACCCGCAGCGTGATCGTGCCGCCGTCGGCGGAGTCCCCGCCGTCCCCGCCGTCGCCGCAGCCGGTGAGCAGGGCCGTGCCGGCGGTCAGGGCCGCGACCGCCGCGAGCGCGGTTCGGCGGGCCCGGCCGGGGGCCGGTCTGCTGCTGGTAGTGCGCATGCCACTCTCCTCGTCCAAAAGGTGGTGCCTGCCCGTACGGATCATGGGAGCGCTCCCACGCCGTTCGTTGCCGGAAGGTTCCTGCCTTGCGGGGGGAAGTGTCAAGACGTGGGCGCGAATTGGCCCGGAGTCGGTGTGCCGCTAGAGTGGGAGCGCTCCCATGATCGGGCGGACTCACCACGCGAGTGGCGTTCGGTGCCGTCGGCCGCGAGGGCGGGAGCGGTGGCCTATCTTGACGTGATCGCCGCACGGCAGGGGGCGACGCCGCACGAGGGGAGTACGAGCGCGTGAGCGGACGGCACAGTGGCAGGCCCACGCTGGAACAGGTCGCGGCCCGGGCCGGGGTCGGCCGGGGCACCGTGTCCCGGGTCATCAACGGCTCGCCCCGGGTGAGCGAACAGGCCCGCGAGGCCGTGGAACGGGCCATCGAGGAGCTCGGCTACGTGCCCAACCAGGCCGCCCGCACCCTGGCGGGCAGCCGCACCGACGCCGTGGCCCTCGTCATCCCCGAGACCGAGGCGCGGCTCTTCGCCGAGCCGTACTTCCTCGACATCATCCGCGGGATCAGCGCCGAACTCGGCGAGTCCGACAAGCAGCTGCTGCTCACCCTGGTCCGCAGCGAGCGCGAGCGCGCCCGCTTCGAGCAGTACCTCGCCGCGCAGCGGGTGGACGGCGTGCTGCTCGCCTCCGTGCACGCCGACGACCCGCTGCCCGAACGGGTCCGCGAACTCGGCCTGCCCGTCGTCCTCAACGGCCGGCGCACCGCCGACGAGCCGGCCGCCTACGTCGACTCCGACAACGCGGGCGCCGGGCGCGCCGCCGTCGCCCACCTCGCCGGGCGCGGGCGCCGCCGCATCGCGACCATCACCGGCCCGCTCGACATGTACGTGGCCCGGGCCCGCCTCGACGGCTACCGGGAGGGCGTCGCCGCGGCGGGGCTCGGCGTCGACGAACTCCTCGTCGGCACCGGTGACTTCACCGAGGAGGGCGGCCGGCGTGCCATGCGCGAGCTGCTCGACCGCGCCCCGGACCTGGACGCCGTCTTCGCCGCCTCCGACGTCATGGCCGCCGGCGCCCGCGGCGTGCTGCGGGAGGCCGGCCGCCGTGTGCCGGAGGACGTCGCCCTGGTCGGCGTCGACGACTCCGCCGTGGCCCGCCTGATGGATCCGCCGCTGACCAGCGTCCGCCAGCCCATCGAGGAGATGGGCCGCACGATGGCCCGGATGCTGCTCCGGGAGCTGGCCGGGGCGGGGGAGGCGACGGCGGACGTGCGGGACGCGCACCAGGTGCTGCCGACCGAGCTGGTGGTGCGGGACTCGTCCTGACCGGGGGGCCCGGGGCGGGGCGCTTCTTCCGGATCGGGGCGGACCCGGTCCGGGATCGGGGGGCGGACCCGGTCCGGGATCGGGGGGCGGGCCCGGTTCGGGATCGGGGGCGGACCTGGCCGGGATCCGGGGCGGACCGGTCCGGGATCCGGAAGAGGCAGTCTCGAGACCGGTGTCAGGAGGGGAGGTTGGGGTCGGGGTCGTTGGGCTTCTGGAGGTAGAAGGGGTCCTTGCCCATCTCGTGGTTTACGATCGCCCGGCGGACGTTCTTCACGACGCCGTTCCAGTACAGGTCCGCCTTGGGGCTGTCCGAGCTCGGCACACCGGCCGTGCTGCGGCGCGCGGCGCCGGTCGAGAAGTCGCCGAACATCGCCTCGCGCAGGGGCGTGGATATCTCCAGCTGGGCGCCGGCGCCGGTACGGGTGCGGTTGACGATGTTGCGGGCGTCGTCACCGTTGATGGGGTCGCCAGGGGCCGCGACGACCACGTCGACGACCAGGGAGTACGCGAAACCGGAGGCGGTGAAGGCCTCGTACAGGTTGCGCTTGAGCCGCTCGTCGCGTCCGCCGATGATGATCTTCTTCGCCGTGTGGGAGAAGCCGTGGAGCGACACGGCGTACAGGTTGCCGGCGCAGACGGCGACGGCCGCCGGGTCGTTGCAGTGGGTCGACGTGACGTGCTGGGTGGACGAGTTCGCCAGGGCCTCGAACATCCAGAAGTCGCGCTGCGGCTCGCCCGGTTCCGCCGCGGCCGACGGGTCGGTGTCGTAGTCGAAGGGCCGGTAGCCGGCGACGGCCATGCACAGCTCGCTGGTGCCCGCCTCGATGCCGCCGCCGTGCGGCGCGAGGATCGCGGTGCTGTTGAGGGGCACGCTCGTGTGGCGGCCGTTGTCCGTGACCGCGCCGCCGCCGATGCGGAAGCGGCGCATCCAGTCGACGCCCTCCTTGTCGGCCTTCAGGGTGTACAGCTCCATGGTGGAGCTGTAGGTGTCGGTCGCGGCGGCGGCGGGCGTCGCGCCGTTGCCGACGACGGCGTCGAGGGTGGGCAGACCGGCGGCCACGGCTGCCATGGAAGCGAGGACGGTGCGTCTGCTGGTGTGGGTCATGAGGGTGATCCTGCATCATGCGAACCCGCCCTGACCAGGGCGGACAGGGGTGGTCGACCGGCCCGCGGCCGACGGGGTCTCCGCTCGGCCCGCGGGCCGGCGAGGGGAAGTCGTTACCCGGCGAGGGGGAGTCGTTATACGGATGCCCCACCCCCTCCGTCTCTCCTACGCTGCCGCCATGGACAGCGGACCCGCCCTTGTGAACGTCGTCGACGTGGAGGCCACCTGCTGGGACGGGCAGCCCCCGGCCGGCGCGGTGAGCGAGATCATCGAGATCGGCCTCACCGTCGTCGACCTCGCCGCCCGCCGCCGGGTCTCGCGTCACGGGATCCTGGTGCGGCCGGCCCGCTCGGAGGTGAGCGCCTTCTGCACCGAGCTGACCGGACTGACGCCCGCCCAGGTCGCGGGCGGCGTCACCTTCGCCGAGGCGTGCCGGATCCTCACCGACGAGCACGACGCCCGCACCCGCCCCTGGGCGAGCTGGGGCGACTACGACCGCAAGCAGTTCGACCGGCAGTGCCGGGCCACCGGGACGCCCTACCCGTTCGGGCGCCCCGCCGAGCACGGCCACACCAACGCGAAGGCGGTCTTCACCGAGGCGTACGGGCTGCGCAAGCGCCCGGGCATGGCGGGCGCCCTGGAGAGCGCGGGCCTCCCGCTGGAGGGCCGCCATCACCGCGGCGAGGACGACGCCTGGAACATCGCCGCCCTCGTCCTCGACCTCGCGTAGCGGAAGACCTGGCCGACGGCGGACGAGAGTCACCACGACCGCTGACCGGCACGTCGGACGTGCTCGTGCGGGCCGCGCGAGCGGGAGTGCCGGCCGGCACTCCCGCGCTGCGTCAGCGCCGTACGCCGAGCAGGTGTTCCAGGGCCAGCTGGTCGAGCCGCTCGAAGGCCATCGAGCGCTCCGCCGCCGCCGTCGCGTCGAAGTCCTCGTACGCGCCACGGTCGGCCAGCAGGCCCGCGAGACGGTCCGGCGCCGTCGGCCGGGCGAGCTCGTCGAGGCGGGAGGCGGTGAGGGCCGCCGTCACCTCGGGGTCGGCGCGGAAGGCCGCGGCGCGCTCCTTGAGGATCAGATAGTTGCGCATGCAGTTCTTCGCCGACTCCCACACCCCGTCGGCGCCGTCCGTGCGCACGGGCTTGAAGTCGAAGTGCCGCGGGCCCTCGTAACCGGCCGTCTCCAGCAGGTCGACCAGCCAGAACGCCTGGCGCAGATCGCCGGCGCCGAACCGGAAGTCCTGGTCGTACTTGATCCCGGACTGGCCGTTGAGGTCGATGTGGAACAGCTTGCCCGCCCACAGCGCCTGCGCGATGCCGTGCGGGAAGTTGAGCCCGGCCATCTGCTCGTGCCCGGTCTCCGGGTTGACGCCCACGAGCTCCGGCCGCTCCAGGCGCTCGATGAACGCGAGGGCGTGCCCGATCGTGGGCAGCAGGATGTCGCCGCGCGGCTCGTTCGGCTTCGGCTCGATCGCGAAGCGCAGGTCGTAGCCCTGCTCGGTGACGTACTGGCCGAGCAGGTCGAAGGCCTCCTTCATCCGGTCGAGCGCGAGCCGCACGTCCTTCGCCGCACCCGACTCCGCGCCCTCGCGCCCGCCCCAGGCGACGTACACGGAGGCGCCGAGCTCGACCGCGAGGTCGATGTTGCGGATCGTCTTGCGCAGGGCGAAGCGGCGCACGTCGCGGTCGTTGGCCGTGAACGCGCCGTCCTTGAAGACGGGATGCGTGAAGAGGTTGGTGGTGGCCATCGGCACCGTCAGACCGGTGCGGTCGAGCGCGGCGCGGAAGCGCTTGACCGCCGCCTCGCGCTCGGTTTCCTCCGCTCCGAACGGAATCAGGTCGTCGTCGTGGAAGGTCACGCCGTACGCGCCGAGGGCGGCGAGCCGCTCCACGGACTCGACCGGGTCGAGCGGCGGCCGGGTGGCGTCACCGAAGGGGTCGCGGCCCTGCCAGCCGACGGTCCACAGGCCGAAGGTGAAGCGGTCGTCGGGGGTGGGGAGGAGGTGGTGCGGCATGTCCGGCTCCTTCGCGAGGCTGGCCGCCAGATTTGTTTTCTGAGATAACTAATACCCTCAGGGCAGTCCGGGCGCCAGTGCCCGCCCACGGAAAGCGAGGTCCGCCCATGCCGGAGCGCCCGGTGGTCATCGGCGTCGACAGCTCCACCCAGTCCACCAAGGCCGCCGTCGTGGACGCGGAGCGAGGCACCCTGCTCGCCCTCGGCCGCGCGCCCCACACCGTCACCGGCGAAGGCGGCGCGCGCGAGACCGACCCCGAGCAGTGGTGGTCCGCGCTCGTCGCGGCCGTCGCCGACGGCCTCGGCCGGGCCGCCGTGCCGGCCGCCGCCGTCACCGGCATCGCCGTGGCCGGCCAGCAGCACGGCCTGGTCACGCTCGACACCGCAGGCCGGCCGCTGCGACCCGCGCTGCTCTGGAACGACACGCGCTCCGCGCCCCAGGCCGCCGCCCTCACCGAGGCGCTCGACGGCCCCGCCGCCTGGCTCGCCCGCACCGGCTCCGCGCCCGTCGCCGCCGTGACCGCCGCCAAGTGGCAGTGGCTCCGCGAGTCCGAACCGGCCGTCGCCGACCGCACCGCCGCCGTCCGCCTCCCGCACGACTTCCTCACCGAACGGCTCTGCGCCGCCGCCGTCACCGACCCCGGCGACGCCTCCGGCACCTGCTGGTACGACACCGGGCGCGCCGCGTACGACCCCGCGCTGCTCGATCTCCTCGGCCTCGACCCCGCCCTGCTCCCGGCCGTCGCCCCCACGGCCGCCACCCGTGCCGGCGGCCTCACCCGCGCGGCCGCCGAGGCCCTCGGCCTGCCGCCCGGCATCGCCGTCGCCGCGGGAACCGGTGACAACATGGCCGCCGCGGTCGGCCTCGGACTCGGCGGCACCGGAGGAGGGGCCGGTGGTCGCACCGGAGGAGGGGCCGGTGGCGGCACGGGGGGAGGCGGCGGCCTCCTCGACCACCCGGTCGTCAGCCTCGGCACCTCGGGCACCGTCTTCGCCGCCACCCGCACCCGTCCCGCCAGCCCCGGGATCGCCGGCTTCGCCGCCGCCGCCGACGGCGGCTACCTGCCGCTCGCCTGCACCCTCAACTGCACGCTCGCCGTCGACCGGATCGCCGCGCTCCTCGGGCTCGACCGCGAGGCCGCCGAACCCGGCGACGGCCTCGTCCTCCTCCCGTACCTGGACGGCGAACGGACGCCCGACCTGCCGCTCGCCGCGGGTCTCCTCACCGGCCTGCGGCACAGCACGACACCCGGCGCACTGCTCGGCGCAGCCTATGACGGTGCCGTCTTCACCGTGCTCCGCGCGCTCGACGAACTCCTCGCCGCCTGCGGACTCGACCCGGCCGACCCCGCCGTACGCGGCCGTCCGCTGCGTCTCGTCGGCGGCGGTGCCCGCGGCCGCACGTGGACCGAGACCGTGCGGCGGCTCTCGGGCCGGCCGCTCGTGATCCCGGCCGCGACCGAACTCGTCGCCCTCGGCGCCGATCCGGTCGCGCTCGCCACCGCCTGGGGCACGGGCGCGGGCCGGGAACTCGCGCCGGTCGAGCGCGACGAGGAGACCTGGCAGCGCATCGCCGACGTCCTCGCCCGCGCGACCCCGGCCCTCCTCACCTGACCGAGGGGCCGGTCTGCCGGCCCGGCCGCAGTGCCGAGCCTCCCCGGGCCGGGCGCCCCCGGTCCTTCGGTCGGCTCGCCCGGGCTCCCTCGCCGGACCGAGCCGGGCCCTCCCGGCCCGGCTCGCCCCGCCGCCCCCTCGCTTGCCTGCTCCAGGCCCGCCCGCCGGGGCGGGAATCGTCAGTGCATCAACGGTTTTCGTCGGCGTGCGGCAGGGGCTCCGCCGGGTGGCGGAGCTGCTCCGCCGCGTCCGACACCCGCCGGAGCAGAGTCAGGAAGACGGCCTGCTCCTCCGCGGAGAGCGGGGCCAGGAAGACCTGGTTCATCCGCGCCGTGCGCACCGTCAGCTTCCGGTGCACGCGCACGCCTTCCGGAGTGAGGTGCAGCAGGAAGCGGCGCCCGTCCGCGGGATCGCGCACCTTGTCCAGGAGTCCTCGGCGGATCAGCCGGCCCACCACCTCGGCGATCGTCGAGCGGTCCAGGGCGACCCGATCGCCGACGGTCCGCTGGTCGAGACCGGGCTCGGAGGTCAGCGCGTTGAGGACGCCGAACTGGGGGGAGGTGATCTCCTCCGAGACCATCGTCGTCCACAGCAGGTGGTGCGCCTGCTGCAGCCGCCGGGCCAGATGCCCGGGATGCGTGGCCAGATCGACCGCGGCCATGAGCGCCTCCTCCTGCGAGTCCGCGAACGTCGTCGCTTCTCCATGTCGCCGGTCCACGAACGATACCCGTTGACGCCGGGGTGAGGTCCTGCCAGCATGACACAGATAGTCAGTGCACTGATTAATTTCTGGAACGCATGGGCCGGTCCCGAGCCGACCCGTGCGCTGACCCATGCCGACGGAAACGAAGGGCTATCCCATGGACAAGGTGGTCGCCACCGCCGCGCAGGCGGTGGCGGACGTCCCGGACGGAGCGTCGCTCGCGGTGGGCGGCTTCGGCCTGAGCGGCGTGCCGAACGCCCTCATCCGGGCCGTCCACGAACGCGGTGCCGGCGGTCTGAGCGTCGTCTCCAACAACTGCGGCGCCATGGACACCGGACTCGCCGTGCTCCTCGCCGCCGGCCGCATCGCCCGCGTCACCGGCTCGTACATCGGCGCGAACAAGGAGTTCGCCCGCCAGTACCTCGCCGGCGAACTGGAGGTCGAGCTGATCCCGCAGGGCACCCTCGCCGAACGCCTGCGCGCCGGCGGCTGCGGCATCCCCGCCTTCTACACCCCCGCCGGAGTCGGCACCCTCGTCGCCGACGGCGGCATGCCCTGGCGCTACGACGGACAGGGCGGCGTCGCCCTCGCCTCCCCGCCCAAGGAGGTACGCGACTTCGGCGGCGTCCCGCACGTCCTGGAGCACGCCATCCGCACCGACTACGCCCTCGTCCGCGCCGCCAGGGGCGATCGCCACGGCAACCTCGTCTTCCACGCCTCCGCCCGCAACTTCAACCCCCTGGCCGCCATGGCCGGCCGGATCACCGTCGCGGAGGTCGAGGAACTCGTCGAACCCGGCGCCCTCGACCCCGACCACGTCCACCTGCCCGGCGTCTTCGTCCAGCGCGTCGTCGCCCTCAGCCCCGATCAGGCCGCCGACAAGGCCATAGAGAAGAGGACCACACGATGAGCCGGACCCGCGAGGAGACGGCCGCCCGCGCCGCCCTCGAACTCCGCGACGGGCAGTACGTCAACCTCGGCATCGGCCTGCCCACGCTCATCCCCAACCACCTCCCCGAGGGCGTCGAGGTCGTCCTCGAATCCGAGAACGGCATCCTCGGCACCGGCCCCTACCCGACCGAGGCCGAGGTCGACCCCGACCTCATCAACGCCGGCAAGGAGACCGTCACCGTCCTGCCCGGCGCCTCCTACTTCGACTCCGCCCTCTCCTTCGGCATGATCCGCGGCGGCCACATCGACGTCGCCGTCCTCGGCGCCATGCAGGTCTCCGCCCGCGGCGACCTCGCCAACTGGGCCGTCCCCGGCCACCTGGTCACCGGCATCGGCGGCGCCATGGACCTCGTCCACGGCGCCCGCACCGTCATCGTCGTCATGAGCCACACCGCCAAGGACGGGACCCCGAAGATCGTCGAGGAGTGCGACCTGCCGCTCACCGGCCGCGCCTGCGTCGACCGCGTCGTCACCGACCTCGCCGTCCTGGACGTCACACCGGACGGCCTCGTCCTGGTCGAGACGGCACCGGGCGTGACGGCCGAGGAGGTCGTCGCACGGACGGCGGCGCCCCTGCTCGTACCGGAACCCTGAGCCGGCCCCCGCACCGGACCCGGCGACCGGCCGCCACCTGCCCCGGCGCCCTCCGCGTCCCTCCCTCCCCGACCCGCTGGAGCTCTCGTGAACGACCTCACGCAGGACCACATCGACACCGAGATGGCCGCCCTCCAGAGCGCCCACGACTCCGCTCTGGCCGCCGGCGCCCCGCCCCGCCACCACCCCGCACGCGACTACGCCCCCTACCGCAGCTCCCTGCTCCGGCACCCCCGCCGGCCACTCGTCGCCGTCGGCGGAGACCCGGAGACCGTCGAACTCGCCGGGCCGGTCTTCGGCGTCACCGACGTCACCGAGCACGACAACGACCTCACCCGGATGCACACCGGCGACCCCCTCGGCGAACGGATCACCGTCTCCGGCCGGCTCCTCGACCGGGCCGGCCGGCCCGTACGAGGCCAGCTGATCGAGATCTGGCAGGCCAACGCCTCCGGCCGGTACGCCCACCTGAAGGACCGCCACCCGGCCCCGCTCGACCCCCATTTCACCGGCGTCGGACGCACCTTGACGGACGATCAGGGCCGCTACTCCTTCACCACGATCAAGCCCGGCGCCTACCCCTGGCGCAACCACGCCAACGCCTGGCGCCCGGCCCACATCCACTTCTCCGTCTTCGGCACCGCGTTCACGCAGCGGCTCGTCACCCAGATGTACTTCCCCGGCGACCCGCTCCTCGCCCACGACCCCATCATCCGCTCGGTCACCGACGCGGCCGCCCGCGACCGGCTCGTCGCACGCTACGAACACGACCTGTCCCAGGCGGAGTTCTCCCTCGGATACGCCTGGGACATCGTCCTCGACGGACCGTCCGCCACCTGGACCGAGGAAGGACGCTGACCACCATGGAGCCCACACCCCTCCTGCCGCCCACCCCGTCCCACACCGTCGGACCGTTCTACGGCTACGCGCTGCCGTTCCCCGGAGGCGAGCGCATCGCACCCGACGGACACCCCGAGCGCCTCACCCTCCACGGGCACGTCCTCGACGGCGCAGGCGCCCCCGTCCCCGACGCCCTGCTCGAGTTCTGGCAGGCCGCCCCCGACGGATCCCTGGCCGGCGCGCCCGGATCACTGCGCCGGGACCCCGTCACCGGCGGCCATCTCGGCCGCGACGGCACCGTCTTCACCGGCTTCGGCCGGGTGGCCACCGACGCCGACGGTCACTACGCGCTGCACACCCTGCCACCCGGAAACCCCGGCGCACCGCACATCAGCGTCTGCGTGTTCGCCCGCGGGCTGCTCCACCACCTCTACACCCGCGCCTACCTCGCCGACGGCCCGGACCCGCTGCTCGACCGGCTCCCCGCGGACCGGCGCGCCACCCTGATCGCCGCCGAAGAGCCGTACCGCACCCACCGCTTCGACATACGGCTCCAGGGCGCGGGCGAGACGGTGTTCCTGGAGTTCCCGTGACCGACCACCCCACGCCGGCCGCCCCGATGCCGCCCGACCCCCACCCCGGGCCCGGCCCCAGTCCCGACCCCGACGCCGGTCTCCTGGATCCCGTACGGGCGGGCTCGCCCGCCGAGGCCGCCACCGGTGACCCGGCCTTCCTCCAGGCGCTCCTGGACGCCGAGGCCGCGCTCACCCGCGCCCAGGCCGCCGCCGGCACCGCCCCCGAGGCGGCGGCCCGTGCCGTGACCGAGGCGGCCGACGCGGCCCGCTTCGACGTCCGCTCGCTCGCGCTGCGGGCGCGCGCCGGCGGCAACCCGGTCATCCCGCTGGTCGCGGACCTCACCGCGGCCGTGGGGGAGTGGGGCCCCCACGTGCACCAGGGCGCGACCAGCCAGGACCTCCTGGACACCGCCGCCATGCTGGTGGCCGCCCGCACCCTCGGCCCGGTGCTCGACGACCTGACCCGTACGGAACGGGCACTCGGCTCCCTCGCCGCCGCGCACCGGGACACCCCGATGCCCGCCCGCACCCTCACCCAGCACGCCGTTCCCACCACCTTCGGACTGAAGGCGGCCGGCTGGCGCTCGCTCGTCCTGGACGCACGGGACCGGATCACGGTGGTCCGGGACCGTCTGCCCGCCCAACTCGGCGGCGCGGCCGGGACCTTGGCCGCCTTCGCCGGACCCGGCGCCGAGCTGGGCGCGGACGACGGTGCCGTGGTCGGCGCGGGTGCGGGCGCGCCTGCGGGTGCGGGTCCCGAGGGTGCGGCTGCTCTCCCGGCCGCCTTCGCCCGGGAACTCGGGCTCGCCGTCCCGCTCCTGCCCTGGCACGTCCTGCGCACCCCCGTCGCCGACCTCGCGGGCGTCCTCGCCCTCACGGCCGGAGCGCTCGGCAAGATCGCGCTCGACGTCCTGGTCCTCTCCCGCACCGAGATCGCCGAGGTCGCCGAGGGCACGGGCGGCGGGTCCTCCGCCATGCCCCACAAGGCGAACCCGGTGCGCGCCACGCTCGTCGCCTCCGCCGCACGGCGTGCCCCGCACCTCGCCGCGAGCCTCTACGGCTGCCTGGCCGCCGAGGACGAACGGCCCGCCGGAGCCTGGCACGCGGAGTGGGAGCCGCTGCGCGACTTGCTGCGGCTCGTCGGCGGCGCGGCCCACCACACGGCCGCCCTCGCCGAAGGACTCCGCGTCGATCCGGCCGCCATGCGGGCCCACCTGCACGCCACCGGCGGGCTGATCGTCGCCGAGCGGCTCTCCGTG
Source organism: Streptomyces roseicoloratus (assembly GCF_004117935.1). Lineage (GTDB taxonomy): Bacteria > Actinomycetota > Actinomycetes > Streptomycetales > Streptomycetaceae > Streptomyces > Streptomyces roseicoloratus. Next base: position 25,055 of record NZ_SDOY01000111.1, on the reverse strand, counting down.
GCGTTCACGCCCCTGCTCGGCCGGTCACGCGCCCGTGCGCTGATCGCCGAACTCGCCGCCCGCAGCAGGGCCGAAGGCCGTCCGCTCGCCGAACTCCTCGCCGACCGGCCGGAACTGGCCGGTACGGATCCCGTCACCCTCGCCTCCCTCACCGACCCGGCCCGTGCCACCGGCTGCGCCGGCATCCTCACCGACCAAGCGCTGGAGCGACGTTGACCCCTCGCGCCCCTCGAACCGCCCACACCCTCCATCACCTCGCCGAGGGCCCCCACACCGCGCCCGCCCTGCTCCTCGGCCCCTCCCTCGGCACGTCGACGGCCCTGTGGGACACCGTGGCCCCCGAGCTGTCGGCCACCCACCGGGTCGTCCGCTGGGACCTGCCCGGGCACGGCGGTTCGCCCGCCGGTCTCATCGGGCCGGGAGCGACCGTGGCCGACCTGGCCCGACTGGTGCTCGACCTCGCCGACGGCCTGGGCCTCGACCGCTTCTCGTACGCCGGGGTCTCGCTCGGCGGCGCCGTCGGGCTCCATCTGGCGGTGCACCACCCGGAGCGGATCGACCGTCTCGCCGTCCTCTGCTCGTCCGCGCACTTCGGCGGCTCCGCGCCCTGGGAGGAGCGGGCGGCGACCGTGCGGCGCGAAGGACTGGCGCGGCTCGCCGAGACGGCCGGCGCCCGCTGGTTCACCCCGGGGTTCAGCATGCCGTGCCTGGTGGCCGACCACCGGGCCGCCGACCCGGGGGCGTACGCCGCCTGCTGCGACGCGCTGGCCGCGTTCGACCTGAGGGACCGGCTCGCCGGCATCACCGCGCCGACGCTGCTCGTCGCCGGCCGCGAGGATCCGGCGACCCCGCCCGTCCACCTGCGGGAGATCGCCGACGCCGTTCCCGGCGCCGCCCTGACCGAACTCCCCGGCGCCTCCCACCTCGCCCCCGCCGAACAGCCGGAGGCCGTCCTCGCCGCCCTGCGCGCCCACTTCACCGGAGCTTCCGCCCGGAGCGGAACGAGGGTGCGCCGCCAGGTCCTCGGCGACGCCCACGTGGACCGGGCGCAGGCCCGGCAGACCCCGCTCACCGCCCGCTTCCAGGACTTCGTCTCCCGCTACGCGTGGGGCGAGATCTGGACCGATCCCACCCTGTCCCGGCGCGAGCGCAGCCTGATCACCCTCACCGCCCTCGTCGCCCACGGCCATCACGACGAACTGGCGATGCACCTGCGCGCCGCCCGCCGGAACGGCCTGTCCGACGACGAGATCGCCGCGGCGCTGCTGCAGACGGCGGTCTACTGCGGAGTCCCGGCGGCCAACGCGGCCTTCGCCGTGGCCCAGCGGGTCCTGGAAGAGGAGCACGTGGAGGAGGACACGGGCCCGGGCCCGTCGGGCGGTCCAGGTCCGCACGTGCCGTAAGGGCGGCGGCGCGGCCCCCTGTTCCGCGCCGCCACCCTGCCCGGTGCCGAGCCCGGTCAGGTCGCCGGCGTCGGCTTCTCCGGCGCCAGTGAGTTGCCCGCGGGGATGCGGCCGCAGTCGGACGGCGCCGGGCGGCCCGCGAACCGGTCGTCGAGCCAGCCCAGCGCGGTGGGCGCCCAGACCAGGGGTGCGCCGAAGTGGCTGAGCAGGTTGTACTGGTCGTAGGCGATGGCGGGGTTGCCGGTGGCGCAGTACTGCCGGGCGAGCGCGCGCACGTCTCCCGCGACCATGACGCCGTCGCCCGTGCCGATGCCCGGTCGGTTGCCGAACGTCCCTTCCAGGAAGCCGGCGTTGCCCTGGGTGATGAGGCCGGGGACGGTCGGGGTGGGGGCGGAGCCGAGGTTCAGCTTGTTGACCGCCTCGACGAACTCGGGCACCGAGTTCGGGTCGGCGTAGGCGGGCTTCGCCATCTTCTTCCAGGTCAGGCCGGGGTAGTGGCCGAGGGCGTCGAGGATGGATCCGCGCTCCAGCCGGCCGTACACCTTCAGACCGTAGTCGCTCATGTACTTCCTGAGGTCGATGTCGTACGACCGCGAGACGCCGATGAGGGCCATCGGGATGACGCCGGACCAGGTGAGGGAGCCGTCCACGTACTTCAGGTTGTGGGCCGGGGCGACGAGCAGGCCGCCCTCGGCGAAGCCGACGAGCCTGCTGTTGACGTCGGGGGCGTACCGCGGCGCGAGTGCGGCGGCCCAGCCGGTTGCGATCGCGCCGCCGGAGTAGCCCATGAGCCCGAAGCGCGTCCCGGAGTCCATGCCCGTCTGCGGGGAGCGCGTCGCGGCGCGGATCGAGTCCAGTGTGTTCGTGCCGTACTCGGGTCCCGCGGCGAAGTCGGCCCGCTGCCCCTCGGTGTCCGGGATGACGACGTCGTACCCCTTGGCGAGGAGCGGGGCGATGAACAGGGCCTCGACGTTCGGGATGAGACCGCCGAGGGTCACGTTCCCGGCGATCGCACGGGAGGGGCCGTCCTCGGGGTCGAGGGAGTCGTAGAACGACTGGTACGACACCGCCCTGGACCCGTCCCCGACGAGGCTGCGCACGACGGTGGTCACGTTGGCGGAGGGCCGGCCCTGGGCGTCGGTGGTGCGGTAGAGCAGCTGGATCGCCGTCACCGGCGTCGGAATGCCGACGACGTGGTACTTCAGCGTCCGGGTCTTCAGCACGCTGCCCGGCGCGTACGCGGACAGCGGAGTGCCGCCGTCGTACGCGTAGAACGGGTCACCGGCCGACGCCGACGCCGACGCCGGTGACGGCGCCGGGGCGGGGGTCGCGGTCTGCGCGGCGACGGCCGCCGGAGCCGCGGTCAGGGACGCCGTGACGACGACGGCCACGGCGATCGACCGGACGGGCTTGGACATGACTGACTCCCTTGATTCCCGGCAGGGGATGGATGCGGACCGCTCGGCGTGTTACCAACCAGTAGCGGGACCCGCAGACCATCATGGACGGCCGGGGAGACCGCGTCTCCGGTGCGCACGACAGAGAATCGCGAGGTGGATTGTGACGCTGTCCAACGGGGGGAACGGCGGCCCGGTGCCGCGGATCGGAGGCATGCCCGTCCATCGGCGGCTGCTGGCCGGCGCCCGGGACCTGGAGTCGGCGGTGCTGCTCCGCCTGCTCGAACAGGTGCCGGCCTACCGGACGCTGCCCTCGGAGCAGTTGCGCGGGGAGATCCTCAAGCAGGTGGCGCGCGGCATCGCGGCCTTCGCCGGGATGCTGCGCACCGGCGAGCCGCTGGGCGAGGACGAGCAGGCCGCCATCCGGGAGTCGGCGGCCCGGCGCGCCGACGAAGGCGTGCCCATAGAGTCCGTCGTCGGCGCCTACCACGTCGGCGCCGAGGAGTGCGCCGCCCGGGTCCTCTCCACCGCCGAACCGATGGACCACGCCGACGTGCTGCTCGTCCAGCACCGTCTGCTCGGCTTCCTGCGGCAGGTGAGCAGCGCGGTCGCCGCCGGATACGTCGAGGAGCGGCAGTCGGCCCTCGGCGACGAACAGGTCGCTCTGCAGTCCCTGCTGTCCCGGCTCCTCGAAGGCGGCAGCCCGCAGGCGGCCGCCGACCGCGCCGGCGTCCAATTGCCGCCCAGCTACCTGGTCCTGAGCGTCGCCATGGGACCCCACCCGGACGAGCTGCTGCCCGGGGTGAACCGGCCGGTCGTGGTGCGCCGCAAACTCCGGCGGCTGCGCAACGAGCTCCAACGGCACACCACCGGCGTGCCGTTGTCCGTGCTCTCCGGCGACGGCGGTCTGGTGCTGATCCCGTACGGGACGCCGGCCGCCGACTTCGGTGAGGCCGACCGCGAGCGACTCGCCTGGCTGGTCGGACAGTTCGGCCGGATGTGCGGCGCCGAGCTGCTCGTGGCGGCGACGGCCGCCCCGCCGGAGGGCGTCACGGAGGCGGCCAGGCTCGCCGGCGAGATACGCGAGGCGGCCGAGTCCTCGGGCCGCCCTCCCGGCCTCTACCTCCTCGACGACGTGCTGCTCGCCTACCAGCTGAGCCGCCCCGGCCCGGCCCGGGACCGGCTCGCCGCGCTGCTCGGACCGCTGGACGACCGCCCCGAACTCCTCGACACCCTGCGGACGTTCCTCGCCTGCGGTCTCGACCGGCGCCTGGCGGCCACCCGTCTCCAGGTCCACCGCAACACGGTGGACTACCGCCTGCGCAAGGCGGCGGACCTCACCGGACTCGACGCGGCCCGGGGCGCGGACCTGCTCACGCTGCAGGCCGCACTCGCGGCCCACGACGCCCGGCGCAGGGACGCGTTCGCCTCCGGACAACCCCTGGCCCGCCCGTCACGCCCGAGCGCGCCCGTCGCACAGTGATCGGCCGGGCGGCTCGGCGTGCCGGGCGGTCCGGTACGCCTGGCGGGTCGGGCACACCGGGCGCTTCGGTACGCCAGGCAGGTCTGGTGTACCCGGCCGGCCGGCCGTGGGACGCGCCGGGGACCCATAGGGGACACGCCGGACCCGCAAGGGACACGCTGGACAGGCAAAGAGCACGCCGGACCCGCAAGGGACACGCCGGCGGTCCGCCGGCCACGCGCGGGGGCGCCGGACGCCTTCAGGACGCCGGCACGCGGGTGAAGCGCTCCGTCACGTGGAGGTCCGCCTCGATGGCGGTGATCGTGGCGGCCAGCTCCGGCAGGACCTCGTGCACGCACTCCTCGGCGGACCTGCGGCTCGCGTGGAGGGCCACGTTGACGGCGGCGACGGCCCGGCCCGCGCGGTCGCGGACCGGCATCGCGATCGACCGCAGGCCCTCCTCCAGCTCCTCGTCGACCAGTGCGTACCCCTCGTGCCCGACGCGCTCGAGCAGCGAGTCGAGCTCGGCGCGGTCCGTCACCGTGCGAGGCGTGAAGGCGTGCGGTGCGGAGGCGTCGAGGCGGGCCGCGCGCTCGCCGGCCGGCAGATCGGCGAGCAGGACGCGGCCCATGGACGTCGCGTACGCGGGGAAACGGGTGCCGATGGTGATGTGGACGTTCATGATGCGGCTGGTCTCGACCCGGCCGGTGTACTGCACCTCGCCGCCGACGAGCACGGCCAGCGAGGTGGACTCGCGCACCCGCTCGGCCAGGTCCGCGAGGTGCGGCTGGGCGATCCGGGTGAGCGTGGTGCGGGACAGCGGCGCGAAGCCCAGGGACAGGACCCGGGGTGTGAGGCGGAAATCCCGGCCGTCCACCGCCACCAGGCCGAGGTGTTCGAGGGTGATCAGCGCCCGCCGTGCGGTGGCCCGGGCGAGGCCCGTGGCCTCGGCGACCGCCGTCAGCGGCAGCGCCGGCCGGCCCTCGCCGAACGCGGTGAGCACCGTGAGCCCGCGCGCCAGCGACTCCACGAACCCGCGGCCCAGCTCCTGCTTCGACGCGCCGGTCCACGCCGCCAGGCCGTCGCTTCCGGATCCTGCCGGGCTCGCGGCGTCCGGCGCCGCGCCGCGCCGCGCTGTCGTCGGTCGCCGATGCTCCGCATCGCCTCCCTCCTCCGCCGAGCGATCCACGGCACCGGACGCCGCTCGCTGATCGGGCCCGATCCGAAAGAAGCGGCCCGGCCCGCTCGGCCCGGCCGCGGGCGCCTCCCGCAGCCCCCGCTCCATCGCGGCGGCGGCCGTGCGCAACCGGGGCAGCAGCGCCTCGCGCAGCGAGGCGGCGTCGTGCCGGCTGGTGTGGCTCACGGCGCTCAGCGCGCACACGATCCGCCCGTCATCGCCGCGCACCGGCACGGCGAGCGCCACGAGTCCGGCCTCGACCAGCTGGTCGTCGGCGGCCCAGCCGCGCGCCCCCGCCTCCGCGGCCCGCTCCTCGAAGTCCACGGCGCCCACCGCACCGACCGTGCTCGCGGCGCCCGCCGCGCCCGGCGGAGCGGCGGGAAAGCGCCGGCCCTGAGGATCGGCGGCCCGCCGCTCGCGCCACGCCGTCCACGCGTCCGCGTCCCACTCGGAGGCGAACAGGGCGCCCGGCGCGGTCCGTTCGGCGGGCAGCAGATCGCCGATGCGGAAGCTCACCGACATCGCCCGGCGCCGGGTCGCCTGGTGGACGAAGCGGATCCCGTCCCCGTCGGGGACGGCGAGCGAGACCGACTCGTCCAGCGCGTCGGCGAGCGCGTCGGCCCGTCCGCCGAGCAGGCCGGGCAGCCGTACGGAGGCCAGGTAGGCGTTGCCGAGTTCGAGCAGGCGCGGCGCGAGCAGCACGTCGCGCCCCTCGATCCGTACGTATCCCATGCGCGCCAGCGTCCCGGTGACGCGGTCCACCGTGGACCGGGCGAGGCCGGTGGCGCGTTCGAGCTCGCCGACCGCCATCCGGCCGCCGGCGTCGGTGAGCCGGCGCAGCACGCCGACCCCGCGCAGCAGGGGCGTCACCGCTTCCGGCGGCGCTCCGGCGTTCGTGTCTTCGGTGGATGGCATGGGCTCTCCGTCATGGATCTCCGGTCCACGGTAGTGAACACGGCGCGGGCGGGGCGCGGCACCCCGTTGACAGGGAAACCCGTCCGCCACCAGACTCCCAGCATAGTGAAGTTCTCTTCACTATGCGAACAACGAGGCGGCCTTCCTGTTCTGCGCCGGCCCCGCACCTGTCCTGACGTTCGACGCGACGAGGAGACCCATGCACACCACCGTCGGCATCATCGGAGCAGGCCCCTCCGGCCTGCTCCTGGCCCGACTCCTGCACCAGGCGGGCATCGACAGCGTCGTCCTGGAGAGCCGCGACCGCTCCTACGTCGAACGGCGCCAACGGGCCGGCATCCTCGAACAGGCCACCGTCGACGCCCTCCGCGCCGCCGGCGCGGGCGCCCGCCTGGACGCCGAGGGACTCCCGCACGACGGCATCGAACTGCGCCACGACGGCCGCGCCACCCGCATCGACTTCCCCGCCCTCACCGGCGGCCGGCGCGTCTGGGTCTACGCCCAGACCGAGGTCGTCAAGGACCTCGTCGCCCTCCAGCTCGCCGAGGGCGGCCCGCTGCACTTCGAGGCCGAGGTCACCGCCGTCGAGGGCGCCGACACCGACCGCCCCCGCGTCCACTACCGCCACGAGGGGCGCGAGAAGACCCTCACCTGCGACTACGTCGTCGGCTGCGACGGCTACCACGGCGTCACCCGGCACGCCGTCCCCGAGAGCGAGCGGCGCACCTTCGAGCGGACCTACCCCTACTCCTGGCTCGGCATCCTCGCCGAGGCCCCGCCGGCGTACGACGAGCTGATCTACGCCCACTCCGAGCGCGGCTTCGCCCTCGCCAGCATGCGCTCGCCGTCCGTCAGCCGCCTCTACCTCCAGGTCCCGAACGGCACCGACCCGGCCGACTGGCCCGACGAGCGCGTCTGGGACGAGCTCGACGCCCGCCTCGCACTGACCGCCGACCCCGGCCGGCGCCTGATCCGCGGCCCCGTCACCCAGAAGTCCGTCCTGCCCATGCGCAGCTCCGTCACCGAGCCCATGCGCCACGGCCGGGTCTTCCTGGCCGGGGACGCGGCGCACATCGTCCCGCCGACCGGCGCGAAGGGCCTCAACCTGGCCGCCGCCGACGTCATCGTCCTCGCCCGGGCCTTCGCCCACCACGCGAAGACCGGCTCGACCGAGCTCCTCGACGGCTACTCCGACACCTGCCTGCGCCGGGTCTGGCGGGCCGAGCACTTCTCGTACGCCATGACCACGACCCTGCACACCGACCCGGCCCAGTCGCCCTTCGACACCCGGCTGCAGCAGTCCCAGCTCGACCGGATAGCCACCTCCCCGCACGCCGCCGCCGAACTCGCCGAGAACTACACCGGTCTCCCGCTCGACGTCTGAGCGGACGTCCGCGCACCCGCCGCCCGCCGTGCCAGGCCGTACGCGGTGAGCAGCCAGGCCGCGGCGGCGATCCCCAGCAGCACCCGCCCCGGCGGTCCCGGCCACCCCGCCTCCGTCGCGGTCGCCACGGCCAGACAGGCGACGGCCGTCATCCCCATCGGGAACACGGTCGCCCAGCGGCGCACGTCGTAGCCGAGGCGGGGCCGGACCGCCTCACCGGCGAGCAGCACCCCGTACCAGACCAGGGACAGGCCGAGCAGCACCAGGGAGACCGTCCGCAGGACGCCACCCGTGCCGAGGACGTCGCCGGACTCCGCGAGCTTCGCGCCCGCGAGCGCCGACAGGGACAGCGCGCCGCCCGCCACCCACTGGTCGCCCGCGCCCGTCACGACCTGCCGGAAGTCGAACCGGGCCAGCGCGTCCCCGTACAGCACGAGCCCGAGCGCGAACAGCACCAGACCCGCCCAGGCGAACCCGCGGCCGTAGCGCGGCGCGAGCGTCCCCGCGACCACCACGAGCGCCTCGGTCGCCACACAGATCAGGAACACCCCGCCCGGCATCCGCCGCCCCAGATGCCGGAGCACCACCGGGAGCAGCGCCACCCACGCGACGGCGGCGATCCCCAGCAGCACGATCCCCGCCGGCCCCCACCCCAGGAGCGCGCACCGCACCCCCAGCACGCACGTCGCCGCCACGGCCGTCAGCGCCGGCGGAGTGTCCGCCTGCGCCTCCCAGCCGCGCCGGTCGGACAGGAACAGGGCCGTGACATCACCGGCGAGCACCAGCCACAGGGCCCAGGCGAGACCGAACGCCACCAGCGACACGACCTCGAGCCCGACGAGATACAGGCCGATGGAGAGGACACCCGTCGCCATGACCGCCGCCCCGGCGACCGGCGGCAGCACCGCCCACCAGGGGGCCACGCCCCGCGAGGGAGCCGCCGTCCAGCGGGGGATCACCGTCCACCGGTGAACCGCCGTCCAGCGGGGGAGCACCGTCCACCGGTGAACCGCTGTCCACGGTTGGAGCACCGTCCGTCGGCGGCCGGCTCGATCGTCCATGCCCTCATCCCAGCGCCGGGCCTGCGCGCCCGCCACCGGACGGCCTCGACCGCGGGCTCGACCCCGGCTTCGGACTGGGTCTCGGGCTGGGCCTCGGGCTGGGCCTCGATCTCGGCCTCGGGCCCGGAACCGGCCTCGGGCCTGGAACCCGGCCTCCGGCCCGGAACCGGCCTCGGGCCTGGGCTCAGCGTCCGCGGCGCGGCTTGCCGGAGCCGCCGGAGCGCGATCCCTTGGGTGCGCCGCCGGACCTGCGCGGGCCGCCACCGGTGGCCTGCCGCTTCTGTCCGGCCGCCTTCTGCCCCTGCTTCTGTCCCTGCCGGGGCTGCTGCTTCTGCTGCCGGCCCTTCGGCTGCGCGGCCCGGTCGGCCTTCGCTTCCTTCGCTTCCTTCGCTTCCTTCGACGTCTTCGACGCCTTCTCGTCGGGCCTCCGCCCGCGCGAACTGTTCACGGTCCGCCCGCGCACGATCCCGATGAAGTCCTCCACCAGATCGGTGGTGGCCTCCTCCGGCCAGGACAGCGCGACCTGCGACTGCGGCGTGTCCGTGATCGTCCGGTAGGTGAGGTCCTTGCGGTGGTGGAGACGCGCCAGCGACTGCGGCACGATCAGCAGGCCGATGCCGGCCGCCACCAGCTCGATCGCGTCCGCCGTCGTCGCCGGACGCTCGAACGCCGGCTGTCCTGGCGGGCGCTCCCAGTCCAGGGTGTCGTCGAGCGGATGCAGCACGATGTCGTCCGCGATGTCGTCGACGGTCACCTCGTTTGCGGCCGCCACCAGATGGTCCTTGGGACACACGACCACGGACGTCTCGGTGTACAGGGGGATGGCGCTGAACGTCGTACGGTCCACCGGCAGGCGCAGCAGGGCGGCGTCGGCGCCGTGCTCCCGCAGTGCCGCCTCCGCGTCCGCCGCGGTGACCTGGGTCAGGACGAGCGGTACGTCGGGGTGGCGCTCGTTCCAGATCCGCACCCACTTGCCGGGCGTCACACCGGGCACGTACGCCAGCCGGAACGACGGCGCTTCCGACGGGGCCGAGGCCGGGTCCTGGGCCGGTGATGCCGCCGCTCCGGACGGGAGGCCGGGGCCGTCAGCGGCACCCGGAACCGCTTCGCCGTCGGCGCCGGGACCGGAGCCGACGCCGGGGTCGAGGCCGAAGCCGGGGGCGGGAGCCGGGGAGGAGGATGCGTCCGAGCCTGTCACCAGGCCAGATTACCGGCCGTGGTCGGGGACCGCGTACCTGCCCGATACTCTTGTCAGCATGACGCAGCATCAGAACGCCCAGACCATGAAGCCCGCCACCGCGGCGAAGAAGCTGGGCGTCTACCTCGACGCCACCCCCGCCGATTTCCGTGAGGGTTCCGTCTCCCGCGCCGAGCTCAGCGCCCTCCAGGCCGATCCGCCGGAGTGGCTGAGCGAGCTCCGCCGCAACGGCCCGCACCCGCGCCCCGTCGTCGCGGCCAAGCTGGGCATCTCCATCTCCGGCCTCGCCCGCGGCGGCGTGACCGACGCCCTCACCACCGAGCAGATCGAGGCCCTGAAGGCCGAGAACCCGGAGTGGCTCCAGAAGGAGCGCGCCACCCAGGCGGAGGTCCGCAAGGAGAACGTCCGCATCAAGGAGATGCGCGCGGAGAAGGCGGCCCGCGCGGCGGACCGCGACTGATCCTGCCGTACGGGGCGGGGCGAGACCCGGCGGGCCGGCCGGGACCGTAGAGCGCCGGGGCCGAGGCGGATCTCAGGCCGCGGTCCGTGGGGACCGAGCCTGCTCGGCCGCCCTGGCGGCGCTCCGGACCGGCCCCTTAATTCGGGTGCGGTCGCCTCGCTCCCGGTGATGCAATCGCCGGATGCGGAGCGAGACCGAAACCGACGCCGAGACCGAAACCGACGCCGGGACCGAAACCGACGCCGGGACCGACCTCGGGCGCGGTGCGCGCCCCGACGCCGGGACGCACGAGCGGTCCGAGCCGCCCACGACCGTCGACCGCGGCCGCTTCGGCGACGCGGTCACGCCCTGGGAGGATCCGGTCTGGCGCCGGGCCGCGCTGGGCTGGGCCGGGCGCGAGCTCGCCCGGTACGGGCTGCGCGAGGCCGGGCCCCGCGAGGCGCGGATCAGGCCCTGGTCGATCCTCGTCCGTTTCCGCACCGGTGCCGGGGACGGCGACGCGGTCTGGTTCAAGGCGAGCGCCCCGGCCGCCGCGTTCGAGGCCGCACTCGGCGGCGCGCTCGCCGCATGGGTTCCCGGACACGTCATGACGCCACTCGCCGTCGACCCGCGGCGCGGCTGGTGCCTCCTGCCCGACGGCGGCCCGCTCTTCCGGGACGTCCTCGACCGCGGCGACGCGGGTCCGGCGGACTGGCTCGTGGCGGTCGGGCAGTACGCGCGGATGCAGCGCGCCCTCACCCCGTACGCCGACCGCATGACGGAGCTCGGCGTGCCCGGCGCGCGGACCCGGCAGCTGCCGGACATCTTCGACGGCCTCGTCGCGACCAACCCCACCCTCGCACCCGAGGCCCGGCAGGCCCTGCGCGCCCGGCGTCCGCTGCTGCTCGACTGGTGCGCCGAACTCGACGCGATCGGCCTTCCCGACTCGCTCGACCACTGCGACCTGCACGACGGCCAGGTCCTCGCACCGGGCGCGGGCCGCTACACTTTCTTCGACTGGGGCGACGCCGCCGTCGGGCATCCCTTCGCCAGCCTCCTCGTGCCGGCGCGGGACGTCCGCGAACGGTACGGCCCCGAGACGGTGACGGCCGTCCGCGACGCGTACCTGGAGCCGTGGACGGACCTCGGCGTGCCGCTCCCGGACCTGCGGCGCGCCGCGACCCTCGCCGTCAGGCTGGCCGCGCTCTCGCGCGCCGTGTCGTGGTTCCGCCTCTTTCCCGGGTCCCCGGCGGCGGACTGCCACGAGGCGAGCGCCTTCTGGGTCGAGGAGCTGTTCGCCGCGCCCGACCTCTTCTGAACTCCTTCTTCCGGCAGGCGCATCGGCCTGCAGGAGGCGTTCGATATTCGATGGCGGAGGCGCGCGGGCCCCGCGAGGATGCGCGCATGGCAGCAACCGAGCAGACCGGCGCAGCAGCGGTGACCCGTTGGACGCCGTCGACCGTCGAACCCGACATGTGGGTCGACCCGGACGACGACCCGCGCGAGACGGAGGAGGAGATCGTCGGCGAACGCGGCACGCTGGCCGACGGCCTGCGCTACTTCCGGCTCACCTTCGAGATGAAGTGCGCGGGCCTGGACGCGGAACAGATGGCCCGGCGCTCGGTGCCGCCCTCCACGATGTCGCTGCTCGGCCTGCTGCGTCACCTCGCTGAGGACGAGCGGCACCTGCGCCGGATGGCAGGCGAGGAGCTGCCCCGGATCTACCGCACGGCCGAGGACCGGGACGCCGACTGGAACGGCGCGGTGGCCGACCCGGAGGTCGTCGCGGAGGCGTGGAGCCGCTGGCGCGCCGAGTGCGAGGTGACGGACCGCTTCCTCGCCGGTTTCCCGGACCCGGGGGTCCGGCCCGCCGGGGACGCGCAGCTCCGCGACATCGTGGTGGCTCAGATCGCCGAGTACGCACGACACTGCGGCCACGCGGACCTGCTGCGGGAACGCATCGACGGCCGCGTGGGCCAGTGAGGACCGGCTCCTGACCGCATCACTCGCGGACGTCCGACGCCGTGGCGGCTCACTTGTCCCACGTGCGGTCGAGGTGAGCGACCAGGTCGGCTTCCTTGCGCAGCAGCGCCTCCCGCCGACCGGCGGGAAGGCCCGCCAGGCGGTCGACGAGCGCCCGCTCGCGCGGGACGTACACGGTGTTCGCGGCGAAGACCCGGCACGCGGAGCACCACGCGAAGCCGATGCACCGCTCGTACGAGCGGGACTCCGGTGGGTGCTGCCGGTACCGGTAGGCGCGGATCGTCGTCCCGCAGTCGGCGCAGGCCCGCCGGGCACCGTCGAGGGTGCTCTGCAAGGGGCCTTTGAGCCAACGGTACGTGTCGTACGGGCGTCGGTTCAGGTGCATGCGGATCATCCTGTACCCGATCCGGGCCCGCGGCCCAGGCCTTCCGGTACGGACTCCCGTAGCGCGCGGGTCAGCGCCGCGATCGCCGGGTGGGGTCCGGCGCCGCCGCGGAAGGCGACGCGGGTCCGGCGGATCAGCGGAAGGGCGGTGAGGCGCACCCCGGGCGGCGGGTCCGAGACACCCGACTGCGGTACCACCGCCACTCCTTGACCGGCCGCGACGAAGGCCGGCACCGTCGTGAACCCGTCCACCTGATGCCGCACCCGCGGCACGAACCCGACGGCCCGGCAGACCTGTTCGGTCACCGCCCGGCAGAGTGTTTCCGGCCCGGGCATGATCCACGGCGCGTCCCGCCGGCGTGCGAGCTCGTCGAGCCCGTCCGGGCGCCTGCCGAACTCATCCGGTCCGTCCGACCGCAGGCCGTACTCGTCGAGCCCGTCCGGCCGTGTGCCGTCCCCGGTGCCGATGGCCCGAGGTGCGCGCCGCGCTGGTCACCGTCCCCGCCTTCGTCCGGCCCTCGCCGGACGGCGTGGTCGCCCACTTCGCGGCGCTCGCCGCCGAGAGCGCCGTTCCGCTGATCGTCCATCACATCCCGTACCGCACCGGCCGGCCCGGCTCTCCGCGCTCCTCTTCGCCGAGCCCAACCCGGCGGTCGTCAGGGGAGTCCTCCACGCCCAGGGACGCATGCCGACCCCTGACGTACGGCCGCCGCTGCTGCCGGCTTCCGCGGAGTCGGTGACGGCGGTGACGGCGGCACTGAAGGAACTCGACGCCCTGACCGGGGCGGTCGGTGCCGCTGACGCCATGGACGCGATCGGTGGACAGCCTCTAGCGTGCGGCGCATGACGGAGAGACGTGCGATCCTCAGCGGGTCGACCTTCGAGGAACAGATCGGCTACGCCCGCGCCGTGGTGGACGGCGACCAGGTTCACGTGTCCGGGACGACCGGCTTCGACTACACCACCATGACGATCTCCGACGACGTGGTGGAGCAGGCCGAGCAGTGCCTGCGCAACATCGAGGCCGCGCTCGGCGAGGCGGGTTGCAGCTTCGCCGACGTCGTGCGGGTGCGCTACATGCTGCCCGACCGCGAGGACTTCCCGCCCTGCTGGCCGGTCCTGCGCCGCTGCTTCGGAGACGTACGGCCGGCCGCCACGATGCTCGTGTGCGGGCTCGCCGACCCCCGCATGAGGATCGAGATCGAGGTGTACGCGCGGCGGCCCGCCGCATAGCCGACCGCATACGGCAGCCCCCGCGCGGCGGCCCGCCGTGTAGCGCGGCCTCATACGACGGCCCGCGGCCCGCGGCCCGCGGCCCGCGGCCCGCGGCCCGCGGCCGCCGCGCCGCGAGCCGGTCGGTATGTCCCGACCGTTCTCGTTGGTCCCGGACGTGGCATGCCGTCAGATCAACAATGGGTAACGGAAAGGGATATGCCGGGCAGAATCCTTTCTTCCGCTACCGGCCTCTGGGATCTTGCGTCCACCCCACACCACACACGGTCCGGCCGGCGCCACCCGCGCCTCCGGGCCATCGGAGGACGCATTGTTTTCCCAGATATCGAGTCGGCTGAGACTCCCGGTCGCGATCGCCGTCGTCGTCGGCGCCACCGTGGCCATCGCCGCCCCCGCCCAGGCCGACGGCCGGGCCGCGAACGGCATCGAGCCCCAGGGCAGCGCGCAGACCGAGGGCCGGGCCGCCACGGGCGCCCGTACCCAGGCCACCACCGGAGCGAAGGCCGCCCAGGCCCCCGCCAAGGCCGCCGCGGCCTGGGCCGCCGGCACCCGCGCGTACCTCGTCATCACGACGCCCGGTGACACCACCGCCGTACGCTCGGCCGTCACCGCCAACGGCGGCACCGTCTTCGCCTCCTACGACGCCATCGGCGTCGTCGTCGCGCACTCCACCTCCGCCTCCTTCGCCGCCACGATGCGCGGCGTCTCCGGCGTCCAGCAGGTCGGCGCGACCCGTACCTCCGACGTGCCCTCCGACGCGTACAACCCGGCGCTGCCCGCCAACCCGTCGCAGTCGACCACGACGCTGAACGAGTCCAACCGCTGGGACATGACCCAGATCAAGGCCGACCAGGCCTGGGCCGTCACCACCGGCTCCGCCACCGTCAAGGTCGGCATCCTGGACACCGGCGTCGACGACCAGCACCAGGACATCGCGCCCAACTTCAACGCCGCCGACTCCGTCTCCTGCGCCTACGGCAAGGCGGACACCCGCGCCGGAGCCTGGCGTGACGTCGGCACCCACGGCACGCACGTCGCCGGCACCGTCGCCGCGGCCAAGAACGGCAAGGGCGTGATCGGCGTCGCCCCCGGCGTCAAGATCTCCTCCGTGCGCATCGCCGAGCCCACCAGCAGCCTGTTTTTCGCGGAGAACACCATCTGCGGCTTCATGTGGGCGGGTGACCACGGCTTCAAGGTCACCAACAACAGCTATTACACCGACCCGTGGCAGTTCAACTGCCCGGACAACGTCGACCAGGCCGCCATCATCGAGGGCGTCCGCCGCGCCCAGGCCTACGCCGAGTCGAAGGGCTCGCTCCAGGTCGCCGCGGCCGGCAACGCGAACTACGACCTGGCCAACAAGACGACCGACAGCGAGAGCCCCAACGACTCCACGCCGGTCACCCGCACCATCACCAACGCCTGCATCGACATCCCGACCGAACTCCCGGGCGTCGTGACGGTCTCCGCCCAGGCCAACGGCGGCGCGAAGGCCTCGTACTCCAACTTCGGCAACGGCGTCATCGACGTCACCGCCCCCGGCGGCGACGGCGCCACGGGCGTCTACTCGACGCTGCCCGGCGGCAAGTACGGCTCCAAGAGCGGTACGTCGATGGCCTCCCCGCACGTGGCCGGCGTCGCCGCGCTCATCGCCAGCACCAACCCGGCGTACACCCCGGCGGACATCCGCAACGCGCTCGCGACCCAGGCCACCGACAAGGCCTGCCCGTCCGACAGCCGTTGCACCGGCACCACGACGAAGAACGGCTTCTTCGGCGAGGGCCAGGTCGACGCCCTGAAGGCGGTCAGCGGCACCACCCAGCCGCCCACCGGCACGTACTTCGAGAACCTCACCGACGTCACCATCAGGGACAAGGCGACCGTCGAGAGCGCCATCACCGTCGCCGGCGTCACCGGCAACGCCCCGGCGACCCTCAAGGTCGGCGTCGACATCAAGCACACCTACCGGGGTGACCTCGTGCTCTCGCTCGTCGCGCCGGACGGCACCGTGTACCTGCTGGAGGACTTCCCCAACAGCGACAGCACGGACAACGTGCTGAAGACCTACACGGTCAACGCCTCCGCCGAGACGGCGAACGGGACGTGGAAGCTGCGCGTCCAGGACCTCGCGAACCAGGACACGGGTCGCGTCGACGCCTGGAACCTCACCTTCTGACACCACGCGCCCACGGCACGGACGAGCCCCCGGGAGACCCCTCCCGGGGGCTCGTCCGTGCCGGCAGGAGCACGCGCTTTCTCCGGTGAGGCCTCGGGCCTGGTCAGGTAGGGTGCGCGCAGATCCAGAGCGACAAGGGGCGGGAACACCGGTGGGGACGACAAGCGGAAGACCGGCGGCGGCCACGGCGGTGAGCGGCGAGACGGCCTCGGGAGGGGGCGGGACGGCGGCCGTCGAACGGTGTGGAGCGGCGGCCACGGAAGGCGGCGCCGCGCCGGCCCCCGCGGCGGTCGGCACGGGCGCGCCGGACGCCGCCGGTGAGCGGGCGACGGAGACGTGCCCCGACTGCGGACGGCCCGTTCCCGTCGATCCGCGCTTCGTCACCTGGTGCGCCGCCTGCGACTGGAACGTCGACCCCGCCGGCGATGACGACGGCGACACCGGTGCCGACCCGCGAACCGACCGCGTCGAGCGGCTGCGGCGGGCCATGGCGCACCGGTACGGTGAGCAGCTCTTCGACGACCTCGTGCGGGAGCCGGTCTCCGCGACCGGCGGCACGCCGCCGCGGCACCGCGCCGCCGGCGGGCCGGCCACCGTTCTAGCCAACGCCCTGGCCCTGGCCGTCCACGCGCTGACCTCCGCCCTGGCGCTGCTGGGCCTCTGGCTCCTCATCGCCCGATGGGGCGAAGGCGCCCAACCCTACGCCGGCGGGCTGCTGCTCGCGCTCGCCTTCCTCCTGCGGCCCCGGTTCGGCCGCCCGGACGGGCCGGAGTCCGAACTGCCCCGGCTCGAACGGACCGACGCTCCCCGGTTCTTCGGCCTCCTCGACGAGATCGCGGGCGCGGTCGGGACCAGGGGCGTGGACGTCGTGGAACTCGACGCCGACGTGAACGCCAGCGTGGTCACGTACGGCATCCGGCAACGCCGGGTGCTGCGCCTCGGCATGCCCCTGTGGGCCGTCCTCACCCCTCAGGAGAAGGTCGCGCTCCTCGGGCACGAGTTCGGCCACTACGCGCACGGCGACACCCGGCACTCCCTCCTGTTCGGGAGCGCGCTGAACTCCCTCACCACCTGGCTGTACATGCTCGTGCCGAGCGCGGGCCGCTCCCTCCTGGACATGTTCACGAACCTGCTCACCGCGATCCCGCGCTGGGGCGTGTACGGCCTGATCCTGCTCCTGGACCAGGCGACGCTGCGGGCCTCGCAGCGCGCCGAGTACCTCGCCGACGCCGCCGCCGCCCGGATCGCCGGCCGGGACGCCGCGGTCGGGCTGATGGAACGGCTCCTCGCGTCGCGCAGCGCCGAGGCGGCGCCGTACCGCGAGATCGTCGCCGCCCGCACGCGCTCCGGCGGTCCCGCCCGCCGCGGTACGCCGGCCGGCCGGCCCGAGGAGGCGGCCGACGGCCTGTGGGAGCGCGTCGCGGCCGGGGTCCGCGGGGTCCCCGCCCACGAGTACGAGCGTCTGCGCCGCGCCGCCGAACGGCGTGGTCACCGCGTCGACGCCACCCATCCGCCCACCCACCTGCGGATCCGTCACCTCGCCCGCACGGGGCGGCAGGAGCCGGTCGTCGAGCTCGGGCCGACACGGGCGACCGCCGTGGAAGCCGAGCTCGCGACGCCGGGCAGGACCGTGGCGCGGGTGCTCCTGCGCGACGGCGCCGCTTGATCGCGACCGCTGCCACCCGGCGGCACCCGCCTCCGATCGCCCGGCCGCTACGCCGTCACCTCCTCCACCGTGATGGCCCGTACGGGACAGGAGCGGGCGGCCTCGCGGACCAGCGGGCCGCCCGCGTCCGACGCACGGCCCGGGACGACCGTGCCGAAACCGTCGTCGTCCTGCGTGAAGACCTCGGGCGAGACCAGGGCGCACTGGCCGGCGCCGATGCAGACGTCCGTGTCGATCGAGATGCGCATCAGCGGTCCCTCACCACGCCACGGGGAGCTCGAGCATCCCCTGGATCGTGTCGCCCGGCTTGAACGGGATCTCCTCGGCGGGTGCCGCGAGCCGCAGTCCGGGCAGCCTGCGCAGCAGCGTCCCGAGCGCGATCTCCATCTCCGCGCGGGCGAGGTTCTGCCCCAGGCACTGGTGGATCCCGTAGCCGAACGCGAGGTGGTGCCGCGCCGAGCGCTTCCAGTCCAGGCTGTCCGGATCGGCGTAGGCCGCGGAGTCACGGTTGATCAGCGAGGTCGAGAACACCACGCCCTCGCCCGCCCGGATCACCACCCCGCCGACCTCGACGTCCTCGCGCGCCACCCGCAGCATCCCGTCCGCGATCGACAGGAACCGCAGCAGCTCCTCGACCGCACCCGGCAGGAGACCGGGATCGGCGCGCAGTTCCGCGAGGCGTTCGGGGTGGCGGAGCAGCGTGTACGTGCCGAGGGAGATCATGTTCGCCGTCGTCTCGTGCCCCGCGATCAGCAGGATGCTCGCCAGCTGCACCAGCTCGTCGCGGCCGGGCGTCCCGTCCCGCTGCTGCCGGGCGACGAGGTCGTCGAGGACGCCCTCGCCCCGTTCGGCGTGCTTGCCGTCGATCAGGTCGCCGAGATAGCCCTCGAGCCGGGCCAGCGCGTCCTCGGTGTCCTCGCTCGTCGGCCCGCGCAGCAGCCGCCGGGACTGCTCCTCGAAGAACTCGTGGTCCTCGTACGGCACGCCGAGCAGGTCGCAGATGACGATCGAGGGCACGGGCAGCGCGAACGCGCTCACCAGCTCCGCCGGCGGTCCCGACGCCTCCATGGCGTCGACCAGCCGGTCCACGGTCGCCTGGATGCGGGGCCTCAGGCCCTCGATGCGCTTGACGGTGAAGCTCGGGATCAGCATCCGCCGCTGGACGTTGTGCTCAGGGTCGTCCCAGCCCAGCAGGGCGGCGCGGCGCCGGGTGCGCACGGCGGCGACCCGCTCCGTCGGGATCGGGAAGGAGGGATGGGTCGAGTCGGTGGAGAGCCGCTGGTCGGCGAGGAGCGCGCGGGCGGCCTGGTGGCCGGAGACGAACCACACCTGCCGTCCGTCCCACAGGGTCACCCGGGACAAGGGGCGTTCGTCGCGGAGCGGGTCGTAGGCGGCGGGCGGGTGGTAGGGGCACGTACGGCTCTGAGGGAAGGCCACGGTTTCGGTCATGGGGGGGCCTCTCGGACGTTCGGTCGTCGATCGTTCCACTACATGCCTCAGGCATCTATCCGGTCTACGGGGAGTTCGGCCAAACCACCGGAACGGGTACATCCCTCCGTGGGGAGGGAAATCCGTTTCGTCCCGGCCGCCGCCGTCCTGCGCTCCGGCCATGTCAGCGTCCCTCCCGCGGCCTCTCGACCGGCCCTGCGCACAGCCCGCCGCGCGGTCCTTCGCCCCGTCGCGACCAGGGCGTGTGCCGAAAGGAGCGTCCCCTGCCGGGAGCCGGGCCCGCCACGGGGGCGTGATCAGTTCGCCGCGGTCTTGAGCAGCGTGGCGATCCGCTCCTCGACGGCCGGTCCGAGGCCGGTGACGGCGAACTCGGTCGCCCACATGACACCGTCGTCCAGGGCGGCCACGTCACTGAACCCCAGGGTGGCGTACCGGGCCTTGAACTTCGACGCCGGCTTGAAGAAGCACAGCACCTTGCCGTCCTTGGCGTAGGCGGGCATGCCGTACCAGAGCCGCGGCGCGAGCTCCGGCGCGACCTCCCCGACCAGCTCGTGCACCTTCTGGGCGAGGACGCGGTCGTCCTCCGGCATCTCCGCGATCTTGGCGACCACCTCGGCCTCTGACGCGGCCGCCTTCTCCGCGGCCGAACCGGCGCGCGAGGCCGCCCGCACCTCCTTGGCGCGCGCCTTCATCGCGCCGCGCTCCTCCTCGGTGAAGCCGTCGGCCGCGGCGTCGGTGGTCCTGGTGTCGCGCGTGGTCTTCCTGGCATCCGTCATGGCTCAACTGCTCCTTGCGTGGTGGGCATTGTGGGGTGCTGCTCGCTGATCTCCATGCTAGGGAGCACGTGCGTCCGAAGGCTTCTCCGAAACTGATCGGATGCGGATGCGGGTTCGGGTTCGGGTTCGGGCCCGAGGCCGGATGGGAGGGCAGGCCGGAGGCCCGGCGCGGATCACGGGCGGGGTGCCGTCAGCCGGGGAGGCGTACGGCCGTGCCGAGGATGTGGGTGGCGGCCGGGGAAGGGACGCGGGTCTCGGGGAACGGGAAGGTGTCGATCGAGGTGAGGGAGAAGCCCGCGGCCGTGATCGCGGCGCGCGTGTCGCGGCCGGTGTGACAGCCGCCCACCAGCAGGGGCCAGACGGTGGCGTCGAGGACGCGCTGGACGCGGCGCATGCCGGCGGACTCGGCACGCACGTGCTCGAAGAACCGGAGCTCGCCGCCGGGCCGCAGGACGCGGTGGAGCTCGGAGAGCGCGGCACCGGGATCGGACACCGAGCACAGGGTGAGACAGACGACGGCGGCGTCGTACGAGGCGGCCGGCACGGCCAGCTCCTCCGCGACGCCCGCGGTGACCTCCACCGGCACCGGTGCCGTACGGGCCGCCTGGCGGGCCAGCGCACGGAGCCGGGGTTCCGGCTCGACGGCGAGCACGTGCCGGACGCCCGGCGGGTAATGGCCGAAATTCAGCCCGTTCCCGGCTCCGACCTCGATGACGTCGCCCGTGAGCCCGGACAGCAGCCGCCGGCGGTGCTCGGCGACCCCGGCCTTGTCGAGGGCGGGCCCGGCAACCTTGGCGTAGAAGCGCGCGAAGACCGGGTGGGCCCGTGACCTGCCGGAATCGCCGTTCGGCCCGCTCGGCCGGCTCGGTCCGGTCATGTCGCCGCCTCCTCTGCCGTCACCTGACGCTCAGGTCCGACGCCTCACGGTAGACGGCGTCCGGGGCGAGATCCCGGCAGTGCCCGACGTACACGCCGACCGGCGTACCACTCGCGCCGAGCCGCGCCGCGCCGAGCCGCGCCGAGCCGAGCCGAGCCGCGCCGCGTTCCACGGGACACCGGCGGTGCGATGGCGAGGGGAGCGCAGTGCCCTGAACGGCCGCGTGCGGCACGGGTGTTGACGCTTGGTCTGGACCAATCTACGGTCGAAGGGGCCGCACGTGACGCCCCGCACTCGCCATGCTCAGGACCGATCATCCCCCCACGTCCCAAGGAGCACGCATGCCAGGTCACCGGATCGTCCACGCCCTCGGAGCGGGGCTCGCCACCCTGCTCGCCGCCGTCACCGCCCTCTCGGCCCCCGCCACCGCGGCCGGCGCCGGCCATGAACCCGCCACCACGGCCCGGGCCGCGGCCGGACCCGCCGCGGACACCTGTGCCCTCAAGCCCAGGCCCGCCGGCAAGGTGCTCCAGGGCTACTGGGAGAACTGGGACGGCGCCGCCAACGGCGTCCACCCACCCTTCGGCTGGGCGCCCATCGACGACCCGCGCTTCGCCGCCCACGGCTACAACGTCATCAACACCGCCTTCCCCGTCATCCGCTCCGACGGCACGGTGCTCTGGGAGGACGGCATGGACAGCACCGTCCGCGTCCCCACCCCCGCCGAGATGTGCCGCGCCAAGGCCGCGGGAGCCACCGTCCTCATGTCCATCGGCGGCGCCGCCGCCGGAATCGACCTCGGCTCCCGGGCCGTCGCCGACCGCTTCGTCGAGACGATCGTGCCGATCCTGAAGACGTACAACTTCGACGGCATCGACATCGACATCGAGACCGGCCTCGTCGGCAGCGGCAGCATCGGCACCCTGTCCGCCTCGCAGGCCAACCTCGTCCGCATCATCGACGGCGTCCTCGCCCGCATGCCCGCCGGCTTCGGCCTCACGATGGCTCCGGAGACGGCGTACGTCACGGGCGGCAGCATCGCCTACGGCTCGATCTGGGGCGCCTACCTCCCGATCATCAAGAAGTACGCGGACAACGGCCGCCTGTGGTGGCTCAACATGCAGTACTACAACGGCAGCATGTACGGCTGCTCCGGCGACTCCTATTCCGCCGGCACCGTCGCCGGCTTCGTCGCCCAGACCGACTGCCTGAACCGCGGCCTGGTCGTCCAGGGCACCACCATCCGCGTGCCGTACGACAAGCAGGTCCCCGGCCTCCCCGCGCAGCCCGGCGCGGGCGGCGGCCACCTGACCCCGTCCGCCGTCGCCCAGGCCTGGAACCACTACGGCGGCGCCCTCAAGGGCCTGATGACCTGGTCGGCCAACTGGGACGGCTCGAGGAACTGGACCTTCGGCGACAACGTCAAGGCGCTCCAGGGACGCTGAGCCGGCAGCGCCCGGCGCGCCCCGGCGCAAGCCCTCCGCGCGTCAGACGCCGACCACCGAGCCCTTCGCGGTGATCTCGTACACCAGCGTGATCGTGCGCCGGCCGCCGGGAGCGAGCGGCACGTCCCAGCGGACGATGCCGTCCGCGTCCAGGGCGTCCGGCGCGGGGGAGGAGGCCTCCTTGCGGAGCCGTACCTGGACCGCCGACACCTCCGAGACGGGTATCCGCTCGCGGACGGCGACCACGCGCTCGCTCCGCTCGCCGGGCGCGGAGAAGCGCGACAGATGGAGCCGCACGGTACGGGTGACCACGGTCCGCTGGGCGAGCGCCGTCGTGTCGCGGGTCTCCTCGGTCCTGCGGACCACCCGGAGGTCGTCCCGGCTGCCGAAGGCCAGCTCGACGGGCGCACCCGGCGCCGTGAAGTCCAGCGTGCCCCGTCCGACGAAGCCGCCACCCCGGATCAGGTCCACCGGTCCGGCCAGCAGCGCGTGCCCGGACCGGTTGTCGAACCCCACCACCTGCGTGACCAGCGGCGACAGCTCGGGCGCGCACGCGTACTCGCTGCGCGTCGGGGCGGTGAACACCGACAGTGGCACCCGGTGCGCGCGCCCGTCGCCGGGGACGCGTACCGGCGCCGGGGCGGTCAGCACACGGGCCTCGCCGCCGTCGTCGACGCCCGGCAGCCCGAGCACGGGCAGCGGGCCCAGCGCGGAGGTCTCCTCCTCGCGCAGCTCGACGGCGATCGTCCGGCGCTCCTCCGCCGAACGGTCCTTGAGCGTCAGCCGGTCCTCGGTCAGCCGGGGCGGCTCGGTGGCCAGCGAGGACCTGGCGGTGGACAGCGTCAGCCGTACGTCCGACCAGTCCTCGCCGGTGCGCTGCCACACCACGGCCTCGGTCTCCAGCGTCAGGGCGTCCCCGTCGAGCACGGCACGGTAGGCGGGCCGCCACAGGGCGCACGGGGTGAGATGCCCGAGACGCAGCCGCGCCGGACCGGCGACGGCGGACTCCACCGTCAGCTCGACGTGACCGACCAGCTCGGCGGGCTCCTCCTCCGAGTCGCCCAGGCCGTGCTCGACCTGGGCGAGTTCCGTGGCGACGGCCGACAACCGGGCCTCCACGGCGCGGAGTTCCTCACCGTGGGTCTCGCGCTCGGCGTCCACCCGGTCGAGCTCGCGGGCCCAGCGCCGCCGGTCGGTCTCCCCGGCTCCGGCGCCCTCGCCGATCTCCCGCAGCAGGTCGGCGGCGAGCCGGGCGAGCAGATCGAGCCGGGTCTTCAGCCGGTCCCGGCGCCGCTCCCCGTCCGCGAGCTCCTCCTCGAGCGCATGGGCGCGCCGGCGCAGCGCGGAGTCGTCCGCGGAGGGACCCGGCGCGGACGGCCGCCGACCGCGGACCAGCCGTACGTCGAGCACGCTCGCGGGATGATCGGCCGTCAGCTCGGCGTGCAGCGTGCGGTCGACGGCCAGCGCGCTGACCGGCCCGAGCCGCAGCCGCCGGACGCCCGCCTCCAGCTGGAGCACGGCGGTGCGCTCCACGTGGGCACGGTCCTCCAGACAGGTGACGGCGGTGACGGGGAGCGGGAGCGGCGGGGCCGCCGACGGCCCGGCGGCGGGCGTGTCCGGGATTCCGGTGTTCTTCGGGACCGTGGTCATGGGTGTGTCAGCTCCTGCGGTTGCCGTCGACCAGGGCCTTGCCGGCCGGGATGCGGATCTCGTAGCCGCCGTCGAGGACGACGGTGCCGCCGGCGGGCAGGGCGACCCGCCAGACGCGGGTGCCGGCGGCATGCTGCTCCGCCCCCTCCGGTCCCCCGACACCTTCCGGACCGTGCGGCCCGGAGGCGTCCGTCCCGCCACCGTCCCCGGGCGTCGTCCAGTCGGCCCGCTCCTCGATCCTGACGTCCGACTCGGAGGTGACCGGCACCCGCTCGCGCACCTCGACGGTGACGGGGCGGGCCAGCGTGTTGGCCAGCTCGACGTGGACGCGGTGGTCGAGCACGGTGGTGCCGCCGCGCAGACCCGCCGTCGATTCGTGGAGGTTGGTGCGCCGGGTGACCCGGATGCCCTCGGCCGGTCCGAGACCCACGCGCCGCACCGCACCGGGGGCGAGCGTCGGCAGCCCGGTGGTCAGCAGGAACTCGTCGTCGACGACGACCTCCACGGGGCCTGCGAGCAGCGCCCGGTCGGAGGCGTTGGACAGCACCAGCGTCGCGTAGACGGTCTGCTCCACGGACGGCACGGTCAGGTACTCGGTGCGCAGACCGACCGCGACCTCCCCGACGGTGATGGTGTGCCAGGTGCCGTCCGAGGGGATGTCGGCGCGCGCCCCCGCGTCGAAGCGGTGGTCGAAGGAACCGGCCGACTCCCGCGGCCGTACGGCATGCCGGGGCAGCGGCAGCGCGGCGACCGTCTCGGCGAGACGCCGGTGCCGGGCGGCCCCGGCGTCGGACGGCGCGCCCGGGAACAGCCGGCCACGCCGCTCGCTCCGCTCGTCCGCACCGCACAGCACGAGGCCGGCGTAGTCGAGTTCGTCGCCGCTCGGCCGGGGCGGACCCGCCACCGGTTCCGGAGGCGCGGGCGGCGGGACGGCCCCGCCGGGCGGAGGCGGCGGGGGCGGGGCCGCGCCGGGTGCGGCG
>NZ_SDOY01000110.1 GCF_004117935.1 Streptomyces roseicoloratus | reverse complement strand
GGGCGCGCGGCCGGCGGGCGCGTCGCCGTCCCCGGCGGGGGCCGCGAGGTGCGGCTCCGTGAGCGCCGGTTGCGTGAGAGTCCCGGTCGTGAGGTCCGAATCCGCGCGTGCGGCAGTGGTGAGCGCCGGCCCCGCGAGTGCCGTGGTCGTGAGGGCCGGTGTCGCCCCGTGCGGTGCGCCGCCCGCCGCCTCCACCGCGTTGTCGATGAGGTTGCCGAGGATCGTCACCAGGGCACGCGACGGCAGCGACACCGGCAGGACGCCGTCGTCTATGCGGCTGTCCTCCGTCAGGACCAGCTCCACGCCCCGTTCGTTGGCCTGTGCCGCCTTGCCCAGGAGCAGCGCGGCGAGGACCGGCTCGGCCACCGCGGTCACCACGCGGTCGGTGAGGGCCTGCGCCAGCTCCAGTTCGGCGGTGGCGAAGCCCACCGCCTCGTCGACACGGCCCAGTTCGATCAGCGAGACCACGGTGTGCAGCCGGTTCGCCGCCTCGTGGGCCTGGGAACGCAGCGCCTCCGTGAAGCCGCGCTCCGAGTCCAACTCACCCGAAAGCGCCTGGAGTTCGGTGCGGTCCCGCAGGGTGACCACGGTGCCGCGGCGCTCGCCGCCGACCACCGGGCGGGTGCTCAGGACCAGGACCCGCTCGTCCGTCAGATGCAGCTCGTCCACCCGTGGCTCCGACGACAGCAGCGCCCCGGTCAGCGGCGCGGGAAGGCCCAGCTCCGCCGCCGAGCGGCCCACCACGTCCTCGCCGCTCAGGCCCAGCAGCTCCCGCGCCCCGTCGTTGATCAGCGCGATCCGCCGCTGCCCGTCCAGCATGACCAGACCCTCGCGCACCGCGTGCAGCGCCGCCTCGTGGTAGTCGTGCATCCGGCTCAGCTGCGTCGCGTTCAGGCCCTTGGTGTGCCGGCGCAGCCGCGCGTTGATCACGTACGTGCCGGCCCCGCCGAGTGCCAGGGCCGCGCCCGCCATGCCGAGCAGCGCCGTCACCTGCTCGCGTACCTGCTGGCTGATCCGCTCGATCGTGATGCCCGAACTGACCAGGGCGATCACCCGGCCGCCCGCCCGGTCGTCGAAGACCGGCGCGACCGTGCGCACCGAAGGGCCGAGCACGCCCATGTGCGTCTCGGAGAAGGTCTCCCCGCGCACGGCGGGATCGATGTGCCCCATGTACGTCCGGCCGATCTGCTCCGGCTCCGGGTGCGTCCAGCGGGTGCCGTCCGGCGCCATGACCACCACGTAGCTGACGCCCGCGTCGCGCCGCAGCGCCTCCGCGTACGGCTGGAGCGAGGGCGTCGGGTCCGTCGTCCCCGCCGCGCGCGCCGCCGCCACCACCGCCGGCGAGGCGGCGACGGCCGTCGCGGTCGCCGTCGACTGCCGGCGCGCGGTCTCCTCCGCCTGGGCGCGGTCCGTCACGTACGCGAAGACCGCGCACCCGACGACGACGGCGGCCACGAGCACGACCTGCATCGCGAACAGCTGACCCGCGAGGCTGCGGGGACGGGGCAGGGGGAGGCGCATGCGAGCAAGTGTGCCTGGGGCGGTGTGCCCGCTCGTACGGCCTGCCCGAATCGTTCCGCTAACGAGACGAAGCCCGCCGCGGGCCCGCCCGCCGCTTCTCCGGCCCGGCGGACGCGCGCCCGCCGGGGACGGGGCCGTCGGGGACGGGGCCGTCGAGGGCGCGCCCGCCGGGGACGGGGCCGCCGGGGACGGCCCGCCGGGCCTCCCGTTCGTGTCGGCCGTGAACGAAACGTACGCAACCGTGACCCCGGTCACAGGGCTGGTGGATAGTCGCGGGGATCCACCGGGACGTGGACACCCCGAGTACGAGGAGGACCCCGTGGCCGCAAGACGGGACCGCACCCACTTTCTGTATCTGGCCGTGATCGGCGCCGTCCTGCTCGGCATCGTCGTCGGTTTCGTGGCTCCCGGCGTCGCCGTCGAGCTCAAGCCGCTCGGCACCGGCTTCGTCAACCTGATCAAGATGATGATCTCGCCGATCATCTTCTGCACGATCGTGCTCGGCGTCGGTTCCGTGCGGAAGGCCGCCAAGGTCGGTGCGGTCGGCGGCCTCGCCCTCGGCTACTTCCTGGTCATGTCCACCGTGGCCCTCGCCATCGGCCTGGTCGTCGGCAACATCCTGGAGCCCGGCTCCGGTCTCCACCTCACCAAGGACCTCGCCGAGGCCGGCGCCAAGCAGGCGGAGGGCGCGAGCGAGGGCACCGCCGACTTCCTCCTCGGCATCATCCCGACGACCCTCGTCTCCGCCTTCACCGAGGGCGAGGTGCTGCAGACCCTGCTCGTCGCGCTCCTCGCGGGCTTCGCGCTCCAGGCCATGGGCGCGGCGGGCGAGCCGGTGCTGCGCGGCATCGGACACATCCAGCGCCTCGTCTTCCGCATCCTCGCGATGATCATGTGGGTCGCCCCGCTCGGCGCCTTCGGCGCGATCGCCGCCGTCGTCGGCGCGACCGGCGCCTCCGCCCTGAAGTCGCTCGCCGTCATCATGATCGGCTTCTATGTGACCTGCGCGCTGTTCGTCTTCGTGGTGCTCGGCACGCTGCTCCGGCTGATCGCGGGCGTCAACATCCTGTCCCTGCTGAAGTACCTGGGCCGCGAGTTCCTGCTGATCCTCTCCACCTCGTCGTCCGAGTCGGCGCTGCCGCGGCTGATCGCCAAGATGGAGCACCTGGGCGTCTCCAAGCCGGTCGTCGGCATCACCGTCCCGACCGGCTACTCCTTCAACCTCGACGGCACCGCCATCTACCTGACGATGGCCTCGCTCTTCGTCGCCGAGGCGATGGGCGACCCGCTGTCCATCGGCGAGCAGATCTCCCTCCTCGTCTTCATGATCATCGCCTCCAAGGGTGCGGCGGGCGTCACCGGCGCGGGTCTCGCCACCCTCGCCGGCGGCCTCCAGTCGCACCGGCCCGAACTGGTCGACGGCGTCGGCCTGATCGTCGGCATCGACCGCTTCATGAGCGAGGCCCGCGCGCTCACGAACTTCGCGGGCAACGCCGTGGCGACGGTGCTGGTCGGCACCTGGACCAAGGAGATCGACAAGGCGCGGGTGTCCGAGGTGCTGGCCGGGCGGGTGCCGTTCGACGAGACGACGCTGGTCGACGACGGGCACGGCGGCGCCGGCTCGGCGGCCGGCGTTCCTGAGCGGCGGTACGACGAGGGCGAGGAGAAGGCGCGCGCCGGCGTCTGAACGGACTCCGGGTCCCGGGTCTTGAGCCGGATCCGGGGCCCGGTCCTCGCTTCCGGGGGCCGCCCGCCCCCGGGCGTCGAGGAGGGCCCGGGGGCCGCCCGCCCCCGGACCCTCCTCGGCCCCGCGGGTGGCGGCCCCGGACCCGGTCCCGCCGCCCTCGGCCCTCTGGGCCCCGCCGGCTCGGCTCAGTGCCCCGCGTTCAGTTCCGCCAGTTCCGCCGGAGTCAGGTGCAGGTCGGCTGCCTCGGCCGAGTCCCGGGCCGTTTCCGGGCGGCTCGCGCCCGGGATCGGGAGGACGTGGTCGCCGGGGTGGGACAGCAGCCAGGCGAGGGCCACGCGCTGGGGGGAGACGCCGCGGCTGCGGGCCACGCGGTGGAAGGCGGCGGAGCGGGGGTCCGTCTCCTGGGCCGAGGCACCGTCGAGCGAGCTGCGGGAGATGCCGCCGAGCGGGCTCCAGGGCAGGAAGGCGAGTCCCAGTTCGGCGCAGAGCCGCAGTTCGGGCTCGCTGTCCCGGACCGCGGGCGAGTACCGGTTCTGCACGGAGACGAGACGGTCGCCCAGGATCTGCCGGGCCAGCAGGATCTGGGTCCGGTCCACGTTGGAGACGCCCGCCATTCTGATCGTGCCCGCGTCGAGCAGCTCGCGTATCGCGCCGAGGGATTCGGCGTAGGGGACGGCCGGGTCCGGCTTGTGCAGCTGGTAGAGGCCGATCGCGTCGACGCCGAGCCGGCGGGCCGAGGCCTCCGCGGCGCGCCGCAGGTGCGCGGGTCTGCCGTCGACGGTCCAGCCGCCGTCGGCGCTCCGTCCGCGCCCGCCCTTCGTGGCGACGAACACGGCGTCGCGGTCGCCGCCGTACGTGGCCAGGGCCCGGGCGACGAGCCGCTCGTTGGCGCCGGTCACGCCGCCCGGCGGGTGGTACGAGTCGGCGGTGTCCAGCAGGGTCACGCCCGCGTCCAGGGCGGCGTGGACGGTGGCGAGGGCCCGGGCCTCGTCCGGGTGGCCCTCGATGGACAGCGGCATGGCGCCGAGACCGATCGCGCCGACGGTGGTGTCGCCGAGTGTGCGGTACCGCACTATGCCTCCTCGTTCGTCGTGGTCGCCCGCACCGTCTCGGCGATGGCCTTCCGCAGCCATTGCGAGGTGTGCGAGAAGCGGTATCCCAGGCTCTCCGCGCGGGAGTTGTCCATCGCGTACGCGCGGGAGAAGGAGAAGGGCGAGACCGTGCCCACCTCCGTGGAGCGGAAGACGGTGCGGCCGCCCGTCAGTTCCTCGATCGCGGCGCAGATGTCCGCCGTCGTCAGCGGGCCGTGGGAGTGCGCGTTCACCGGTCCGGTGAACTCCGCCTCCGCCGCCCACGCCAGGAACGCGGCGATCTCCTCCACGTACACATAGGTCGCCGCCCGGTTCGCCGCCGGCACGTCGATCGGTTCGCCCGCGGCGATCCGCCGGGCGTAGTGCCCGACGCGGCCGGTGAAGTCGTCCGCGCCGCCCAGGACGTGCGCCACCCGGACCGAGGTCCACGCGAACTCCGTGCCCGCGGCGAACACCGCCTCCGCCTGCCGCTTTCCCTCCCCGTAGTGCGCGCCGAGGAAGTCGGCGTCGTCCCAGGGCAGTCCGAGGTCCACCGGGACCGTCGACGGGTCGACGGCGGCCTCGGTGACCGGGGTGGCCGAGTCCTCGTACTCGTACACCTCCACCGTCGACGTCATCACATAGCGGCGGGTCCTGCCCGCGAAGACCCGGCGTGCGACGTCCGCCTGACGCGGCGTGTAGCAGACCTGGTCGATCACGACGTCGAACCGCCGCCCGGCGAGGGCCTTCCGCAACGCGGATTCGTCGTCGCGGTCGGCGGTCAGCGGGGTCGTTCCCTCCGGTGCGGGGGAGGAGCCGCGGTTCAGGACCGTCACGTGATGTCCCGCCGCGATCAGGCGGGTGACCAGGCGCTTTCCGAAGTAGCGGGTCCCGCCGATGATCAGAATCTCCATGCCTCCAGTGTTACGTTGGGTGATCGTCGACTGAAGGGGGAAACATGGGAGTCCAGGCCGTTCCACCGAAGGAACCGCGGTCCGCGCGGCCGAGCGCCGTCGAAACGACGGCAGGTGCCTTCGACCCCGTCGACCGGCAGATCCTGGACCTGCTCCAGAGCGACGGCCGCATCAAGCTCAGCGAACTCGGCCGCCGCGTCCGGCTCAGCCCCGCCGCCGTCGCCGAGCGGGTCCGCCGCCTGGAGGCCTGCGGCGCGATCACCGGCTACGGCGCGCAGATCGCCCCCGCCCGACTCGGCTACGGCATCCAGGCCTTCATCCGGGTCAACCCGCACGGCGGCTACAACCTCCGGCACCCGCGCACCCTCGAACTGATCGCCCGCCCCGAGATCCGCGAGGCGCACCACGTGGTGGGCGAGGACTGCTGGATCCTCAAGGTCGCGGTGACCGACACCGTCCACCTGGAGGAGATCCTGGAGCAGACCTCCGCCCTCGGCCGGACCACGACCTCGATCGTGCTGTCCTCGCCGGTGGAACGGAAGCCGCTGCTCCCGCCCGGCGCGCAACCCGGGTGAGGCGGCCGGCCCGTTCTGCCGGAACCGCTCCGGTGTACGAGACGCATGCGACGGTCCGGTGCCGCACCGAGGACGAGCGGAACCGGCTCGCCGCATGGGCGGCGGGCCGTGGCCGGCGCCCGGACTGCCCGCAAGCCGGCACCCAGGACCGCCGCGACCTCACCGAGCGTCTCCTGGCCGTGGTCGGCCCCGCTCCTCTAACCGGCCCACAGCCCGGTGGCGTGGGCCTCCACCGACTCCTTGATCCGGCCGAGGAGTTCGCCGACCGGCAGCGGATCCAGCCGCCGGCCGTCCCGGAGCCGTACGGACACCCGGTCGCCGGCCGCCTCCTTGGCGCCGATCACCGCCTGGTACGGGACGAGCCGGACGGCCCGGACGCGGGCGCCGAGGGTGCCCTGTTCGGGACCCACGACCTCGGCGCGCAGGCCGAGTCCGGCGGCCCGGGCGGCGACGCGGTCGGCGGCCTCGTAGGCGTCGTCCGAGACGGGCAGCACGGCGAGCTGGACCGGGGCGAGCCAGGCCGGGAAGGCGCCGGCGTGGCACTCCACGAGGTGGGCGACGGCGCGTTCGACGCTGCCGATCACGGAGCGGTGGATCATCACGGGACGGTGCCGGGCGCCGTCCGGGCCGATGTAGCGGAGGTCGAACTGCTCGGGCTGGTGGAAGTCGACCTGCACGGTGGACAGGGTCGACTCGCGGCCGGCCGGGTCGGCGACCTGCACGTCGATCTTGGGCCCGTAGAACGCGGCCTCGCCCTCGGCCTCCTCGTAGTCGAGCCCGGAGGCGTCGAGGACCTCCCGCAGCAGGGCGGTCGACCGCTCCCACATCCCGGGCGCGGCGACGTACTTGCCGCCCGGGCCGGGCAGCGAGAGCCGGTGGCGGACGGGCACGATGCCCATGGCCGCGTGCGCCTCACGGATCAGCCCCAGGGTGCCGGCCGCCTCCTCGGCGACCTGGTCGAGGGTGCAGAAGATGTGGGCGTCGTTGAGCCGGATGGCCCGCACCCGGGTGAGCCCGCCGAGGACCCCGGACGGCTCGGAGCGATACATCCCTCCCAACTCGGCCATGCGGAAGGGAAGTTCGCGATAGCTGCGGGCGCGGGAGCGGAAGATGACGGCATGGTGCGGGCAGAGGCTGGGCCGCATCACGAACTGCTCCGCGCCGACGTCCATCGGCGGGAACATGTCGTCGCGGTAGTGCGCCCAGTGCCCGGAGATCTCGTACAGCTCCCGCTTCCCCAGCACCGGCGAGTACACGTGGCGGTACCCGGCCCGCCGTTCGGCCTCCCGTACGTACTCCTCCAGCGCGTGCCGTACGGCGGCCCCGGCGGGCAGCCAGTACGGCAGCCCGGCGCCGATCAGCGGATCGGTGTCGAACAGCTCCAGCTCCCGGCCCAGCCTGCGGTGGTCGACGACGGCGGGGGACTCGCTCATGGTGGTTCCTCTTTCCGGTGGGGGAGCGAGTCCCCGGCCGGCACGGCGAAGCCCCGGGGCACTCGCCCCGGGGCTTCGGACAAAGACAGCTGTCAGCGCGCCGGGACACTCTCCGGCGTCGTCGTGAGATCGGCAGCGCGCTTCATGCCGCCGACGTTAACAGTGCCCCCGGGCGCCCCGCACCCGGTTATCCGCGCGGCGCGAGCACGGCCCGTACGTCCGCGAAGGCGGCGTCGGTCAGCAGGGGCCGCCAGCCGGTGAGGAGACGCAGCAGCGAGGCTCCCCAGCGGGTGCGGAATTCGGGATCGAGCGCCGCCAGGTCGAGTTCGTTGGCCGCGGTGATTTCGGCGAAGTCCGCCCGCCGGCGGGCGGACGGGACGAGGGTCTCACCGGTGAAACGGTCGCGGAAGGGGCCGGCCGGGTCGGGCAGGCCGGGGTAGGAGACGTCGCGGTCACAGCTCGCGTAGAAGTGGACCAGGTGTTCCGCCTCCTCGCCGATCGCCGCCGTCAGCTCCGCCCGGCGGTCCAGCGGGAGCAGGCTCTCGGCGAAGCCGTCCGTGCCGTAGAAGGCGTGGCAGAGGCCGGCCAGGCGGAGGGCGGGGCGGGCGCCCCAGGCGGCGAGGCGGTGCTCGACGCGGTCCAGGTGGGCGAGGAGGGTGCCGCCGGGGTGCGGCAGGGTATCGGCGCCGTGGGCGAGCAGCAGGGCGCGGGCCGCCGGGAACGGGGACACGTCATTCGTCATGAGGCACGAAAATACCCCGGACTAGAATTGACAGCCGGGGTGTTGGTCCACGTATATTGGTGAATTCCGTGTCTGGATCGCCATAGGGGCGCACGTGTAGACGCGGAGTACTTCACTAAACGCACCGTATCGCGCCGGGAGTCGAATTGTCAACCGAAGAATTTCGGAACGAACAGAAATTCATCACCGAGCTCTACGCGCGACTCGACGACCTGCGGGACCAGGCCGAGGCCGGTGTCGCGGCGGCCCTCGGCACGCCCGGCGCCGGCAACGCGCAGGCCCGCCTCGAGCGCGACGTGCTCGTCGCCGAGCGGTCCGGGCTGCTCGCCGCGCTCGACGCGGGCGAGACCGGGCTCTGCTTCGGACGGCTCGCCTTCCGGGACGGGCGCGACCACCACATCGGACGGATCGGCATCCGCGAGGACGACGCCCACCGCACGCCCCTCGTCGTCGACTGGCGCGCCGACATCGCCCGGCCCTTCTACCTCGCCACCGGCTACGAGCCCATGGGCCTGAGCCGGCGCCGCCACATCACCACCAAGGGCCGCGAGGTCGTCTCGCTCCACGACGAGGTGCTCGACCTCCACGACGCCACCCGCACCGGCCACGAGAACCGCGACGCCGACGAGGTCCTGCTCGCCGCGCTCGACGCCGCCCGAACCGGCCGCATGCACGACATCGTGCAGACCATCCAGGCCGAACAGGACGCCATCATCCGCTCCCCGCACCGCGGCGTCCTCGTCGTCGAAGGCGGCCCCGGCACCGGCAAGACCGCCGTCGCCCTGCACCGTGCCGCCTACCTGCTCTACGCGCACCGCGAGCAGCTCGCCAAGCGCGCCGTCCTGATCGTCGGCCCCAACCCCGCCTTCCTCGGCTACATCGGCAACGTCCTGCCCTCCCTCGGCGAGACCGGCGTGCTGCTCGCCACGCCCGGCGAGCTCTTCCCCGGCGTCCGCGCCACCGGCACGGAAACGCCCCGCGCCGCCGCCGTCAAGGGCTCGCTCCGGATGGCCGAGGCCCTGGCCGCCGCCGTACGCGACCGGCAGCGGGTGCCCGAGCGCGGCGAGCCGCTGGTCGTCCCGCACGAGGACGGCGACCTGGTCATCGACTGGGACATGGCCCTGGAGGCCCGCCACCGGGCCCGCGAGACCTTCCTGCCGCACAACCTCGCCCGGCCCTACTTCGTCTTCGCGGTCCTCGACGCCCTCGCCGAACAGCTCGCCGACCGCATCGGCGCGGACCCCTACGGCGGCCCCAACTTCCTCGGCCCCGACGACCGCGCCCTCCTCGCCAAGGGCGTCGCCGCCAACCCCGAGGTGCACGCGGCCCTCGACACCCTCTGGCCGCCGCTCACCCCGCAGGACTTCCTCGCCGACTACCTCGAAGACCCCACCCACCTCGACGACGAGGACGACCTGGCGGCGATCCGGCGGCCGGCAGGCGCGGCCTGGACGGCCGCCGACGTGCCGCTGCTCGACGAGGCCGCCGAACTCCTCGGCGAGGACGACTCCGCCGCCCGCGCCGCCGAGGAGGCCGAGCGGCAGAAGCGGATCCAGTACGCGCAGGGCGTCCTCGACGTCTCGTACGCCTCCCGCACCTACGAGTTCGAGGACAAGGAGGAGGTCGACAAGGACGCCTCCGAGGTGCTGTCCGCGCACGACATCATCGACGCCGAGCGCTTCGCCGAACGGCACGAGGAGGCCGACCACCGCAGCGCCGCCGAACGCGCCGCCGCCGACCGCACCTGGGCCTTCGGCCACATCATCGTCGACGAGGCACAGGAGCTCTCCGCCATGCTGTGGCGGCTCCTCATGCGCCGCAGCCCCACCCGCTCCATGACCCTGGTCGGCGACCCGGCGCAGACCGGCGACCCGGCCGGTGTCGGCGCCTGGGACGCGATCCTCTCGCCGTACGTCGAGGACCGCTGGGAGCTCGTCAGGCTCGGCGTCAACTACCGCACCCCGGCCGAGATCATGGCCGTCGCCACGGACGTACGGCGGGAGGCCGACCCGCACTTCGAGCCGCCGCGCTCGGTGCGCTCCACCGGCGTCGAGCCCTGGGACCGCACGGCCGAGGACCCGGTGAAGGAGGCCGCCGACGCGGTGGCGGCGGAGCTCCGGCCCGAGGGCCGGCTCGCCGTCATCGCGCCGGCCGGGCTGCACCCGGAGCTGATCGCCGCCCTGCCCGACGCCTCGTACGGCCCCGCGCCCGACCTGGCCCGGCCCGTCGTCCTGCTCGACCCGCGGCAGGCCAAGGGCCTGGAGTTCGACACCGTGCTCGTCGTCGACCCGGACGGCATCCGGGCCGGCGCCCTGCACGGCGTCAACGACCTGTACGTGGCGCTGACCCGGGCCACCCAGCGGCTGGGCGTGATCCGGCGGGCCTGAGGGCCGGGGCAGGCGCCTGCCGGGCCCCGGCGGCCCGCGCGGTTCAGGCGGGCCCGGCCGCGGTTCAGGCGGGCCTGAGCCACACCGTCGCCAGCGGCGGCAGCGTCATCCGGACGCTCGCCGGGCGGCCGTGCCACGGCACCGACTCGGTCTTCACCGGGTCGGTGCCGACCACGCCGCTCCCGCCGTACCGCACGTCGTCCGTGTTCAGCACCTCCGCCCAGGCCGCGAAGGAGTCCGGCACCCCGAGCCGGTAGTCGTGCCGCACCACCGGCGAGAAGTTGCACACCGCGAGCAGCGGCGAGCCGACCGCGTCGAAGCGCAGGAAGGCGAAGACGTTGTCCTCCGCCGCGTCGCCCGCGATCCACTGGAAGCCCTCCGGCGCGGTGTCCCGCTCCCACAGCGACGGCGTCGCCGTGTACACCGTGTTCAGATCGCGCACCAGGTCCCGCACGCCCCGGTGGTCACCGGCCGAGTGGTACGTCTCGTCCATCAGCCACCACTCGGGGCCGTGCTCCGCCGACCACTCGGCGCCCTGGGCGAACTCCTGCCCCATGAACAGCAGTTGCTTGCCCGGGTGGGCCCACATGAAGCCCAGGTACGCCCGGTGGTTGGCACGCCGCTGCCACCAGTCGCCCGGCATCTTCGACACCAGGGAACGCTTGCCGTGCACGACCTCGTCGTGGGAGATCGGCAGGATGTAGTTCTCGCTGTACGCGTACACCATCGAGAAGGTCATCTCGTGGTGGTGGTACTTGCGGTGCACCGGGTCCTTCTCGACGTAGCCGAGCGAGTCGTGCATCCAGCCCATGTTCCACTTCATGCCGAAGCCGAGCCCGCCGAAACCGCCCGGACCCACCTGGTCGGTCGGCCGGGTCACGCCGTCCCAGGCCGTCGACTCCTCGGCGAAGGTGACCACTCCCGGGCAGCGCTTGTACACGGTGGCGTTCATCTCCTGCAGGAAGGCCACCGCGTCCAGGTTCTCCCGGCCGCCGAACTCGTTGGGCAGCCAGTCGCCGCCCTCGCGCGAGTAGTCCAGGTAGAGCATCGACGCGACCGCGTCCACCCGCAGGCCGTCGAGGTGGAACCGCTCGCACCAGTACACGGCGTTGGCGACGAGGAAGTTCCGCACCTCCTTGCGGCCGTAGTCGAACTCCAGGGTGCCCCAGTCCGGGTGGGCCGAACGGCGCGGATCCTCGTGCTCGTACAGCGGCCGCCCGTCGAACTCGGCGAGCGCCCAGTCGTCCCGCGGGAAGTGCGCCGGCACCCAGTCCATCAGGACGCCGATCCCCGCCTGGTGCAGCGCGTCCACCAGGAAACGGAAGTCGTCCGGCGTGCCGAGGCGCGCCGTCGGCGCGTAGAAGCCGGTGACCTGGTAGCCCCACGAGCCGTGGAAGGGATGCTCGGCGACGGCCATGAACTCCACGTGCGTGAAGCCGAGATCGCGCACGTAGGCGGGCAGTTGCTCGGCGAGCTGCCGGTACGTCAGTCCCGGCCGCCACGACGGCAGGTGGACCTCGTACACGGACAGCGGCGCCTCGTGGTGCGGGCGCGCGCCGCGCCGCGCCATCCACTCGTCGTCCTGCCACACGTGGTGGTCGTCGGTGACGACGGACGCGGTGTGCGGCGGGCACTCGGTGCGGCGGGCCATCGGATCGGCACGCAGCGTGTGCGAGCCGTCCGGGCGGGTGATGTCGAACTTGTAGACCGCGCCCTCGCCGATCCCGGGCACGAACAGCTCCCACACGCCGGTCGAGCCGAGCGAGCGCATCGGCAGCGCCGTGCCGTCCCAGTACGTCCAGTCGCCGGTGACGCGCACGCCGCGGGCGTTGGGCGCCCAGACGGTGAAGCGGGTGCCGGTCACGCCCTGGTGGGTCATGACCCGGGCGCCGAGCGCCGTCCACAGTTCCTCGTGCCGGCCCTCGCCGATCAGGTGCAGGTCGAGGTCGCCGAGCGCGGGCAGGAAGCGGTACGGGTCGTCGACGGCCAGCTCGTCGCCGTCGTAGCGGACGCGGAGCTCGTACGCGGGAACCTTGCGGAGCAGCGGGACGAGGGCCGAGAAGATGCCGTCGCCCTCGTCGTGCAGCTGGACGCGCCGCCCCTTGGGGAGCAGCACGGCGACCTCCTTCGCCCACGGGCGCAGCACCCGTACGGCGATCCCGCCCTTCACCGGGTGCGCGCCGAGCAGCCCGTGCGGGTCGTGGTGCTCGCCGGCCAGCAGCCGGGCCCGGTCGCCCGGGTCGAGCGGGGGCGCCTGGCGCACCTGGCGCGCGGCGGCCCGGTCCGGCGTGGCCTCCGCCCGGGGAGCGGGCGTCTTCGGCTTGCGGGCTGTCCTGCCTGCGGATCGGGCGGTCACGGAGAGGCCTCCTGGTGAGGGTGAAGGGGGTGAGGGGGGAAGGGCGCTTTCCACGCAAGCGCAACGCGGCCGGTTCCGCTCGGGACACTCGGCCGAACGGGCCCCGTCGGGTACCCCGCAGGCGGAACGCCCGGCCGTGCCCCGGCGACTGGCCCGACCGGGTGAGCGCCCGGCGGGCCGGGCACGGGAGCGCGGGGGATCACCTCGGTCCCGCCAGGCGCTGGATCGCCGCCATCGGGACCGGCAGCCAGTCCGGACGGTGGCGGGCCTCGTACACGACCTCGTAGACGGCCTTGTCCGTCTCGTAGGCGTGCAGCAGCGCGGGGTGGTCGCGGGGGTCGGTGCCCGCGGCCTCCGCGTAGCCGGTGCAGTAGGCGGCGCGGCAGCGGGCCGCCCACTCGGCGTTCCAGGGCCGGTGGGTGCGGGCCGCGTAGTCGAAGGAGCGGAGCATGCCCGCGATGTCGCGGACCGGCGGCTGCGGGCTGCGC
Source organism: Streptomyces roseicoloratus (assembly GCF_004117935.1). GTDB lineage: Bacteria > Actinomycetota > Actinomycetes > Streptomycetales > Streptomycetaceae > Streptomyces > Streptomyces roseicoloratus. The sequence goes on along the minus strand of NZ_SDOY01000110.1, from coordinate 124,021 downwards.
CGCTCGTCCAGCGACTTGGCCGGCTCGCCTTCGAAGTCGATCACCGCCCAGGCGCCGTCGGAGCCGCGCAGTGTCTGTCCGAGGTGCAGGTCGCCGTGGATCCGCTGCAGCGGGCCCGTGCCCGTCGCGTCGCCGGCCGCCGCGAGCACCGCCCGCAGCCCCGGCACGTACGGCAGGAGCGCGGGCACCGCCTTGGCGGCGGCGTGCAGCCGGGCGTCCATCGCGGCGGCCAGGTGAGCGGCCCGGTCGCGCCGGAGCCGTTCGGTGGGCAGGGCGCCGGCCAGCGCGAGGTGCACCTCGGCCGTGGCCCGGCCGAGCTGCCGGGCCTCGACGGTGAACTCCCGCCCGTCGGCGAGCGCGTCGAGCGCGAGCCGCCAGCCGTCGCGCGAGCCGCGCAGATACGGCTGGAGGACGCCCAGCGTGGCCGCGCCGGTCTCGAACCAGGCGACCGGCGCCGGGACCCGTTCGCAGCCCGCCCCGGCCAGCGCGAGCGGCAGTTCCAGGTCCGGGTTGGCGCCCGGACTGACCCGGCGGAAGATCTTGAGGATGAACGAATCTCCGTAGACGAGCGAGGAGTTGGACTGCTCGGCGTCCAGCATCCGGGGTGCGAGTGCCGGGGGCAGCGGGGCCGTGGCGTGGAAGCGCAGCGGGCCGGTCCGGCCGGGGCTGCGCAGCCGTTCGTAGAGCAGTCCGGCGAGCCGCGGATCGCGCAGCCCTTCGTAGACGGCCCGTCCGGCGAGCGGACCCTGGCGGAGCCGCCCGATCAGGGCGGGCGCCAGTCTCGGCGGCAGCTGGGGCCGCACGCCGAGGAGCAACTGGTAGCAGTCGGCGGGTGTTCCGGCCGGACGGCCCGGCTGTTCGACCCGTACGAGCAGATGGAGGAGACCGGGTCCGGTGCCGTCCAGCGGCAGCAGCTCGGTGGCCGCGTCCAGGGTGAACCCGGTGACCCGGCGGCCCTTGCCGGCGAACCAGCGCTGCCGTGGCAGCCAGGCGTGCAGCAAGGGTGTGAGCGAGGCGAGGAGGGCGTCCGGGGCCCGGGTGGTGGATGCGGTCTCCGGCATGGCATCGCGTCCTTTCCCCGGGGTGCGCAAGGGGTGTGCGTAAGCGTTCAAATGCGCAGAGTGTCCCGGATGGCGGCTTCGGCTGTCCGGCTGTGCGGGACGTGTCGGAAGGGGAAGATCCGTATGGGCCCGACAAGAAGGCCCGTATGGACCTGAATCGTGTGTGGGACACAGTTCCCGGTGTGGGGCGGCGGAAACCGCCCCACACGGGACAGAACTGAACTGACGGTACTTCAGGATCGCTTGAGGCGGAACCAGTAGAACCCGTGCCCGGCCAGCGTGAGCAGATACGGCCACTGGCCGATCGCCGGGAACTGCACCCCGCCGATCATCTCCACCGGCTTCACCCCGTCGAAGCGGCGCAGGTCGAGTTCGGTCGGCTGCGCGAACCGGGAGAAGTTGTTCACGCAGAGGACCTGGTCGGCGTCCGGACCGTCCTCGGGGCCGGTCTCGCGGAGGAAGGCGAGAACCGCCGGGTTGGACGAGGGCAGTTCGGTGTACGAGCCGGTCCCGAAGGCGCGGTTCTGCTTGCGGATCTCGATCATCCGCTTCGTCCAGTGCAGCAGCGAGGACGGCGAGGCCATCCCCGCCTCCACGTTGGTCACCTGGTAGCCGTGGACCGGGTCCATGATGGCCGGCAGGAAGAGCCGGCCCGGGTCGCACGAGGAGAAGCCCGCGTTGCGGTCCGGTGTCCACTGCATCGGGGTGCGCACGCCGTCCCGGTCGCCGAGCCAGATGTTGTCGCCCATGCCGATCTCGTCGCCGTAGTACAGCACCGGCGAGCCGGGCAGCGAGAACAGCAGCGCGGTGAACAGCTCCATCTGCTTGCGGTCGTTGTCGAGGAGCGGGGCGAGACGGCGCCGGATGCCGATGTTGGCCCGCATCCGCGGGTCCTTGGCGTACTCGGCGTACATGTAGTCGCGTTCCTCGTCCGTGACCATCTCGAGGGTGAGCTCGTCGTGGTTGCGGAGGAAGATGCCCCACTGGCAGCCCGCCGGGATCTCCGGGGTCTTCGCCAGGATCTCGGAGACCGGGTAGCGGGACTCGCGCCGCACGGCCATGAAGATGCGTGGCATCACCGGGAAGTGGAAGGCCATGTGGCACTCGTCGCCGCCCGTCCCGAAGTCGCCGAAGTAGTCGACGACGTCCTCCGGCCACTGGTTGGCCTCGGCGAGCAGCACCCGGTCCGGGTAGTGCTCGTCGATCTCCTTGCGGACCCGCTTGAGGAAGGCGTGCGTGGCGGGCAGGTTCTCGCAGTTGGTGCCCTCCTCCTGGTAGAGGTACGGCACGGCGTCGAGCCGGAAGCCGTCGATGCCCAGGTCCAGCCAGAAGCGCAGCGCGGACAGGATCTCCTCCTGGACCGCCGGGTTCTCGTAGTTGAGGTCCGGCTGGTGGGAGAAGAAGCGGTGCCAGTAGTACTGCTTGCGGACCGGGTCGAAGGTCCAGTTGGAGGTCTCCGTGTCGACGAAGATGATCCGGGCGTCCGGGAACTGCTTGTCGTCGTCGGCCCAGACGTAGTAGTCGCCGTAGGGGCCTTCGGGGTCGGTGCGGGACTCCTGGAACCACGGGTGCGCGTCGCTCGTGTGGTTCATGACGAAGTCGATGATCACGCGCATGCCCCGCGCGTGGGCCGCGTCCACGAACTCCACGAAGTCGGCGAGGTCGCCGAACTCCGGGAGCACCGAGGTGTAGTCGGCGACGTCGTAGCCGCCGTCCCGCAGCGGGGACTTGAAGAACGGTGGCAGCCAGAGGCAGTCCACGCCCAGCCACTGCAGGTAGTCGAGGCGGGACGTGATGCCCTTCAGATCGCCGACTCCGTCGCCGTTGCTGTCCTGGAACGAGCGGACCAGGACCTCGTAGAAGACCGCCCGCTTGAACCACTCGGGGTCGCGGTCCTTGGCGGGGGTGTCCTCGAAGGTGTCGGGGACGGGTTCGTTGACTGTCATGATGTGGGTGACCCTCCGGTCTGCGGGGACGGTCGCAGGACGAGTACGTGTGCGGGCGTGACACCCGGCTCGAGGCGTACGTAATCGGTCCTGCCCCAGTGATAGGTCTCGCCGGTGAGCTCGTCGCGCACCGGCACGGTCTCGTGCCAGGCGAGGCCGAGTTCCGGCATGTTCAACGAGACCGTGGCCTCCTGGGTGTGGTGGGGGTCGAGGTTGGCGACCACCAGGACGGTGTTCGGACCCGAGCGCTTGGAATACGCGATGACGGCGTCGTTGTCCGTCGCGTGGAAGGTCAGGTTCCGCAGCCGGCGCAGGGCCGGATTGCGGCGCCTGACCCGGTTCAGGGTGGTGATCAGCGGGGCGATGGAGGCACCCGAGCGCTCCGCCGACTCCCAGTCCCGCGGCCGCAGTTGGTACTTCTCCGAGTCCAGGTACTCCTCGCTGCCCTCCCGCAGCGGGGTGTTCTCGCACAGCTCGTAGCCGGCGTAGACACCCCAGGTCGGCGAGAGCGTGGCCGCGAGCACCGCGCGCACCTCGAAGGCCGGCCGGCCGCCGTGCTGGAGGTAGGCGTGCAGGATGTCCGGGGTGTTCACGAAGAAGTTGGGCCGCATGCAGGCGGCGGTGTCCCCGGACAGCTCCGTGAGGTACTCGGTCAGCTCCTGCTTGGTGTTGCGCCAGGTGAAGTAGGTGTACGACTGCTGGAATCCGACGGCGCCGAGCGCGTGCATCATCGCGGGCCGGGTGAACGCCTCCGCCAGGAAGATCACGTCCGGGTCGGCCCGGTTGATCTCGCCGATCACCCGCTCCCAGAACACCACCGGCTTGGTGTGCGGGTTGTCCACCCGGAAGATCCGCACCCCGTGGTCCATCCAGTGCCGCAGCACCCGCACGGTCTCCGCGACGATCCCGTCCATGTCGTTGTCGAACGCGATCGGATAGATGTCCTGGTACTTCTTCGGCGGGTTCTCGGCGTACGCGATCGAGCCGTCCGGGCGGCGGGCGAACCACTCCGGGTGCTTCTCCACCCACGGGTGGTCCGGCGAGCACTGCAGCGCGAAGTCCAGCGCGATCTCCAGGCGCAGCTCGCGCGCCCGCGCCACGAACGCGTCGAAGTCCTCGATCGTGCCCAGATCCGGGTGGACCGCGTCGTGCCCGCCCTCCGGCGAGCCGATCGCCCACGGCACACCCACGTCCTCCGGGCTCGCCGACAGCGAGTTGTTCGGGCCCTTGCGGTGGGTCACTCCGATCGGGTGGATCGGCGGCAGGTAGACCACGTCGAAACCCATCGCGGCGATCGCCGGAAGCCGTTCGGCCGCCGTGCGGAACGTGCCGGGCACCGTCCGGCCGCGCACCTTCCGCACGCCCTCGGACCGCGGGAAGAACTCGTACCAGGAACCGAACAGCGCCCGCTCCCGCTCCACCCGCAGCGGCAACGCCGGGGACTTCGACAGCAGTTCGCGCAGCGGATGGCGGGCCAGGCACTCCAGGACGCGCGGCGTGAGCGCCGCCGCGAGCCGCACCGCGGCCGGCCGGGACTCGTCGCGCAGCGTGTCCGCGACGGCGAGCACCGCCTCCCGGCCGCCGCCCTTCTTCGGCACGCCCTTGGCGGCCCGCTCGTGCAGCTCGGCGCCCTCGGCGAGGACCAGTTCGGAATCGATTCCCGCCGGGATCTTGATCCTCGCGGTCCGCCGCCAGGTGGTGAGCGGGTCGCTCCACGCCTCCACCGTGTACGTCCACGAACCCTCGGCGTCCGGGGTCACCTCCGCGCCCCAGCGGTCGGTGCCCGGGGCCAGTTCGCGCATCGGGATCCACGGGCCGGGCCGGCCGGACGGGCCGCGCAGCACGACATTGGCGGCGACGGCGTCATGCCCCTCGCGGAACACGGTGGCGGTCACTTCGAAGGTCTCGCCCACCACCGCCTTCGCCGGGCGGCGGCCACAGTCGACCAGGGGGCGGACGTCCAGGACGGGAATGCGTCCCATGAGCGGATTCACGGCATCACCTGACGGTTCGCGAGGGTGCGGGTGGTGTGCGCTCTTTCTAGCTCCGTCGGCGGCCCGTTGGTCGCTGGGATGGCCGCCGCCGTACGCGTTCACTCGAATGGCGGGTCTGGAGGGAGTACGGAGGGGTACGGAAAGGAGCCTTGCCCCGGATGCCGGGTGGGCAATCCGGCGCTTTGTTAACTACTAGGGCGTAGCCGGACGGGCAAGAACTCCTCCCGGACAAGAAATCGGCCGGGTCCTTGTGGCGGATCGTCAGACGATGCGCCCCGCGCCCCGTGGTGGGAACCGTCCGCGTCGCGTAAGTTCCGTGCACGGAACCGCGGAAGCACAGCGTGGTGCTTCCGCTCCGCTCCGTCACGGCCTGCGAAGGTGGAACACGTGAAGGCAATCCGTCGATTCACCGTGCGTCCCGTCCTCCCCGACACCCTTCGACCCCTCGCCGACCTGGCGCACAACCTGCGCTGGTCCTGGCACGAACCCACCCGTGAACTCTTCGAGAGCGTGGACCCGGAAGGGATCCGCGCCGCCGACGGCGACCCCGTCCGCGCGCTCGGCGCCATCGACAGCGGGCGGCTCGCCGCGCTCGCCGCCGACCAGGACTTCCTGGCCCGGCTGCGCGCCGCGGCCGAGGACCTCGAGCGCTACCTGACCGAACCCCGCTGGTACCAGGGGCAGCAGGGCGAGCCGCCCGCCTCGGTCGCGTACTTCTCGCCCGAGTTCGGCATCACCGGCGCCCTGCCGCAGTACTCCGGCGGCCTCGGCATCCTGGCCGGCGACCACCTCAAGGCCGCCAGTGACCTCGGCGTCCCGCTCATCGGCGTCGGACTGCTCTACCGGCACGGCTACTTCCGGCAGTCGCTCTCCCGGGACGGCTGGCAGCAGGAGCACTACCCGGTGCTCGACCCGGGCGAGCTGCCGCTCACCCTGCTGCGCGAACCCGACGGCGCCCCCGCCCGCGTCGCCCTGGCGCTGCCCGGCGGGCGCAGCCTGCACGCCCACGTCTGGACCGCCCGGGTCGGCCGGGTCCCGCTGCTGCTGCTCGACTCGGACGTCGAGGAGAACGCGCCCGGCGAACGCGAGGTCACCGACCGGCTCTACGGCGGCGGCAGCGAGCACCGGCTGCTCCAGGAGATGCTCCTGGGCATCGGCGGGGTCCGCGCCGTCCGCACGTACTGCCGGCTCACCGGCACCCCGCAGCCGGAGGTGTTCCACACCAACGAGGGCCACGCCGGCTTCCTCGGGCTCGAACGCATCAGGGAACTGGGCGAGCGGCCGTCCCCCGGCGGCCTGGGGCAGGGCCTCGGCTTCGACGCCGCCCTGGAGGCCGTGCGCGCCGGGACGGTGTTCACCACCCACACGCCCGTCGCCGCCGGCATCGACCGCTTCGACCGCGCGCTCGTCGCCCGCCACTTCGGCGACGACGGCGCCCTGCCCGGCGTCGACACCGGCCGGCTCCTCGCGCTCGGCGACGAGACGCCGCTCGGCGGCGAGCCCGGGGTCTTCAACATGGCCGCCATGGGGCTGCGGCTCGCCCGCCGCGCCAACGGCGTCTCCACGCTCCACGGCTCCGTCAGCCGTGCCATGTTCGCCGGCCTGTGGCCCGGCTTCGACGCCGAGGAGATCCCGCTCACCTCGGTCACCAACGGCGTGCACGCGCCGACCTGGACGGCCCCGGAGGTCGCCCGGCTCGGGCCCGACGCGAGCGACCACGAGCTGTGGGAGCTGCGCCGCACCCTGCGCGAACGGCTCGTCCTCGACGTACGGCAGCGGGTGCGGGCCTCCTGGCGGCAGCGCGGCGCGGCCGCCGCCGAACTCGGCTGGACCGACGGCGTCCTCGACCCCGAGGTCCTGACCATCGGCTTCGCCCGCCGCGTCCCCTCGTACAAGCGGCTCACCCTGATGCTGCGCGACAAGGACCGGCTGCGGTCGCTGCTGCTCCATCCCGAGCGACCCGTGCAGCTGGTCGTCGCGGGCAAGGCGCACCCGGCCGACGACGGCGGGAAGAAGCTGGTGCAGGAGCTGGTGCGGTTCGCCGACGACCCACGGGTGCGGCACCGGATCGTCTTCCTGCCGGACTACGGGATGGGCATGGCCCGCGGCCTCTACCCGGGCTGCGACGTGTGGCTCAACAACCCGCTGCGGCCCCTGGAGGCCTGCGGCACCAGCGGGATGAAGGCCGCGCTCAACGGCTGCCTCAACCTGTCGGTCCTGGACGGCTGGTGGGACGAGTGGTTCGAGCCCGACTTCGGCTGGGCGATCCCGACCGCCGACGGTGCCGCCGCCCTCGACGAGGAGCGCCGCGACGACCTGGAGGCCGCCGCGCTCTACGAGCTGATCGAGCGCCGGGTCGCGCCCCGCTTCTACGACCGCGGCCCGGACGGCGTGCCGTACGGCTGGACCGCGATGGTCCGGCGGACCCTCGCCGACCTCGGGCCCAGGGTGCTCGCGGACCGGATGGTGAAGGAGTACGTGGAGCGGCTCTACACCCCGGCAGCCGAGGCCCACCGGGCCCTCGGTCCGGAAGCGGCCCGCTCGCTGGCCGCCTGGAAGGCCCGGGTGCGCGGGGCCTGGCCGCGGGTGTCGGTCGACCACGTGGAGGTGGGCGACGACCTCGAGGACGCGGAGCTCGGTGCGACTCCGGCGGTCCGCGTCCGGGTGTCGCTCGGCGAACTGGGCCCCGAGGACGTCGAGGTGCAGGCGGTGACCGGCCGGGTGGACGCGGACGACCGGCTGCGCGACCCCCGCGCCGTGGTCCTCAAACCGGCGGGCGGCCCCGACCTGGAGGGCCGCCTGCCCTACGCGGGCGCCCTGTCCCTGGACCGCACGGGCCCCTTCGGCTGCACGGTCCGGGTCCTCCCCTCGCACCCTCTCCTGGACCACCCGGCGGAACCGGGTCTGGTGGCGCTGCCGGCGGAGACGAAGGGGGAGGGGGCGGGGGTCCTGATGCGCTGAACGCCGGGACGGGAGGCCGCGTCCGACGACGACGGCCCCCGGGGTGAACCCACCCCGGGGGCCGTCGTTCTGACGTGGATCAGTGAGCCGGACCGGTCTTCACCGGCCGTGGGCTTACGGGAACGTCAGCTTGAAGCTGTTGATGTAACCCGTGTCCCACGAGGCCTTGTCCTGGACGCGGAGCTTCCAGGTGCCGTTGGCGACCTCGGAGGAGGCGTTCACGGTGTAGGTCTGGTTGATGTTGTCGGTGCTGCCACCGGACCGGTTGTGCAGGTTGTAGACCGAGCCGTCGGGCGCGATGAGGTCCACGACCAGGTCACCGATGTAGGTGTGGACGATGTTCACGCCGACCTTGAGGGTGCTCGGCGCGTTGCCGGAGACACCGGTGACGCTGACCGAGGAGGTCACGGCGGAGCCGTAGTCCGGGATGGACACGTCGGCCGTGTTCTCGAAGACCTTGCCGCCGGGGTCGGGGTCGCCGCCGCCCGGACGGGTTCCGACGTTGACGCCGGCCCAGGCGTGCTGCACCGCGAGGACCTCGGGGCTGTTCGCGCCGTACAGCTCGGTCGCCGCCGCGACGGTGCCCGTGCGGGCGCCGGCGTAGTTGGTGTTCGAGCTGAACTTGGTGGTGAGCGCCTTGAACCAGATCAGCGACGCCTTGTCACGGCCGATGCCGGTGACGGGCAGGCCGTCGGAGGTCGGCGAGTCGTAGTTCACGCCGTTGACGGTCTTGGCACCGCTGCCCTCGGAGAGCAGGTAGTACCAGTGGTTGGCGACGCCCGAGGAGTAGTGGACGTCGACGTTGCCGATACCGGAGTACCAGTAGTCCTTGGACGAGCCGTCCTTGCTCGGCTTGTCCATGTACCGCAGCGGGGTGCCGTTGCCGCGGATGTCGATCTTCTCGCCGACGAGGTAGTCGCCCTTGTCCTGGGCGTTGTTGGCGTAGAACTCGACCGCCGCCGCGAAGATGTCCGAGGTGGCCTCGTTGAGGCCGCCGGACTCGCCGCTGTAGACCAGGCCGGCGGTGTTGGAGGTGACGCCGTGCGTCATCTCGTGCGCGGCCACGTCGATGGAGGTCAGCGGCTTGCTGTTGCCGGACCCGTCGCCGTAGGTCATGCAGAAGCAGGAGTCCTGCCAGAAGGCGTTGACGTACGCGTTGCCGTAGTGGACCCGGGAGTACGCGCCGACGCCGTCGCCGCGGATGCCGGAGCGGCCGTGCACGTTCTTGTAGTAGTCCCAGGTGAGCGCGGCGCCGTAGTGCGCGTCGGCGCCCGCGGTCTCCTTGTTGGACGGGAGCCCGTTGCCCCAGACGTCGGTGCTGTTGGTGAACAGCGTGCCGGTGCCGGAGGAGCCGCCGTTGAGGTTGTACGTCTTGTGGTTGCCGCGGCCCGTGTCCGTCAGGGTGTACGACGGGGCGGTGCCGAGGGTGACCTGGCCGCTGTACATGGTGTTGCCGGTGCCGGTGTGGACACCCTGCCACTCGTACAGCTTCGCGCCGGTCTTGGCGTCGGTGATGACGTGCAGCTCGTTCGGCGTGCCGTCCTGCTGGAGGCCGCCGACGACCGTCTCGTAGGCGAGGACGGGCGTGCCGTTCGCGGCCCAGACGACCTTGCGCGGGGCGCGCTCGGCCTTGGCGCTCTTGGCGCCGTCGGCGCTCGCGACGCCGAGGGCCTGCTTCTGGGCGGCGGCCGGGGCGAGGGTCGCCGCGGCGGTGTCCACCTTCGTGATGTCGGCGCGGGTGGCCTTCGCGACGGAGGCGGTGGCGCCGGCCTTGGTCTCGGCGACGATCAGGTCACCGCCGAGCACGGGCAGCCCGTTGAGCGTGCGCTCGTAGCGCGTGTGGGTCGTGCCGTCGCGGTCCTGGACGACGTCGCGGACGACCAGCTTCTCCTGGGCGCCGAGGCCGAGCTGCTTGGCCGTCGCGGCGGAGTCCGCCTGCGCGGCCTTGATGAGCGCGGCGCGCTGGGCGGGGGAGAGGTCGGCCGGCAGCTTGCCGGGGTTGGCCTTGCCGGCCGCCTGCGCCGTGGGCGCGGTGCCGAGCTGGTCGGCGGTGGCGGTGCCGGTCTGGACGCCGACGGCGATCATGGCGGCGGCAGCGATCAGAGCGCCGGTCGCGGTGGCGCGACGGCTGGGCGTGGATCTCACGCAGACTCCTTTTGCGAGGGGGGTACCGGGTGACTGGGTGGGGCCGCCCGGGCAGAGCAAACAGAGCTGTGGAGCACGTACGGGTGAACGGCTGAACGTCGTTGCGAAGAGCCGGGGAGAGAGTGACAGCTGCGGACACCGTCTGTCAGGAGCGCGTCAACAAGTTGACCGGAAATCGTCCGTTGCCCGAAAGGGCGTGTTCGTTAAGCGGACGTTTCGCCGATCATTGCGGCGATGCCGTCCGGCGTTCTCCGCAGGCCGAACTCGAAGAGCGACTCCAGGTCGAGGCGGAAGTCCCCCTCCTCGGAGAGGGGAAGCGGCAGGGCATGGGAACCGGACGACTGGATCGCGTCGCATCGTGGCTCGTTCTTTTCCCTCCGCTCGTCGCCGGAGACACCGGTCTCCCGGCGCGCCCGCTCCTCGAACTCGTCCGCCGGTCCCACCCCTTGGACGTACGCGAAGATCGCCAGATGGGGGTGCGGCTTCTGCTCGGCCGTCATCGCGGTCGGGCGCGGCACCGCCGGCACCCACTCCGTGGACGCCATCGCGTGCGGAGAGGCGACCGGCCGCGTGAACCCGGCCATGGCGTGCGCCATCCACCGGTGCGGCGCATACACCCCGAGCAGCCGGCGCGGTCCTCCACCCCGTCCGTGTCCGGCGCGGGGACCGCGGCCGCCCTGCCGGTGCTCCTGACCACGACCCCGGCGCACGGCCTCCTGCGGAGCCGCGCGCCCGCGGCCGGCACTGAGCGCGAGGAGGCGTCAGCTCACCAGGCTGTCGCGCCAGGCGCGGTGGAGGCCCGCGTAGTGGCCCCCGCCGCCCACCAGTTCGGACGGCGGGCCGTCCTCCACCACGTGGCCCGCCTCCATCACCAGGACCCGGTCGGCGACCTCCACCGTGGACAGGCGGTGGGCGATGACCACCGCCGTCCGGCCCGCCAGTACCGTGTCCATCGCGCGCTGCACCGCACGCTCGCCCGGCACGTCCAGCGAACTCGTCGCCTCGTCCAGGATGAGCACGGCCGGGTCCGCGAGCAGCGCCCGCGCGAAGGCGACGAGCTGGCGCTGGCCGGCCGAGATGCGGCCGCCGCGCTTGCGGACGTCCGTGTCGTAGCCGTCCGGCAGGCCCGCGATGAAGTCATGGGCGCCGATCGCCTTGGCCGCCTGCTCGATCTCCGCGCGGCTCGCGTCCGGCCGGCCGATCACGATGTTCTCCGCGACCGTGCCCGAGAACAGGAACGCCTCCTGCGTCACCATCACCACGCCCCGCCGCAGCTCCGGCGTCGACAGCTCCCGCAGATCGACGCCGTCGAGCAGCACCCGCCCCTCCGTCGGGTCGTAGAAGCGCGCCAGCAGCTTCGCCAGCGTCGACTTGCCCGCGCCCGTCGCACCGACCACCGCGACCGTCTGGCCCGCCGGGATCGTCAGGTCGAAGCGCGGCAGCACCTCGCCGCCCGTCCGGTACGCGAACCGCACGCCCTCGAAGACGACCTCGCGCCCCGGCCCGCCCCCGCTCCGCTCCGGCAGCGGGCGCGGCGCCGACGCCTCCGGGACGCCCGGCTCCTGCGCGAGCAGGCCCGCGATCTTCGCGAGCGAGGCCGCCGCCGACTCGTACGAGTTGAGGAACATGCCGAGCCGGTCGATCGGGTCGTACAGCCGCCGCACGTACAGTACGGCCGCCGCCAGCACGCCCAGCTCCAGGCTCCCCTCCGCCACCCGCCACGCGCCCCACAGACACATCCCGGCCACCGCCGTGTTGGCGACCAGCCGCGAGCCCACCACATAGCGGGCCATCTCCAGGAGCGCGTCGCCGTTGCTGCGCGCGTGCCGCTCGTTCAGGGCGGCGAACTCGGCGTCGTTGGCCCGCTCCCGGCGGAACGCCCGTACCGGCCGGATGCCGTTCATCGTCTCCGCGAACTTCACGATCACCGCGGCGATCGCCGTCGACCGCCGCGCGAACACCACCGCCGAGCGGCGCCGGTAGAGCCGTACGAGCAGGTACAGCGGCCCGAACGACGCCACCGCGACCGCGCCGATGCCCAGGTCCAGCCACAGCAGCACCAGCGCGATCGACACGAACGACAGGACCACGCCGATCAGCTCCTGCAGCCCCTCGGACAGCAGCTCGCGCAGCGACTCGACGTCGGTCGTGGACCGGGAGATCAGCCGGCCGGAGGTGTAGCGCTCGTGGAAGTCCACGCTGAGCTCCTGCGCGTGCCGGAAGATCCGCCCGCGCAGGTCGAGCAGGACGTCCTGGTTGATCCGGGCCGCGGCCCGCACGAAGACGTACTGCAGCAGCGCGCCGCCCGCCGCGCACAGCAGGTACCCGAGGGCCACGACGACCAGCGGCCCGTGCTCGCCGGCCCGGAAGGCCGGCACGCCGCGGTCGATCGCGTACGCCACCAGCAGCGGGCCCGCCTGGAGCGCGGCCTGCTGCACGAGCAGTACGAGCGCGGCGACCACGACCCGCGCCCTGTGCGCGGCGAGCAGCGAACGCAGCAGCCGCCCCGTGGCGCCGGGGGCCACGGGCAGGTCGTCCTGGTCGAACGGGTCGGGGGCGGACGCCGTGGTCCGAAGGAGAGCAGGGTCCCGGTCCGGGCCGGGGGCCGGGGCCGGTTCCGGGGCCGGGTCGGCCGGGGGCCGCGTGCGGCCGGCCTCGGTCCCGGCCGAGGTGAGGTCCGGGGTTCCGGACGCGGTGTCGGTGCCGTCCTTCATCGGGCCCCCTCCTCCTCGCCCGACATCAGCCAGGCGTACTCGGCGCTGGTGCGCAGCAGTTCGTGATGGGTGCCGACCGCCGTGATCCGGCCGCCGGAGAGCAGCGCCACCCGGTCGGCCAGCAGCACCGTCGACGGCCGGTGGGCCACCACCAGCGCCGTCGTGTCGCGCAGCACCTCCCGGAGGGCCGCCTCGACGCGCGCCTCGGTGTGGACGTCCAGCGCCGACAGGGGGTCGTCCAGGACCAGGAAGCGCGGCCGGCCGACGACCGCGCGCGCCAGGGCCAGCCGCTGCCGCTGCCCGCCCGACAGGCTCAGACCCTGCTCGCCCACCTCGGTGCCGGTGCCGTCGGGCAGCCGGTCCACGAAGCCGTCCGCCTGGGCGACGGCGAGCGCCCGGCGCAGCTCCGGCTCGCCGGCGTCGGACCCGGCGCCCATCAGGACGTTCGCGCCGACGCTCGCCGAGAACAGGGTCGGCTCCTCGAACGCCACGGACACCAGGGACCGCAGCCGGTCCCGCGCCAACAGCGTGACGTCCTCGCCGTCGAGCAGGATGCGCCCGCCGGTCACCTCGTGCAGCCGCGGTACGAGCGCGGTCAGGGTGGTCTTGCCGGAACCCGTCCCGCCGACCAGGGCCATGGTCTCGCCCGGCCGGATGTGCAGGTCGACGCCGTCGAGCACGGGCGGAGCGCCGGCCGGCGCGTCCGGGTAGCGGAAGGTGACGTCCTCGAACCGCACCCCGTCCGCGGCCCGCACCCCGTCCGCGCCGCGCACCCCGTTCGCGGTCCGCGCCCCTTCCGTGCCGCGCGCCGCACCCGCGGCTGACCTGGCTGACCCGGCGGTGGCGACTCCGGCGGTGGCGGCTCCGGCGGTGGCCGCTGCTCCGGCGGCCGCCGCGGCCTCCGGAGCCCCGCCCGTCTCCGCCTCCTCCGCCGCGTCCATCACCTCGAAGTAGCGTTCCGTCGCCGTCGCCGCCTCCTGGCTCATCGCGAGCAGGAAGCCGATCGACTCCACCGGCCAGCGCAGCGCGAGCGCCGTCGACAGGAACGCCACCAGCGTGCCCGCCGACAGCTCGCCGTCGGCGACCCGCACCGTGCCGAGGACCAGCGCCGCGCCCACCGCCAGCTCCGGCAGGAACGTGATGAACGCCCAGATGCCCGCGAGGAGACGGGCCTTCACCAGCTCCGTGCCGCGCAGCCGCTCCGCCAGCGTGCGGAACGCCTCCGCCTGGCTGCGGTGGCGGCCGAAACCCTTGACGATCCGGATGCCCAGCACGCTCTCCTCGACGACCGTCGTCAGATCGCCCACCTGGTCCTGCGCCCGCCGCGCCACGACCGAGTACCGCCGCTCGAAGACCGACGAGAGGATCACCATCGGCACGACCGGGGTCAGCAGCACCAGGCCGAGCGTCCAGTCCTGGGCGAACAGCACCCCGTAACCGGCCAGGATCGTCACCGCGTTGACCAGCAGGAAGGTCAGCGGGAAGGCCAGGAACATCCGGACCATCATCAGGTCCGTGGTGGCCCGCGAGAGCAGCTGGCCCGAGGCCCACCGGTCGTGGAAGGCGATCGGCAGCCGCTGGAGCCGCCGGTAGAGCGCGGCCCGCATGCCGGCCTCGACCCCGGCCAGCGGACGGGCCACCAGCCAGCGCCGGAAGCCGAACAGGACGGCCTCGGCGATGCCGAGGAGCAGCAGGTACAGCGCGCCGAGCCACACCCCGGTCCCGTCGCCGTGCGTGACCGGCCCGTCCACCAGCCACTTCAGGACGAGCGGGATGACGAGCGACAGACAGGAGGCGACGATCGCGACGAACGCGGCGGTGAGGAGGCGGACGCGCACGGGCCGTACGTACGGCCACAGGCGCAGCAGCGAGCGCACGGTGGAGTGGCCGGAGTCGTTCTCCGGGTGCTCCGCCGGCCGCTCTTCCTTGGTGGGTGCATGTTTTTCGGGCATCAGGTCCGAGCCTAGGGTTCACCCCTGACATCCCTCATGTGGTTTTCCGGCCGCGACCGCGAGGGCGGACCCGCCCGCTACCCGCTGCCGTCCGGCGGCACCGGGCCGCCCACCACCCGCAGCAGCAGCACCGAACGGCCCTCCACCGTCACCGTCCCGCCGCCCCGGTGCACCGTGCCCGGCGCCGCGCCCTGCTCGTCCAGGCCGGTGTCCACCACCCGTTCGTACGCCTCCGCCCACGGCGGGCCCGGCAGCCGGAAGTCCACCGGGCGGTGGTCCGCGTGCAGGACCGCCAGGAAGCTGTCGTCGGTGACCTGCTCGCCGCGGGCGTCGCGGCCCGGGATGTCACGGCCCGACAGGTACAGGCCGAGCGTGGCGGCCGGCGCGTACCAGTCGCCCTCCGTCATCTCGGTGCCCGCGGCGGTGAACCAGGCCAGGTCCCGCAGCCCGTCCGCGCCCTGCGGCCGGCCCGAGAAGAACGCGCGGCGGCGCAGCACCGGGTGGCGGTGGCGCAGGTCCAGCAGCCTGCGGGTGAGGGCGAGGAGCTGTGCGCGGCCCGGTTCCTCGGGCAGGCTCCAGTCGAGCCAGCCGATCTCGTTGTCCTGGCAGTAGGCGTTGTTGTTGCCGCCCTGGGTGCGGCCCATCTCGTCGCCCGCGACGAGCATCGGCACGCCGGTGGACAGCAGCAGGGTGGTCATCAGGTTGCGCAGCTGGCGGCGGCGCAGCGCGTTGACGGCCGGGTCGTCGGTCTCGCCCTCGGCGCCGCAGTTCCAGGACCGGTTGTCGTTCGTGCCGTCGCGGTTGCCCTCGCCGTTGGCCTCGTTGTGCTTGCGCTCGTACGACACCAGGTCCCGGAGGGTGAAGCCGTCGTGCGCGGTGACGAAGTTGACGGAGGCGTACGGGCGGCGCCCGCCCCAGGCGTACAGGTCGCTGGAGCCGGAGAGCCGGTAGCCGAGGTCGCGCACGTCGGGCAGCGCGCCGCGCCAGAAGTCTCGTACGGCGTCGCGGTAGCGGTCGTTCCACTCCGTCCACAGCGGCGGGAAGGCGCCCACCTGGTAGCCGCCGTTGCCGACGTCCCACGGCTCGGCGATCAGCTTCACCCGGCGCAGCACCGGGTCCTGGGCGATGACCGCGAGGAACGGCGACAGCATGTCGACGTCGTGGAAGGAGCGGGCGAGGGCCGCGGCGAGGTCGAAGCGGAAGCCGTCCACGCCCATCTCGGTCACCCAGTAGCGCAGGCTGTCCGTGATGAGCCGGAGCACCTGCGGCTGCACCACGTGCAGGGTGTTGCCGCAGCCGGTGTAGTCGGCGTACCGGCGGGCGTCCGACTGGAGGCGGTAGTAGCCGCGGTTGTCGATGCCCTTCAGCGACAGCGTCGGGCCCAGCTCGCCCGCCTCCGCCGTGTGGTTGTAGACCACGTCGAGGATGACCTCGATGCCGGCCGCGTGCAGCGCCCGCACCATCCGTTTGAACTCGCCGACCTGCTGCCCGGCCGTGCCGCTCGACGAGTACGCGGCGTGCGGCGCGAAGTAGCCGATCGAGTTGTAGCCCCAGTAGTTGGTGAGGCCCCGCCGCAGCAGGTGGTCCTCGTGCGCGAACTGGTGCACCGGCAGCAGCTCGACGGCCGTCACCCCGAGCCGCACCAGGTGCTCGATCGCGGCGGGGTGCGCGAGCCCCGCGTACGTGCCGCGCAGCCGCTCGGGGATGCCCGGGTGGCGCGCGGTGAAGCCCTTGACGTGCAGCTCGTAGATGACCGAGTCCGGCCAGGGCGTCTTGGGCCTGCGGTCGTCCGACCAGTCGTCGTCGTCCTGCACGACGACGCCCTTGGGCACGTACGGCGCCGAGTCCCGCTCGTCGCGCACGGTGTCGGCGACGTGCTGCTGCGGCCAGTCCCGTACGTGCCCGTACACCTCGGGCGGCAGCCCGGAACGGGCGAAGTCCCCGTCGACGGCCCGCGCGTACGGGTCGAGGAGCAGCTTCGCCGGGTTCCAGCGGGCCCCGGTCCACGGGTCCCAGCGGCCGTGCACCCGGTAGCCGTAGCGCTGTCCCGGCCCGACGCCGGGCACGAAGCCGTGCCAGATCTCGTGGGTGAGTTCGGTCAGCTCCAGGCGGGTCTCGCCGCCCTCGGCGTCGAACAGGCACAGCTCCACCGCCTCCGCACCGCCCGCCCACAGCGCGAAGTTGGTGCCGGCGACCCCGTCGGGTCCCACCCGGCAGCGGGCGCCCAGCGGCGTCGGCGCGCCCGGCCACACCGGCGGCCGGTCCGCCCGCGCCGCCGGGGCCCGCCGGGCCCGGGCATGCTCGTGTACCGCCTCCTGCTCGGCTGCGCTCGACACCGTCCGGCCTCCCGCGGCTCGCCCCGCTCGGACCCGCGGCGTCCCGGCCGCGGCCCCGCACCGGGTCCTCCCACCTGTTCTGCCCGCGCCGCCGTGCTCCCAACATGCCCCGCACGCACGTTTCCCCTGGAGGGGGGCCGTCGTTGGGCCGGGCGTGAGACATGTACTGAAGCGGGCCGGGTACGCGCTCGCGGTGGCGGGCCTCCTCGTGGGCCTCGCGGGCTGCACCGGAGCGGACGGCGGCGGGGGCATCCACCTTCCCCTGCCGGGGAAGGCGCGGGCGCCGGGCGACGTGATCCGGGTCAGCCCGGAGGACGGCGCCCGGGGCGTGCCGGCCGACGAGCCCCTGGAGGTGAGGGTCGACAGCGGGCGCCTGGAACGGGTGACGGTCGTCCAGGTGGAGGACGCGCAGCGGACCGAGGTGGCGGGCGAGCTCTCCGCGGACGGACTGCGCTGGAGGCCCCGCCCGGACACCCGGCTCGCGCTCGCCGCCAAGTACAGCGTGGACGCGGTCGCGCTGGACGCGCACGGCCGCCGCTCGGCCCGGCACACCACCTTCACCACCGTGGTGCCCGAGCACCGGTTCATCGGCTACTTCAAGCCCGAGAACCGCTCCACGGTCGGCACCGGGATGATCGTCTCCTTCTCCTTCAACCGGGAGATCGAGAACCGCGCGGAGGTCGAGCGGGCCGTCCGGGTCACCTCCGACCCGCCGGTGGAGGTCGTCGGCCACTGGTTCGGCAAGGACCGCCTCGACTTCCGGCCCCGGGAGTACTGGGCGCCGGGCACCAGGGTGACGGTCGAGCTGGCGCTGCGCGACGTCGAGGGCGCGCCCGGCGTCTACGGCATCCAGCGCAAGACGGTCGGCTTCACGGTCGGCCGCTCGCAGGTCTCCCGGGTCGACGCCGAGAAGCACACCATGGAGGTGCGCAGGAACGGCGAGCTGCTCACCACCCTGCCCGTCACGGCCGGGGCGCCGAAGACCACCACGTACAACGGGAAGATGGTGGTCACGGAGATGTTCGACGTGACGCGGATGGACGGGCGGACGGTCGGCTTCGGCGGCGAGTACGACATCAAGGACGTGCCGCACGCGGTGCGCCTCACGGACTCGGGGACCTTCCTGCACGGCAACTACTGGGCGTCCGCCTCGACGTTCGGCTCGGCCAACGTCAGCCACGGCTGCGTCGGCCTGCGGGACGTGAAGGGCGGCGGTTCGGACACCCCGGCCGGCTGGTTCTTCGACCGGACGCTCATCGGCGACGTGGTGGAGGTCGTCAACTCGCGCGACAAGCGGGTGGCTCCGGACAACGGCCTCGGCGGCTGGAACATGGAGTGGAGCCTGTGGAAGGCCGGCTCGGCACTCCGCTGAGCCCCTCCGCCTCGCGTCGGCACCCGCACGGCCCCTGAGAGCCCTCTCGGGGGCCGTCGTCGGCCGCTCTCCCGTCGTATCACGCCAACTGGGACTGAACGGTGACATTGGCGTGGAACTTTCGTGTCCTGCGGTGTGATTAATTAACGCCGTGTGCGCGGGAGGATGCGCATGGGGGCGGGGCCCGGGCGATGCCGGGGTCGTGCGAGGGGAGAGAACATAGTGAACGGCCAGCCGATATCCGGCACGACCACCGGACGACGGCGTCGTGGCACCCGCCTGGGAGCCCTGGCGACGGGAGCCCTGCTCCTCGTCCTGACGGCGTGCGGCGGCGGCGACGCCGACGGCGGCGCCAAGGGAGGCAAGGACGGCGCGGGCAGCGGTGCCGGCAAGCAGGAGATCGCGGCCTCGCAGGCCGTGGTCACGATCGCCCCGAAGGACGGCGCCGACGCGGTCGCCACCAGCGGCGCGCTGAAGGTGACGGCCCAGCAGGGCAAGCTGACCTCGGTGACGGTCTCCGACACCGAGGGCCACAAGGTCGAGGGCAAGGTCTCGGCCGACGGCAGCACCTGGGAGCCGCTCGAGCACCTGTCCGCGAGCACCCAGTACAAGGTGCACGCGATCGCCAAGGACGCCGAGGGACGTGAGTCGGCGAAGGACACCACCTTCTCGACGCTCACGCCGAAGAACACCTTCATCGGCCACTACACGCCGGAGAACGGCCAGACCGTCGGCGTCGGCATGCCGGTCTCGATCAACTTCACCCGCGGCATCACCGACCCGGAGGCCGTCGAGCGCGCCATCAAGGTCACGGCCGAGCCGTCGGTGGAGATCGAGGGCCACTGGTTCGGCAACGACCGCCTCGACTTCCGGCCGGAGAACTACTGGGCCGCGGGCACCAAGGTGACCGTGCAGCTCAACCTGGACGGCGTCGAGGGCCGCCCGGGCGTCTACGGCACCCAGAAGAAGACCTTCTCCTTCACCATCGGGCGCCGTCAGGTCTCCACGGTGGACGCGAGCGCCAAGACGATGAAGGTCGAGCGCGACGGCAAGATCATCAAGACCCTGCCGATCACCGCGGGCGCGCCGTCCACGACGACGTACAACGGCCAGATGGTCATCAGCGAGAAGTACAAGGTGACCCGGATGAACGGCGCCACCGTGGGCTTCGGCGGCGAGTACGACATCAAGGACGTGCCGCACGCGATGCGCCTGTCCACCTCGGGCACCTTCGTCCACGGCAACTACTGGGCGTCCGCCTCGACGTTCGGCTCGGCCAACGTCAGCCACGGCTGCGTCGGCCTGCGCGACACCCGCGGCGCCGGTGACAGCACGACGCCGGCCGCCTGGTTCTACGACCGCTCGCTGATCGGTGACGTCATCGTCGTGAAGAACTCCAAGGACAAGCAGATCCAGCCGGACAACGGCCTCAACGGCTGGAACATGTCCTGGTCGGAGTGGAAGTCGTAGGACCTCCCGCTCCGCGGGCCCCCGTGCTGTGACCAACGGCATGGGGGCCCGTTCCGTTAACGCGGACTAACCTTCGGACCATGACTGTGAACCTCGAAGTCGCCGAAGGCGTCGGCACGATCCGCCTCGACCGCCCCCCGATGAACGCCCTCGACATCGCCACCCAGGACCGGCTGCGCGAGCTGGCCCAGGAGGCGACCGACCGCGACGACGTACGGGCGGTGATCCTCTACGGCGGCGAGAAGGTGTTCGCGGCCGGCGCGGACATCAAGGAGATGCAGGTCATGGACCACGCGGCCATGGTCAAGCGGTCCCGCGCGCTGCAGGACTCCTTCACCGCCATCGCCCGCATTCCCAAGCCGGTCGTCGCGGCCGTCACCGGCTACGCCCTGGGCGGCGGCTGCGAGCTGGCGCTGTGCGCCGACTACCGGATCGCCGCGGACAACGCCAAGCTGGGCCAGCCCGAGATCCTCCTCGGCCTCATCCCGGGCGCCGGCGGCACCCAGCGGCTCTCCCGTCTCATCGGTCCCTCCAGGGCCAAGGACCTCATCTTCACCGGCCGCATGGTGAAGGCCGACGAGGCGCTGCGGCTGGGCCTGGTGGACCGCGTGGTCCCCGCCGCCGAGGTCTACGAGCAGGCGCACGCCTGGGCCGCGAAGCTCGCCCAGGGCCCGGCGATCGCGCTGCGCGCCGCGAAGGAGGCCGTCGACCAGGGCCTGGAGGCCGACATCGACACCGGTCTCGCCATCGAGCGCACCTGGTTCGCGGGCCTGTTCGCCACCGAGGACCGCGAGCGCGGCATGCGCAGCTTCGTCGAGGAGGGCCCGGGCAAGGCCAAGTTCGTCTGAGTGGCCGGTTCCGCACGATCGTGACCGCGTTCCGACTGACTTTGGCATATGCCAGAGTCAGTCACGCGGAATTGCCGAATCCGAGGGGGCGAATCCCCAGGAACGGCCACGCGCCGGGCCGCGCCCGGCCATGATGGAGGGCATGGCGGGCCTGGAGGGTGTGGATCAACCGCGGGAGCGTGGCGGTGCGACCGCCGCACGGTGGGTACCGGCCCCCGAGGACGAACGGACCGCGGAGGCACTGCGGTTGTACGGGAATCCGGCCGAGGACGACGCCCGGCTGCCGTCCCGCCCCGAGTCCGCCGCGGTCGCCCGCCGGCTCACCCAGTGGGTGGTTCTGCGCCACTGGCAGCTCACTCCGCAGATCGCCGAGCACGCGGTGCTGCTCGTCTCCGAGTTGGTCGGCAACGCCGTCCGGCACACCGGAGCCCGCGTCTTCGCGCTGCGGCTGCAGCGGCGCCGCGGCTGGATCCGCGTCGAGGTCCGTGACCCCTCGCGCGGACTGCCCTGTCTCATGCCGGTTCACGAGCTCGACACGAGCGGCCGCGGACTCTTCCTGGTCGACAAGCTCTCCGACCGCTGGGGCGTCGACCTCGCGCCGCGCGGAAAGACCACCTGGTTCGAGATGCGGGTGAGCGACCGTTAGGTCGTGTCCTTCCGGGGCCGGACGCACGAAAGCCCCCGTCCGCCGTGATGGGGCGCCTGGGGGCTCTCGTGTGGTGCGCCGCGGATCGGGGGGTGTATCCGCGGCAGCTCTGTCGACCTGGCCCGGGTCAATGGGGGTCGTGTCATCGACTATGGCAGACAGGTGGCCTCGGTGCCAAAAGTCCTTACCGTGCCAGAACCGGACAAAGGTGAACGATTCGACGATGAATCGTTGGTGACGTACAGCACCTGCCTTGAAAACCATGAATAAATATGGGCTTCATTGCGTGTTTCCTCGACTCGTCCGCATGCTGGACGGCTGAGCGTGACCCGCAAACGTCCTGAAACGGCCCAATCGTTACCTTTCGGACGCATCGGCCCTTAAATGGTGCCGTGATGCCGACCGACCGCCGCGGTGCCCTCCGGGCGGGCGCGGCCACCGCCCTCGCGGGAGCCCTCGCCGCCGCCTGCGACACGGAGCCCCGCCCCGAGCCCCGAAGACAGCGGCCCGCGCCCGCCGCACCCGTCGCCCCGCCCGCGCCCCGCCGCTGGCCGGGGCGCCCCGTCGAGATCGCCAACGGCCCCCGCGACCGCCCCCGGGTCGCCCTCACCTTCCACGGCCAGGGCGAGCCCGCCACCGCCCGCGCGATCCTCGACCACGCCGAGCGGGCCGGCGCCCACGTCACCGTCCTCGCCGTCGGCGAGTGGCTCGACCGCCACCCCGACATGGCACGCCGGATCCTCGACGGCGGCCACGACCTCGGCAACCACACCCAGCGCCACCTCGACATCACCGCCATGACCGAGGCCGAGGCGCACGCCGAGATCGCCGGCTGCGCCCGCCGGCTGCGCCGCCTCACCGGATCCATCGGCACCTGGTTCCGGCCCTCCCGCACGCAGCACGCCACCGAGACCGTCCGCAGGGCCGCCCGCCGCGCCGGATACCCCCACGTGCTCTCGTACGACGTCGACTCCTTCGACTTCACCTCGCCGGGGCCCGAGGCCGTCGTCGCCAACGTCGCCGGACGGATCCGCGACGGCTCGGTCGTGAGCCTCCACTTCGGCTACCCGGACACCGTCGCCGCGCTGCCCCTCCTCCTCGCCGACCTCGACCGCCGCGGGCTCTCCGCGGTGACCACCACGGAGTTGCTGACCTGATGCCGACCCCCACCGCCGGCCCGCACACCACCGGCCCGCACGCACCCCGCCCCAACGGCCGCCCGAACGGCCGCCCGCACGCCCGCCGTACGAAGAGCCTGGCCGCCGCCGGACTGTTCCTCGCCCTCGGCCTCGCCGCCTGCGGCAGCCCCCGCCCGGCCGCCACCGACACCACCGGCGGCGTGAAGAAGGCCGCGGCCGCCCCCGCCGTGCCGAAGCCCGCCGCGGCGCCCGACGGACTGCCCGGCATGCCGCCCCTGCTCGAACCCGACGACGTCTACGCGGCCGACCGTCCGAACCAGCTGTCGCCGGTCGTCAGGAACTTCCCGTCCCGGGTCTACGTGCCCAACACCAACTCCAACACCGTCTCCGTCATCGACCCCGCCACCTACAAGGTCATCGAGACCATCCCGGTCGGCATCCAGCCGCAGCACGTCGTCCCCTCCTGGGACATGAAGACCCTCTGGGTCAACAACAACCGCGGCCACACCCTCACCCCGATCGACCCGGCGACCGGCGTCGCCGGCAAGCCCGTCGAGGTCCACGACCCGTACAACCTGTACTTCACCCCGAACGGCAAGTACGCCGTCGTCATGGCCTCGCTCGACCGCGAGCTGGTCTTCCGCGACCCGCACACGATGGACCGGAAGAAGACCGTCCCCGTCTCCTGCTACGGCGTCAACCACGCCGACTTCTCCGCCGACGGGCGGTACTTCGTCGTCTCCTGCGAGTTCTCCGGCGAACTGCTCAAGGTCGACACCGAGAAGATGGAGGTGATCGGCCAGCAGAAACTGCCCTTCGAGGGCGCCATGCCGCAGGACGTGAAGATCTCCCCGGACGGCAAGACCTTCTACATCGCCGACATGATGGCCCACGGCATGTGGGTGCTCGACGGCGAGAAGTTCACCACCCCGAAGCTGCTGCCCACCGGCAAGGGCTGCCACGGCCTCTACGTCTCCCGCGACTCCAGGGAGATGTACGTGTCCAACCGCGGCGAGGGCACCATCTCCGTCTTCGACTTCACCAGGAACGAGCTCACCAAGAAGTGGCCCCTCCCGGACGGCGGATCCCCCGACATGGGCGGGGTCTCCGCCGACGGCAAGGTGCTGTGGCTCTCCGGCCGCTACGACTCCGAGGTGTACGCCATCGACACCACCACCGGGAAGCAGCTGGCCCGCGTCCCCGTCGGCAGCGGCCCGCACGGCCTCGCCGTCTACCCGCAGCCGGGCCGCTACTCGCTCGGCCACACGGGCATCTTCCGCTGAGCCGGTGGCCGGTGGCCGGTGGCCGGCAGCCGGCAGCCGGTTCGGGGCCGGGTGGACCCGGGCCGGGAGCGGGCCGGGCCGTACCGCCCGTCGCGGCCGGGGTGCGGCCCGGGTGCGCCCCCGGTACGGCCCGGCTCGGCCGGCGGGCCGGCCTTCCGTCCCATCCGGCTCACTCCGCGGCGAGCAGGGCCTCCGCACCCACCGGGCGGTATCCCGCCGCCTGGAAGGCGCGGACGCTGCGGGCGTTGCCGGGGGTGTTCTGCGCCCCCACCACGGCGTCCGGGGGCAGATGGCGGGCCGCCGTCGCCGGCGCGCCGGGCAGCGCCTCCGCCACCGTCATCAGGTCGACCGTGTGCACCCGCCGGCCCGTGCGCGCCATCAGCGCCGCGTGGAACCGCGGCGTCATGCCGGCCACCAGAGGGTCCGTCGAGTCCGTCGAGTCCGCCGCCGGCTCCGCCCGGATCCACTCCGGGTCCTCGTCCGGGAACACCACCGAGTGCGCGGTGAACGACAGCACCCCCGCGTCCCGGCCGTTCGGCCGCGGCACGATCGTCGTCGCCCCGTCCGCCGGTGGGAACTCCCCGCGCGCCGCGGCCGCCAGGATCTCCGCCGGATCACTGTTCATGCCCCCATGATCCGCCACCCGGGCGCCCGCTAATCTGGCCCCCGACATCAAGCACCATGAAGGGGCGGAAACAGTGGCGGACATCGAGTCGGCACGTACGGCATTCAACAAGTTCGACGTGGACGGGGACGGCTTCATCACGGCCGCCGAGTACAAGCACGTCATGGCCGAGATGGGCGACTTCCACGTGACCGAGACGGTCGCCGAGGCGCTCATCAAGCAGCGCGACGACAACGGCGACGGCGTCCTCTCCTGGGACGAGTTCTGGGCCCACCTCAGCAAGGCCTGACCCCGGAACGCACCGTCCGGGGCGCGGACGGGCGGCGCCGCACGACCATACGACCAAGCGTACGTACGTGAGTTGCCGCCCGTCCGGACCCCGGTGACGATCATGAGGTGACGCTCCCAGGCCCCTTCGGCACCCCGACCCGTCGCCTGACGGCAGCCGTGATCGCCGCGGTCGCCGTCCTCACCGTCGCCCTGCTCGGCGCCTCGCTCGCACAGACCGGCACCGGCGAACTGGAGATCCCCGCCGCCGGCACCACCACCGTGCTGCGGCTCGTCGTCGTCACCGCGCTCGCCGTCCACATCGGCGAGATCGCCGGCGTACGGATCGCCCGCGGGGGCCCGCTGCCCCGCCGCTGGTCCGTCCCGGCCGCCGTCGCGGGCTGCGCCGCGTCCGCGTGCCTCCTCCTGCTCCTCGCCATGGTCAGCGGGCTGAAGCTCAGCACCGTGTACGGGCTGCGCGAAGGCCGCCTCTTCCTCGTCACCGCCAACGCGCTGGCGCTCGCCGCCGTCTGCGCGGCGACCAGACGTCCGGCCCTCGCCGCCGGACCGCTCGCCGTCGCCGTCGTCGCCGAGGCGATGCGCGCCCACCCCGAGGCGTACACGCCGGCGATCGGCATCGCCCTCACGGTCGTCCACCTGACGGCCGCGTCGCTCTGGTTCGGCACCCTCCTGTACGTGCTGCGCACCATGCGGCTGCGCGGCGGAGGGCGGGACGTCCTGATGCGCTACGCGAGGATGGCCGCCTGGGTGTTCGGCGCCCTCGCCGTCACCGGCACCTGCTCCACCCTGCGCCGCCTCCCGCTCGACGGTGTCCTCACCACCGCGTACGGCAGGGTCCTCCTGGTCAAGCTCGCCCTGTTCGGTCTGACCGCCCTCCTCGCCCTCACGGCCCGCCGCCGCATGCTCCGTGACGAGGACGCCCAGCCGCCCGCCCGGGTCGAGCTGTCCGTCCTGGCGGCGGTCATGGTCGTCTCGGCCCTCCTCACGGTCGTCCCGGACCCGCACTGGCTGCTGCCGTGACGGAGCCTCCGGGCGAGCGGAGGCCAGCGGACCGGAGGAGAATGGAAGGCGACCCCCACCCCCCTCACCCTCATGTCCACTGCCCTGCGACTGGCGCGTCGAATGCTGACGGCGGTGCTTCTGAGCGCGGCGATCAGCGTGGGGCCGGTCGCCTTCCCGCCACCGGCGACGGCGGCGACGGCGCGCACACCGGCCGGGGTGGCCGCGCCGCTGAACGCGGGGATCCACCTGACCCCGGAGTCCGGTCCGGCCGGGACGGAGGTGGCGGTCGGCGGCCAGGGCTTCGAGGTGTGCGACTCGGTGACGATCACCTTCGACGGCGGGCACGCCGTGCCGGGCACGGTGTACGTGCCCGAGATCTCCGGCTCCATCACCGTGCCGGAGGGCACCCCGGCAGGGGTGCACTCGATCGAGGCGTCGTGCGACGAGGACCCCGACACCGGCGACTACCACGTCGGCTCGGCGTCCTTCACGGTGACCGGGGAGGGCGGCGGCACCACCACCCCCGACGAGACCCCGACCCTCACGCTCAGCCCCGACCGCGGATCGGTCGGAGACTCGTTCGACGCCCGGGGCAGGGGCTTCGACGGGTGCACCGCCGAAACCGTCTACCTGTACGTGCTCGGCGGGCCCGAGCTCGCGTCCGGCATCCCGGTGACGGAGATCGGCGCCTTCTCGTCCACGGCGGTCGTGGCGGAGGGCACCACCCCGAACACGTACACCATCCGAGCCGAGTGCACCGATGATCCGTCCCTGTACGCGGACGCCGACTACGTCGTGGAAACCCCGGGCGGCACGGACAACGGCGGGACGGACAACGGTGGGACCGATAACGGTGGCACGGACAACGGCGGGACGGACAACGGTGGGACCGATAACGGTGGCACGGACAACGGCGGGACGGACAACGGTGGCACCGATAACGGTGGCACGGACAACGGCGGCACCGACAACGGCGGCACCGATAACGGCGGGACGGACAACGGTGGGACCGATAACGGTGGGACCGACAACGGCGGCACCGACGGCGGGGGCACGGACGGTGGCGGTGGTGGCGGCGAGGGTTCCACCACGCCCGTCGGTGTGGTCGTCGGCGGGACCTCCGGTGCCGCGCTCGCGCTCGCCGTGGCCGCGCTCGTCTACTTCGGGAGGCTGCACCGCGGCCCGCGCTGGGTGCACAAGCACGTACGCGCCGCCCTGCGGCCCGCCGGCGGCGCCACGGCGCTGACCGAGGACCGGGCGCCCGGCGAGCACCCGACCCACACCACCCGGCTCGACCCGCACCCGGACCCCGGATACCAGCGACTCGAAGGACTCGAAGGACTCGAAGGACGCGACGGACTCGAAGGACGCGACGGCTCCGGCGGCCCTGGCGGCTCCGACGGCCGCCACGGTCCCGGCGGCTCCGGTGAGGAGGAGCGATGACCACGACCGTGACCCCGCCCGTGGCGGCCCCGGCCCCCACATCCGTCCGCGCGTTCCTGTTCGACCCAGGCGAGAGCCTCGACGAGCCGCTGCGCGCCCACGGCACGGCCGGCCCGCTGCTCGCCCCCGTACGCGGCAGGACGCCCGCCGCCGACCGGGCCGTCGAGCACGAGCTGGCGACGGTCGTCGACGACTTCCTGGGCCTCGACGTGCTCGACCTGGCGGCCGCCGGCTGGCGCGGCCACGCGGGCCTGCGGTCCGCCGCCCGCCGTACCCGGGACCTGCCCGGCAGCGAGGAGGTCGTCGCGCTGGCCCGGCACCGCATCACCTCCGCGCACCGGCCGTACGTCGACCTCTACGTGGACGGCGCGAAGATCGGCACCCTGGAGGTGGTGCTGAACCTGGCCCTCGAGGTCTCCGGGCTCGTCTGCGTGGTGCGCGACGCCTTCCTGACCGGGATCAGCGCGGGGGACTGCGTGGTCGACGTGGGCCTGGCGGTCCAGAACACGCCGATCGCCGAACGCCGGGGCCGCCGTCTCGACCTCCCCGGCGCGTTCGCCCTGCGCCGCCCGTACTCCCTGCTGACCGACGAACCCCCGGGATCCGAATCCCCGAGGCCCGCACCCCCGCGACCCCAGGACGCCCCGACGGTGCCGGGATACGGGACGCGGGAGGGGTTCGGGACGCGGTGAGGAGCGGAGCCGCCTCGTCGCGGTCCAGGACGAGCGTGCCGCTCACGTGGCGTCCGCCGAGTCCGCCGCGTCACCGCGGAGGATCGCGCGCTTGGCGTCGACGGCCGACTCCCAGGGACTCCGCCGTGCATGCAGTGAAGGCCCTGACTGACAGCGCGGACGTCAGCAAACGCGCCGGTCAGGGCCCACAACATCAGCACTCGATGATGTTCACCGCGAGGCCGCCGCGGGCCGTCTCCTTGTACTTGACGCTCATGTCCGCGCCCGTGTCCTTCATGGTCTTGATGACCTTGTCGAGCGAGACCAGGTGGCTGCCGTCGCCGCGCATCGACATCTTCGCCGCCGTGACGGCCTTGACCGCCGCCATGCCGTTGCGCTCGATGCACGGGATCTGGACCAGGCCGCCGACCGGGTCGCAGGTGAGGCCCAGGTTGTGCTCCATGCCGATCTCGGCGGCGTTCTCGACCTGCTCCGGGGAGCCGCCCAGGACCTCGGCGAGGGCGCCGGCGGCCATGGAGCAGGCGGAGCCGACCTCGCCCTGGCAGCCGACCTCGGCGCCGGAGATGGAGGCGTTCTCCTTGAAGAGCATGCCGATCGCGCCGGCGGCCAGGAGGAAGCGGACCACGCCGTCCTCCTTCTCCTCCGGCGTGCAGGAGCCGGCCGCGAAGTTCATGTAGTAGTGCAGCACCGCGGGGATGATGCCGGCCGCGCCGTTCGTCGGGGCGGTGACCACGCGGCCGCCCGCCGCGTTCTCCTCGTTCACGGCCATCGCGTACAGAGTGATCCACTCCATCGCGTGCGCGGCCGGGTCGCCCTCGGAGCGCAGCTTGCGGGCCGAGGTCGCGGCGCGCCGGCGGACCTTCAGGCCGCCGGGCAGGATGCCCTCGCGGGACATGCCGCGGGAGACGCAGGCCTGCATGACGCGCCAGATCTCCAGGAGGCCCTCGCGGATCTCCGTCTCCGTGCGCCAGGCCTTCTCGTTCTCCAGCATCAGGGAGGAGATGGACAGGCCCGTCTCCTTGGCGAGGCGGAGCAGCTCGTCGCCCGTGCGGAAGGGGTACTTCAGGACGGTGTCGTCGGGGATGATCGGGTTCTCGCCCGCGACGGCGTCCTCGTCCACGACGAAGCCGCCGCCGACCGAGTAGTAGGTCTTCTCCAGGACGAGCGCGCCCTCGGCGTCGTACGCGAAGACCGTCATGCCGTTGGCGTGGTACGGCAGGGCCTTGCGGCGGTGCAGGACCAGGTCGTCGTCGAACGAGAACGGGATCTCGTGCGCGCCGAGCAGGTTGATCCGGCCGCTCTCCTTGATCCGCTCGAACTCGTCGTCGGCCTTCTCCACGTCCACCGTGCGCGGCGAGTGGCCCTCCAGGCCGAGCAGGACGGCCTTCGGGGTGCCGTGGCCGTGGCCGGTGGCGCCGAGCGAGCCGTACAGCTCCGCCCGTATCGCCGCCGTGTGGGCGAGCAGGCCCTCGTTCTTCAGCCGTCGGGCGAACATCCGGGCCGCGCGCATCGGGCCCACCGTGTGGGAGCTCGACGGACCGATGCCGATCGAGAACAGGTCGAAGACCGAGATGGCCACGGGGACTCCTTGTGGGGCTAGACGCCGTTGTCTGCCGGGGTGGTGCAGAAACAAGCAGGGAGGGGTGGGGGGAGGCGGTCGAGCGGGGGTGACATGGGGTGGGGCACCGCGCTCACTGTCCAGTGTGCGCGGTGCCCCGGATGTTTCGTACGAACGTGCTCGGAACTAAAGCGTACGAAATTACTTCAGGCCGGGGTACAGCGGGTGCTTCTCGGCCAGAGCGGTCACCCGGGCCTTCAGCGCCTCCGCGTCGAAGCCGGGCTTCAGCGTCTCGGCGATGATGTCGGCGACCTCGCGGAAGTCCTCGGCCTGGAAGCCGCGGGTGGCGAGGGCCGGCGTGCCGATGCGCAGGCCGGAGGTGACCATCGGCGGGCGCGGGTCGTTCGGAACGGCGTTCCGGTTGACCGTGATGCCCACCTCGTGGAGGCGGTCCTCGGCCTGCTGGCCGTCCAGCTCGCTGTCGCGCAGGTCGACCAGGAGCAGGTGGACGTCGGTGCCGCCGGACAGCACGGACACGCCGTGCTGGGTGACGTCGTCCTGGACCAGGCGCTCGGCGATGATCCGGGCGCCGTCCAGCGTGCGCTGCTGGCGCTCCTTGAACTCCTCCGAGGCGGCGACCTTGAAGGACACGGCCTTGGCGGCGATCACGTGCTCCAGCGGGCCGCCCTGGAAGCCGGGGAAGACCGAGGAGTTCAGCTTCTTCGCGAACTCCTTCTTCGCCAGGATGATGCCGCCGCGCGGGCCGCCGAGCGTCTTGTGCGTGGTGGAGGTCACCACGTCCGCGTACGCGACCGGGTTCGGGTGCAGACCGGCCGCGACCAGGCCCGCGAAGTGGGCCATGTCGACCCACAGGTACGCCTCGACCTCGTCGGCGATCCGGCGGAACTCGGCGAAGTCCAGCTGACGCGGGTACGCCGACCAGCCGGCGATGATCACCTTCGGGCGGTGCTCCTTGGCGAGGCGCTCGACCTCGGCCATGTCCACCAGACCGGCCTCGTCCACGTGGTACGCGACCACGTTGAACTGCTTGCCGGAGAAGTTCAGGCGCATGCCGTGGGTGAGGTGGCCGCCGTGCGCCAGGTCGAGACCGAGGATCGTGTCGCCGGGCTGGGCGATCGCGAACAGCGCGGCCTGGTTGGCGGAGGCGCCGGAGTGCGGCTGCACGTTGGCGTACTCGGCGCCGAACAGGTCCTTGATCCGGTCGATCGCGATCTGCTCGGCCACGTCGACGTGCTCGCAGCCGCCGTAGTAGCGGCGGCCCGGGTAGCCCTCGGCGTACTTGTTGGTGAGGACCGAGCCCTGGGCCTCCATGACCGCGACCGGAGCGAAGTTCTCCGAGGCGATCATCTCGAGGGTGGACTGCTGGCGGCGGAGCTCGGCGTCGACGGCGGCGGCGACGTCCGGGTCCAGCTCGTGGAGAGGGGTGTTCAGAAGCGACATGAATCGATCCCTAGGGGGTCTCGGTTAGCCGGCGGTGAAGGCGGTGTACTCGTCGGCGGAGAGCAGGTCGGCCGGCTCCTCCGTGATGCGCACCTTGAACAGCCAGCCGCCCTCGAACGGGGCGGTGTTCACCAGCGCCGGGTCGTCCACGACGTCCTGGTTGGCCTCGACGACCTCGCCGTTCACGGGCGCGTACAGCTCGCTGACGGACTTGGTGGACTCCAGCTCGCCACAGGACTCACCGGCGGTCACGGTGTCGCCGACCTCGGGGAGCTGGACGTACACGATGTCGCCGAGCGCGTTCGCCGCGTGCTCGGTGATGCCGACCGTGGCGACGCCGTCCTCGACGGCCGACAGCCACTCGTGCTCCTTGCTGTAGCGCAGCTGCTGGGGGTTGCTCATGACCTGATTCTCCTGGATCGGGGGAGTGCTGATGAACGTGGGTCTTACGGGGTGAGACGCGGAACGAGACGGATGCGTCACGTCCGGGCGTGTCGCGCCCGGTGTGCCGCGTGCGGTCGTGTCGGTCCGGCCGCGTCCGGGGCCGAGGGGGCCTCGGCCCCCATGGTCACTTCCGGCGCTTGTAGAACGGCAGCGCCACGACCGTGTACGGCTCGTGCGTGCCACGGACGTCGACGCCGACGCCCTCGGTGCCGGGCTCGGCGACGGCCGCGTCCACGTACGCCATGGCGATCGGCTTGCCGAGGGTCGGGGACGGGGCGCCGGAGGTGATCTCGCCGACGACCTCGCCGTTCGCGACCACGGACATGCCGGCGCGGGGCACCCGGCGGCCCTCGGCGACCAGGCCGACCAGCCTGCGCGGCGGAGCGGTCTCGGCGCGCTCGGCGGCCTTCTCCAGGGCCTCGCGGCCGACGAAACGGCCCCCGTTCGTGGTCTTCTCGAACTTCACGACCCGGCCGAGGCCCGCGTCGAACGGGGTGAGCGCGGTGGTCAGCTCGTGCCCGTACAGCGGCATGCCCGCCTCCAGGCGCAGCGTGTCGCGGCAGGACAGGCCGCAGGGGATCAGGCCGACCGGCGCGCCGGCCTCGGTCAGGGCCTTCCAGACGCCCTCGGCGTGCTCCGGCTTCAGGAACAGCTCGAAGCCGTCCTCACCCGTGTAGCCGGTGCGGGCGATCAGCGCCGGGACGCCGGCGACGGTGCCCGGGAGGCCCGCGTAGTACTTCAGGCCGTCCAGGTCGGCGTCGGTGAGCTGCTTCAGGATGCCGGGGGACTCCGGGCCCTGGACGGCGATCAGCGCGTAGGCGTCGCGGTCGTCGCGGACCTCGGCGTCGAAGCCGGCCGCGCGCTCGGTCAGCGCGTCGAGCACGACCTGGGCGTTGGAGGCGTTGGCGACGACCATGTACTCCGTCTCGCCGAGGCGGTAGACGATCAGGTCGTCGAGGATGCCGCCGTCCTCCTGGCAGATCATCGTGTAGCGGGCGCGGCCGTTGCCCACGGTGGAGATGTTGCCGACCAGGGCGTAGTCGAGGAGCTCCACGGCCTGCGGGCCGGTGACGGTGATCTCGCCCATGTGGGAGAGGTCGAAGAGGCCGGCCTTGGTGCGGACGGCGTTGTGCTCGTCGCGCTCGCTGCCGTACCGCAGCGGCATGTCCCAGCCCGCGAAGTCGGTCATGGTCGCGCCCAGCGAACGGTGCAGCGCGTCGAGGGCGGTCAGACGGGGGGCAGTGCTCATCGGGTGGCTCCCGGGTCCCAGGGCGTGCAGGGCACGACATGACAAGACGGTGAGGACGATCCTCCCCATCTGTCATGGAACCTGAGAGGTTCACCGAGAGCATCTCGTCACCGAGAGGTCGGCTTGCACCTTGGGTGGGGACGCCAGGGCGACCCGCTTTTCAGATCTGCCTCATCCACGCGGTACGGGGCCTGAGAGATTCAAGGGAGGTACTTGCTCCTTCGGCGCCCGGGCGACGCGGCGCGACGGCGCCGGCGACCGGAACTCTCCCGCGCGGATTCGAGCGGCCGGTATGCGGTTGTGTGCGCTCGGGCGAGCGCGTGGCGCGCTCATCATTGCACGGCCGATCCGTGCCGCAAATCGCTTGTGCCGCATTACCCCTTCTTTACACTTCGTGGGCAAGGGTCTTCGCAGACCCGACAGGGGGAGAGCCGATGACGATCCAGCGCACCGGAGTCGCGGCCGCGGCGGCGAGCACCGGGATACCGCCCCAGCGCGCCGTCGCCCTGGCGCGCACGCGTGAACGCGCCCGCACCCGGCGCCGCGCGCGGCTGCTGCGCGACCTGCGCGAGCGCGAGGGCCGCAGCCCCCGCGTGCTCACCTACGCGCCCGGCGACGTCGTGGTGGTCTCCGGGCTGCCCGGCGCCGGGAAGTCCACGCTGATGAGCCGGGCCGCCGAGGGCCGCGCCGTCGACTCCCAGCACACCCGGGAGCGCTGGGAGGGCCGGCTGCCCCGCTTCCTGCCGTACGCCGTCTACCGCCCGTTCGCCCGGATCGCGCACTACGCGGGCCTGCGCCGCGCCCTGCGCGCCGGCGCCGGGGTGATCGTCCACGACTGCGGCACCCAGTCCTGGGTGCGCGGCTGGCTCGCCCGCGAGGCCCGCAGACGCGGTGCCGCCCTGCACCTGATCCTGCTCGACGTCGACCCCGGCACCGCCCGCGCCGGCCAGCGGGAGCGCGGCCGCGGCGTCTCCTCGTACGCCTTCGCCCGGCACCGCCGCGCCGTCGGCCGCCTGGTCCGCACCGCCGAGGCGGGCGCGCTGCCGCCGGGCTGCGCCTCCGTCACCCTGCTCGACCGCGCCGCCGCCGACGCCCTGCGGAAGATCGGATTCCGGGACGTGGCCGAGCCGCCGGGGACCGGGTCCGGCGACATCGGGTGAACCGCCGGTGACCGGATTTCCGGGACGTGGCGTGAACCACACGGCCCTTTCGGGCGTCCTTTCCGGTCACAGGGGCGCCGGACCGCCATTAAGGTGCATACGGCCTGTCCGGCGGATCCGCGCCGGGAGTCGGGAAAGCGCCGGGAAGGGGACGACGAGGACCGTGGACGTGACGTGGCCGGGCAATGAGCTCGAGGAAGTACTGGCCGCCTCCCTCGGCAACCCCTCCGCCGGAGGCCGCCTCGTCGAGGTCCTCGGCCGCAGCCCCGTCTGGGTGCCGCTGCCCAACGGCGGCGGACCCGACAGCACCGACCTCGACCTGCCCACCATGGAGATCGAGGGCGGCGCCTACGTGCCCGTCTTCAGCTCCGAGCAGCAGTTCCTCGCCTGCGTCGGCAGCCACATGTCGTACACCGTCGCCCCGGCCCGCGACTTCGCCCGCGGTCTGCCGCCGCAGCTCGGCATCGCCGTGAACCCCGGCGGCACCGTCGGCGTCCCGCTGCCCCCGCCCGCCGTCGCCGAGCTCTGCCGGACCGGCCGCACCGCCCTCGACGGGCCGGCCACCGGCGGCCGGGTCCGCCTCTTCGAGCCCGACTGGCAGGACGACCCGGTCGACTTCCTCGCCGCCGCCTCCGCCGAGTTCGAGGCCACCGGCGTCGTCCACTCCGCCCGGCGTGCCCTCGCCAGCGTCGAGGGCACCGAACCCGCCCTCTTCGTCGGCGTCCGGCTCACCGGCCCCGAGGTCGACCGCAACGCGCCGCTCGACGCCCTCGGCCGGGCCCTCGGCCGCGTCGAGGTCGCCTGGCCGGTCAACCTGATCCTGCTCGACGTGGCCCAGGACCCGGTCGGCGACTGGATGCTGGACAAGGTGCGGCCCTTCTTCCAGCGCGCCGCCGTGTGACGGACCCCCCGTCTAAGCTGAACTGCCAGTCGAAACCCAAGCTGCACCCCACGCCGGACCCCAGCAGGATCCCGGCCGGGCCGATCCACGAGCCGAGCCGTACGCAAGACACGAAAGAGGGGCGGGACCCACGGTGAGCGCGTCAGGCACCGCCGCGACCGGCGCGACCGGACAGGTCGAGCACATGCTGCGCCAGGTGACACCCGGGCGTCACGACGCCTACGAGCAGCTGCTGCACGCCCTCGCCGGCTCCGAGGTGTGGATGCTGCTCTGGCAGGGCACCCCGGGCTCGCCGGACGCCCAGTACGGCAACATGGAGATCGACGGCCACGGCTACGCGCCGTGCGTCACCTCCGCCCAGGAGCTCGCCGCCTCCGGCTGGAACCGCGCCCACGAGCTCGTCACCGGCATCGAGATCGCCCGCGCCCTCTACCCCGACCGCTGGGGCATCTGGCTCAACCCGCACGCGCCCGGCGGCGGCGTCGGCATCCCGTGGGCCGACCTGCGCCGGATCGCCACCGGCCTCGACCGGATGCCCGCAGGACCGCTGCGGCTGTCCGAGCCCGCCGTCGAGATCCCCCAGTTCTACGCGCTGCTCACGCAGAACGCCCACCGCACCCCGGCCATCCGCTCGCTGCGCCGCGCCTGGGTGCAGCCGGCGATCGGCTCCCCGTACCTCGCCATCGGCCTCGACCTGTACGACTCCTCGCCGGCCTCCGTCGAGGCGGTCCGGGCGATGATGCGCCAGACCGTCTCCGCCGTCCCCGAGGGCCTGCCCGTCTCCACGGTGGCCATGTCCGACACGTACGACCCGGTCGCGATGTGGCTGTACGCCCACGCCCGTCCCTTCTACGACCGCGACGCGCACGCCGCGGGACCGGGCGCCGCGTCTCACCAGCCGGGATACGGCTACCCGCCCGCGCACCGCGGCTGAGCCGCCGCGGACCTCCCGCGGAAACCCCGCCGAAATCCCTTGCCGAGCTGAGGTTTTGACTCCGCTTTCGGGTGGCGACGCTGCGATGTCCCGCATCCGCCCGATTTGCCAACTGTCCGGGTCTCAGCTTGATATCACCGCTATGCGGACTGTTCTCTGCCGCGTCACGCGCCAGTAGCGTTCGGCCGGTCAGACCGACCACACATGGCGACCCAGGGGTGGACCCATGCGAATACTCACGTCCCGGTCAGCCCGGGCTTTGACGGCGGCCCTCGCGGTCGGCCTCATCGCCACCGGCTGCGCGAGCGAGCGGGGCAAGGACGGGGACAAGGACGGCGCGAAGGACACCTTCGTCTTCGGCGCCCCCGGTGACCCGGCCTCCCTCGACCCGTCCCTCGCCGC
Organism: Streptomyces roseicoloratus; assembly: GCF_004117935.1. Lineage (GTDB taxonomy): Bacteria > Actinomycetota > Actinomycetes > Streptomycetales > Streptomycetaceae > Streptomyces > Streptomyces roseicoloratus. The sequence goes on along the minus strand of NZ_SDOY01000110.1, from coordinate 87,995 downwards.
AGACGGCGAGACCTTCCGCGTCACCCGGCAGGCCTTCGAGGCGCTGCTCGAGCACGAGTCCGGCGGCAGCAAGCTGGTCGGCGGTCTCGCCGAGAAGTGGTCCAGCAACCCTGAGGGCACGGTCTGGACGTTCAACCTGCGCAAGGGCGTGAAGTTCCACGACGGCGAGGCGTTCAACGCCGCCGCGGTCTGCGCGAACTACGACCACTGGTTCAACTGGAAGGGCACCTACCAGTCCTCCGCGATCTCCACCTACTGGCAGGACATCATGGGTGGCTTCGCGAAGAACGAGGACAAGGAAGCCCCCGCGCCGAACTACAAGTCCTGCACCGCGAAGGACGAGAACACGGCGGTCATCGAGGTCCTCAAACCCTCCGCCAACCTGCCCGGCGGCTTCTCGCTCCAGGCGCTCGCGATCCACTCGCCGAAGGCGATCAAGGAGTACGAGAAGCAGGAGGCGAGCGCCAAGGGCGACGCCATCACGTACCCCAAGTACAGCCAGGAGGCCGGCACGGTCGCCGGCACCGGCCCGTACAAGATCGCGAAGTGGAACAAGGGCAACAAGGAAGTCAGCCTCACCCGCTTCGACGACTACTGGGGCGACAAGGCCAAGGTGAAGAACCTGGTCATCCGCACCATCGACACCGAGGAGGGCCGCCGCCAGGCGCTCCAGGCCGGTGACATCGACGGCTACGACCTGGTCGCGCCCGCCGACATCAAGACGCTCGAGAGCGCCGGCTTCAAGGTGCCGACCCGTGACGTCTTCAACCTGCTCTACCTCGGCATGACGCAGACCAAGAACCCGGCGCTGCAGAAGCCCGAGGTCCGCCAGGCCATCGCGCACGCCGTGGACCGCGAGAACATCGTCAAGACCCAGCTGCCCGCGGGCGGCAAGGTCGCGACCCAGTTCATGCCCGACACGGTCGCCGGCTGGTCCGAGAACGTGAAGAAGTACCCCTTCGACACGGCCAAGGCCAAGCAGCTCCTCGCCTCCGCCGGTGCGAGCAACCTCTCGGTCGAGATGTGCTACCCGACCGAGGTCACCCGCCCGTACATGCCTGCCCCGCAGGACATCTTCGAGCTGATCAAGGCCGACCTGGAGAAGGCCGGCATCAAGGTCACCCCGAAGCCGCTGAAGTGGAACCCGGACTACCTGGACGCGGTCGAGTCCGGCTCCTGCGCCCTGCACATGCTGGGCTGGACCGGTGACTTCAACGACGGCTACAACTTCATCGGCACCTGGTTCGCCGAGCCCGACAAGCAGTGGGGCTTCAAGGACGACAAGGTCTTCACCGCGGTGAAGGCGGGCTCCCTCCAGGGCGACCCGACCAAGCGGACCGACCTGTACAAGGCCGCCAACGAGGCGATCATGGAGTACCTGCCGGGTCTCCCGCTGACCTCCTCGCCGCCGGCCATCGCGTTCGGCAAGAACGTCGTCCCGCCGAAGGTCTCCCCGCTCACGCAGGAGAACTTCGCCGAGGTCTCCTTCAAGTAACACCTCGCCAAGCGGTCCGCCCGGTCACGCGTTACTCCGTGACCGGGCGTCCGCGCATCCGACTCCCGAACCACGCAAGAAAGGGGCACGCGGGGTGTTGCGACTCGTCGTACGACGACTTCTCCAGCTCATACCCACCCTGCTCGGCCTGTCGGTCCTGCTGTTCCTCTGGCTGAACCGACTGCCCGGCGGACCCGCCTCAGCGATCCTGGGCGAGCGGGCGACCGAAGCCGACGTGGCACGTATCAACCGCACGCTGGGACTCGACCAGCCGGTCTACGTCCAGTACGGACGCTTCCTGAAGCGCCTGTTCAACCTCGACCTCGGCACCTCGGTGCAGACCGGACAGCCGGTCTGGGACGAATTCGTGCTGCGCTTCCCCGCCACGGTGGAACTCAGCATCGCCGCCATGATCATCGCCACCGTCGTCGGTATCCCGCTCGGCTACCTGGCGGCCCGCAAGCGCGGCGGCTGGATCGACGTGGCCTCCGTCTCCGGCTCGCTCGTCGGCATCTGCATCCCGGTCTTCTTCCTCGCCCTGCTCCTCAAGGGCGTCTTCGCCGTCGAACTCGGCATCTTCCCCAGCTTCGGCCGCCAGTCCACCGGCCTGGACGCCACCGACGTCACCGGCTTCGCCGTCCTCGACGGCCTGCTCACCGGCGAGTTCGACGCCAGCTGGGACGCGATCATGCACCTGGTGCTGCCGGCCGTCGCCCTCGCCTCCATCCCGCTCGCGGTCATCGTCCGCATGACCCGCGCCAGCGTCCTGGAGGTCCTCGGCGAGGACTACGTCCGCACCGCCGAGTCCAAGGGCCTGGAGCGCCGCGTCGTGCGCGGCCGGCACATCCTGCGCAACGCGATGCTGCCCGTCGTCACCGCCGTCGGCCTGCTCACCGGCAGCCTGCTCTCCGGCGCCGTCCTCACCGAGTCCGTCTTCTCCTTCGGCGGCATCGGCTCCTTCATCCGTACCGCCATCGAGGCCCGTGACTACCCGGTGCTCGTCGGCTTCATCTTGTTCATCGCGATGGTGTACGTGCTGATCAACCTGCTGGTCGATCTCCTGTACAGCGTCATCGATCCGAGGGTGCGGGTGCACTGATGGGCCTGATATCCACCAACACGTCGAAGATCGACCGGCTCGCCGAACTCACCGCGGCCACCGAGCACTCGACCGGAGCCAGCCTCTGGCGCGAGGCACTGCGCCGGCTGCGCGCCAGCAAGATGGCCGTCATCGGCGCCGTGATCATCGGCCTCTTCGTGATCGTCGCGATCATCGGCCCCTGGGTCGCCCCGTACGGGCCGATCGAGCAGACCTGGCGCGGCGAGGTCTTCCCCAACCAGGGCAAGTTCGTCGGTGCGCGCGCCGAGAACTGGTTCGGCCTCGACCAGCTGGGCCGCGACCTCTTCTCCCGCTTCCTCGTGGGCGCCCGGCAGACACTGCTCGTCGGCGTCGTCTCCATGCTCATCGGCCTGGTCGTGGGCGCGGTCATCGGGGCGGTCTCCGGCGCGGCCGCCACCCTCGGCGGACGCTCCGGCCAGCGCGTCGACTCCTTCGTCATGCGCGTCACCGACATCATGCTGGCGCTGCCCTCGCTGCTCCTCGCCGTGTCCATCGCCGCCGTGATGGGCCAGTCCCTCACCACGGTGATGATCGCCGTCGGCGTGGTGCAGGTGCCGATCTTCGCCCGCCTGCTGCGCGGATCGATGCTCGCCCAGGGCCGCAGCGACTACGTCCTCGCCGCCCGTTCCCTGGGCATCCGCAAGCGGCGCATCGTGCTCACCCAGATCATGCCGAACTCGCTGAGCCCGGTGATCGTCCAGGCCACGCTCAGCCTCGCCACCGCCATCATCGAGGCGGCCGCGCTGTCCTACCTCGGCCTCGGCAACCCCGACCCCGCCGTCCCGGAGTGGGGCGTCATGCTCTCCTCGGCGCAGCGGTTCTTCGACAACGCGCCGATGATGTCCGTGTATCCGGCGGTCGGCATCATCATCACCGCCCTCGGTTTCACCCTGCTCGGCGAGGCCATGCGCGAAGCGCTCGACCCGAAGCTGCGAGGTTAGTCATGCCACTGCTCACCGTGGACGAACTCACCGTCACCTTCGGCGGCCGCGGCCGCAAGGACGTCCGGGCGGTCAACGGCGTCTCCTTCACCGTCGACCAGGGCCAGGTCGTCGGCCTCGTCGGCGAGTCGGGCTGCGGCAAGTCCGTGACCTCGCTCGCCCTCATGGGGCTCCTGCCGGCCAAGGGCGTCACGCTCGGCGGGCGCGCCGACTTCGACGGCACGGACCTGCTCACGCTCAGCCCCCGCAGGATGCGCGACATGCGCGGCCGCGACCTGGCGATGATCTTCCAGGACCCGCTGTCCTCGCTGAACCCGGTCGTCCCCGTCGGCGTCCAGGTCACCGAGATCCTCCAGCGCCACCGCGGCCTGAAGGGCGAGGCCGCCCGCAAGGAGGCCGCCCACCTGCTCGACCGGGTCGGCATCCCCGACCCGAACCGGCGGCTCAAGGAGTTCCCGCACCAGCTGTCCGGCGGCATGCGGCAGCGCGCGCTCATCGCCATGGCGGTGGCCTGCGCCCCGCGCCTGCTCATCGCCGACGAGCCGACCACCGCGCTCGACGTCACCATCCAGGCCCAGATCCTCGAACTCCTCAAGGAACTGGTCGACCAGGAGGGCACCGCCCTGCTGATGATCACCCACGACCTGGGTGTCGTCGCCGGCCTGTGCGACCAGGTGAACGTGCTCTACGCGGGCAAGGTCGTCGAGTCCGCCGCCCGCCGGGAGCTGTTCGCGCACCCGACACACCCGTACACCCACGGGCTGCTCGGCTCCATCCCCCGGCTCGACGCGCCGCGCGGCGAGCCGCTGCACCCCATCCGCGGGTCCATCAACGACCAGATCGCCTGGGCGGACGGCTGCGCCTTCGCGCCGCGCTGCGACCGGTACGAGATGGACTGCCTCACCGGCACGCCCGCACTGACCGAACCGCGTGCGGCCGGACACCAGGCCCGCTGCGTCAACCCGGTCCTGGCCACCACGGAGGTACCGGCATGAGCCTGCTGGAACTCGACGGAGTGAAGGTCCACTTCCCCGTCAGGAAGGGCGTCCTCTTCGACCGGACGGTGGGTCACGTCTACGCCGTCGACGGCATCTCGCTGTCGGTCGAGGCGGGCCAGACCTACGGCCTGGTCGGCGAGTCGGGCTGCGGCAAGACGACCCTCGGGCGCGCGGTGCTGCGCCTGGTCGACGTCACCGACGGCTCGGTGGTGCTCGACGGCACCGACGTGGCCAAGCTCTCCGAGAAGGAGCTGCGCTCCTTCCGCCGCCGCCTCCAGATGGTCTTCCAGGACCCGCTGGGCAGCCTCAACCCGCGGCAGAACATCGAGTCGATCCTGAGCGAGGGCATGGCCGCGCACGGGATCGGCGCGAACCAGGAGGAGCGCCGGGAGAAGATCAAGGAGATCCTGGCCAAGGTGGGTCTGCCCACCAACGCCCTCTCCCGCTACCCGCACGAGTTCTCCGGCGGCCAGCGCCAGCGCATCGGCATCGCGCGGGCCCTGGTCCTCGAACCGGACGTCATCATCTGCGACGAGCCGGTGTCGGCGCTGGACGTCTCCATCCAGGCCCAGGTCATCAACCTCCTGGAGGAGCTCCAGGAGTCGATGGGCCTGACCTACCTGGTCATCGCCCACGACCTGGCCGTGGTGCGGCACATCTCGGACGTCATCGGCGTGATGTACCTCGGCTCGCTGGTCGAGGAGGCGCCGAGCGACGCCTTGTACGCGGAGCCCATGCACCCGTACACCAAGGCGCTGATGTCCGCGGTGCCGGTCCCGGACCCGGAGGTCGAGGAACGCCGCGAGCGCATCCTGCTCCACGGCGACCTGCCGTCCCCGGCCAACCCGCCGGCCGGCTGCCGCTTCCACACCCGCTGCCCGTGGGCCCAGGCCACGCGCTGCGCGACGGAGCGGCCGCAGCTGACGGACCTCGGCGGCGGACACAAGGTGGCGTGCCACTTCGCGCGCGAGATCGCGGACGGCACGATCGTCCGCGCGGGCGACGAGCCGGCGGCCTCCGCCGCGCCCGCCGACACCGCGCCCGCCGACACCGCGGCGGACGCGCCGGCGGAGATCCCGGCGCAGGCGACGGGAGAGCGCGCGGAGACGGACCGGGCCGAGGACGCCGCGCCCGCGGAAGCGAAGGCGGACGGGGCGGAGGCGCCCGAGGCGAAGGCGGACGGGGCGGAGTCGGACGGGGCGGAGGCAGACGAGGCGGAGGACGCCGCGCCCGCCGACACCGCGCCCGCCGTCGCCGAGGCGGACAGCGCCGAGGCGGACGTCGTCAAGGCGGACGACGCGCCCAAGGCGTGACGCGTGTGTGAGGCCCCGCTGCCGGCCGGCAGCGGGGCCTCACACGCACCGGCGCGGCGCGGCGCGATCGGGGGCGAAGGCCGATGGCCCACGGAAGCGGTGCGGGGCCGGTGGCCAGGACGGTCGCCCGGAACGGTGGCGCGCACGTGATGACCGGGGAGGGGCGGCGCGGACCGGTCGCCGGGACCGGTGGCGCGGGCCGGTGGCCCGGACCCATGGCTCGGGCCGGTGGCCCGGACCCATGGCTCGGGCCGGTGGCCCGGACCCATGGCTCGGGCCGATGGCGCGGACCGAATGGTTCGGAAGCGGTGGTTCCGAACCGGGACAATGGTTCGGTGCTCCATGACCTGTTCAACCCGTCCGTCCAGCACTCCCTGGACCTGGTCGGCATCTTCGTCTTCGCCATCTCCGGCGCGCTGCTCGCCGTACGCAAGAACTTCGACGTCTTCGGCATGGCTGTCCTCGCCGAGGTCACGGCCCTCGGCGGCGGACTGCTCCGCGACCTGATCATCGGCGCCGTGCCCCCGGCCGCCTTCACGGACCTCGGCTACTTCCTCATGCCGCTGGTCGCGACCGTCCTGGTCTTCTTCCTCCATCCGGAGGTGGAGCGCACCCAGACCGCCGTCAACGTCTTCGACGCCGCCGGCCTCGGGCTGTTCTGCGTGACCGGCACGACCAAGGCGTACGACTACGGCCTCGGCCTCACCTCCTCGGCGGCGCTCGGCCTCGCCACGGCGGTCGGCGGCGGTGTCCTCCGTGACGTCCTGGCCAACGAGGTCCCGTCGCTGCTGCGCTGGGACCGGGACCTGTACGCCGTGCCCGCGATCGTGGGCGCGACGATGGTCGTGCTCTTCATCCGCTTCGACGTGCTCAACGCGTACACCAGCTCGCTGGCGGTCCTCGCAGCCTTCCTGCTGCGGCTGCTCGCGATGCGCTTCCACTGGCGCGCCCCGCGCGCCTGGAACCGGCGCTCGTCCGCCCGCGAGGAACCCGAAAAAGCTACCGCTCAGTAGCTGAATCCTGTACCGTCGCCGATATGAGCACGAGCAGCATCGAGTCGCCGAGCGCCGTCGCCACGAGCGAGTTCGACCGCGACACCGCCGTCACCCTCCGCGAGCCCGGCGTGTACGACGCCGAACTCTCCGCCGGCTGGACCATCATCGCCGCCGTCAACGGCGGCTACCTCCTCGCTCTCCTCGGCCGCGCGCTCGGCGACCACCTGCCGCACCCGGACCCGTTCACGATCTCGGCGCACTACCTCACGCCGTCCGTGCCGGGCCCGGCGGTGATCCGCACCGAGACCGTGCGCACCGGCCGTACGCTCTCCACCGGCACGGCGTCCCTCTTCCAGTACGCCGAGGACGGCACCGAGGTCGAGCGGATCCGCGTCCTCGCCTCGTACGGCGACCTCGACACCCTCACGGACGACGTCCGCACCACCGCGACCCCGCCCGCGATCCCGCCGGCCGGGCAGTGCTTCAGCGCCGCCGACAACCCGGACCCGCGGATCCCCGGCTCCTCCGCCATCGTCGACCGGCTCGACCTCCGCCTCGACCCGGCCTGCGTCGGCTGGGCCGTCGGCGCGCCCTCCGGCAAGGGCGAGATGCGGGCCTGGTTCGACCTCGCCGACGGCCGCGCGCACGACCCGCTCTCCCTGCTCCTCGCCGTCGACGCCCTGCCGCCGACCTCCTTCGAGCTGGGCCTCAAGGGCTGGACGCCCACCGTCGAGCTCACCACCCACGTCCGCCGCCGCCCGGCCCCCGGCCCGCTGCGCGTCTCCATCACCACCCGCAACCTCGCGGGCGGCTTCCTGGAGGAGGACGCCGAGGTCTGGGACAGCGCCGACCGCCTGGTGGCCCAGTCCCGCCAGCTGGCCCGCGCCCCGCGCGACTGAACGAACGGGGCGGGCGGCAGTCCGCCCCGGCAGCGGGACCGGGGGACCGGTCGAGGGCGAGCGGCCGCGCACAGCGTGAGAGGGTCCGGTGGGTGAAGTCCGACCGGCTGCTGTCCCTGCTCCTGCTGCTCCAGACCCGGAGCCTCGTCCCGGCGAGCGAACTCGCCGAGAAGCTCGACGTGTCGGTGCGGACCGTCTACCGGGACGTCGAGGCGCTCTCGGCGGCCGGCGTTCCCGTGTACGCCGAGCGCGGCCGGCACGGTGGGATCGCCCTGCTCCCCGGCTACCGCACCGACGTCACCGGCCTCACCGCCGACGAGTCCCGCGCCCTCTTCGTGCTCGCCGCCCAGGGTGCGCACGCCGCGCTCGGCCTCGACCGGGCGCTCGGGTCCGCCCTGCGCAAGGTGATGGCCGCGCTGCCCGCCCCGCACCGGCCGGCCGCCGAGCTGACGAGCCGTCGCATCCTGGTCGACCCGGACCGCTGGATGAGCGGGCCGCGCGCGGACGTGGACCTCGACGTCCTCCACCGGGCCGTGTTCGCCGACCGCCGTCTGTCCCTGCGCTACCGCGGCAGCGGGGCGCCCGCCCCGAAGGCCTACACCGTCGACCCGTACGGCCTCGTCGTGAAGGCCGGCGTCTGGTACCTCGTCGCCGACCACGACGGCGAGCCCCGCCTCTTCCGCGCCGACCGCGTGCACGGCGCCGAAGTCCTCGACGCCCCGGTCCGCCGCCGCACCGGCGTCGAACTGGCCGAGGTGTGGGCGGTGCTGCGCGCCCGCGTCGAGCGCCGCCCGGCGGACCTCGTCGTCACCGCCCGGGTCCACCGCGACCGCTACGACCGCTTCCTGCGCCTCCACGGCGACCGGCTCACCGCGCCACCACCGCCCCGCCGGTCCGGGGGAGCGGACGCCCGAGCCAGGGCCCAGGGCGCCGCGAACGCCGATGCCGGAGCCGCCGCGGGTGACGCCGTCGCGGAACCCGAGGGCGCCCCCGCGTCCCATCCCGTTCCGGCGCCTGCTCCCGGTGCCGTCCCCGCTTCCGCGCCCGCTCCCGGCGCCCCGTCCGAGTGGACCACCGTCGAGCTCGCCTTCGCCGAGCTCGGTGAACTGCGTCCACTGCTCACCATGGGTGCGAGCCTGGAGGTACTCGACCCGCCCGCCGCCCGGGCGTACCTCGCCGAGGTGGCCGCCGAGACCGTGGCGCTGTACGGGGACGGCGGCGTGAACCGGCCGCCCGCGCGACCGGCCGGGGCCGGTCCGTCGGCCGCCTCGTAGAATCGTGCCCACCATGGCTTACCTCGACCACGCCGCGACCACGCCCATGCTTCCCGAGGCGATCGAGGCGATGACCGCCCAGCTCGCCGTCACGGGCAACGCCTCCTCGCTGCACGCGGCCGGCCGCCGCGCCCGGCGGACCGTCGAGGAGGCCCGCGAGACCCTCGCCGGCGCCCTCGGCGCCCGGCCCAGCGAGGTGGTCCTCACCTCCGGCGGCACGGAGGCCGACAACCTCGCCGTGAAGGGCCTGTACTGGTCCCGGCTCGCCGCCGACCCGCGCCGCACCCGGGTCCTCGCCAGCCCCGTCGAGCACCACGCGGTCCTCGACGCCGTCGACTGGCTCGCCACGCACGAGGGCGCCACCGTCGAATACCTGCCGGTCGACCCGTACGGCAGGGTCCACCCCGAAGCCCTGCGCGAGGCCATCGCCCGCGACCCGGGTTCCGTCGCCCTGGCCACCGTCATGTGGGCCAACAACGAGATCGGCACGATCATGCCGGTCCGCGAACTCGCGGACGTCGCCGCCGAGTTCGACGTGCCCCTGCACGCCGACGCGGTGCAGGCCTTCGGTCAGGTTCCGGTCGACTTCGCCGCCTCGGGGCTGGCCGCCATGACCGTCTCCGGCCACAAGATCGGCGGCCCGTACGGCATCGGCGCCCTGCTCCTCGGCCGCGAGCACACCCCCGTCCCCGTCCTGCACGGCGGCGGCCAGGAGCGGCACGTCCGCTCCGGCACGCTCGACGTGCCCGCCGTGGCCGCGTTCGCCGTGGCCGGGCGGCTCGCCGCCGAGGGCCGCGAGGAGTTCGCGGCCGGCGTCGGCGCCCTGCGCGACGAGCTCGTCGCCGCCGTCCGCGCCGCCGTCCCCGACGTGATCCTCGGCGGCGACCCGGTCGACCGGCTGCCCGCCAACGCCCACTTCACCTTCCCCGGCTGCGAGGGCGACTCCCTGTTGCTGCTCCTGGACGCCGCGGGCATCGAGTGCTCCACCGGCTCGGCCTGCACCGCCGGCATCGCCCAGCCCAGCCACGTCCTGCTCGCCACCGGCGCCGACCCGGACCTGGCCCGCGGCACCCTCCGCTTCAGCCTCGGCCACACCTCCACGAAGGAGGACGTCGCGGCGGTCGCCGAGGCCATCGGCCCGGCGGTGGAACGCGCCCGCAGCGCGGGCCTCAGCTGACGGAGGCCGGCGCGCCAGGCCTCCCGGCGCGCCAGGCCTCCGGCGAGCCAGGCCTCCCGCCGCGCCAGGCCTCCCGGCGCGGCCGGGCACGCCCGGTGACCGGCCTCAGCCCGCCGCCGGGATCTTCTCGCGGGCCTGCCGCACCAGCGTGAGGTAGCGCTTCCAGTCCCAGTGCGGGCCCGGATCGGTGTGGTCCGTGCCCGGCACCTCCACGTGCCCGATGATGTGCTCCCGGTCCACGGGTATCCCGTACCGGGCGCAGATGCCGGCCGTGAGCCGGGCGGAGGCCTCGTACATCGCCGGCGTGAAGTCCTGCGGGCGGTCGACGAAGCCCTCGTGCTCGATGCCGACGCTGCGCTCGTTCATGTCCCTGTTCCCGGCGTGGAAGGCCACGTCGAGCTCGCGGATCATCTGGGCCACGTGCCCGTCCTTGCGCACCACGTAGTGCGCGGCGGCCCCGTGGGCGGGGTTCTTGAAGACCCTCAGCGCGGACCGGTAGCTGCCCTGGACGACATGGATCACCACGCGGTCGATCACGTAGTCGTCGGGGCGGTCGGCGCGCCGCCAGTTGTAGCCGGAGGCGGCGGTCCACTCCGCGCCCTTGTGGTCGAGCTCGCCCTCGACCCGCTTCTTCTCCATGCCGGGCAGCCGCCAGTACAGGCGCCCCAGCTCGTCGCGCGCGAAGACGGCCGCGCCGGCGACGGCGACCGTGCCGCCGAGCAGGACCGCGCGCCGGGAAGGCCCGCCCTTCCGGCCGGCACCCTTCCCCTGGCCCCCGGCACCCTTGCCCCCGGCACCCTTCCCACCGGCGCGATTCCCTCCCGCGCCCTTCCCTCCGGCGCGATTCCCTCCCGTGCCCTGTTTCACGGCCCGCTCTCCCCCGCTCCCCTTGTTCCCCACATGACCGAGAACGCTTACCCGGGCGACCACGGTTCCCCGGCCCCGTACCCTGGTAGGGCTATGACTCAGACCCCGCCGCAGACTCCGCCGCAGAGCACCTCCGCCCGCCCGCTCCGGGTCCTCGCCGCCATGTCCGGCGGAGTGGACTCGGCCGTCGCCGCCGCCCGCGCCGTCGAAGCGGGCCACGACGTCACCGGTGTGCACCTGGCGCTCTCCGCGAACCCGCAGTCCTTCCGCACCGGCGCGCGGGGCTGTTGCACCATCGAGGACTCGCGTGACGCCCGGCGGGCCGCCGACGTCATCGGCATCCCGTTCTACGTGTGGGACCTCGCCGAGCGCTTCCGCGAGGACGTCGTGGACGACTTCGTCGCCGAGTACGAGGCGGGCCGCACGCCCAACCCCTGCCTGCGCTGCAACGAGAAGATCAAGTTCGCCGCGCTGCTCGACAAGGCGCTCGCCCTCGGCTTCGACGCGGTCTGCACCGGCCACTACGCGACCGTCGTCCTCAACGAGGACGGCAGCCGCGAGCTGCACCGCGCGTCCGACATGGCCAAGGACCAGTCGTACGTGCTCGGCGTCCTCGACGAGCGGCAGCTCGCCCACGCGATGTTCCCGCTCGGCGACACCCTCACCACCAAGGACGAGATCCGCGCGGAGGCCGAGCGGCGCGGCCTCGCGGTCGCCAAGAAGCCCGACAGCCACGACATCTGCTTCATCGCCGACGGCGACACACAGGGCTTCCTCGCCTCCCGCCTGGGCGCGGCGGAGGGCGACATCGTCGACGAGGCCGGGACGAAGGTGGGCACCCACCAGGGCGCGTACGGCTTCACCATCGGCCAGCGCAAGGGCCTGCGGATCGGCCACCCGGCCGCCGACGGCAAGCCGCGCTACGTGCTCGACATCTCGCCGGTGAACAACACCGTCACCGTCGGCCCCGCCGAGGCCCTGGACGTCACCGCCCTCACCGCGATCAGGCCCCGCTGGTGCGGCGCCGCTCCCGAGGGCCCGGGCCGCTACACCGCCCAGCTGCGCGCCCACGGCGGCGAGACGCCGGTGAGCGCGGCGATGGAGGACGGCGAGCTGACCGTCACCTTCGACGAGCCGGTCCGCGGCGTGGCCCCGGGCCAGGCGATCGTGCTCTACGACGGCACGCGGGTGGTCGGCTCGGCGACCATCGCGACGACGACCCGGCGCGCCGCGCCGGCCGCCACCGCCTGAGCTGCTCGCCCCCGCACCGACGCGGTGCGCACGGCCGCGGGGGTTCGTCGGGGCCGCCTCTCCTGGCCCGGCTCGTGGCCCGGCTCGCCGAGTACGCGGGAGCGGTGAGATGAGCACGCGTACTCATGCCGGGCGGGAGGCCCGGGGGTGACGCTGAGGCTCACCTGACACGAAGGAGCCGACCATGAATCCCGACACGTACGCCGCTCTCTACGGCCCCGGCCGGCCGGCGGCACGGCGCCGGGGAACCGAGGTCGCCGTGGTGGCGGGCGTGCTGGCGGGCGTGCTGTGGGCGATGGCCCTGCTGGTACTCGCGTGTCTGGGGTTCCTGACCCTGTGGGCGGAAGCCGATGTGGGGCCGACCGACGGGATCCCCCTGCGGTGGGTGCCGATCGTCCTCGCCATCGCGGCCGTGCCGATCGGCCTGCTCTGCACGCCCGCCGTCCGCCGCCTGACCATCGCGGTCAGGGCGCTGGTCACCGGTCTCGCGACCTTCCTGACCGTGATCGGCCTCGCGGTCTGGACCTTCGTTCATAGCTGAGTAGCCCACCGCCGACGTCCGGCGGCGTCTGCCGATGCCCTCGGTCGAGAGCCCCTCGTCCACCCCCGCCCACGCACCCCCGCCCGCGCACCCCCGCCCGCCCAACCCCACGCAACCCCGCGCAACCCCCGCAACCCCGAGCCCGTCCCCTCAGGCCCTCGCGTCGCGGCCACGTCAGGTGATCGGACGGCAGCACGGCCGGGCCCTCACCTGCCCGCCGGCTCCTGCTCCAGACAGTCCTCCAGGAACTCCTCGATGACCGGCGCCAGGACGTGCGGCGCCACCTGGTGGGTCTGGCCGGTCAGCGTGCGGTGCCGGCCGCGCGGGACCGTCGCCGCGACCGTACGGGCCACCCGACGCGTCCAGGAGGGGCTCGCGCCGCCGTCGACCACCAGCACGCGCGCGTGGACCCGGCCCAGGCGGGCGGCGGGCACGGAGCCGTCGCCCACGACCGCGTCGTCGTAGGCGAGGGTGTGCGTCAGCGCCTCCAGGACGGGCCGCGGCTGCGCGGGCAGACCGGCGCCGTCGCCGAGCAGGAGATCCAGCGCCTCGCCCCGCCGGCCCCGGTCGAGCAGCGCCCGCACCCGGCCGCGCCGCGCCGCCGCCTCGGAGCCGTACGGCGGCTCGTACACCGACACCGGCCCGACCGGCACCCCGGCCGCCGCGGCGGCGAGCGCCAACGCACCGCCGCAGGCGGTTCCGTGCACGGCGGCCGTGCCCGCCGCGCCGCCCACGGCGTCGACGAGCGCCGCCAGATCGGCGATCTCCCGCTCCACCGCGTACGGCCCCTCGTCCCCGCTCGCGCCGCGCCCCCGCCGGTCGTACGCCACCACCGAGAACCGCCGCGCGAGCAGCCCCGCGAGCGGCCGCTCGCTCCCGGCCGTGCCCAGGGCCCCGCTCACCAGGATCACCGGCGGTCCGTCCCCATAGCGCTCGTAGGCGATCCGCGTCCCGTCCGGCGACCTGACCAGACCGCGGGCCGCGCACACCGTCGTCTTCTCCTCGATCAGCTGCTCCTCGTCCATGGCAGGGCAGACCGGGGCCGCGCGCAGAACTCATCGGTCCGGGGCGGAACTTTCCGGAAGGGCCCGGGTGCCGGTGGGCGGCACCCCTCCTGGCCTACCGTGAAGCCCATGAACATCTGTGTCTTCCTCTCCGCCGCCGACCTCGACGAGCGGTACACCGCGCCCGCCCGCGACTTCGCCGCCCGTCTCGGCAAGGCCGGGCACACCCTCGTCTGGGGCGGCTCCGACGTCGGTCTGATGAAGGTCGTCGCGGACGGCGTCGAGGAGGCCGGCGGCCGGCTGGTCGGCGTCTCGGTGGACTTCCTGGCGGCCAAGGCCCGCCCGGTCGCCGACGAGATGGTCGTCACCAAGGACCTCGCCCAGCGCAAGGCCCTGCTCCTGGCCAAGTCCGACGCCGTGGTGGTCATGGTCGGCGGCACCGGCACCCTCGACGAGGCCACCGAGATCCTGGAACTGAAGAAGCACGGCAAGCACACCAAGCCCGTCGTCCTCCTCAACACGGCCGGCTTCTACGACGGCCTGAAGGCCCAGTTCCGCCGCATGGAGGAGGAGGGCTTCCTGCCGCTCCCGCTCACGGACCTGGTCTTCTTCGCGGACGACGGCGCCGAGGCGCTGACCTTCCTGGAGCAGGCCGTGGCGTCCCGCGGATGATGCGAGCATGGGCCGCATGGCAACTCATGTGATCACCGGAGCCGGCTCCGGCATCGGCGCGGCCGTCGCGCGGCGGCTGCACGCGCGCGGGGACGAGCTCGTGCTGCACGCGCGGGACGCGGGCCGGGCCAAGGAGCTGGCGGCGGAGTTTCCGGGCGCCCGGACGCTCGTCGGGGACCTGGCGGACCCGGACCGGCTGTCCTGGGCCTTCTCCCACCAGGCGCTGCCCGAGCGGGTCGACACGCTGCTGCACATCGCGGGCGTCGTCGACCTCGGCCCGGTCGGCGAGCTGACCCCGAAGACCTGGCACCACCAGCTCAACGTCAACCTGATCGCCCCCGCCGAGCTGACCCGGCACTTCCTGCCCCAACTGCGCGTCTCCAAGGGCCATGTGGTGTTCGTCAACTCGGGCGCCGGGCTCGCCGCGCACGCCGAGTGGAGCGCGTACGCCGCCTCCAAGCACGGGCTGAAGGCGCTGGCCGACTCGCTGCGCCACGAGGAGCACGGCAACGGCGTGCGGGTCACGTCGGTGTACCCGGGGCGGACGGCCAGCCCGATGCAGGCGAAGGTGCACCAGCAGGAGGGCAAGGAGTACGACCCCGAGCGGTGGATCGACCCCGAGTCGGTGGCCACGACCATCGTCATGGCGATCGACCTGCCGCGTGACGCCGAGGTCAACGACCTCTCCGTCCGGCCGGGACGCTGAGGACGCGGGCACGGACGACCGCCCGGTGAGCGGGGCGCGCACGCCCCCTCCCGGAGCGGCCGGCGCCGCGCGTCCCGCAGGCGCGCCGGCGGGACCGCCGTCCGGGCGGGTCCGGCGCGTACGTCTCCGGCTGACCCGGACACGTACGCTTCCCGGGTGAGCGAGATCAGCGAGAAGAACCCATTCCCCTGGGGCCCCGCCACCGGCGTCGGGTCCCTGCCCGGCGGCGACGCCCGGGAGGCAGCCAAGACCGTCACCGGGTCCTTCGAGGACTTCGCGTTCCTCGCGGAGCTGCCCGCCCGCGGGCCCGGCGCGGACATGATCGGCCGGACCACCGGGATGCTCGTCGAGCTGTACGCGCACGTGGAGCCGAGCGGCTGGCGGATCAGCGACCGGCCCGGGCGGGACACCCGGCGGGCGCGGTCGTGGCTCGGCGAGGACCTGGACGCCCTGGAGGAGTTCACCCAGGGCTACGAGGGCGCGCTGAAGGTGCAGGCCGTGGGGCCGTGGACGCTCGCCGCGGCCCTGGAACTGCGCGGCGGCGAGGCGGCGCTGAGCGACCCGGGGGCCTGTCGTGACCTGGCCGGTTCGCTCGCCGAGGGGCTGCGCGCCCATCTCGCGGAGGTCGCCAGGCGGGTGCCGGGCGCCCGGATCGTGCTCCAGCTGGACGAGCCCTCGCTGACCGCGGTGCTGCTCGGGCAGGTGCGGACGGCCAGTGGCTACCGCACCCACCGGGCCGTCGACCGGCAGGTCGTGGAGAGCGCCCTGCGCGACGTGATCACGGTCCACGACGGGCCCGTGGTCGTGCACTCGTGCGCGCCGGGAGTCCCGTTCGGGCTGCTGCGGCGGGCCGGCGCCGCGGGCGTGTCGTTCGACTTCTCCCTGCTCACCGAGCGTGACGAGGAGCCGATCGGGGAGGCCGTGGAGGCCGGGACGAAGCTCTTCGCCGGTGTGGTGCCGTCCACGGACCCGGCCTCGGGGGCATTGTCAGACCCGGGCGGTAGCGTCATGGGTGTCAGGACGCTGTGGCGCAGGCTGGGGCTGAATCCGGGGACTCTCGCCGAGTCCGTGGTGGTCACCCCCGCCTGTGGTCTCGCGGGTGCCTCGCCGGCATACGCCCGCGCGGCGCTCGCGCACTGCGCCCGGGCGGCGAGATCGCTCGCGGACAACCCAGAGTGACCGGGTTCCAGCACACGGGAGGACGAGGAACGGTGGCAGTCGAACAGGGGGCCCCCGCCGAGGCGCGGGAGAAGCACGCCGAGCTGGCGGAGCAGGTCGAGGAGCACCGCTTCCGGTACTACGTGAAGGACCAGCCGGTCGTCAGCGACGCGGAGTTCGACAAGCTCCTGCGGTCGCTGGAGGCGCTGGAGGAGCAGTACCCGGAGCTGCGGACGCCGGATTCGCCGACCCAGAAGGTCGCCGGGTCGTACGAGACGGACTTCGCCTCCGTGGAGCACCGGGAGCGGATGCTCTCGCTGGACAACGCGTTCGACGACGCGGAGCTCTCGGCCTGGGCCGAGCGGGTCGCCAAGGACGTCGGCGCCTCCGACCACCACTTCCTGTGCGAGCTGAAGGTCGACGGCCTCGCGGTCAACCTCACGTACGAGCACGGCCGGCTGACCCGGGCGGCGACCCGCGGCGACGGCCGTACGGGCGAGGACATCACGCCGAACGTGCGGACCATCGCGGACATCCCGGAGCGGCTGCGCGGCGACCGGATCCCGGCACTGGTCGAGATCCGCGGCGAGGTCTACTTCCCGATGGAGGCCTTCGAGGGGCTGAACGCGCGCCTGGTGGAGGCCGGCGACAAGCCGTTCGCCAACCCGCGGAACGCGGCGGCCGGTTCGCTGCGCCAGAAGGACCCGAAGGTGACGGCGACCCGCCCGCTGCACATGGTGGTGCACGGCATCGGCGCCCGCGACGGCCTCGACATCACCCGCCTCTCCGACGCGTACGAGCTGCTCCACGAGTGGGGCCTGCCCACCGCCCGGCACAACAGGGTCGTGGAATCCCTCGACGGCGTACGGGAGTTCATCACGTACTACGGCGAGAACCGCCACTCGGTGGAGCACGAGATCGACGGCGTCGTCGTCAAGCTCGACGAGATCGCGCTCCAGGGCCGGCTCGGCTCCACGGCACGCGCCCCGCGCTGGGCCATCGCGTGGAAGTACGCGCCGGAAGAGGTCAACACCAAGCTGATCGACATCAAGGTCGGCGTCGGACGGACCGGTCGCGTCACGCCGTACGCGCAGGTGGAGCCGGTGACGGTGGCCGGTTCCGAGGTCGAGTTCGCCACCCTGCACAACCAGGACGTGGTGAAGGCCAAGGGCGTGCTCATCGGCGACACGGTGGTGCTGCGCAAGGCCGGTGACGTGATCCCGGAGATCCTGGGTCCGGTCGCGGACCTCCGGGACGGCAGCGAGCGCGAGTTCGTCATGCCGGCCGAGTGCCCGGAGTGCGGGACGCCGCTGAAGCCGATGAAGGAAGGCGACATCGACCTGCGCTGCCCCAACGCGCGGACGTGTCCGGCCCAGCTGCGCGAGCGGCTGGCCTTCCTGGCCGGGCGCTCCGCCCTGGACATCGAGAACTTCGGCATGGTCGCGGCGGCGGCGCTGACCCGCCCCCTGGAGCCGGCCGAGCCGCCGCTGACCGACGAGGGCGACCTCTTCGACCTCACGATCGAGCAGCTGCTGCCGGTCCGGGCGTACGTCCTCGACCCCGACAGCGGGCTGCCCAAGCGGGACCCGAAGACCGGCGAGGAGAAGATCGTCCCGGTCTTCGCCAACCAGAAGGGCGAGCCGAAGAAGAACGCGCTCGCGATGCTGGAGAACATCGCGGCGGCGAAGACCCGCCCGCTGGCCCGCTTCCTCAACGGCCTGTCGATCCGTCACGTCGGCCCGGTCGCCGCCGAGGCGCTGGCCCGCGAGTTCCGCTCCCTGGAGCGCATCGAGCAGGCGACGGAGGAGGAGCTGGCGGCGGTCGACGGCGTCGGCGGGATCATCGCCGCCGCCGTGAAGCAGTGGTTCGCCGAGGAGTGGCACCGGGAGATCGTGCGCAAGTGGCGCGCGGCCGGGGTGAGTTTCGAGGACGAGGGCGCCGGCGAGGACGAGGGGCCGCGTCCGCTGGAGGGACTGACCGTGGTGGTCACCGGCACCCTGCAGGACTACACCCGGGATGGCGCAAAAGAGTCGCTGCAATCCCTGGGAGCCAAGGTCGCCGGTTCCGTTTCGAAGAAGACCGCGTTCGTCGTCGTCGGCGACAACCCGGGCTCCAAGTACGACAAGGCGATGCAGCTGAAGGTTCCGGTTCTCGACGAGGCCGGCTTCCGGATCCTGCTCGAACAAGGTCCCGAAGCCGCTCAGGAGGCTGCTCTGCCCGTCGCCGAGTAGCCGCCGCGCCCGCCGCCGAGGGGCCGGCGGCGGGCGCGCAAGGGGCGCGCGAGGGGCGCGAAAAGGCAGTGCGGGTTCACCCGTTCGGCGCATACCAGATCGTTAGGGGTGGCCGGGTCGCATTCGGGCAAGAGATGGAGAGCGCTGCCCGTAGCAGCCCTCCGCGGCCTACTGTGGTGACCGTGCGTCCGTCGCGCACGGCCGTACGAGGGCCCTGCCGGCACGCAAGGGCAGGACACGCGGTCCGGCACGCGACGGGACGACGTACCAGTGGCATGACATCCAAGGCATGACAGTGGCATCACGACGGCCCCGCGTTGCGTACGGCACCGCCGGCTGTGAGAGGGACGGGAATGAAACCGACCGAGAGTGCCGCCCCGGTCGCACGGCCCCAGGCCCGTGCGGCGTTCGTGGGCCTCGCCTCCGGGCTGCCCGGAGCGCTCGTGGGCATCGCCGCCGTCGTGCTCGTCGCGGGCGTCTACCGGACGCTGAGCACCGGGCAGGGCCTGTTCCCCGGCGGCGCCCCCGGCTGGTCCCTCGCCGTCCTCACCGGCCTCATCGTCGGCCACCTGGTCGCGCTCGGCCGCGACCGCTGGTGGGGCGGCACCGGCTCCGGCGCCGCCCTCACCCTCGCCGTCCTGCTCCTCTACGGCTGGGTGCCGGCCTGCCTCGTCTCCGTCACCGTCGTCGTGCTCGTCGCAGGCGCCCGCCGGCACCGCTGGCGCCAGGGCCTGCTGCACGGCGCCGTGGACGTCATCGGCGCGGGCGCCGCCGCCCTCGTCCTCGCCACCTTCGGCGACGTCCCGACCGTCGCGGAACCCTGGCAGCCCCTCGACTGGGGGATCGCCGACGTACCGGAAGTGATGCTCGCCGCCGTCGCCTATCTCGTGGCGACCCGCCTCCTGCTGTGGTACGCCCTCGCCCCGCACGGCGGCGGGCTGCCCACCGCCGCCCGCACCGCCCTGCTCCGCCAGGGCCTGGTCGCCGTCGCCCTGCTCGGCATCGCCCCGCTCATCTGCGTCGTCGCCGCCTCCCGGCCCCCGCTCCTGCCGCTCTTCGCCGTCCCGCTCATCGCCCTCGACTCCACCCTGTGGATCGCCCGGGCCCGCGCCGAGGAGCAGCTGCGCGACCCGCTCACCGGGCTGCCCAACCGCCAGTGGCTCCTCGAGCGCACCTGGACCGCCCTGGAGGAGGCCGAGGGTGAGGGAGTCCGCTCCGCGCTCGTCCTCATCGACCTCGACCGCTTCCGGTCCGTCAACGACACCCTCGGCCACCTCGCCGGCGACCGGCTGCTCCTCCAGATCGCCGAACGGCTCCGGCTCGCCCTGCCGCGCGGCGCCGAGGCCGCCCGGCTCGGCGGCGACGAGTTCGCCGTCCTGCTGCCCACCGCCGACTCCACCACCAGCGCCCAGCGCGTCGCCCGCCACCTCGTCGCCGAGCTGTCCTCCCCGCTCGACCTCGACGGCCTCACCCTCGTCCTGGAGGCCAGCGCCGGCGTCGCCGTCTTCCCCGACCACGCCCTGGACGCCGAGGGCCTGCTGCGCCGCGCCGACGTGGCGATGTACCAGGCCAAGCGGGACCGCACCGGCGTCGAGGTCTACGAGTCCAAGCGCGACTCCAACACCCCCGACCGCCTCGGCCTGCTCGGCGACCTGCGCCGCGCCCTCGACGCCGGCGAGGTCGAGCTGCACTACCAGCCCAAGGTCCGCTTCGACGGCCAGGTCGCGGGCCTGGAGGCGCTGGTCCGCTGGGTCCACCCCGAGCGAGGGAAGGTTCCTCCGGACGAGTTCATCGCCATCGCCGAGTCCTCCGGCCTCATGCCGCACCTCACCGAGTACGTCCTGGAGACCGCCCTCGCCCAGGTGGCCCGCTGGCGCGCCCAGGGCCTCGACGTGCCCATCGCCGTCAACGTCTCCCCGCGCGACGTCCACACCCCCGGCTTCGCCGGCGCCGTCGCCGCCCGCCTCGCCCGGCACGGCGTCCCGGCCGGCGCGCTCCAGCTGGAGATAACGGAGCACGTGCTCCTGGAGGACCCGCAGCGGGCCGCCGACACCATGGCCGGCCTCACCGGCCACGGCGTCAAGATGTCCCTCGACGACTTCGGCACCGGCTACTCCTCCCTCGTCCACCTGCGGCGCCTGCCGGTGAGCGAACTGAAGATCGACCGTTCCTTCGTCGCCCGGCTCGCCGTCGACACCGAGGACGCGGAGATCGTCCGCTGCACCGTCGACCTCGCCCATTCGCTCGGTCTGCTGGTGGTCGCCGAGGGCGTCGAGGACGACGAGACCTGGGAGCGCCTGCGCGACCTGGGCTGCGACGCCGTCCAGGGCTGGCTGGTCGCCGCCGCCATGCCGCCCGCCGAGACCACCGCCTGGCTCCTGGCCCGCGGCGAGCACGGTTGGCGCCGCCCGTCGGAGATCGCCGCGGCCGCCGCCGTCGCCGAGGTGGACCACCCTTCGGACCACGTGGTCCAGTGACCTCCTCGGACCACGTGGTGCGGTGACCGTTTCACGGGCAGCGGCGCAGGCCCCATAGGATTGGGTGAACACCATCGAACTCACCCCGTGAGGATCCGCATGCCTGGCATCACGCGCGAGGAGGTCGCCCACCTCGCCCGGCTGGCGCGTCTGGAGCTCGCCGACGAAGAACTCGACCACTTCGCCGGTCAGCTCGACGACATCATCGGCGCGGTCGCCCGCGTCTCCGAGGTCGCCGACCAAGACGTACCGCCGACCTCCCACCCGCTGCCGCTGACCAATGTCATGCGCGCGGACGAGGTCCGTCCGTCGCTCACCCCCGAGCAGGCGCTCTCCGGCGCCCCGGCCCAGGAGCAGCAGCGTTTCAAGGTGCCGCAGATCCTGGGGGAGGACTAAGAACGCCATGACGGACAACAGCACCATCATCAAGCTCACCGCCGCCGAGATCGCGGCGAAGATCGCCTCCGGCGAGCTCACCGCCGTCCAGGTCACCGAGGCCCACCTGGCCCGCATCGAGGCCGTCGACGAGAAGGTCCACGCCTTCCTGCACGTCGACCGCGAGGGCGCCCTCGCGCAGGCCCGCGCCGTGGACGAGAAGCGCGCCCGCGGCGAGAAGCTGGGCCCGCTGGCCGGTGTGCCGCTCGCGCTCAAGGACATCTTCACCACCATGGGCGTGCCCACCACGGTCGGCTCGAAGATGCTCGAGGGCTGGATCCCGCCGTACGACGCGACCCTGGTCAAGCGGCTCAAGGCCGCCGACGTGGTCATCCTCGGCAAGACCAACATGGACGAGTTCGCGATGGGCTCCTCCACCGAGAACAGCGCCTACGGCCCGACCGGCAACCCGTGGGACCTCACCCGCATCCCGGGCGGCTCCGGCGGCGGCTCCTCGGCCGCCCTCGCCGCGTACGAGGCCCCGCTCGCCATCGGCACGGACACCGGCGGCTCGATCCGCCAGCCCGCCGCCGTCACCGGCACCGTCGGCGTCAAGCCCACCTACGGCGCGGTCTCCCGCTACGGCATGGTGGCCTTCTCCTCCTCGCTCGACCAGGGCGGCCCGTGCGCCCGTACGGTCCTCGACGCGGCCCTGCTGCACGAGGCCATCGCCGGCCACGACCCGCTCGACTCGACCTCCATCGACGCCCCGGTCCCGCCGGTCGTCGAGGCCGCCCGCAACGGCTCGGTGGCCGGGATGCGCGTCGGCATCGTCAAGCAGTTCCGCGGCGAGGGCTACCAGGCCGGCGTCGTGCAGCGCTTCGACGAGTCCGTCGAGCTGCTGAAGTCGCTCGGCGCCGAGGTCGTCGAGCTGGACTGCCCGTCCTTCGACCTCGCGCTCTCGGCGTACTACATCGTCGCGCCGTCCGAGTGCTCCTCGAACCTGGCCCGCTTCGACGGCCTGCGCTACGGCCTGCGCAGCGGCGACGACGGCACCCGGTCGGCCGAGGACGTCACCGCGCTCACCCGCGAGGCCGGTTTCGGCCCCGAGGTCAAGCGCCGCATCATCCTCGGCACGTACGCGCTGAGCTCGGGCTACTACGACGCCTGGTTCGGCTCGGCGCAGAAGGTCCGCACCCTCATCACCCGCGAGTTCGAGAAGGCCTTCGAGCAGGTCGACGTGATCGTCTCCCCGACGACCCCGACCACCGCCTTCCCGATCGGCGAGCGCGCCGACGACCCGATGGCGATGTACCTCGCGGACCTGTGCACCATCCCGACCAACCTGGCCGGCAACGCGGCCATGTCGCTGCCCTGCGGTCTCGCGCCGGAGGACGGCCTGCCGGTCGGCCTGCAGATCATCGCCCCCGCCCTGAAGGACGACCGGCTCTACAAGGTCGGTGCCGCCGTCGAGGCCGCCTTCGTGGAAAAGTGGGGTCACCCGCTGCTCGAGGAGGCTCCGTCGCTGTGAGTGCCATGGCAAAGAAGGCCAAGAACTTCAAGAAGTCGAAGACGGGCATCTACGTCTCGCTGGCGACCACCGCCTTCGGCGCCGTCAGCGTCGCGAAGCAGGCGAAGATGGCGCGCAACGACAACGACGTGCTGCGGCTGATCGACTCCGCCGTGTCCGCCGCCGCCATCGTGACCGGCCTCGCGATCCTGTACCGCGAGCTGAAGCGCCTCGGCGACGACGACGTCCTGCTGGGCTGAGAGGGAAGTTCCACCGTGACTGTCACTGAACTGCTGTCGTACGAGGCGGCACTCGCCGAGTACGACCCCGTCATGGGCCTCGAGGTCCACGTCGAGCTCGGCACGAAGACCAAGATGTTCTGCGGCTGCTCCACCGAGCTCGGCCAGGACGCCAACGCGCAGACCTGCCCGACCTGCCTCGGCCTGCCCGGCGCGCTCCCGGTCGTCAACGCCGTCGGCGTCGAGTCGGCCATCAAGATCGGCCTCGCGCTGAACTGCGAGATCGCCGAGTGGTGCCGCTTCGCCCGGAAGAACTACTTCTATCCGGACATGCCGAAGAACTTCCAGACCTCCCAGTACGACGAGCCGATCGCCTTCGACGGCTACCTGGACGTCCAGCTGGAGGACGGCGAGGTCTTCCGCGTGGAGATCGAGCGCGCCCACATGGAGGAGGACACCGGCAAGTCCACCCACATCGGTGGCGCCACCGGCCGCATCCACGGCGCCTCGCACTCGCTGCTCGACTACAACCGGGCCGGCATCCCGCTCATCGAGATCGTCACCAAGCCGATCCAGGGCGCGGGCGAGCGCGCCCCCGAGGTCGCCAAGGCGTACGTGGCCGAGCTGCGCGAGCTGATCCGCGCCCTGGGCGTCTCCGAGGCGCGCATGGACAAGGGCCAGATGCGCTGCGACGTCAACCTGTCGCTGATGCGGAAGGACGCGGCGGAGTTCGGCACGCGCTCGGAGACCAAGAACGTGAACTCGCTCCGCTCGGTCGAGCGGGCGGCGCGCTTCGAGATCCAGCGCCACGCGGCGATCCTGGAGGCCGGCGGCAAGGTCGTCCAGGAGACCCGGCACTTCCACGAGGACGACGGCACCACCACCGCCGGCCGCATCAAGGACAACGCCGAGGACTACCGCTACTTCCCCGAGCCGGACCTGGTGCCGGTGGCCCCCGCCCGCGAGTGGGTCGAGGAGCTGCGCAAGGGCCTGCCCGAGCTGCCGCGCGTGCGCCGCAACCGGCTGCGCGAGGAGTGGGGCGTCTCCGAGGTGGAGATGCAGGCCATCCTCAACGCCGGAGCGGTCGACGCCATCGTCGCCACGACCGAGGCGGGCGCGGACGCCGCGTCGGCCCGCAAGTGGTGGATGGGCGAGCTGGCCCGTAACGCCAACGAGAAGGGCGTCTCCCTGGAGGAGCTCCCGATCACCCCGGCGGACGTCGCCCGCGTGTCGGCCCTGGTCGCCTCCGGCGACCTGAACGACAAGCTGGCCCGCCAGGTCATCGAGGGCGTCCTCGCGGGCGAGGGCACCCCGGACCAGGTGGTCGAGAAGCGCGGCCTCAAGGTCGTCTCCGACGACGGCGCGCTCGGCGCGGCCGTCGACGAGGCCATCGCCGGCAACGCGGCCGTCGCCGACAAGATCCGCGGCGGCAAGGTCGCCGCGGTCGGCGCCCTGGTCGGCGCGGTCATGAAGGCCACCCGGGGCCAGGCGGACGCGGCGAAGGTCAAGGACCTGATCCTGGAGAAGCTGGGCGTCAGCGAGGGCTGATCCCGGCCACCCGGCACAGAGCGGCCCCGCACCGGAAGTTCCGGTGCGGGGCCGCCGCCGTACGAGGGGGGTCAGACCCGCCAGGGGCTCCACTGCTGGTTGGCGCCGTAGTGGCAGTCCCACAGGCGGGCCGGGGCCCCGTTGTCGGTGCGCCAGTCGGCGATCTCCAGACACATGCCGCTGTTGAGGTTCACCCACCGCCGAAGAGCAGCCCGAGGGAGGCTGCAAGGACGAGCAGGCCGCGGCGGACGCGGCGGGACGAGATGCAGGACATGGCCTCTGCATTCCGTCTCGTGCGCGGTCGGTGACCGGCGGTCGACGGCATGATGGCACGCACGGGCGAGCCCGACACCCCGTTTTCGATCAAGTGTCCTGTGGCCTCAGGTCGTTGTGCCGACGAAGGCGCTCCGCGCGGCGGGGGAGACGGTGAGGACCGGGCTGGTCTCGCCGAGCTTGGAGTCCGCCTGTCGGTCGAGCCGGTCCAGCATCCGGTCCTCCGCCTCCTGCGGGGTGATCGGCGGATACAGGCAGTCGAAGACCGCGCGGGCGTATTCGGCGGTCTGGAGCAGACCGGGCGCCACCCCGTTCTGGTACGAGCAGATGCTGAGCGCCTGCGCCTCCAGCTCGATGAACTCCTGGACGAACGCCGGGTATCGCTCCTTCTTCGGCGCCTTGTCGACCGCCACCGCGAGCGCGCCGCCCGTGCTCAGGAGGGCGTCCAGCTCACCCGCGAGCCCCAGCCGCAGCGCCCGCCGCCCCTGCTCGATCGAGCCGAGGGTCTCCAGCGCCACGCACGCCTGCGCGGCCAACTGGGGCTGGGTCAGGCCCGCTTGTGGTGTGCGTGAGCGAGCTCGCCACCAACGCCCTCCGCCACGGCGTCCCGCCCGGCCGTGGCTACCGCCTCCAGTTCTCCCCGGCCCACCCCGGCCCCCTCCGCGTCGAGGTCCACGACAGCGGCGACGGCACCCCCGCCGTCCGCGAGCCCTCGGACGAGTCGGGCCGCGGCCTGCTGCTGGTCGAGGCCCTCGCCGACCGCCGGGGCGTGGGGGAGCGGAACCCCGGCAAGATCGTCTGGTGCGAGTTCGCCGCCCCGGCGGACCTCCACCTCCAGGGCGTCCGTCTCAAGGGCCCCGCGATGACGGACCCCGCGGCCCTGTGAGAGGCTCCGCTCCGCTCCGTCGCGCCCGGCGGAGCGGGGGTGGGGAAAGGGGAACACCTGTGGAAGCCACGGACTACGTCGCCCGGCTGCGCTCGCAGGCGAACGATCCGGGTCGTGAGAGGCGCTGCGGCGCGACAGGGCGGTGCGGCGCCGCAAGATCGCCCTCGGTGCCGGTGCCGGTGTGCTGGTCCTCGGCGGGTTCGGCTTCTGGCTGGCCGACGTGACGGGGGAGCGGCCGCCCTATGAGCCGTACAGTCCGCAGACGCTCGACGAGCCGATCTGGCCCGCGGAGTGGCCGTACTCCGTCCGCATGCCGTTCCGGAACTCGCCCGCGTCCCCTTGGCCGGAAGGCGCCGACGGGATCTACCTCCCCCCGGCGATGCCCTCCGGGAGGCACACCGCGAAGGACGTGTCCGCCGTCCTGGAGAACGTGAAGACGCTGCTGGCCGAGACCAACGTCTCCGACAGCACGCGCGGGACGGCAAGCTCGTCCTTGACGCCTACGCGAGCGAGGTCGCCAACCACGACTGCTCGACGCCGAAGGACGGAACCCTCCACCCGCTCTTCGCCGAGGGGCGCTGGAAGGCGGCCCAGGCGGCCAAGGGGGCCCTCGTCGACCCGTACGACCGGGCGCGGAGCCTCCCCGACGGGCCGGGACACTGCGTCACCCCGACCCGGACCTGACACGTCACCACCGTGACCTCGAGGTCACCGGCCCCGACGGACACGGGGAGGTGAGGGGGCCGATACGAGGAGGTGAGGGGCCGGAGGCCGCGGTTCCTTATGCCCCTCCGACACCCCTGTGAGGATCGCCACGAAACGGGCAAACGATCACGATTGGCTGTAACAGTGGGCGGAGTACCGACCCACCCAGGGGAGAACCTTCGTTGGCAGCCATCGCCCGGTGGTGCGTGAAGCACCGCCTCGTCGCCGTTCTGCTCTGGCTCGTCGCGCTCGGCGGGGTCGTCACCGGAGCGGCCGTCGCGGGAAGCGCGTACTCGAACGACTACGAGGTCCCCGGGACCGAGTCGGGCCGCGCCACCGCGCTCCTCGACAAGGGCTTCCCCGGCGCCGGCGGCGACACCGACACCATCGTCTGGCACACCGACCGCGGCAGCGTGCGCGCCGCCGACGTCGAGCAGCGGATGTCCGCCATGCTCAAGAAGGTCGACGCGCTGCCCGGCATCGCCTCCGTCACCTCCCCGTACGGCTCCGCCCCCGGCCAGATCAGCGAGGACGGGCGCACCGCCTACGCCGCCGTCACCTTCGACGCGCAGGCCGACGACATCCCGGAGGCCCAGGCGCGGGCCCTGGTCGACACCGCCAAGGCCGCCGCCACGGACCAGGTCCGGGTGGAGCTCGGCGGCGGCGCCGTCGCCCTCACCGAGGCGCCCGGCGGACACCTCGCGGAGGCCGTCGGCGTGGCCGTCGCCGCCGTCGTCCTCTTCCTCGCCTTCGGCTCCCTCGCCGCCTCCCTGCTGCCCATCGCGACCGCCCTGGTCAGCGTGGGCATCGCCTACTCGGGGATCGTGCTCCTCGGCCACGTCATGACGGTCGCCGACTTCGCGCCCATGCTGGGCCTGCTCATCGGGCTCGGCGTCGGCATCGACTACGCGCTGTTCATCGTCACCCGGCACCGCAAGGGGCTCAAACGCGGCCTGCCGGTCGCCGAGGCCGCCCGGATCGCCGTCGCCACCACCGGACGCGCCGTGGTCTTCGCCGGCGCCACCGTCTGCATCGCCCTGCTGGGCATGCTCATCCTGCGGCT
This sequence comes from Streptomyces roseicoloratus, assembly GCF_004117935.1. Classification (GTDB taxonomy): domain Bacteria; phylum Actinomycetota; class Actinomycetes; order Streptomycetales; family Streptomycetaceae; genus Streptomyces; species Streptomyces roseicoloratus. The sequence goes on along the minus strand of NZ_SDOY01000110.1, from coordinate 60,277 downwards.
CGGCTTCCTCAACGGCGTGGCCATCGCCGCGTCCCTGACCGTCGTCCTCACCGTCGCCGCCTCCGTCACCCTGCTGCCCGCGCTGCTGTCCCTCATCGGCATGCGCGCCCTCAGCCGCCGCGAGCGGCGGCAGCTCGCCGAGCACGGACCGCAGCCCGAACTGCCCACCGGCTTCGCCGCCCGCTGGTCCGCCTTCGTCGAACGGCACCCCAAGCTGCTCGGCGCGGTCGCCGCCGTCGTCATGGCCGTCCTCGCCCTGCCGACCTTCGCCCTCCACCTCGGCAGCTCCGACCAGGGCAACAACCCGGCCACCGCGACCACCCGCCAGGCCTACGACCTGATCGCCGACGGCTTCGGGCCCGGCACCAACGGACCGCTCACCCTGGTCGCCGAGCTCGACGGCGCCGACGACCGGGTCGCCCTCGACGCGCTCCCGGCCGCGCTCGCCCACACCCAGGGCGTGGCGTCCGTCTCGCCCGTCACGTACAACGGCGGCGGCGACACCGCCGTCCTCACCGTCGTCCCCGACTCCTCGCCCCAGTCGAAGGCCACCAGCGAGCTCGTCGACCGGCTCCGCGACGACGTCCTGCCGGCGGCCGCGGACGGCACCTCGCTCCAGGTCCACGTCGGCGGCGTCACCGCCTCCTACGACGACTTCGCCGAGATCATCGTCGGCAAGCTGCCGCTCTTCGTCGGCGTCGTGATCGCCCTCGGCTGCGTCCTGCTGCTGCTCGCCTTCCGCTCGATCGGCATCCCGCTCAAGGCCGCGCTGATGAACGTCGCCGCCGTGGCCTCCGCCTTCGGCATCGTCGTCGCGATCTTCCAGTGGGGCTGGGGCAGCGAGCTGCTCGGCCTCGGCAGCGCCGGGCCCATCGAGCCCTTCCTGCCCGTGATCATGGTCTCGGTGCTCTTCGGACTCTCCATGGACTACCAGGTCTTCCTGGTCAGCCGGATGTACGAGGAGTGGCTGGAGACCGGCGACAACCGGCGGGCGGTCCGGGTCGGCCTCGCCGAGACCAGCCGGGTGATCAACTCGGCGGCGGTCATCATGATCTCCGTCTTCCTCGCCTTCGTCCTCTCCGGCGACCGGGTCATCGCGATGTTCGGCATCGCCCTCGCCGCCGCCGTCGCCCTGGACGCCTTCGTCCTGCGCACCCTCCTCGTCCCCGCCCTCATGCACCTGCTCGGCGGCGCCAACTGGTGGCTGCCCCGCCGGCTCGACCGGCACCTGCCCCGGATCAGCATCGAGCCGCCCGAGTGCCGGGTCGCCGCCGACACCCGTGCGAAGATCGCCGCGACGATACCGGTGCAGCGGGTGGCCGTGGGCCAGGCGGAGGAGAACGAGGACGTTCGCGATACCGCCGGGTGACGACGGCGCCGAGCTGACGCCCTTCGGGTGACGACGGCGCCGAGCTGACGCCCTTCGGGTGACGGCGCCGCCGAGCTGACGCCGTTCGCGCTCCGGCAGGCCGAGGCGCTCCTGGCCCACATCGACACGAGCCGAGCCGTCGCTTCCGGCGACGCCCCGCGCAGGCCGGCGGCTCCGGCGGCTCCGGCGGAGCACGGCGGACCCGAGGAGGACGTCTTCGGCCTCACCGCTCGGCGAGCAGGACGCCCCGCGCCGGCTCGCCGAGGGGCGCACCAGCCGTCAGACCGCCGACGAGCCGTCCCCGGGCGAGCTGTTCCCGGGTGAGGAGTCGTGCGGCGAGGCGTCGTCCGCGGGCACGGCCTCCGCGGGCACGGCCTCCTCGGGCACGGCCTCCTCGGACGCGGCGTCCTGAGACGAGGCCTCGTCGGGTGAGGCGGCCTCGGACGGGGCGTCCCCGGCCTGGACGGGGACGCGTATCGTCACCTTGCCCGAGGCCAGGTCTATCGGGCCCCGGTACGGATCGCCGTCGCCCACGTCCTCCCGGGTCAGGGCGAGCCGCTGCCGCTCCTCGTCGGTGTGCTTGCGGCCCGGCGCGAAGAGCTCTTCCATCAGGTTGAACACGTGCTCCGCCTCCCTCTGAGGTGCCCGCCGATCCCGGACGGGGCTCACGACCCGCCGGCCCGCCCGGTCCGGGGGCCTGTCCGGCGGATCAGCGTCGGACAGGGCCCTCACCGACCTCCAGCCGGAGGATCCGGTCGTCACCGGACTCCGGAGTGCCCCGGGTGTCCGTCTCGCTGGTCACCAGCCACAGCCGGGAGCCGTCACCGGTCGCCAGGACCGTGCGCAGCCGCCCGTACTCACCCTTGAGGAACGCCTGCGGCTCCCCGGATCGTTCCGCACCGGAGAGCGGGATCCGCCACAGCCGTTCGCCCCGCAGACCGGCCATCCAGACCGCTCCGCGCGCGAACGCGATGCCGCTGGGCGAGGCCTCCCCGGTCCGCCACTGGGCCACCGGGTCCGTGTAGCCGTCCCGCCCGGCCCGGCCCTCCACGACCGGCCACCCGTAGTTCCGGCCCGGCTCGATCCGGTTCAGTTCGTCCCAGGTGTCCTGGCCGAACTCGGCCGCCCACAGCCGCCCGTCGCCGTCCCAGGCCAGTCCCTGGACGTTGCGGTGCCCGTACGAGTACACGACGGAGCCCGGGAACGGATTGCCCGGCGCCGGCCGGCCCTCGGGCGTCATCCGCAGGATCTTCCCGCCGAGCGAGCCCTTGTCCTGGGCGAGCCCGGTCCGGCCCGTCTCGCCGGTCCCCGCGTACAGCATCCCGTCCGGTCCGAAGGCGATCCGCCCGCCGTTGTGGACGAAGCCCTTCGGGATGCCCGTCAGGACCGGCTCCGGCGCGCCGAGCCGGTCGCCCGCCCCGCCGCCGTACCGCATCCGGACGATCCGGTTGTCCTCGTCCGCCGTCAGGTACGCGTACACCCAGCCGTCCCGCACGGCCAGGCCCATCAGGCCGCCCTCGCCGCCCGGCACCACCCCGGGCACCTCGCCCAGCGGGGTCTGCCGGCCCGTCCGCCCGTCGACCCGGGTGATCGTCCGCTCGTCGCGCGAGGAGACGAGCAGGTCACCGCCGGGCAGCCCGGCCAGGCCCCACGGCGACTTCAGGCCGTCGGTCAGCGTGCCCGCGACCCGCACCGTGCCCGCGGCGGGCGCCGGCGGCGGGGAGGCAGGCGGCGGCGAGGAGGCGGACGGGGGAGCGGAGGCGGACGGGGGAGCGGAGGCGGAGGGACCGACGGCGTCCCCGTCCCCGTCCGACGCACATCCGGCGGCCAGCAGCAGTGCGGCGACGCCCGCCACAGCGGCCACGAACCCCCGGCCCCGGCGTCCTTCGCGGTCTCGCACGTGGTTCCGAACCATGCTGCGGCCCCTTCCGGCGCGGCGGCCCCTCGTCGTGAACGCCGCTCGTCCCGATCGGGTTCCCGCCATCGGCGGCGTGAACCCGCTGCCGCCCGGCGGACCGGGGCCGGACAGGCCCCGGGCCGAAGAGGACGGCTCAGTCCCAGGATCCCCTGGCCGCCGGCAAAGCCGCGATCTCCGCGAGGTCCGTCGTGTCGAGGCGCAGGTCCGCGGCCCGCGCGTTCTCCACCGCCCAGCGTTCCCGCTTGGCGCCCGGGACCGGGATGACGTGCGGGCCGCGGGACAGCACCCAGGCCAGGGCGACCTGCGCCGGGGTGACGTCCGCGCCGTGCCGGGCCGCGATCCGGCGCAGCCCCGCCACCAGCGGCTGGTTCGCCGCCATCATCTCGGCGGTGAAGCGCGGGTGCCGGGCGCGCGGGTCGTCCGCCTCGAAGCCGCCGCCGGGCGTCAGCGTCCCGGTCAGGAACCCGCTGCCCAGCGGCATCGCCGCCAGGAAGCCGACACCGCGTGCCGCGCACCACGGCAGCAGCCGCCCCAGGGCCTCGGGCGACCAGACCGACAGCTCCGCCTCGACCGCGCTCACCGGGAAGACCTGCTGGATCCGCTCCAGCTGCCGGATCGTTCCCTCGTAGCCGCCGCCCGGCGCGCCCCGCCGGGCGGACCGGGCGTCCACGGCGCACAGACCGAGCGCGCGGACCTTGCCCGCCCGCACCAGGTCCGCCATCGCGCCCCAGGTCTCCTCCACCGGCACCTCGGGATCGGCGCGGTGCAGCTGGTACAGGTCGATCACGTCGGTCTGCAGCCGCCGCAGCGAGGCGTCGCAGGCCCTGCGGACGTACGCGGGACGGCCGTTGGCCACCATGTGCCCGTCGCCCACGAGCAGCCCGCACTTCGTCGACACGAAGGCGTCCGCCCGGCGCTCCTTCAACACCCGCCCCAGCAGCAGCTCGTTGGTGAACGGGCCGTACATGTCGGCGGTGTCCAGCAGGTTCACACCGGCGTCCAGGGCCGCGTGCACCGTCCGCAGCGAGCGGTCGCCCCGCCGTTGCGAGGCGCTGTACGCCCAGCTCATCGGCATGCATCCGAGGCCCACCGCCCCCACACCGAGCGCCGCCGCCCCGATCGTCCTGCGCTCCACCTGCCGGTACCCCTCCCTGTGCAGCCCCCAAAGTAACCAATGGCGCACGGGATTCTTCGCATAGCCTCCCGGTCATGACACTCGACGACACCGCCGCTGACGTGTGGCTTCCGATTCCCGCGGACGAGATCGACGGACTTCCCGAACCGGGCGCGTCCGGCCTGAACTACCGCTTCTGGGACGGCGGGCCGGAGTTCCCCGCCGATCCCGCCCGCTGCGCCTTCTACGTCGTGCCGTACATGAAGGGCGAGGAGGTCGCCGTACGGCCGCTCGGCGGCATGGCCTCGGTGAGGATCGTGCAGACCCTCTCCGCGGGCGTCGACCACGTCACCCCCGGCATCGGCCTGCTGCGCCCCGGCGTGCGCCTGTGCAACGCGAGGGGCGTGCACGAGGCCAGCACGGCCGAGCTGACGCTCGCGCTCGTCCTCGCCTCGCTGCGCGGCATCCCCGGCTTCGTGCGCGGCCAGGACGCCGAGGAGTGGCGGGCCGGCTTCTACCCGGCGCTCGCCGACAAGTCCGTGCTGATCGTGGGCTACGGATCGATCGGCGCGGCCATCGAGGACCGGCTCGCGCCCTTCGAGTGCGCGCGGGTGACGCGCGTCGCGCGCTCGGCGCGCACCACCGTTCACGGTCCGGTCCACCCGCTCACGGGGCTGCCCGCGCTGCTGCCCGAGGCCGACGTGGTGGTGCTCTCCACGCCGCTCACGCCCCAGACCCGTCACCTGGCCGACGCCGGCTTCCTCGCCCGGATGAAGGACGGCGCCCTGCTCGTCAACGTGGCGCGCGGCCCGGTCGTGGACACCACCGCGCTCCTGAAGGAGGTGGAGAGCGGCCGGATCACCGCGGCGCTCGACGTCACCGACCCGGAGCCGCTGCCCGCCGGACACCCGCTCTGGCACGCTCCCGGCGTGCTGATCAGCCCTCATGTGGGCGGCTCCACCTCGGCGTTCATGCCGCGCGCCAAGCGGCTGATCGCGGCGCAGGTCACCCGCTTCGCGGCGGGCGAGGAGCCGGCGAACGTGGTGCTGACCACCTGAGCCGGCGCCGGAGGGCGTGCGCCCCCGAACGCGCTCCTCACAAGCCCCCTGTCCGTCACGGAGAGTACTGTGACCCTGTCCCTGAGTGACGATCCTGGTGTATGGTCCCGGAGCGGGGGACTGCGTCGAGAACGGGCAGACGCTGGGGAGCGAAGTGACGGGACATCAGATTCCGAGGGGGGCGACGGGTGAAGCACGGCCGGGCGTCCCACGATCCGACGCGGCGGTGCCGCCGGCCATCCCCGCGCGCCTCACAGCCGCCCTGCCGGACCGGCCCGTCCCGGACCAGCCCGACCGCACGTCCGGGGCCGACCGCACGTCCGGGGCCGACCGTGCCTCCCGGGCCGACCGTGCCTCCGTGTCCGGCGGTCCACCGCCGGTCGCGCCCGGACCCGACCGTGTCGCCGAGCCGGGCGCCGTGGCCGCACCCGTACCCGTGCCGCGCGCGGGTGACGGCCCGCCCGGCGGGGGCGGCGGACGGGGTGCCGGTGGCGGCGGGGCGCCGCCCGGGGATTCCGCGCCCGACAGCCTCTGCGGGCGGCACGACGAGGTCTCCGGCGGCTGCGGCGGGCACGAGGCGGCCGCGTCGGACCGGTCGCGGACCGGGTTCGCCGGCCAGTCCGCGCACGAGCATCCCGGCGAGGCCCCGGAGGAAGCGGTGACCACCGGCACGCTCGCCCGGCGGCGGCCCGTCGCGGCCGGCGGGCCTGGGCCGCGGGCCCGCACCGGCGCACCCGGGCAGCCGGGGCCGGGCCAGGACGGGGCAGTCGCCCAGATCGGCCTCGGTCTCCTCTGCGGCGGATACGCCACCGGCGCCGCCCTCGGCTGGGGATCCGAGCAACTCGCCCTCGTCATGGGTGACTTCGGCCTCAGTGCCGCCGCGCTCGCCGCCGCCGTCTCCTGCTTCCGCTACGCCCGGGGCCACGGGCACGGCTTCCGCCACGCCTGGTACCTCTTCGCCTTCTCGTCGTTCATGGCCGCCGCGGGCAACGCCGTCTGGGGCTGGTACGAGGTCGTGCTCCGCCGGGAGGTGCCGAGCCCCTCCGTCGCCGACCTGTGCTTCCTGCTCTTCGCGCCGCCCGCCATCGTCGGCCTGCTCGTCCTCGCCAAGAAGCCCGTGACCCGCGCCGGCTGGGTCTGTCTGGCCCTCGACGCCTGGCTGATCGGCGGCTCCCTGCTGACCCTGTCCTGGAGCCTCGCCCTCGCCCACACCGCGTACGTGCCGGGCGAGAGCGTGGCCCGGGCGGCGCTCTCGCTCGCGTATCCGCTGCTCGACATCGTGCTCGTCAGCATGGTCCTGGCGCTGCACTTCCGCCGCTCCCACATCAACCGCTCCGCGATCAACACCGCCATCGCCGCCCTCGCGCTCACCGTGCTGTGCGACGCGCTGTTCACCTCGCCCCTGCTGCGCGAGCACTACAGCTCGGGCCAGCTCCTCGACGCCGGCTGGTTCGCGGGCTCGCTGCTGCTCGCCTACGCGCCCTGGGGCGTGCGACGGCACGCCGAACCGCCGCCCCCCGCCGTCCGCGCCCGGCAGCCCCACAGCCGCCCGCTCGCCGGGTCGCTCGCCGCCCTCACGCCGTACCTCGCGGCCGCGGTCTGCACGCTCGGCATCCTGTACAACGTCGTCGAGGGACGCAGAGTGGACCGCGTCGTCGTCCTCACCGGCTGCACGGTCGTTCTCGCGCTGGTCGTCCGCCAGGGCATCATGCTGCTCGACAACATCGCCCTCACCCACGAACTGGCCCAGAAGGAGAACCACTTCAGGTCCCTCGTGCAGGGTTCGAGCGACGTCATCATGATCGCCGCCCCCACCGGGATACTCCGCTACGTCAGCCCCGCCGCCGCCGGAGTGTACGGCCGCGAGGCGGAGGAGCTGATCGGGTCCGAACTGGCCTCGCTGATCCACCCCGAGGACCTGGGCGCCGTCGTGCACGAGGTGCGCCGCTTCCTGGCCGCGCCGCCGTCCGAGGAGCCCACCACGCGGATCGAGTGCCGCTTCCGGTCCGGCCGCGGCGACTGGCTCAACGTCGAGTCCACCGTCAACCGCCACCAGGGCGGCCTGATCTTCAACAGTCGTGACGTGACCGAACGCGTGCGCCTCCAGGCCCAGTTGCGGCACAACGCGGAGCACGACCCGCTCACCGACCTGCCCAACCGGGCCCTGTTCACCGAGCGGGTGCGCGCGGCCCTGAGCGGCCGCCGGGCCTCCGACCCGGGCACCGCCGTGCTCTTCATCGACCTCGACGGCTTCAAGGCCGTCAACGACCGGCTCGGGCACCAGGCGGGCGACGAGCTGCTCGTCCAGGCCGCGCGCCGGCTCCACGACTCCGTACGGGCCGGCGACACCGCGGCCCGGCTCGGCGGCGACGAGTTCGCCGCGCTCATCCTCGGCGACGGCGGCCGTGACCGGGCCGAACGGGAGCGCCGGGTGCACGAGATCGCCGACCGGCTGCGGCGCACGCTCTCCCAGCCGTACCGCGTCGACGGCGGCGAGGTGCGGGTCGCCGCCTCCATCGGCGTGGCCTTCGCCGAGCCCGGCATCGGCGTGGGCGACCTGCTGCGCAACGCCGACCTGGCCATGTACCGGGCCAAGGCCGGCGGCAAGGACCGGGTCGAGCTCTACGCCCCGCAGATGCAGGCCGAGGTGGTCCGGCGCACCGAGCTGGCCGCCCGGCTGCGGACCGCGCTGCACGACGGCGAGTTCGCCCTGCTGCACCAGCCCGTGGTGGACCTGGGCACCGGCCGGATCGCGGCCGTCGCCGCGCAGGCCCGCTGGCGCTCCGCCCAGGGCATCCTCTTCACCCCGGCCGAGTTCCTGCGGGCCGCGGACGACGGCGAGCGCACCGCCGAGCTGGGCCGCTGGCTCCTGGAGGAGGCCGTGGAGCAGGCCGCCGAACGGGCCGGAACCGGCCACCGCACGCCGGTGACCGTCCGGGTCTCCGCGCGCCGCCTGCTGGACCGCTCCATGCCGCTCGGCTCCGTCGAGTCGCTGCTCACCCGGCACGGGCTGCCCTCGGGTTCCCTGATCCTCGAGCTGGCCGACAGCGACCCCCGGGACCCGAGGGTCTCCTTCGACGAGCTGGAGCAGCGGCTGGCCGCGCTGCGCCGGCTGGGCGTGCGGATCGCGCTCGACGGGTTCGGCAGCGGACACGCCGCCATCAACGCCCTCCGGAGGCTTCCGGTCGACATACTGAAGCTGGACCGGGGCCTGGTCGAGGGCATCGTGGAATCGGCCAGACTGCGGAAGATCACCAGCGGGCTGCTGAGGATCGCGGGCGACCTCGGGATGCAGTCCGTGGCCGACGGCGTGGACATGCCCGAGCAGGTCATCGCCCTGCGTTCCATGGGCTGCACCCACGGGCAGGGCATGGCCTTCTCGGGGCCGCTGGACGAGTACCGGCTGCGCCGCGCCCTGGTGCGGGACGAGTACCCGCTGCCCGGCGAGGTGGCGTTGACCGGCGGAAACCGTCCCCCGTCCCGTTCACATTCTGAGACTCCCGTCCCACCCACTTGACACTGACCGTGCGTCGGGGGGAGGGTCAGTGCCATGCGCACCCGAATTCTCGTACTTGGACAGCGCGTCGGCTGAGGCAGGCCCGGTAGAAGGCCCGCCTGAAACGCACCCGACGCGCTCCCCTCGCTTGCCTCCCGGCACGAGGGGTTTTTTGTTGCACCGAATCAACGCAAAATCGACGTAAACCCTCGCAAAACGCCTCGCACACCACCTCGCACAAACCCTCTGCTTCGAGAAGAGAATGCTGATGACCGAGCAGGCCACCGGGCACCATCCGCAGCCGCGGACCCGTAGCGGCGCACAGCCCGCCACCACCGTCGAGCACGTCACGGGTGCGCAGTCCCTCATTCGCTCTCTCGAGGAAGTGGGCGCCGACACCGTCTTCGGCATCCCCGGCGGCGCGATCCTCCCGGCGTACGACCCGATGATGGACTCGACGCGGGTCCGCCACATCCTGGTCCGCCACGAGCAGGGCGCCGGACACGCCGCCACCGGCTACGCGCAGGCCACCGGCAAGGTCGGCGTCTGCATGGCGACCTCGGGACCGGGCGCCACCAACCTGGTCACCCCGATCGCCGACGCCCACATGGACTCCGTCCCGCTGGTCGCGATCACCGGCCAGGTCGCCTCCAAGGCGATCGGCACGGACGCCTTCCAGGAGGCGGACATCTGCGGCATCACGATGCCCATCACCAAGCACAACTTCCTGGTCACCAGGGCCGAGGACATTCCGCGGACGATCGCCGAGGCCTTCCACATCGCCGCCACCGGCCGCCCCGGCCCGGTCCTGGTCGACATCGCCAAGGACGCCCTCCAGGCGAAGACCACCTTCAGCTGGCCGCCGCAGACCGACCTGCCCGGCTACCGCCCGGTCACCAAGCCCCACGCCAAGCAGATCCGCGAGGCCGCCAAGCTGATCACCGCCGCCAGGCGGCCCGTCCTGTACGTCGGCGGCGGCGTCATCAAGGCCGGCGCCACGGCCGAGCTGAAGGTCCTCGCGGAGCTGACCGGCGCGCCGGTCACCACCACCCTGATGGCCCTGGGCGCCTTCCCCGACAGCCACCCGCTGCACGTGGGCATGCCCGGCATGCACGGTGCGGTCACCGCCGTCACCGCGCTGCAGAAGGCCGACCTGATCGTCGCCCTCGGCGCCCGCTTCGACGACCGCGTCACCGGCAAGCTGGACAGCTTCGCCCCGTACGCCAAGGTCGTCCACGCCGACATCGACCCGGCCGAGATCGGCAAGAACCGCACCGCCGACGTCCCGATCGTCGGCGACGCCCGCGAGGTCATCGCCGACCTGGTCCAGGCGGTCCAGGCCGAGCACAGCGAGGGCAACAAGGGCGACTACGCGGCCTGGTGGAGCGACCTCAACCGCTGGCGCGAGACCTACCCGCTCGGCTACGACCTGCCCGAGGACGGCAGCCTGTCGCCGCAGCAGGTCATCCAGCGCGTCGGCGCCCTCGCCCCCGAGGGCACGATCTTCGCCGCCGGCGTCGGCCAGCACCAGATGTGGGCCGCCCACTTCATCGACTACGAGAACCCGCGCACCTGGCTGAACTCCGGCGGCGCCGGAACGATGGGCTACGCGGTCCCGGCCGCCATGGGCGCCAAGGCCGGCGCGCCGGACCGCCCGGTCTGGGCGATCGACGGCGACGGCTGCTTCCAGATGACCAACCAGGAACTGGTCACCTGCGCCCTCAACAACATCCCGATCAAGGTCGCCATCATCAACAACGGCGCCCTCGGCATGGTCCGCCAGTGGCAGACCCTGTTCTACAACCAGCGCTACTCCAACACGGTGCTGCACTCCGGCCCGGACGACGTCAACCCGGAGGCGCGGGGCACCCGCATCCCGGACTTCGTCAAGCTGTCCGAGGCCATGGGCTGTGTCGCCCTGCGCTGCGAGGACCCGGCCGACCTCGACAAGGTCATCGAGGAGGCCAACGCCATCAACGACCGCCCGGTCGTGATCGACTTCATCGTCCACGAGGACGCCCAGGTCTGGCCGATGGTCGCCGCCGGCACCTCCAACGACGAGGTCATGGCCGCGCGGGGCGTCCGCCCCGACTTCGGCGACGGCGAAGACGACTGAGACGAAGAGCGAAGGAAGAGACCCACACCATGTCCACCAAGCACACGCTCTCCGTCCTGGTCGAGAACACGCCCGGCATCCTCGCCAGGATCGCCGCCCTCTTCTCCCGGCGCGGCTTCAACATCGACTCGCTCGCCGTCGGCGTGACCGAGCACCCCGACATCTCCCGCATCACCATCGTGGTCAGTGTCGAGGACCTGCCGCTGGAGCAGGTGACCAAGCAGCTCAACAAGCTGGTCAACGTCCTGAAGATCGTCGAACTCGAGCCCAGCGCCGCGATCCAGCGCGAGCTCGTCCTGGTGAAGGTCCGCGCCGACAACGAGACCCGCTCCCAGATCGTCGAGATCGTCCAGCTGTTCCGCGCCAAGACCGTGGACGTCTCGCCCGAGGCCGTCACCATCGAGGCCACCGGATCGAGTGACAAGCTGGAGGCGATGCTCAAGATGCTGGAGCAGTTCGGCATCAAGGAGCTCGTCCAGTCCGGCACGATCGCCATAGGGCGTGGCGCCCGGTCCATCACGGACCGTTCGCTGCGCGCCCTCGACCGCAGCGCCTGACAGCAGTCCGCAGGCGACGGCGGACCGCGGGTCCACTCCCCGGTCCGCCTGTCGAGACCCGAAAACTTCACTCCCGCACCCCGCCGTACGGTGGGAGCAACACCAGCACCTCAAGGAGATTCCCAGTGGCCGAGCTGTTCTACGACGACGACGCCGACCTGTCCATCATCCAGGGCCGCAAGGTCGCGGTGATCGGATACGGCAGCCAGGGCCACGCCCACGCGCTGTCGCTCCGTGACTCGGGTGTCGACGTGCGTGTCGGTCTGCACGAGGGCTCCAAGTCCAAGGCCAAGGCCGAGGAGCAGGGCCTGCGCGTGGTCTCGCCGGCCGAGGCCGCGGCCGAGGCCGACCTCATCATGATCCTGATCCCGGACCCGATCCAGGCCAAGGTCTACGAGGAGTCGATCGCCCCGAACCTGAAGGACGGCGACGCCCTCTTCTTCGCCCACGGCTTCAACGTCCGCTTCGGCTTCATCAAGCCCCCGGCCGGCGTCGACGTCGCGCTGGTCGCCCCGAAGGGCCCGGGCCACCTGGTCCGCCGCCAGTACGAGGAGGGCCGCGGCGTCCCCGCGATCGCGGCCGTCGAGCAGGACGCCACCGGCAACGCCTTCGCGCTGGCCCTGTCGTACGCCAAGGCCATCGGCGGCACCCGTGCCGGCGTCATCAAGACGACCTTCACCGAGGAGACCGAGACCGACCTCTTCGGCGAGCAGGCCGTCCTCTGCGGTGGCGCCAGCGCCCTGGTGAAGGCGGGCTTCGAGACCCTGGTCGAGGCCGGCTACCAGCCGGAGATCGCGTACTTCGAGTGCCTCCACGAGCTGAAGCTGATCGTGGACCTCATGTACGAGGGCGGCCTGGAGAAGATGCGCTGGTCCGTCTCCGAGACGGCCGAGTGGGGCGACTACATCACCGGCCCGCGCGTCATCACCGACGCCACCAAGGCCGAGATGAAGAAGGTCCTCGCGGAGATCCAGGACGGCACCTTCGCCAAGAACTGGATGGACGAGTACCACGGCGGTCTGAAGAAGTACAACGAGTACAAGACCCAGGACGAGCAGCACCTCCTGGAGACCACCGGCAAGGAGCTGCGCAAGCTCATGAGCTGGGTGAACGACGAGGAGGCGTAAGCCTCCCGGCGCGGGGCCGGACACACCGTCCGGCCCCGCGCCACATCGTTGGACAGCCCGTCCAACCACGGACGGGTGATCCTTCCAACGAGGCGTACGACTCGCGTCGACGCACCACTACACTGCTCAACAACATCGCGTCTGGCCCACAGCGTCGTGCGCTTCCACGCGGCAAGCCCCCTCCACCGCTGCGGCCGTCGGGACGGCCGTCCGCACTGCCTTTGTGAGGACTCACGTGAGCTCGAAACCCGTCGTACTCATCGCTGAAGAGCTGTCGCCCGCCACCGTCGACGCACTGGGACCGGACTTCGAGATCCGGCACTGCAACGGCGCCGACCGCGCCGAGCTGCTCCCCGCCATCGCCGACGTCGACGCCATCCTGATCCGCTCGGCGACCAAGGTCGACGCGGAGGCCATCGCCGCCGCGAAGAAGCTCCGGGTCGTCGCCCGTGCCGGTGTCGGCCTGGACAACGTGGACGTCTCCGCCTCCACCAAGGCCGGCGTCATGGTCGTGAACGCCCCGACCTCCAACATCGTCACCGCCGCCGAGCTCGCCTGCGGTCTGCTCGTCGCCACCGCGCGCAACATCCCGCAGGCCAACACCGCGCTGAAGAACGGCGAGTGGAAGCGCTCCAAGTACACGGGCGTCGAGCTCAGCGAGAAGACCCTCGGCGTCGTCGGCCTCGGCCGCATCGGCGTCCTGGTCGCCCAGCGCATGTCCGCCTTCGGCATGAAGATCGTCGCGTACGACCCCTACGTGCAGCCGGCCCGCGCCGCCCAGATGGGCGTGAAGCTGCTGTCCCTGGACGAGCTCCTCGAGGTCGCCGACTTCATCACCGTCCACCTGCCGAAGACCCCGGAGACCCTCGGTCTCATCGGCGACGAGGCGCTGCACAAGGTCAAGCCGTCCGTCCGCATCGTCAACGCCGCCCGCGGCGGGATCGTGGACGAGGCCGCCCTCTACTCCGCCCTCAAGGAGGGCCGGGTCGCCGGCGCCGGTCTCGACGTGTACGCGAAGGAGCCCTGCACGGACTCCCCGCTGTTCGAGCTCGACCAGGTCGTCTGCACCCCGCACCTCGGCGCGTCCACCGACGAGGCGCAGGAGAAGGCCGGCATCGCCGTCGCCCGCTCGGTGCGCCTGGCGCTCGCCGGCGAGCTGGTCCCGGACGCGGTCAACGTCCAGGGCGGCGTCATCGCCGAGGACGTGAAGCCGGGTCTGCCGCTGGCCGAGAAGCTCGGCCGGATCTTCACCGCGCTCGCCGGCGAGGTCGCGGCCCGTCTCGACGTCGAGGTGTACGGCGAGATCACCCAGCACGACGTGAAGGTGCTCGAACTCTCCGCGCTCAAGGGCGTGTTCGAGGACGTGGTCGACGAGACCGTGTCGTACGTCAACGCCCCGCTGTTCGCGCAGGAGCGCGGCGTCGAGGTGCGCCTGACCACCAGCTCCGAGTCGCCCGACCACCGCAACATGGTCACCGTGCGCGGCACGCTCGCCAGCGGCCAGGAGGTCTCGGTCTCCGGCACCCTCGCGGGCCCGAAGCACCTGCAGAAGATCGTCGCGGTCGGCGAGTACGACGTGGACCTGGCCCTCGCCGACCACATGGTGGTGCTGCGCTACGAGGACCGTCCGGGCGTCGTCGGCACGGTCGGCCGGATCCTCGGCGAGGCCGGTCTGAACATCGCGGGCATGCAGGTCTCCCGCACGAACGAGGGCGGCGAGGCGGTGGTCGTGCTGACCGTCGACGAGACCGTCCCGGCGAACGTCCTGTCGGAGATCGCCGAGGAGATCGGCGCGGCCTCGGCCCGCTCCGTCAACCTGGTCTGATCCGCCGGGCGGCCCGGTCCGCTCCGGGCGCCGCCCGCCCGCTCGCACCCCGTACCCGGTCACTGGACATCCGTCTTACACGGTTGTCTAGCGGCCGGGTACAGTGCTGTCATGGGACACAAGGAAGACCTGCTCGAAGGCGCCAAGCGCTGCCTCCTGGAGAAGGGCTACGCCCGCACCACCGCCCGTGACGTGGTGGCCGCTTCGGGCACCAACCTGGCCTCCATCGGCTACCACTACGGCTCCAAGGACGCCCTGCTCCAGCAGGCGTTCCTGGCGCTGACCGAGGAGTGGGGCGACCAGGCCGGCGCGGCGGGCGCCGAGGGCGGTGCGGCGCTGCCGGCCGACCCGTACGAGCGCTTCCACGCCGTCTGGGAGCAGGTCATCGCCGCGGCCGGGCCGAGCCGGCCGGTCTGGAAGCTGCAGACCGAGGTCGTCACCCGCATCGACGACGACGAGAAGCTCCGCGAGGCCATCAAGGAACCGCAGCGGCAGGGCCGCCTCGGCATGGCCCAGGGCTTCCTCGGCGTCGACCCGGAGGAGGACCCCGAGAAGGCCAGGGTGGCCGGCCTGCTCTGCCAGGCCCTGGCGACCGGCGTGATGGTCCAGTGGCTGGTCGACCCGGAGACGGCGCCGACGGCGGACGACCTGACGGCGGGGCTCAAGGTGCTGATGGGGGCGGACGGCTGACCCCAACCTGCCGTGGCGGGGGCCGAGTTGTCTAGGGTGGACGGTCCGTGCAGCTCGACCTGCTCCGACCTCGGATGCCCTGACAGGGAGGCCCCGATGCCAGCGTCCCCGCCGCCGGAATTACCCCGGGACTCGTCGCCGGACGCGCCGCCGAGCGCACCGCCTCCGGCTCCGGCCGGGGCTCCCCGGTCAGGCCGGGCTCCGGCCGGGGATCCCGCGCCGTCACAGAGCCCCGGGCCGTCACAGAGCCCCGGGCCGTCACAGAGCCCCGGGCCGTCACCGGCCACCGGGCCTGAGCCCGCGTCCGCCGCACCTCGCCCGCCGGCGGCACCCGCATCCGCGCCCACGACGCCGCCCGTCACCGCGCCCCCGGCTCCCGCATCCGCGCCCCCGGCTCCCGCCACCGCGCCCCCGGCGCCGCCGGCCGAGCCGTCGTCCCTGGCCCTGGCCGTTGACGCGCACGTGGGCGGGACGGCGCATCTGACGCCGCGCAAGCGGCTGAAGGCCGTCGCCTGGTTCCTCGCCGGTGCGGCGGTGCTGGGCGCGCTGGCGTACGGCGGGTCCTTCGTCCTGGACCGGCTGACGCAGCCCAGCCGGGCGGAGCAGGACCAGCGGACCCAGGAGGACCTGGACCGGGCGGAGGCCCCGTTCACGGCCGGGGTCGACTACGACGACACCCCGCCCGGCCCCTGGAAGGTCGTCCTCGACCGCCCGCTGACGGCGGCCGAGCAGCGCAGGATCGCCGCCATGAGGGACCCCGGCGCCGCCCGCGAGTACCTCACGTCCCTCGGCGGGCGCACGCTCCGCTTCCCCGCCGCGTTCGAACGCCGCACGGACCTGGCGATGACGTACTACCCGCGCGACGCGACCGTCCTCCACGTCAACCTGTTCAGCAAGCGGCAGACCCAGCTGACGATCACGGCGATGGAGGCCGTGAACGTCTCCTGCCGACCGCCCACGGCCCGGACCGTCCTGGTCCTCCCGCCCCAGGGCGGCGCGGCCTATGACGGCGTGCTGTTCGACCTCGGGAAACCGGGCGCCGTCCCGATCATCACCGACGAGGGCGACGACCAGGGCCGGCCGTACTTCGGGCCCCGGAAGATCGACCTGGGCGACGGCGCCTCGCCCGGCGGGCTCCGCGTCGAGGCGGTCGCCAAGGGGGAGTCCTGCACCTGGGAGATCAAGGCCAAGTACCGGGACGCGTACCAGAGTTTCGGTTCGGTGATCCTCAAGGACGGCACGAAGCCCTTCTTCGCGGAGGCGGCGCCGGACCGGCCCGAACAGCTCTGGTACTGGGAGGCCTCCCGGCCGAACGGGCAGCAGTGGGTGCCGTGCCACCGGAAGCCGGCCGAAAGCGTCTGCGACGAATGGCGCCGGCTGCGGGCCGAGGCCCGTGCGGACCAGGGGTGATCGCATGACCGGGAGCCGGACCCGGGCGGTGCTCGCGGCCGCCGCCCTCCTCGCCGTCGTGACGGGCTGCACCGCCCGGCCCGCCGCGGACCCCGCCGCCCGCACCCCGACGCCCCGGGCCGCGCCGGGGCCCTGGGGCAGGGACCGGGTGGTGTCCGCGGAGTGCCTGAAGGGCGCGCGGTACGTCGCGGTCCGGGTCCAGTCATGGGACCCGGGCAGCTGGAAGCCGGTCGCCGAGCGGCTCTTCGACGTCCCCGAGTCCGTCGCCTTCTGGCAGGAGCCGGGCAAGGAGGCCGTGCTGACACCGCTGTTCGACCTGTGCCGGGAGAACCCCACGGACGCCGTGTACACCTCCGACGCCCTCGAACGCGTCGTGCCCCGCGTCCGGGCCGTCTTCGACCGGGACTTCACCAGGATGGCCGTGGTCCTGCGGACTTCCGACGGCCGGGGCACGCACGTCGGCTTCGTGGACGCGAAGGGGCTGACCGACCTCACCGCGCGGGACGCGCGCCCGGGAGCGAGCCGACGGGAGCAGAACGCCGTCCTCGCACCCGACGGCAGCCGCGTCTGGTTCACCTACGAGACCGCGGACGGCCGGGCCAGGATCGGCAGCCGCTCCGTCACCGGCGGCGCCGCCCTCCGCGACGAGGGGCCGGCCGCCGCCGCGAACCTGCCGCTCGTCGTCCTGGACGGGCCGCCGGCCCGCGCCGTCCAGGCGGAGATGGTGCACGTGTCCCCGGACGGGCGCCGCATCACGGCGGCGACCGAGGGCGGCGGTCCGGCGCTGCTCGACGTCCCGGCCCGGTCCACCGCGCTGACGGAGGCCGCCGCCGGTCGCCCCGGGGGCCTCGGCGCGTGCCTGCACGCGGTCGGCTGGTCGGCGCAGGACCGGCTGCTGTGCCGCACGCGGACGGGCGCGTTCCGGACCTTCGGCACCGCGCCGGGCGCCGGACCCGGGCCCGTCCTGACGGTGGCCGGCGGCGCAGGCGGCGAGGGGCTCGTCGTCTCCCCGGACGGCAGCCGCTTCCTCCTCGTCCAGCACCCGCCCGGCGATCCGTACGCCGGCTTCCGGGGGTTCCGGGTGGCGGGTACGGAACCGGGCGCACCCTCCGTGAAGGTGCCGGCCGAAGCCCTGAACGGCCACAGCCTGTTCCTCGAATGGCGCTGAGCCGCCCGGCGGACCTCGGCCCGGCCTACAGCCGCGCCGCCTTCAGCGCCATGTGCAGCAGCAGGCGGTCCTCGCCCGCGTCCAGGTCGAGGCCGGTGAGCTGTTCGACGCGGGAGAGGCGGTAGTAGAGCGTCTGGCGGTGGATGCCGAGGGCGCCGGCCGTGCGGCTCGCCTGGCCCGCGTGGTCGAGGAACACCTCGGCGGTGCGGGCCAGTTCGGCGTGGGCCGGGGCGAGCAGGGCGCGGACGGCCGGGTCCGGTTCGGCCGGGGGCAGCGCCGTGAGCATCCGGTACGGGCCGATCGCGGCCCACTGGGCGAGCGGACCCAGGTGCGGCTGGGCGGTCGCCGCGCGGGCGGCCGCGGAGGCCTCGCGCCAGGACGCGTCGAGGTCCGCGAGCCCGCGCCGGGGCGGGGCGATCCCGGCGACGGCCGCCGGACCCGCCGTGTCGCGCAGACGTCCGGCCGCGGCGGTGGCCGGGGAGAGGTTGTCCCCCGACCGCAGCCGCACGAGCACGGCGAGCGCCCGCGGCGCACCGGGCCCGGCGCCGGACGCGTACGGGGCGGGGCCGGCGGCGTACGGGCCGGAGGAGCCCGCCCCGGCCGCGGCGCCCGCACCCGCGCCCGCGCCCGTACCGGCCGGCGGGGCGGGCCCGGCGACGGGGCGCCACGGCAGGTCGCAGAGGGCCGCGGCGGCGGGGACCGCGCGGGGCGACGGGGCGGTTTCGCCGGGCCAGGGGGCGAGGCAGACCAGGGCGTGGAGGCCGTCGGCGTCCGGGCCGAGGGCGGTGCGCAGGGCGGCGACGGCCATGTCGTACTGCCAGCCGCGTTCCGCCGTCAGGGTGGCGCGCAGCTCGCGGGAGAGGTCGGCGCCGGCCCGCTCCTCGTCGGCGAGCAGCTCGCCGATCCGGGCGGCGACGTCCATGGCGGCGTTCAGCCGTTCGTGCGAGGGTCCCGGCTCGGCGTCGAGCAGCCAGACGTAGCCGAGGACGACGCCCCGGTGGCGTACCGGCAGACAGATCCGGTCCCGGTAGACGCCCGCGTCCGGGGCGGCCGGGATGCGGACCGGGCCGGTCGCCCGGGTGATGCCGAAGCCCTCGAACCAGGCGCGGACCGCCGGCGTCGACTTCCTGGTGAGGATCGAGCGCGTGCGCACCGGGTCCATGGCCGTGTCGTCGTCACTGTCGTGGGCGCCGAAGGCGATCAGCCCGAAGTCGCGGTTCTCCAAGGTCGCCGGAGTGCCGAGCAGCGCCGAGATCTCGTCGACCAGCTCCTGGTAATCGCCCTTCACGGCGCCATTCTCGCACCGATGCCGCCCGTGCTTCAGACATATGTCTGAGAGCGGGGCCACGGATGCGTGACAGCTGTAGATGGCGGACGATCGGAGCGATCCTTAGGTTTCACGGTGGTTATCCGTGCTGTTCCCGTTTCGTACCGAAAGATCGGGTACGGCGCCTTTCGTCACCCTGCCCTCTGGAGGTCCCCGTGCTGGGTCCCGTGATCCTCGCCGCGTCGCGCAGCGACAAGATGCGCCGTTTCGTGTCGGCCGCGCCCGGGACCAAGCAGGTCGTGGCGCGTTTCATCGCCGGCGAGACGGTGAACGACGTCGTCCCGATCGTCCAGGACCTGGCCGCCCGCGGCCTGGAGGTCACCCTCGACGTCGTCGGCGAGGACATCACCACCGTCGAGCAGTCCCACGCCGCCCGTGACGCGTACCTGGAGCTGATCGGCCGCCTCAAGGAGCTGGGCCTCGGCGAGCGCGCCGAGATGTCCGTGAAGCTGTCGATGTTCGGCCAGTCGCTGGACGTCGAAGGGGGCGGGTCCGGAGGGCTCTCCGCCGAGGGCGTCGGCGGGCGACGGGCGGGCGGCCACGAGCTGGCCCTCGCCAACGTGCGCCCGGTCGTCGCGGCCGCCGCCGAGATCGGCACCACGGTCACCCTCGACGCCGAGGACCACACCACCCTCGACTCGATGTTCGCCATCCACGAGGAGCTGCGGAAGGACTTCCCGCAGACCGGCTGCGTCATCCAGGCGTACCTCTTCCGCACCGAGGAGGACGCCCGCCGTCTGGCCGCCGCCGGCTCGCGCGTGCGGATCGTGAAGGGCGCCTACAAGGAGCCCGCGTCCGTCGCCCTCCAGGACAAGGCCGAGATCGACAAGGCCTACGTGCGGATCATGAAGATCCTCATGGAGGGCGAGGGCTACCCGATGATCGGCTCCCACGACCCGCGGCTGATCGCCGTCGGCCAGGAGCTGGCCCGCCGCGCCGGGCGCAAGCCGGACGAGTACGAGTTCCAGATGCTCTACGGCATCCGCACCGAGGAGCAGAACCGGCTCGCGGCCGAGGGCCACCGGATGCGCGTCTACACGGCCTACGGCACCGACTGGTACGGATACTTCATGCGCCGCCTGGCGGAGAAGCCGGCCAACCTCCTCTTCTTCGTCCGCTCGATCCTCACCAAGGGCTGAGCCCACACCCCTCAGAAGGAGTTCCGCGAACCATGGACGCTGTGACCCAGGTCCCCACTCCGGTCAACGAGCCGGTGCACGGCTACGCCCCCGGCTCGCCCGAGCGCACCCGTCTGGAGGCCAAGCTCAAGGAGCTGGCCGACAACCCCCGCGAGCTGCCGATGACCATCGGCGGCGTCAAGCGCATGGGCGGCGGCGAGGAGTTCAAGGTCGTCCAGCCGCACAACCACAAGGCCGTCATCGGCACCTTCCGCGGTGCCACCCGGCAGGACGCCCAGGACGCCGTCGACGCCGCCCTGGCCGCCGCCCCGGCCTGGCGCGCGATGTCCTTCGACGACCGCGCGGCGATCATCCTGCGCGCCGCCGAGCTGCTGGCCGGCCCGTGGCGCGAGACGCTGGCCGCCTCCACCATGCTCGGCCAGTCGAAGACCGCCCAGCAGGCCGAGATCGACACCCCGTGCGAGCTCGTCGACTTCTGGCGCTTCAACGTGGCGTACGCCCGCCAGATCCTGGCCGAGCAGCCGTCGGCGAACTCGCCCGGCGTCTGGAACCGCCTCGACCACCGCCCGCTCGAGGGCTTCGTCTACGCGATCACGCCCTTCAACTTCACGGCCATCGCGGGCAACCTGCCCACCGCCCCCGCCCTCATGGGCAACGTGGTGGTCTGGAAGCCGTCCCCGACCCAGACCCACTCCGCCGTGCTCCTCATGGAGCTCCTGGAGGAGGCCGGTCTGCCGAAGGGCGTCATCAACCTGGTGACCGGCGACGGCATCGCCGTCTCCGAGGTGGCCCTGAACCACCCCGACCTGGCCGGCATCCACTTCACCGGTTCGACCAGGACCTTCCAGCACCTGTGGAAGACGGTCGGCACCAACATCGAGAAGTACCGCTCCTACCCGCGGATCGTCGGCGAGACCGGCGGCAAGGACTTCGTCGTCGCCCACCCGAGCGCCGACCGCGCCATCCTGAAGACCGCGCTGACCCGCGGCTCCTTCGAGTTCCAGGGCCAGAAGTGCTCCGCGTCCTCGCGCGCGTACATCCCGGCCTCCCTCTGGAACGACGGCTTCAAGGAGGAGTTCGCGGCCGAGGTCGACGGCATCAAGATGGGCGACGTCACCGATCTGTCGAACTTCATCGGCGCCGTCATCGACGAGCGTGCCTTCGCGAAGAACAAGGCCGCCATCGACCGCGCGAAGAACGACCCGAGCTGCACGATCGTCGCCGGCGGCACGTACGACGACTCCGAGGGCTGGTTCGTCCGCCCGACGGTCATCGAGTGCACCGACCCGGAGAACGAGGTCTTCACGACCGAGTACTTCGGCCCGATCCTCGCCGTGCACGTCTACGAGGACGAGAAGTACGACGAGATGCTGACCCAGATGGAGTCGGTCTCGGACTACGCCCTCACCGGCTCGGTCATCGCGAACGACCGCGCCGCCGCCGCGTACACCATGGAGAAGCTGCGCTTCGCGGCCGGCAACTTCTACATCAACGACAAGTCGACCGGCGCCGTCGTCGGCCAGCAGCCCTTCGGCGGCGGCCGCGCCTCGGGCACGAACGACAAGGCGGGCGCCCCGCAGAACCTGATGCGCTGGACGCTGACCCGCGCCATCAAGGAGACGCTGGTCCCGCCGACGGAGTACGGCTACCCGCACATGGGCTGACGCCTCCGCCCCGCCTCCCGCACCGGAGGCGGCCCTGATCACCGCCCCTCTCCTCGGTCCCCCAACCGAGGACGGGGGCGGTTCTCATGTCCGGGGGCGTGACCCGGTGTCCGGCCCGCCGTGCTCGCGCGGACTCACGCGCTCGTGACGACGTGCCGGGTGAGGAAGTCGTCGATCAGCGAGGCGATCCGCGGGGCATGGGTCTCCAGGGCGAAGTGGCCCGTGGGCAGGAGGTGGACCTCGGCGTCCGGCAGGTCGCGACGGAAGGCCTCGGCGCCGGCCGGGACGAAGACCTGGTCGCCCTCGCCCCAGGCGGCGAGCAGCGGGACCCGGGAATCGCGGAAGTACTCCTGGAAGGCCGGGTACAGGGCGATGTTGGAGCCGTAGTCGGCGATCAGACGGGTCTGGATCTCGTCCTGGCCCGGGCGGGCCATCATCGCGGCGTCGTGGTGCCAGGCGTCGGGGTCGAGCAGCTCGCGGTACGCGTCGGGGACGCCGGTCTCGTACTGCCAGTGGATGCCGTCGAGGGAGCGGACGGCGCGGACGGCCTCCTCGGTCTCGGGCGTCCGCTCGGCGATCAGGGCGAGGACGGGGGCCCAGGCCTCCGCGCCGAGCCCTTCCTCGTAGGCGTTGCCGTTCTGGCTGATGATCGCGGTGATCCGCTCGGGGCGGGAGAGGGCGAGGCGCAGGCCGATGGGGGCGCCGTAGTCCTGGATGTAGAGGGCGAACCGGTCGAGGCCCAGGGCCTCGGTGAACTCCTCGGTGAGCGCGGCCAGGGCGGCGAAGGTGTAGTCGAAGGCGTCGGCGTCGGGGGCGTCGCTGTGGCCGAAGCCGAGGTGGTCGGGCGCGATCAGGCGGTACCGGTCGGCGAGCCGGGGCATCAGGTCACGGAACATGCGCGAGCTGGTCGGGAAGCCGTGCAGCAGAAGCAGGGCGGGCGCGTCGGCGGGACCCGCCTCGCGGTAGTGGATCGCGTGGCCGCGGACGGTGACGAAGCGGTGGCGGACCGGGAGCACGGACATGACCTCTAACCCCTTACGTACTGACGAGCGGTTACGAGGAGAGTCAAGCGTCCCCGTGTCTAACCTGTCAAGAAATTTTTGATGGTTAGAGGGTCCGCGGTGTGAGACTGGGCGCGTGACGATCTGGACCGCACCCACCCACGAACTCGGTACCGTCCGGCTCCGCGCCGTCCGGGAGCTGCTCGACCTCGCCTTCGAGGGCGACTTCTCGGACGACGACTGGGACCACACCCTCGGCGGCGTCCACGCCTGGATCGAGGACGAGCGCGGCCTCGCCGCGCACGGGGCCGTCGCCCAGCGGCGCGCGCTGCACCGGGGACGCTCGTACCGCGTCGGGTACGTGGAGGGCGTCGCCGTCCGCGCGGACGTGCGGCGGCGCGGACTCGGGGGCGCGGTGATGGGGGAGCTGGAGCGGGTGATCGACGGCGCGTACCTCTTCGGGGCGCTCTCGGCGTCGGCCGCCGGCGCGGCGCTCTACCGGGGCCGTGGCTGGCGGCTCTGGGGAGGCCCGCTCGAGGCGCTGGGCCCGGACGGGATCGTGCCGCTTCCCGATGAGGAGGACTCCACGTACGTCCGCCCGGCCGCCGGCCACCCGCTCCCGGACCACGGCGCCCCGCTCGTCTTCGACTGGCGGGACGGCGACGTGATGTGAGGCGACCCGGGCGGCGTCGGGCCGACGCGAGGCGCCGCCGGTCCTCGGGGCCCCGGGCCACCCTGGGGGCGGCGATCCGAGAGGAACCGCCCGGGGCCTGCCCGGGCCAGGATCCGGAAGACCGGCCTGAGCGTCCAGCCCTTCCCTGGCGACCAGCATCTTTCCGGTGTTCTCGCCGCGCAGCATGCCCAGGGACGCCGTCACGATGTTCTCGAAGCCCTCGACCACCGTCGTGTCGAGCTCCAGGCGACCGGACCGGAGGTGGGGCACGGCGAAGTCGTGGAGCTCCTCCTGGGCGTCCCGGTGGTTGCTCACCAGGAAGCCCTCCAGGCGGATGCTCTTCTCCACCAGGTCGAAGAGGTTGCGCGGGGCCGGCGGGGGAGCGGACAGGGAGTGGTACTGGGCGACCGCGCCGACCCAGGCG
Source organism: Streptomyces roseicoloratus (assembly GCF_004117935.1). Classification (GTDB taxonomy): domain Bacteria; phylum Actinomycetota; class Actinomycetes; order Streptomycetales; family Streptomycetaceae; genus Streptomyces; species Streptomyces roseicoloratus. The sequence continues at coordinate 36,201 of NZ_SDOY01000110.1, read as the reverse complement.
ATCCGGCCGTGCTCGCGCAGGGCGGCGATCGAGGCCTCCAGGTGGTCACCGCCCACACCGTCCAGGACCACGTCGAGGCCGTCCGGGGCGGCCTTCGCGAGGAGTTCGGTGACCGGCCCGTCGTGGTGGTCGAACGCGGCGTCGAAGCCGAGCCGCTCGGTGAGGTAGGCGACCTTCCGCGCCGAGCCCGCGCTGCCGACGAGCCGCCCGGCGCCGAGCAGCCGCGCGAAGCGTCCGGCCGCCGTGCCGACCCCGCCGGCCGCCGCCGAGACGAACAGGTCCTCGCCGGGCTGCAGCCGGGCGACCCGGGTCAGGCCCACGTAGGCGGAGAGGCCCGTGCCGCCGAGCAGGCTGAGGTGCGCGGCCAGCGGGACGCCGGGGCCGAGGTCCGGCACCGGACGGACCGCGGACCGGGTGACCAGCGCGTGGGTCCGCCAGCCCTCGCGGTGCAGCACGAGGTCGCCGGGGCGCAGCGCCGGGTCCCGGGAGTCGAGCACCCGGCCGAGGGTGCGGCCTTCCATGGGCGCGTTCAGGGTCCACAGGTCGTCGCTGTCCATGGCCTCGCGGTGGTACGGGTCCACGGACCAGAGCAGGTTCTCGACCAGGGCCGTGCCCGGCTCGGGCGCGGGCACCGGGGACTCGACGAAGGCGAACAGGCCCGGAGTGGGGAAGCCGTCGGGTCGGGCGGTCTGCTGGACGGTGATCATGGTCTCGTTGGTCATGTCGCAGACCGTAGGAAGGAATCCGGCGGCCGGGCAGTAGGGTGCGTCGATGGCCACTGGCCGATCCATCGATCCTGCTCATAGTCCGAGGTGAGAGCCGAGATGACCGACCCCGAACGCTCGTACCCGGCGCCGCGTGAACTGCGTGTGCTGCTCGCCGTGGGACGCGAGGGCGGCTTCTCCGCCGCCGCGGCCGCGCTCGGCATGACGCAGTCCGCCGTGTCCCACTCCGTCCGCGCGAGCGAACGCAGGCTGGGTGCCGTCCTCTTCGTGCGGGGCCGCACCGGGGCCGTGCCGACGGCGGCCGGCGAGCGGGCGCTCGCGTACGCCCGGAGGGTGCTGCGGCTGCTGGACGTGATGGCGGCGGAGGTGCGGGGCGCCGCCACCGGTGGGGGCGAGGGCGGCGGGAGCGGGGTCGTCGCCGGGCCGCTGCGGATCGCGGCCTTCCGCAGCGCGGCCCTGCATCTGCTGCCGGGCGCCCTGGGGCGCCTGACGGCCCGTCATCCGGAGCTCGCGCCCGAGGTACGGATCGTCCGGGAGGTGGGACGCGGCACGGCGGGCGAGGTCCTCGACGGGCGGGCTGACCTCGGCATCGCGACCATCGGCACCACCTCGCCCGTGCCGCCCGGACTGGTCGGCGGCGTCCTCCTTGAGGAGGGGTACGCGCTGGTCCACCCGGCCGGGCATCCGGCGCCGCGCTCGCTGCCCCTGGTCGACTGGGTGGAGAACTGCAGCTCGTACACCCGGGAGTGGTGGGCCGCCCAGGAGTGGCTGCCGGCCGCCACGGTGGAGGCCGAGGACGACGGAGCGGTGCTCTCGATGGTGAGCAGTGGTTTCGGCATGGCCGTGATGCCGGAACTGTCCCTGACCGGAGCACCGTCCTCGGTGGAGATCACCGATCTCGGACCGGACCGCCCGACCCGCTCGGTCGGCTATGTCACCACCCCTGAGCTGGCGAAATCCCTCGCCGTCCGGGCGCTGATCCGCGAGCTGCGCGGCCGGGCGGACTGATCGCCGTCTCAGATAGTAGGAAGTCCGAGTAATTGTGGAGACAGATGCGGGGTTCTCGCCTAGCTTTGTAGGAGCCGAACGTCCCGCTCCATCGAGCGCAGGCGGACGCGAGCGCGACGCCCCCAGGCAGGCAACCCCTGCGGCGGCGCTCCCCGCCCCCTTCCGGCGCCTTCGATCACCATGCCGCTCCGCACCCGCACGTCCGGAGCACGGATCTCGAGGAGTCGATCCCCCATGGCCGCTCAGACCACCCGCCGCGTCCGCCACGCCGCCGCCCACTCGGCCGACGAGGCCCGCAAGAACGCCGCCGCCGCCCTCCAGCGCGCCCTCGACCGCCGCGACAACGGCGGCTCGACCGGTCACTGACCCGGCCCTCGGCGGGCGTCGGCCGGGTGCCCGCCCGCGCGGGCGCCGCCACCGCTCCGTCGCGCGGCCGTCCGTTCGTCCACATGGTGGACGGAGCGTGTCAGACGATGGGACGAAGAGTAGGGTGCCGACATGTCTCACAGCATCAATCTCGCAGTCATTCCCGGCGACGGCATCGGCCAGGAGGTCGTGGCCCAGGGCCTCAAGGTCCTCGCGGCCGCCCTTCCCCAGGACGTGAAGCTGGAGACGAAGGAGTACGACTTCGGCGCCCGGCGCTACCACGCCACCGGTGAGACCCTCACCGACGCCGACCTCGACGCCCTCAAGCAGCACGACGCGATCCTGCTCGGCGCGATCGGCGACCCGTCGGTCCCGTCCGGCGTCCTGGAGCGGGGCTTCCTCCTGAAGCTGCGCTTCGCGTTCGACCACCACGTCAACCTGCGCCCCTCGAAGCTGCTCCCCGGCGTCGCGACCCCGCTCGCCGGCCAGCCCGAGATCGACTTCGTCGTCGTCCGCGAGGGCACCGAGGGCCCGTACACCGGCAACGGCGGCACCATCCGCAAGGGCACCGAGCACGAGGTCGCCACCGAGGTCTCGGTCAACACCGCCTTCGGTGTCGAGCGCGTGGTCCGGGACGCCTTCGCCCGCGCCCAGGCCCGCCCCCGCAAGAAGCTGACGCTGGTCCACAAGAACAACGTGCTGACCTTCGCGGGTCACCTGTGGACGAACATCTTCCAGAAGGTCGCGGCCGAGTTCCCCGAGGTCACGACCGACTACCTGCACGTCGACGCCGCGACGATCTTCCTCGTCACCGACCCGGCCCGTTTCGACGTCATCGTCACCGACAACCTGTTCGGCGACATCATCACCGACCTCGCCGCGGCCGTCTCCGGCGGCATCGGCGTCGCCGCCTCGGGCAACATCAACCCGACCGGCGCGTTCCCGTCGATGTTCGAGCCGGTCCACGGCTCCGCGCCGGACATCGCCGGGCAGGGCAAGGCCGACCCGACGGCCACCGTCCTCTCCGTCGCCCTCCTGCTGCGCCACCTCGGCTACGAGGCCGAGGCCGCCCGGATCGAGGAGGCCGTCGCCGCCGACCTCACCGAGCGCGGCGACGCGGTCCGCAGCACCGAGGAGATCGGCGACGCGCTCGCGGTACGCGTAGCGAGCTGACCCGCCGCTGACCATCTCACCCAGCCGCCGGGTCGCACCTCGCACCCGGCGGCTGTACCTGTGCGGTCGCGGGGTGCCACCATCGAACCCCGGACCGCGTACACACCGTTTCGTGCACCGGCCCCCACGCGCGATAATCGAACGTGGGGCCGCGGCATGCGGTAAAGCTCGGACGTCCTAGCAGTGCTTGCGAGACTGCGGAGCGGCGTGAGCGCGGTCCGACCCACACAACCGGTGAAGGACAAGCACTCATGACGACGCCCACCATCGAGCTCAAGCCCTCCTCCAGCCCGCTGTCCGACGCGGAGCGCGAGGCGATCCTGGCCAACCCGGGATTCGGCCGCCACTTCACCGACCACATGGTCACCGTCCGCTGGACCGAGGGCCGCGGCTGGCACGACGGCCAGCTCGTGCCGTACGGCCCGCTCTCCCTCGACCCGGCGACCAACGTCCTGCACTACGCCCAGGAGATCTTCGAGGGCCTGAAGGCCTACCGCCGCCCCGACGGCTCCGTCGCCAGCTTCCGCCCCGACGCCAACGCCCGCCGCTTCCAGCGCTCCGCCCACCGGCTCGGCATGCCCGAGCTTCCGGTCGAGACCTTCATCGAGGCCTGTGACGCCCTGGTCCGCCAGGACCAGGCCTGGGTCCCGGAGCACGGCGGCGAGGCCTCGCTCTACCTGCGCCCGTTCATGATCGCCACCGAGGTCGGCCTCGGCGTCCGCCCGGCCAACGAGTACCTCTTCGTCGTCATCGCCTCGCCGGCCGGCCCGTACTTCCCGGGCGGCGTCAAGCCCGTCTCCATCTGGGCCTCCGAGGACCGCGTCCGCGCCGTCCCCGGCGGCATGGGCGACGCCAAGACCGGCGGCAACTACGCGGCCTCCCTGCTCGCGCAGGCCGAGGCGGCGGAGAAGGGCTGCGACCAGGTCTGCTACCTCGACGCGGTCGAGCACAAGTGGGTCGAGGAACTCGGCGGCATGAACCTGTACTTCGTGTACGGCAACAAGATCGTCACCCCGGTCCTCAGCGGCTCCATCCTCGAGGGCATCACCCGCGACTCGCTGCTCCAGGTCGCCCGCGACCTCGGCTACGAGGCCGAGGAGGCCCGCGTCTCCATCGACCAGTGGCAGGAAGACACCGCCGACGGCACCCTCACCGAGGTCTTCGCCTGCGGCACCGCCGCCGTCATCACCCCGGTCGGCACGGTCAAGTCCGCCCGCGGCGAGTGGCAGCAGTCGGGCGGCGAGCCCGGCGAGGTCACGATGCGGCTGCGCGAGGCGCTGCTCGGCATCCAGACCGGCAAGGCCGAGGACGTCCACGGCTGGATGCACGAGCTGGGCAAGTAGCACGCGCGGCAGGCCCCGACGACGACGGCCTGTCCGGCCACGATCGCCGGACAGGCCGAGGTCCCGGTCCGCGGGATCGGTCCGCACTCCGCGGTCCGCACTCCGCGGTCCCGGTCCGCGGTTCGCGGTCCGCGGGGCTACGACTCCGAGTCCACCAGGGCGCCCGGGACGGTCACCGTCCCGGGCGCCTCCGCGTCGTCGGCGGCAGCCCTCGGCGCCGCCGTCAGCACCGCGTACAGCGCGCCGCCCACGATCCCGGACAGCACGAAGCTGCAGTCGATGCCGCCGGTGAGCGCGAGCAGCGGGCCCTCGTAGAGCGGGGTCGAGACGGCGGCCAGGCCCACGGCCGCGCCGATCGCCCAGGAGACCGTGGCGCGCGGGTGCCAGCCGGCCGAGAACCAGTAGACGCCGCCGCGCGAGCGCCGGTTGTAGACCTGGAGCGCCTCCGCGTCGTACGCGCCGCGGCAGCGCACGTGTCCGATCAGGGTGATGACCGCCCACGGCGTGCCGATCGCGGTGAGCAGCAGCACGAAGGAGGTCATGGCGGTCTGCGCGTCCGAGGCGAAGTGGCCGAGGAAGACGAACGCGGTGGCGACCGCCGCGACGACCAGGGTGGCGCGGGCCCGGGTGGCCTTCGGCAGGATCGCGTCGAGGTCGAGGCCCATCGAGTACAGCATCAGTCCGGCGTTGCCGACGGAGCCGGCGGTCGCGGCGATCAGCAGCGGGACCAGGTACCAGGCGGGCGAGGCCGCGACCAGCGGCCCGGCGTAGTCGGTGCCGGCGCGGGCGGCGAGCGCGGTGAAGGTGCCGAAGAGCTGCGGCACGAGCAGGCCGACGAGCAGGCCGAGACAGGTGGCCCGCCAGACCTTCTTCGGGCTGTGCTTCTCCGGCGAGACGTACCGGGTGTAGTCGCCGAGCAGCGTGATGAAGGCGACCGGGCCGCTGAGCCCGGCGGCGACCGCCGAGAGCAGCCAGGTCGGCCAGAACGAGCCCAGCAGGTACGGGGTGTCCGGTACGGCCGCGGTGGTGAAGTCGCCCGCGTACGCGACGAGACCGACCGCGAGCAGCACGGTCATGGCAACGGCCAGGGCCTTGCTCAGCTTGAGCAGCAGCCGGTAGCCGTAGACCGCGCCGACCACGGTGAGCGCCGCGAGCAGCGCGTACACGGCGGCGTGCGCCGCGCCTCCGGTGGGCAGCCCGACCAGGCGCTCCAGCGTGCCGACCATCACGTCGCCGCCGATCCACAGGGTCAGCGCGGTGTAGCCGAGGGAGAGCAGCAGGCCGACGACCGAGCCGACCAGCCGTCCGCGCACGCCGAAGAAGGCGCCGGACGAGGTGGACAGGTTGGTGGCGGTGCGCAGCGAGATCAGCGCGAGCGGGGCGGTGACGGCGATGCCGACGAGGGTGCCGGCGACCACGGACGTCACCGAGGCCCACAGGCCGAGGCCGAAGGAGACCGGCAGCCAGCCGAAGACGATCACGCCGAGGCAGAGGTTGGAGCCGAGCAGGATCGAGACGAGGTCGCGGGGACCGCTGGTGCGTTCCACCTCGGGGATGGTGTCGACTCCGCGCTGTTCTATCGCCATGGGGACTCCCGGGGGACTGGGGTGGGGGCGGGGCGGGGGAGTGGGGGGTTCGCCGGAATTTAGAGCGGCACTCAATGTCTGCCAATGTGACGCATCGGCGGCGGCCACGTCAATGCTTGGAAGATGGCTCGACAACATTTAGAGTGGCACTCAAACAGGAGGTGTACGGAAGTGCGACTGACCCCCACGGAACGCGACCGGCTGCTGCTCTTCGGTGCCGCCGAGCTCGCCCGCGCCCGGCGGGCCCGCGGCCTGCGGCTCAACGTGCCCGAGGCCACGGCCCTCATCGCGGACACCGTCTGCGAGGCGGCCCGCGACGGCAAGCGACTCGCCGAGGCGATCGAGGCGGCCCGCTCCGTCCTCGGCCCCGAGGACGTGCTGCCCGGTGTCGCCGACGTCGTCACCGAGGTGCACGTCGAGGCCGTCTTCGACGACGGGTCCCGGCTCGCCGTGGTCTCCGACCCGATCGGCGGAGGCTCGCTGGGAGCGGACGCGCCCGGCGCGCTGCTGCCCGCGCCCGCGGACGAGGAGCCCGCCCCGGCGCTCACCCTGACCGTCCGCAACACCGCCGCCGTCCCGGTCAGCGTCACCTCGCACTTCCACTTCTTCGAGGCCAATCCGCGCCTCGACTTCGCCCGCGCCGCCGCCTACGGCATGCGGCTCGCGATCCCGGCCGGAGCCTCCTTCCGCTTCGACCCGGGCGGCGAGGCCGAGGTCGGCCTCGTGCCCATCGGCGGCGCCCGGGTCGCCATCGGCTTCGCCGGCCTCGTCGACGGCCCGCTGGACGCCCCGGGAGCGCGGGAAGAGGCCCTCCGCAGGGCCGCGGCCTGCGGTTATCTCGGCGCGGGCACCACCCCCGACTACCTGTCCTCGGCGCCGTTCGCGACCCCGAAGGAGGAGAGCTGATGGACCCCTACGAGTACGCCTCCGTGCACGGCCCGCGCGCCGGTGACCGGGTGGTCCTCGGTGACTCCGGACTCGTCGTGCGCGTCGAGTCCGACTCCCAGCGGCGCGGCGACGAGTTCCTCGCCGGCTTCGGCAAGACGGCCCGCGACGGACTCCACCTGAAGGCCGCGGCCGTCCGCGAGACCTGCGACGTGGTCATCAGCAACGTCCTGCTGCTCGACGCCGTGCAGGGCATCCGCAAGGTGTCGATCGGCATCCGCGAGGGCCGCATCCACGCCATCGGCCGGGCCGGCAACCCGGACACCCTCGACGGCGTCGACGTCGTCGTCGGCACCGGCACCTCGATCGTCTCCGGCGAGGGCCTGATCGCCACCGCCGGAGCCGTCGACACCCACGTCCACCTGCTGTCGCCGCGCATCATGGAGGCCTCCCTCGCCAGCGGCGTCACGACCGTCATCGGGCAGGAGTTCGGCCCGGTCTGGGGCGTCGGCGTCAACTCGCCGTGGGCCCTGCGCCACGCCTTCAACGCCTTCGACGCCTGGCCGGTCAACATCGGCTTCCTCGGCCGCGGCTCCTCCTCCGACCCGGCCCCGCTGGTGGAGGCGCTCGCCGAGGGCGGCGCGTCCGGCTTCAAGGTCCACGAGGACATGGGCGCCCACACCCGGGCCCTCGACACCGCGCTGCGGGTCGCCGAGGAGCACGACGTCCAGGTCGCCCTGCACTCCGACGGCCTGAACGAATGCCTCTCCGTCGAGGACACCCTCAAGGTCCTCGACGGCCGGACCATCCACGCCTTCCACATCGAGGGCTGCGGCGGCGGGCACGTACCGAACGTCCTCAAGATGGCGGGCGTGCCGAACGTCATCGGCTCCTCCACCAACCCCACACTGCCCTTCGGGCGGGACGCGGTCGCCGAGCACTACGGCATGATCGTCTCCGTCCACGACCTGAAGACGGACCTGCCCGGCGACGCCGCCATGGCGCGCGACCGCATCAGGGCCGGGACGATGGGCGCGGAGGACGTCCTGCACGACCTCGGCGCGATCGGCATCACGTCGTCGGACGCGCAGGGAATGGGAAGGGCCGGCGAGACCGTACGCCGGACCTTCGCCATGGCCGGGAAGATGAAGGCCGAGCTCGGGCCCATGGAGGGCGACGGCGCGCACGACGACAACGCGCGCGTCCTGCGCTATCTGGCCAAGCTCACCATCAACCCGGCGATCGCCCACGGCCTCGCACACGAGATCGGCTCGGTCGAGGTCGGCAAGCTGGCCGACATCGTGCTGTGGCGGCCCGAGTTCTTCGGCGCCAAGCCGCAGCTGGTGCTGAAGTCCGGCTTCCCCGCGTACGGGGTCGTGGGCGATCCGAACGCCGCCACCGACACCTGCGAACCGCTGGTGCTGGGCCCGCAGTTCGGCGCCCACGGCGCCACCGCGGCCGACATCGCGGTCGCCTTCGTCGCGCAGGCCGCGATCGACCTCGGCGGCGACCGGCTGCCCACCCGGCGCCGGCGCGTCCCGGTCCGCGGCACCCGCGGCATCGGCCCCGCCGACCTGCTCCTCAACTCGCGCATCGGCGACGTCCAGGTCGACGGCCACACCGGCCTCGTCTCGCTCGACGGCTCGCCGATCCGCTCCGAGGCGGCCGAGTCCGTCTCCCTGAACCGCCTCTACTTCCTCTGACCCGCTAGGACCCGAACCCATGACGTACCGCATGCCCGCCGAGTGGACGCCGCACGAGCGCACCTGGATGGCCTGGCCCACCCACAACTCCACCTTCACGAACGAGGAGGAGCTGGCCGCGGCCCGCGAGGCCTGGGCATCCGTGGCCCGCGCCGTACGCCGCTTCGAGCCGGTCACCGTGGTCGTGGCCCCCGGGGAGGCCGCCTCGGCCCGCGCCCTGCTCGGCGACGGCGCGGAGCTCCTGGAGCGCGAGCTCGACGACGCCTGGATGCGCGACATCGGCCCCACCTTCGTCACGGACGAGCAGGGCGGACTGGCCGCCGTGGACTGGGTGTTCAACGGCTGGGGCGGCCAGGACTGGGCCAGCTGGGAGCACGACTCCAAGATCGCCCGCCATGTCGCGGACGCGGCCGGCGTCCCGGTGCTGAGCAGCGCCCTGGTGAACGAGGGCGGCGCGATCCACGTGGACGGCGAGGGCACCGTGCTCCTCACCGACACCGTGCAGCTCGGCTCCGGCCGCAACCCCGAGTGGAACCGCCAGGAGGTCGAGGCCGAGATCCACGCGAAGCTCGGCACCACCAAGGCGATCTGGCTCCCGCACGGCCTGGCCGGCGACTACGGCCTGTTCGGCACGCAGGGCCACGTCGACATCGTCGCCGCCTTCGCCCGCCCCGGCACCGTCCTGGTCCACAGCCAGCAGAACCCGCTGCACCCCGACTACGAGCGCTCCCGCCTCTACGTCAACCTCCTGCGCGGCCAGACCGACGCCCAGGGCCGCCCCCTGGAGGTCATCGAGGTTCCGGCCCCGACCGTCCTCAAGGACGAGGAGGGCGACTGGGTCGACTACTCGTACATCAACCACTACCTCTGCAACGGCGGCGTCGTCCTCTGCGCCTTCGACGACCCGCACGACGAGGTCGCCGCCCAGATCTTCCGCCGCCTCTTCCCGGAGCGCGAGGTGGTCCTGGTCGACGCCCGCGAGATCTTCGCCGGCGGGGGCGGCATCCACTGCATCACCCAGCAGCAGCCGGCGGTCTGAGCGGACCGGTACGCGCGCACCCGGCTCCGCTCCGTCCCGGACGGGGCCGGGGTGCCCGGAAGGCCCGGCGGGCAGTCACCGCACCACGGCCCATCCTGTAGAACGTACGAGTGAGTCAGAGCAGCGACCCGACCCCGACCCCGGCCCAGAAGCCGACCCCGACGCCCGCCCCCGCCGCCCACCCGCGCCGGCGCAACCAGGCCGCGCCGCCCCGTGAGGACGTGCTCGCCGCGGCCATGGACACCATCGCCGAGCGCGGGCTCGACGGGCTGACCATGGCCGGACTCGGGCGGCAGGTCGGAATGAGCAGCGGGCACCTGCTCTACTACTTCCGCACCAAGGACGAGCTGCTGCTGCAGACCCTGGAGTGGAGCGAGGGCCGGCTCGGGGCCGAACGCAGCGCCCTGCTGTCCGCGCCCCGGACCGCTCGGGAGCGGCTCGACGGATACGTCGACGTGTACGTGCCCGACGGGCCGCGCGACCCGCACTGGACGCTCTGGCTCGAGGTCTGGAACCGCTCGCAGAACGCCGACGACGACGCCCGCGCCCGGCAGGCCGCCATCGAGGGCGCCTGGCACCGCGACCTCGTCGCGATCCTCGCCGAGGGCGTGTCGCGTGGCGAGTTCCGGCCGGTGGACCCCGACCGGACCGCGCACCGGATGCGGGCGCTGCTCGACGGCTTCAGCGTCCACGTCGCGGTCGGGCTGCCCGGCACCGGACGCGACCAAGTCCTCGCGCACGTAACGGAGTTCATCGCCGAAACCCTGCTTCCGTGACCGTTAGGCACGTAAGTACACATGATCGTTGTCCCGTGCACCCTTGTTGCCGCAGGGCAGCCTCCGGCACGGTTCGGGGCCATGGGACGAGAACACTGGAAGAAGATCTGGGTCGGTTCGGCCGGCAACATGGTCGAGTGGTTCGACTGGTTCGTCTACGCGAGCTTCGCGACCTACTTCGCGGGGGCGTTCTTCCCCGAGGGCAACGACACCGCCAAACTCATGAACACCGCCGGCATCTTCGCCGTCGGCTTCTTCATGCGCCCGGTCGGCGGCTGGCTGCTCGGCCGGGTCGGTGACCGCAAGGGCCGCAAGGCGGCCCTGACCCTCACCGTCACGCTGATGTCCGCCTCGGCCCTGCTCATCGCCGTCGCCCCCACCTACGCCGTCGCCGGCTACGGCGGCGCCGCCGTCCTCCTCGTCGCCCGCCTGCTCCAGGGCCTCTCCGTCGGCGGCGAGTACGCCGCCAGCGCCACCTACCTCACCGAGGCCTCCGCCCCGAAGCACCGCGGTTTCGCCTCCAGCTTCCAGTACGTGTCGATGACGGCCGGCCAGATCCTCGGCCTCGGCCTGCAGATCGTCCTCCAGCGGACCATGTCCGCCGAGGCCCTGCACAGCTGGGGCTGGCGCGTCCCCTTCATCGTCGGCGCCCTCGGCGCGGCCGTCGTCTTCTACCTGCGGCGCACCATGCTGGAGACGGAGGTGTACGAGGAGAGCGCCGACGCCGGCGTCGCGAGCGCCGACAAGGGCACCGTGAAGGCCCTGTGGGCGCACAAGCGGGAGGCCTTCCTCGTCATCGCGCTCACCATGGGCGGCACGGTGGCCTACTACACGTACACCACCTACCTCACCAAGTACCTCTCCAACTCCGCCGGACTGCCCAAGCAGACCGCGACCCTGGTCTCCTTCTGCGCGCTGATCGTCTTCGCCTGCCTCCAGCCGCTGGCCGGCCGGCTCTCCGACCGGATCGGCCGCCGCCCGCTGCTCATCACCTTCGCGGTCGGCTCCACCCTGCTCACCGTGCCGATCATGACGATGCTCCAGCACGCGGGTTCCTTCTGGCCGGCCCTCGGCCTCTCCCTGCTCGCCCTGGCCGTCGTCACCGGCTACACCTCGATCAACGCCTGCGTGAAGGCCGAGCTGTTCCCCACCGGCATCCGCGCCCTCGGCGTCGCCCTGCCGTACGCCATCGCCAACGCGCTGTTCGGCGGCACGGCCGAGTACGTGGCCCTGTGGTTCAAGGACGCGGGCGTCGAGTCCGGCTACTACTGGTACGTCGCCGGCTGCGCCGCCGTCTCCCTCGTCGTCTACCTCACCATGCGCGAGACCCGCGACATCGACCTCGGCAGGGTCGGCCGCACCGCCCCGGGCGAGCCGGCTGCCGCCGCCGCGCCCGTACCGTCGGGCAAGGCCGCCGTCGATTCCGCATCGTGAGATTCGCGTCCACCGCCGCGCGCGGGTGTGGCAGACTGCCGACGTGCTTGCTACCGCCATGATTATCGGCAGCAGCGCGCCGGTCCGCAGTGACCGCTGACCGCGGGACCCCAACCCCCGCGGCGGTGGACACCGTGCCCCAGACCCGCGCGCAGACCTCTCGCACCCGCGAGGGGCTTTTTCGTTTTCCGGCCCCACCATCGCCGGAAACGGACAGCGCGTGAGAATGGGGGCAAGTGGATCCAGACCTTCCGGAGCCACATCCGACAGGAGCCAACACAGTCATGACCACGGAGAACGGTGAGAGCGGGCGCCAGGGCGCCGGGCACGTCGACGACAGCTTCCATGTCTTCGACACCACGCTGCGCGACGGCGCGCAGCGCGAGGGCATCAACCTGACGGTCGCGGACAAGCTGACCATCGCACGCCACCTCGACGACTTCGGCGTCGGCTTCATCGAGGGCGGCTGGCCCGGCGCCAACCCGCGCGACACCGAGTTCTTCGCCCGCGCCCGCCAGGAGATCGCGTTCCAGAACGCCCAGCTCGTCGCCTTCGGCGCCACCCGCCGCGCCGGCGGCAACGCCGCCGAGGACCCGCAGGTCAAGGCGCTGCTCGACTCCGGCGCCCCGGTGATCACCCTCGTCGCCAAGTCGCACGACCGGCACGTCGAGCTCGCGCTGCGCACCACCCTCGACGAGAACCTGGAGATGGTCCGCGACACCGTCTCCTACCTGCGCTCCCAGGGCCGCCGCGTCTTCGTCGACTGCGAGCACTTCTTCGACGGCTACAAGGAGAACCCCGGCTACGCCAAGGCGGTGGTGCGCACCGCGCACGAGGCCGGCGCCGACGTCGTCATCCTCTGCGACACCAACGGCGGCATGCTCCCCGCCCAGGTCCAGACCGTCGTCGCCACCGTCATCGCCGACACCGGCGCCCGCCTCGGCATCCACGCCCAGGACGACACCGGCTGCGCCGTCGCCAACACCCTCGCCGCCGTGGACGCCGGCGCCACCCACGTCCAGTGCACCGCCAACGGCTACGGCGAGCGGGTCGGCAACGCCAACCTCTTCCCGGTCGTCGCGGCCCTGGAGCTCAAGTACGGCAAGCGGGTCCTCCCCGACGGCGCCCTCGCCGAGATGACCCGGATCTCGCACGCCATCGCCGAGGTCGTCAACCTCACCCCGTCCACCCACCAGCCGTACGTCGGCGTCTCCGCCTTCGCGCACAAGGCGGGCCTGCACGCCTCGGCCATCAAGGTGGACCCCGACCTCTACCAGCACATCGACCCCGAGCTGGTCGGCAACACCATGCGGATGCTCGTCTCCGACATGGCCGGCCGCGCCTCCATCGAGCTCAAGGGCAAGGAGCTCGGCGTCGACCTGGGCGGCGACCGCGCCCTGGTCGCCCGGGTGGTCGAGCGGGTCAAGGAGCGCGAGCTCCAGGGATACACGTACGAGGCCGCCGACGCCTCCTTCGAGCTGCTGCTGCGCGAGGAGGCGGAGGGCAGGCCGCGCCGCTACTTCCGCACCGAGTCCTGGCGCGCGATCGTCGAGGACCGCCCGGACGGCACCCACGCCAACGAGGCCACCGTGAAGCTGTGGGCCAAGGGCGAGCGGATCGTCGCCACCGCCGAGGGCAACGGCCCCGTCAACGCCCTCGACCGGGCGATGCGGGTCGCCCTGGAGCGGATCTACCCGCCGCTCGCCAAGTTCGAGCTGGTCGACTACAAGGTCCGCATCCTCGAAGGCCGCCACGGCACCGAGTCCACGACCCGGGTCCTGGTCACCACCAGCGACGGCAACGGCGAGTGGGCGACCGTCGGCGTCGGCGAGAACGTCATCGCGGCCTCCTGGCAGGCCCTGGAGGACGCCTTCACCTACGGACTGCTGCGGGCCGGCATCGACCCGGCCGAGTAGGAGGCCGTCGTCTCCGGGCAGGCTTCCGGATCCTCTCGGACAGAGGCCGCGGGTCCGCCCGGCACAGACGATCGTGGTGCGAAATGTCTGGTTTGCTCCAATCGGGGGTAGCGTCAAGGCATGAGGACCAGGCCGCTCCACCTCGCGTCGGCCCTCGCGGGCCTCGCCCTGCTGCTGCTCCTGGTCCTGGCCCCGTCCGCGGGGGCCAGGGCCACGGGCGTCTCCGACGCGGCCGCCGCCCTGAAACAGGGCCCGGTCTACGTGGACCCCGGCGCCGCCGACCAGCTGCCGGCCTCCGAGGCGGCCGCCCTCGCCCAGAAGATCAAGGACGCCGACAAGCCGCTCTTCGTGGCCGTGCTGCCCGCGAACGCACAGTTCCCGCCGGAGAACCTGCTGCGCAACCTGCGCACCGAGACCGGCGTGACCGGGCTCTACGCCGTACGGCTGGGCGACGGGTTCAACGCCGCCGCCGACCCCTCCGTAATGTCCCGCGACGCCGTGGGCAACCTCGTGACCGCCGTGCGCCAGCCCGGCGTGGACGCCGGGACCGAGCTGGACAACTTCGTCGACCAGGCACTGCCCACCATGCGCGGCTCGGCCCCGGCCTCGTGGGGCACGGCCGCCGGCGACGACGGCGTGCCGGTGGCCGGTCTGGTCACCCTCGGCGCGGTCGTCGTGGCGGGCGGCGCCGGTGCCTACGCCGTCACCCGCCGCAACCGGCTCCGCCGGGAGGCCGAGGAGCGCGCCGCCCTCGACCGGCTGCGGGTGGTCGTGGACGAGGACATCACCGCCTTCGGCGAAGAGCTGGAGCGGCTCGACTTCCACCCGGCCGAGGCGGGCGCCGACGACGCCATGCGCGGCGACTACGAGCGCGCCCTGGACGCGTACGACAAGGCGAAGTCCCTCATGGGCTCCGCCACCCGCCCGCACGACGTACGCCCGGTCACCCGGGCCCTGGAGGACGGCCGCTGGTCGCTCGCCGTCCTCGCCGCCCGCCGCGAGGGACGGGCGCTGCCCGAACGGCGCCCGCCGTGCTTCTTCGACCCGCGCCACGGCCCCGCCGCCGAGGACCGGACCTGGGCCCCGGCGGGCGGCTCGGCCCGCCAGGTCCCGGTCTGCGCCGCCGACGCGGCCCGCCTCGACGACGGACTCGACCCACGCGCCCGCACCGTCGACACCGACGACGGCCGACGCCCCTACTGGGAGGCGGGCCCGGCCTACGGCCCCTGGGCCGGCGGCTACTTCGGCGGCGGCATGCTCCCCGGCCTCCTGGTCGGCACCATGCTCGGCTCGATGCTCTCCACCCCGGCGTACGCGAGCGAGTACGGCGGCGGCGACTTCCAGGACTTCCAGGGCGGCGACTTCTCCGGCGCCGACTTCAGCCCCGGCGACTTCGGCTCGGGAGACTTTGGCGGCGGCGGGGGCTTCGACGGCGGCGGAGGCTTCGACGGAGGCGGCGGGTTCTAGGCCGGTCCCGGCCGAGGGGCGGTCACACCAGTGGCTTCACCGACATCAGCAGATGGCGGTGGGTGCTCTCGCCGTCGTCCGTCGCGTCCGTGATCAGGGCGCGCTGGCCCGGGCCGAGGAGGTGGAGGGTGAGGCGCGGGGCGTCGAAGGAGGCGAGGGCGTCCAGGAGGTACGCCGGGTTGAAGGCGACCGTCATCGCCGGGGCGCCGGTCAGCGCGGCGGGCAGCCGCTGGGAGGCGACGTCGTCCTCGTAGCCGGCCTGGAGGTGGACGGTCGTGCCGTCGAAGGCGAGCTGGACCGGGCTGTCGCCCTCGGCGACCACCGCCACCCGCTTCACCGCCTCGACCAGCGGGGCCCGCTCGGTCACCGCCACCGCGTGCTCCCCGAGCGCGAACAGCTTGTCGTGCCGGGGCAGGCGGCCGTCCAGGAGCCGGGTGGTGGCGCGCAGGCCGTCGCTCTCGAAGCCGAGCAGCCCGCCGTCCAGGGCCAGCCGCAGGGTGCCCGCACCGGCGAGCGAACGGGCGATCTCGGTGAGCCGGCGGGCCGGCACCACCACGTCGAGCGGCGCCTTGGAGCCGTCGGCGCCGGCCTCGGGCTTCCACTCCATGGTCCGCACCGCGTACCGGTAGCGGTCGGTCGCGGCCAGCGTCATCGTCGTGCCGTCCAGGCCGAGCCGTATCCCGGTGAGCACCGGCAGCGCGTCGTCCCGCCCGGCCGCCACCGCCACGTGCCCGACCGCCGCGGCGAACGCGTCGGCGGCGACCTCGCCGCGCGCGGCGGGCAGCGCCGGCCGCTCCGGGTAGTCGTCCAGGGGCAGCAGCGAGAGCCCGAAGCGGGCCGCGCCGGCCGTCACCGCGAGCCGGCCGCCGTCGGTCGCGCAGCCGACCGGGCCGTGCGGCAGCACCTTGCAGATGTCGAGCAGCCGCCGCCCGAGGACCAGCGCCCGGCCGTCCCGCAGGACCTCGGCGTCCACCTCGATCCGTGCCGAGGCCTCGTAGTCCAGGCCCGACACCGCGAGCCGTCCGTCCGCCGCCTCCAGGAGCAGGCCGCCGAGCACGGGCACGGGGGAGCGGGCGGGCAGCACGCGGGCGGCCCAGGCCACGGCCTCGGTCAACACCCCGCTGTCGATACGGATTTCCATGCCGCCGACGCTAACGGCCGCCACTGACAACGGCCGGGGCACTGACCACGGCCGGGGCACTGAGAGCGGCCGGGGCACTGACCACGGCCGGGGCACTGAGAGCGGCCGGGCACTGACAGCGGCCTCCACCGGCAGCCGCCGGGAATGACGGCGTGCCCTTGATCGTTGGGCCCTTCGAGACCGCACGCGCGAAGACGAGGGGGAGTGCGCGATGAGCGAGGTCCACGGCACCGTGGCGCCCGGATTCGAGTCCGTACGGGAGGAGTTCGCGGGTGTCGTCGCGAGGGAGGCACGGGACGGCGGCGCCCAGCTCGCGGTCTACCACCGGGGCCGGCCCGTGGTCGACCTGTGGGGCGGTGACGGGGTCGACGGCGACGCGCTGCTCGCGCTCTACTCCTGCGCCAAGGGCGTCACCGCACTGGTCACCGCGCTCCTCGTCCAGGACGGCGCGCTCGAACTCGACCGTGAAGTGGCCTCCTGGTGGCCGGAGTTCGCCGCCGAGGGCAAGGGTGCGGTCACCTTGCGCCAGCTGCTCGCCCACCGCTCCGGGGCCATCGGCACCGCCGACGGCTTCACCCCCGCGGAACTCGCCGACGACCGCCTGGTCGCCGCGCGGGTCGCCGCCCACCGCCCGTACTGGGAGCCGGGTGCCGGCCACGGCTACCACGCCCTGACCTTCGGCGCGCTGGTCGGCGAGGTGGTGCTGAGGGCCACCGGCCGCACGGTCCGGGAGCACTACGAGGAGCGGATCAAGGAGCCCTACGGGCCCGACTACCACCTCGGCCTGCCCGAGGAGCTCGAGGCCCGTTTCCGCCCGGCGCTCCCGGCGAGGCCGACGCCCGCCCAGGAGGCCTTCCAGGCCGCGAACCCGGTCGCCGCCGACAGCCTCCTGGCCGTCGCGTTCGGCCTGCACGCCGAGCCGCCCTTCGACATCGTCGGCTACGGGAACTCCCGCGCGGTGCACGCCGCCGCCCCGCTCTCCGGCGGCGGCGTCGGCAGCGCGCGCGGCCTGGCCCGGGTGTACGCGGCGGTCGCCGGCGAGCTCGACGGCCGGCCGCCGCTGCTGAAGCCCGAGGTCCTGGCCGAGGTGTCCCGGCCGCACTCCACCGGCACGGACCTGGTGACCGGCGAGCGGAACGCCTTCGGCCTGGGATTCGTCCCGCTCGCCACCCGCCACCCCGAGCTGGGCACGACCGCGGTCGGTCACAGCGGCGCCCCCGGAGCCCAGTCCTTCGCCGATCCGTCCCGGGCCCTCGCCTACGTCTACGCCCGCCGCCGTTTCGCCTTCGCCGGCGGTCCCGGCGCTCCGGAGAACGACCGGCTCATACGCGCGGTGACGGCGGCTGCGGACCGGGCCGCGACGGCCTGAGCGCGACGGCCCGAGCGGGACGGCCGGGAAACACCACCGCCCGGCAGCCCTGGGGGCTGCCGGGTCCGGAGGGGTGCCGCTGGCTGGCCGGCCGGGGCCGGTGGGGCTCAGGCGGCGTTCTTGACGGCGGAGATGTCGAAGTTCAGCTTGACCTTGTCGCTGACCATGACGCCGCCGGTCTCCAGGGCCGCGTTCCAGGTCAGGCCCCAGTCGGAGCGCAGGATCTCGGCGGAGCCCTCGAAGCCGACCCGCTCGTTGCCGTAGACGTCGGTCGCGGAGCCGTTGAACTCCAGGTCGATGGCGAGCGGCTTGGTGACGTCCTTGATCGTCAGGTCGCCCTTGACGCGGTACTTGTCGCCGCCGAGGTGCGCGGCCTCCGTGGAGCGGAAGGTCATCAGCGGGAAGGCGTCGGCGTCGAAGAAGTCGCCGCTGCGCAGGTGGTTGTCGCGGTCGCCGATGCCGGTGTCGATCGAGGCGATCCTGACGTCGATGGCGGCGCTGGAGCCGGCCGGGTCCGAGCCGTTCAGCTTCAGCGTCCCCTCGTGCTCGGTGAAGCTGCCGCGGACGTTGGTGACCATCGCGTGGCGGACGGTGAAGCCGATGCTGCTGTGCGCCGGGTCGATCGCGTAGTCGCCGGTCAGCGCGGCCAGGGCCGGGTCGACGGGGAGGGTGGCGACGGCGGTGGCGGCGGACTCGGTGGTGTTCTTGCGGCCGAAGAGACCCATGACGTGCTCCTTGGGGGCGGTGTGGGGGAGGCGCTTCTCGCGCTTTCGTTGAACCTTCAACGACATCGACCATAGACCTATTCCGTTCAAGTTTCAACATCTTTGGAAAAGGATCATCCGGACGGCCGTCTCCGGTCCCGTACGCCCTCTGGCGGACGCGCGTAGAACTCGGGCACCATCTCCCCTGCGCGGTCCGCACCGCGCCCGCACCGCGAGCACCACCTGCACAGCGTCCCCGTCCCCACGGTCACCCGCAGGAGGCCCCGTGAAGCTCCGCCCCGTCCTCACGGCTCTCGCCCTCGTCCTCGGCGCGCTCTTCGCGCCCGGCTTCGGCGTCCTCGCCACCGCCACCGACGCCCATGCCGTCACCAAGATCAGCCACGCCACCGCGACCTCGATGTTCCGCGAGGTCGGCATCACCTGGTCCTCGTCCGGCGGCTGCTCGAACCGCTACAACGCGACCTGCACGTCGTTCGACCAGCTCAACCTCGCCACCGCGCAGGGCGCCCAGACCCTCAAGCGGGCCAGCGGCTGCGCCCTCAACATCACCGGGGGCGCCGAGACCGGCCACGCGAGCGGCACCTACTCACACTGGAACGGCTACAAGCTGGACATGTCCAAGTACACCTGCGTCGGCAACTACATCAAGAACACGTTCACCTACATCGGCCTGCGCGGTGACGGTGCCCCGCAGTGGAGGTCCGGCGCCGGCAACGTCTACGCCGACGAGGGCAACCACTGGGACGTGACCTTCTACAACTGCGGCGGCTGCTGACCCGCCGACGGCGCCACGGCGGGCTTGTGTAGAAAACCTACAATCACCCGGGGTGTCTGGCTGTCGACTCGAGCTGGTGGGCCAGATGGTTCTGTCATGCCCCGCCAGGATTCGACACGGAGGACTGTACGGAGTCGACGGCGGGGTTTTCTTGTGTGAGTTCGTAGGGTCGGTACATGACCGTTGTGGACCAGATCCCGAGCGAGCCCGCTGACGCCCGTGGCCGTGTGGCCGAGCTCCACGAGCTGCGCGAGCAGGCTCGTCGAGGCCCGAGTGACCGGGCGACCGAGGCGCAGCACGCCAAGGGCAAGCTGACCGCTCGCGAGCGCATCGAGCTGCTGCTCGACCCTGGTTCCTTCAGCGAGGTCGAGCAGCTGCGCCGGCACCGCGCGCAGGGCTTCGGTCTGGAGGCCAAGAAGCCGTACACCGACGGTGTCATCACCGGCTGGGGCACGGTGGAGGGCCGCACGGTCTTCGTCTACGCCCACGACTTCCGGATCTTCGGCGGCGCCCTCGGCGAGGCCCACGCCACCAAGATCCACAAGATCATGGACATGGCCATCGCGGCCGGTGCCCCGCTGGTCTCCCTGAACGACGGCGCCGGCGCGCGCATCCAGGAGGGCGTCTCCGCCCTCGCCGGCTACGGCGGCATCTTCCAGCGCAACACCAGGGCCTCCGGCGTCATCCCGCAGATCTCGGTGATGCTCGGCCCGTGCGCCGGCGGCGCGGCCTACAGCCCCGCGCTGACCGACTTCGTCTTCATGGTCCGCGAGACCTCGCAGATGTTCATCACCGGTCCGGACGTCGTCAAGGCGGTCACCGGCGAGGAGATCACCCAGAACGGCCTCGGCGGCGCCGACGTCCACGCCGAGACCTCCGGCGTCGCGCACTTCGCGTACGACGACGAGGAGACCTGCATCGCCGAGGTGCGCTACCTCCTGTCGATGCTCCCGCAGAACAACCGCGAGAACCCGCCGACCGCCCCCTCCGAGGACCCGGCCGACCGCCGCTCGGACGTGCTGCTCGACCTCGTGCCCGCCGACGGCAACCGCCCGTACGACATGCACAAGGTCATCGAGGAGCTCGTCGACGAGGGCGACTACCTGGAGATCCACGAGCGCTGGGCCCGCAACATCATCTGCGCCCTCGCCCGCCTGGACGGCCAGGTCGTCGGCATCGTCGCCAACCAGCCGCAGTCACTGGCCGGCGTCCTGGACATCGAGGCGTCCGAGAAGGCCGCGCGCTTCGTGCAGATGTGCGACGCGTTCAACATCCCGATCATCACCCTTCTGGACGTACCCGGCTTCCTCCCTGGTGTAGACCAGGAGCACGGTGGAATCATCCGGCACGGCGCGAAGCTGCTGTACGCGTACTGCAACGCGACCGTGCCCCGGATCTCGCTGATCCTGCGCAAGGCGTACGGCGGCGCCTACATCGTCATGGACTCCCAGTCCATCGGTGCCGACCTGACCTACGCCTGGCCCACCAACGAAATCGCGGTGATGGGTGCCGAGGGCGCCGCCAACGTGATCTTCCGCAAGCAGATCGCGGAGGCCGAGGACCCCGAGGCCATGCGCGCGCGCATGGTCAAGGAGTACAAGGCCGAGCTCATGCACCCGTACTACGCCGCGGAGCGCGGCCTGGTCGACGACGTCATCGACCCCGCCGAGACCCGCGAGGTCCTGATCAAGTCCCTCGCGATGCTCCGCACCAAGCACGCCGACCTGCCGTCCCGCAAGCACGGCAACCCGCCTCAGTAAGAGGAGCCCACGAAGTGACCACGCCTGCCACGGACAACCTTCTCCGCGTCGAGAAGGGCCACGCCGACCCCGAGGAGCTGGCCGCCATCACCGCGGTCCTGCTCGCCCGCGCCGCCGCCCAGCCCGGCGAGCCCGCCCACCGCGGCCGCTCCACGGCCGGCTGGCGCCGCCTCGAGCGCGAGAACGGCTTCCGCGCGCCGCACAGCTGGCGCTGACGCCGGCGCGCCGGCGACGACACGGCGGAGGGCCGGAACCCATCGGGTTCCGGCCCTCCGCCGTGTCACGGCCCGTGCCACCGCCGTGCACGAGTAGTCAGGAGATCAGCGCCTGGATCAGCGCGATGACACCCCAGACCACGCCGATCAGGACGCCGAGCACGATCGCCAGGAAGGTCAGTCCCAGGGCGATGTCGCCCTTGGTGAGAGGCGGAGGCGTCTCGCGGGCGCCGGCCGCCGCCTCGGAGGAGCCGGCGGAACCACTCCCGGTCGCCTTGCGCGCCGCGTTCGCCGTCCCTCCGGCCGGCGTGGCCTTGGGTGTCGAGGTCTTGGCCGTCGTGGCTTGGGGCGCCGTCGGCGGTGCGTTCTTCGGCGTCGCCGTCGTCCTCGCCGTCGGCTGGGACGCGGCCTTCGCGGCGGTCGGCTTGGTGGTCGCCTTCGAGGACGGGGTCGCCGCCGGTTTCGACGACGCCGCGGACGCCGCGGATGCCGAGGACGAGGCCCTCGACGACGAGGCCCTCGACGACGAGGCCGTCGAGGACGCCGTCGGGGAAGTCGACGCCGTGCGCGACGAGCCCGTGCCCCGGCCGCTCCTCCCGGCCCCGCCCGGACCCGCGACGAACGGGTCGTGGTGACCGTTCGCCGCGTGCGCGCACCACGGGCAGGACGTGAGGTGCCCGCCGTAGTGGTGGGCCGGCACCGTGCGGCACTCGACGACGGACTCCTTCGCCTCGTCGAGCGCCTGCAGCCACTCCGCCGACGAGGGACGGCGTGCCGGCTCGCGCCAGCCCGGGCCGAAGGCCTGCCGGGCGAGCCGTGCCACCTCGGGCGGCAGCCACCGGACCGGCAGCTGCCGGTCCGGCACGCGCATCCGGTCGGGACACACCAGGAACGAGCTTCCGGCGAGGATGTTGTCCTTACGGGTCGACTCGGCCGGCCCTTGTCGCGGAGTGCCGTCGTACGGGTGGTTGCCCGCGGTCAGCAGCTGGTAGACGAGCACCGCGAGCGCGAAGTCGTCCGAGTGCCGGGTGGCCGGCCCGCCGCTGTGCCGCTCGGGCCCCGCACAGTCGTCCGTGAACACGTCGCTGCCGAAGAACTCACCGGTCAGCGAGTCGGTGAAGGCGAAGGAGTCGCAGTCGAGCAAGGTGACGAAGCCCCGCTGGTCGGCGACCGCGTTCGCGCTGGACAGATCGCCCGCCAGGACGTTCCGCTCGTGCAGCTGCGCCGTCATGTACGCGAGGTTGGAGGCCACGCCCAGCAGGAACCGCCAGTGCGCCCGGCCCCCGTACCGGCGCAGCCGCTCGCGCTTCTGGAGCAGCCCGCTCAGCTGGACGTGGTTCGCCGGGTCCAGGAACGGCATGGCGTAGCCGACCGTACGCCCGCCCGTCTCGATCAGCTGCAGCGGCCACGCCAGCATGGGCGGCTGCCCGGGGGTGAGCCGCTCGCCGGCCAGCGGATCGGCGCGCAGCATCGCGGTGAGCCGGCGCAGCTGGGCCGCGTCGGGCGACCGGTCGTAGATCTTGCCCGCCAGGTGGGTCCGTTCCGCGAGGGCCCACACGCTGCCCTGCCCGCCGGTGCCCAGGGGACGGCCCTTGCGGGTGATCGGGGTGCCGTCGCCGAGCGTCAGGTCGACGTGGTCCGGGACGGCGCCGTCGCCGTCGTCGGAGGCGCTGTCAGGGGTGTCGTCAGTGGTCGTCATGTCGTATCGCCCACAGGAGAGTCTTGTCGTCCCCGGTCACTCGGGAGATCTGGTCGGAGGCGAGGAAGTCCTTCAGCCGGTGGTCCTCCTCGTCGTGGTCGTAGTCGGCCCGGGCGAGCCGGTCGAAGAGATGGCCGACGAACGCGTCGTGGGGCAGCGGATGCCCTCCGGGGGAGCGGCGCAGCAGGGCGTGGGTGAGCCCGTCGGTGGACAGCAGCACCCCGTCGATCCGGTCGTCGCGGACACAGTCCACCCGCAGCCGGCCGAGTGCCGTCGGCGAGCCGAGGAAGACGGTCTCGTTGGCGTACTCGCTGCCGGAGGGCGGCTGGGGCAGGAGGTGGTACGAGGCCGGTGCCGCGGCCGCGGAAGGCGGGGGCGCCGCGGGGCCCGCCTCCCCGTCGGCGCCGCCGCCGGCGACACGGTCGGCGGCCCGGGCGGCGGCTCCCGGTGCGCCGCGGCCGGTGACGTCCGGCGCGGCGAGGGCGGAGTGGCTCTCCGCCCGTACCAGCACCAGACCGTCGCCGACCGACGCCTGACCGAGCCAGCCCTCGGCGGCCACCACCACCGTGAGGGTCGTGGCATAGGGACTCGCGGGCCCCGCGCACCAGTTCAGGAACTCGGCGCGGACCTCGCGGAACGCCTCGGTCATCAACTCCGTGCGACTCCGCGGGTCGTCGCCGTGCCGCCACGGCGCGGCGATCGGCGCGAAGGCGTCGACCGCGAGCCGCACCGCCGCCCGCGCGCCCTCGCCCGAGCGCTCCGCGCTGCCCGCGCCGTCCGCCACCGCGAGGACCAGTCCGCCCGGGGTCTCCCGGTGCAGCCAGGCGTCCTGGCAGGGCTTGCTGTCGCGCAGGTGCCGGTAGCCGACCGAGCTGATCCCGTGCACCCGCCAGCGGCGGGACGGCCGGCCCCGCGGCCTCACGCGGGGACCTGTCCGCCGCCGCGCCGGCGCTTGAGCCGGGCGAAGATCTCCTGGAACTCGGCCTCGTCGGCGCCGCCCTGGGTGGCCCGGGCGCTGTGCGACATCGCGGTGAGCAGCTCGGCGAACGGGAAGCCGTCCAGCCAGGCGTGGTAGTGCGGGGCCAGCTCCTTGAGCACCCCCTCGGCCCCGGAGTGCCGCTCGCCGACGCCGACCGCGAACAGCCGGAAGCGGCGCTCCTCCTCGGCCCTGCGCAGCTCCGGCAGCAGGTCGCGGTACGCGTGCGAGAACCGGCCCTGTTCGTCGCTCGGCGCGCCGTCCGTGACCACGCAGATCTGCGGGCGGTAGTAGGTGAGGCCCTCGTCGCGCAGCCCCGCCTTGTAGTCGGCGACCACCTCCATGGCGAGCCGCAGCGCCCGGTCCATGAGCGTCACTCCGTGCGCGCGCAGCAGCGGCGGCCGGAACTCGTGCGCCGGTACGAACGGGCTGTGCGGCCAGCGCGGGGCGACCGCGCCGAGCGGCGTGGCGCCCTGCCACACGGTGATGCCCTCGTCGCCGCCGAAGGTGATGAGCGCGACGTCGACGGCGGCGCTGAGCGCGGTGTCCTCGGCGAGGCTCTCCGCCCAGGACGCGAGGGCCTCGTTGAGCGCGTCGATCGCCTTGCTCTGGGTGAGGGAGGAGGAGGTGTCCAGGCAGAGCAGCAGCGGCAGCCGCTGGGCGCTGTCGAACTCGAAGCCCATGTACGGCACGGGGAGCGGGGCTTCGTCGGGACTTGCGGTCGGGTACACGGCTACTCCGTCGAGCGAAGGGTGGGGACGTGGAAGGTGAAGGCGGAAGCCTGTGGAGACGGTGCGGGAGAGGGAGGCGGTGGAAGGGGAGCGGAGGCGGGCGGACGTGGTCAGGGGCCGGCGGTCACCGGAGGGGCCCGGCGATCAGCAGCGGCGGATCGGTGTCCGGCGTCACGGTGACCCTGACCGGGTCGCCGGGCCGGGGATAGGCGTCGGCGGGACCCCGCCAGCGGGCCCGGTACAGACCGCCGTCCCACTCGACGTAACCCTCGGGCCGGAGCCAGGTGACGGCGGTGACGACGGCCCGGCAGCCGGTTCCGAGCGGCAGCGTGTCGGCCGCGCGCCCGGCCGTGGCGCCGGGCGCGGACGCCGAGTCCGCGAGCGGGCCGGTGTCCGGGCCGGGCCCCGCGGGCTCGGCCTCGGGTGGCGTCCGTGGATGCGGCCGCGCCGGGGGGCCGGGGCGCTCCGCGGGCCGGGCGGCCCGCGGAAGGGCCCTGGGTTCGGGTGCCGGTTCCGGTGGGGCGGGGCGGTGCGGTGCGGGCTCCTCCCCGCGGAGGTGCCATCCGCGCGGAAGCTCGGGCGGCCGGCCCTGCGCGGGGTCCGGGGCGGACGCCGCCGGCGTCTCCGGGGCCGGACCGGTTCCGTCGTCCTCGGGACGCGGGCCCGATGCGGCCCTGAACGGGAGCAGGGCGGAGGCGGCGTCGATCGCGCTGCCGAGCAGGGAACGCCCGGTGGCCACGGCCCACAGGACGTCGTCCTGGAGCCGAGGCGACCGCCCGGGCCGGCTCCGCGGCCGCGGAAGCCCGGGCTTCCCGGATTCCGCCCCGGATTCGACCCCGGACCCGGGCCCGGTTCCGCCACCGGGGCCGGCCCCGGGTCCGGTCCCGGATTCCGTCCCGACGTCGGACCCGTACCCGGCGCCGAGGCCGGACCCGGACCCGCCCCTGGCCCCTCGCGCGCCGCGTACGTCGGACCCCTCCACCTCCGAGCCATCCACCTCCGAGCCGCGCATCCCCGAGCCGCGTGCCTCGACGCCGCGTGCCTCGACGCCGCGTGCCTCGACGCCGCGTGCCTCGACGTCGCGCGCCTTCGAGGCGTACGGCTCCGGCCCGCCCGCCCCGGTCCCGTACGGCTCCGGCCCCGTCAGTTCCCGACGGCCCGTCCGGCGCGGCCCGGAACGGCGTTCACCGGCCCCGGACCCTCCGAACCCGGACCCTCCGAGCCCGGACCCTTCGGCCCCGGGCTCGCCGGATCCGAGTTCCCCGGCCGCGCGGTCCCGTGCCCGCCGTTCCAGGGCTCGTCGCTCCCGCAGCCGCCGTTCCTCCTCCCGCCGTTCCGCCCGCAGCTCCTGCGCCCTGCGCTGGTCCCGGCGCCGTTCCTCCCGGCGCTCATCGGGGTCGTCGTGGCTCCCCGAACCGGGGAACCAGGAGCCCGTGCTCGCCCAGAGGCCGACGAGCAGGATCACCAGGGGCAGCACCGTGAAGGCCAGGATCAGCGCCGGCGGCTCCACGGGATCACTCCGGTCCGGCGAGGTCATCGGTGCTCCGCAGCACGAATCCGAGGTCGTGGCACTCGCGCAGGAGCCGCACCGAGCGGTCGAGCAGCCCGTCGAGGGTCGTGGCGAAGCCGGTGGCGGTCAGATGGCAGACCAGCGGCAGGGTGAGGACCGCGGACAGCAGCGGCTCGTCGCTCCGGGCGTCCCCGAGCACCGCCGTCGGGGTCACCTCGCGGGCGTTCCACGCGGTCGCGGCCGCCGCGGTCGGCGCGAGCCGGTCCGCCGGGACGAGCGTCCCGTCGGACACGGCGACCACGAGCGATCCGGCGGCCCGGCTGACGTCCACGGTGAGCCGGGGCCCGGACGGGCCGCCCGCCTTGGTCTCCAGATACAGCGCGCCGTCCTCGGTGTGGACGGGCTCACCGCGCCGGCGCGCCCACTCCCACGTCAACGACTCCCAGCCGTCGAGGAGTTCGACCACGGGCTCATCGGGCATGCTGCAGAACCGCCTTCCGGATCAGCGGACGGGAGAGCCCCGACGCGAGCAGCCGGGCGGCGACCGGGCGCAGGGCGCAGCCCTCGCCGGCGCCCGGCGGCCCGGGCACATGGCAGTGGTGCGGGGGATCGGCCACGGGGACGGTGGGCTGCCGGGGCGGCCGGACGGGCGGACGGCCGGGTCCGGGCGGGGGCTTCACGAGGGCGCCGAGCTCCGCCATCAGCCGTTCGGGCAGCGGCCGTTCGGCCGGCGCGGGAGACAGACAGGCGCGGACGACCGAGGCGAGCGCGGGCGGCACGCCGGTGAGCCGGGGCGGCATGCCCTGGTAGATCCGCAGGGTGGCCGGGAGCCCGTGCCCGAAGGGCAGCAGTCCGGTCGCGGCGAAGGCCAGGACCACGCCCAGCGCGAACACGTCGACGGCGGGCGTCGGTTCGCCGCCGCGCAGGCTCTCCGCCGGCACGTAGCCGTGGGTGCCGGGCGGGGACTGGGGGTCCGTCAGGCCCTTGGTGGCGCTGTGCGAGCGGACGATGCCGAAGTCGATGATCCTGGGCTCGCCGTCCTCCAGGATGATGTTGGTGGGCTTGAGGTCCCGGTGGATGAGTCCGTGGGCGTGCACGCCCGCCAGCGCCTCGGCGAGCATCGCGCCGAGCTCCGCCACCCGCCGCTCGCCCAACGGGCCCCTTCTGCGGACGTGTTCGTCCAGGGTGGGACCCTCCACGTAGCGGGAGGCGAGCCAGAAGGGCGGGGTGGCGGTCTGGGCGTCGTACAAGGGGAGCGTGTACGGACTGCGCACGTCGCGCAGGGCCTCGACCTCGCGGTGGAAGCGCACCCGTCCGGTGTGGGAGTGGGCGAGCTCGGTGCTGATCACCTTGACGGCCAGCCGCAGTCCGCCGGGCGTGCGGCAGAGGTACACCTTGCCCATCCCGCCGTTGCCCAGCGTGCGTTCGACCGTGAAGCGCCCGATCCGGCGCGTGCCGTCCAGCGAACCCATGTCTCCCCCCGAGGTCCCCGTACAACGTACTGGGACGCCGGTGCCGGCGTGACCGGTTTCACGACGAAGGCCGTGTCCCCCTTCCGGGGGACACGGCCTTCGGGGGCGTGCGGCGGCGGGACGACTACCGCAGGCGGGCCATGAGGGCGTGCTCGACGAGGGTGATGAGCGCGCTCTTCGCGTCCGCGCGGTGGCGGGCGTCGGTGGTGATGATCGGGGTGTCGGGGCCGATCTGGAGCGCCTCGCGCACCTCGTCGGGCGTGTACGGCTGGTGCCCGTCGAAGCCGTTGAGGGCGATCACGAAGGGGAGGCCCGAGTTCTCGAAGTAGTCGACCGCGGGGAAGCAGTCGGCGAGACGGCGGGTGTCCACGAGCACGACGGCGCCGATGGCACCGCGGACCAGGTCGTCCCACATGAACCAGAAGCGGTCCTGACCGGGCGTACCGAAGAGGTACAGGATCAGGTCCTGGTCCAGGGTGATGCGGCCGAAGTCCATGGCGACGGTCGTCGTCGTCTTGTCGCCCGTGTGGGTGAGGTCGTCGATGCCCGCGGAAGCGGACGTCATCACGGCCTCGGTTCGCAGCGGGTTGATCTCCGAGACCGCGCCGACGAACGTGGTCTTGCCCACGCCGAAGCCACCCGCCACCACGATCTTCGCGCTGGTGGTTGAACGGGCCGCACCGCCGCTAGAGCTTGCGAAGTCCACTGAGCACCCTTTCGAGCAGTGTCACGTCTGGCTGACCGCCGGCGGCCTCGTCGCCGCCGGGCTGGTGGATGGCGACGAGTCCGGCCTCGGCCAGGTCGGCGACGAGAATCCGGGCAACGCCGAGGGGGATGGAGAGGAGGGCCGAGATCTCCGCGACCGACTTGATCTCGAAGCACAGCCGGCAGATCCGCTGGTGCTCGGGCAACTGGCCCTGCAGCCGGGCCGGGTCGGCCGTGGTGCTGACCAGCGCCTCGATGGCGAGCTGGTAGCGCGGCCTGGTCCGGCCACCGGTCATCGCGTACGGACGCACCAGCGGGTTGTTCCCGCCCGAGCTCCCCGAGCCGCCCTGACCGCCCCGGCGGCCGGCCGGAGCGGCGGGCGCACCGGCGTGCGCGGGCTGGGAGTGCGGCTGCTGGTAGGGCTGTGCGGGTCTGCTCGGCGTGGAGGGAAAGTTGTACCGGTTCTGCGCGGGGTCGCCGAGCGGCGCCTGATGCGCGTCAAAACCGTTGTAGGGGCTTGCGCCCGGGGGTGTACCCACGTGTCCTCCTCCGACTGCCTCGCAGCCCCATGTCCCTTGGAACCGCGCCACCGCACCCTACGGTGCGGTGACGAGAAACGCACTGTCTGTCTGCTAGTTGAGCAGACTTCCCTGGAGTTCCGCGCGCAGGTCGGGCGTCAGGACGCTTCCCGCGCGGTCGACGAGCAGGGCCATCTCGTAGCCCACGAGGCCGATGTCGGACTCGGGGTGGGCGAGCACGGCCAGCGAGGAGCCGTCCGAGATCGACATGATGAAGAGGAAGCCCCGCTCCATCTCCACGACCGTCTGGTTGACCGCGCCGCCCTCGAAGATCCGGGACGCGCCCGCGGTCAGCGAGGTCAGCCCGGACGCGACCGCCGCAAGCTGGTCGGCGCGGTCCCGGGGGAATCCCTCGGACATCGCCAGCA
Organism: Streptomyces roseicoloratus; assembly: GCF_004117935.1. Classification (GTDB taxonomy): domain Bacteria; phylum Actinomycetota; class Actinomycetes; order Streptomycetales; family Streptomycetaceae; genus Streptomyces; species Streptomyces roseicoloratus. The sequence goes on along the minus strand of NZ_SDOY01000110.1, from coordinate 6,756 downwards.
GGAGGCCGTCGGCGGAGACCACCACCGTGTGGGACACCCCGGGGGTGTTGTCCACGAAGTTGGTGATCAACCAGTTCAGATTCTGCGCCGCCTGGCTCATCGCGCTCACACTAACGCTCCTGGTTGTAGGTGTTGCCCGGGCCGAGGCCCGATCCGTTCGTGTCCGTACCCGCGGTGCGTCCCTGCTGGACGCCGCGGCGCAGGTTGCTCAGCCTGCCCCGGACGTCCTCCGGTGCGCGGGAGACCTGGGGGCCGCCCTGCGGGGTCTGCTCCGCGGCGCCCTCGACCAGGTTGGCCTTGGGAACCCGTCGCGGAAGGCCGGAGGGGGTGACCCCGCCCGCCTTCGGGTCGCGGAGCTTCTCGGCCCGGGTCCAGCGCTCGTCGTTGGCGGAGCGCCATTCCCCGGAACCGTCGGCTTCCGTGCCGGCCGGTCCGGCGTTCCGGTCCGGCGACGCGGGCTGCGCCGGCCGCTGGGTCTGCGACGCCTGCGGGGCGACGCTGCCGCGACGGGGCAGACCGGCGTCGGTCAGCGCGTGGCCGGCGTCCGGGCCGGTACCCGGCGTGGCACCGGGACGGTCGAAGCCTACGCGGTCGCGGTCCTGTTCGGGAGCGGCCTGGGCAGATTCCGGTTCCGTTCCGAACGCCTGCGCGAAGCCGTCGCCATAGCCGGCCTGCTGCTGCCACTCGGCCTGCTGGGACTGGGGTTCGTAGCCGTTCTCGTATCCCTGGTGGCCGTTCACGCCGCCGTCGTACGAGGCTTCCGCATATGCCTGGTCCCGGTACGACCCGTCGGTCTGCCCGTAGCCGTCGTAACCCTGCTCGGCGTAGCCGAAGGCGTCCTGGCCCTGACCGTGCTGCGGGTCCTGGGAACCCTGCTGCGCGTACTCCTGCGCGTAGTCCTGCTGGTACTCCTGCGCGTACTCGCCGCCGTACGGCTGTGCGTAGCCCTGCTCGTTCCCCTGCGGTACGTACGTCTGCTGCGCGGGCTCACCCGCGGCTTCCTCGTACGGCGCGTGGTCGGGGCCCTGGTGGTGCACCTGGGCCTCCAGGGCCGCCCGGCGCTCCTCGCGCATCAGGGAACGGTTCACCGGGTCGAGCTGGCGCTCGTCGCCCTGCTGCTCGTAGCGCGAGTCGTCGAAGCCGAGTTCGGCGGCGGTGCGCATCGGCTGCGCCTGCGGCTCGAACGCGGAGAGCGACTGCTGCGGGATCATCTGCGAGACGGTGAAGTCGTCCTGCAGCGGCGCCTCGCCACCGCCACCGTGCGTGATCGCGTCCGGCAGCATGACCAGCGACGTGGTGCCGGCCTGCTCGCCCGACGGGCGCAGCTGGACACGGACGCCGTGCCGGTCGGCCAGCCGGCCGACCACGAACAGGCCCATGCGCTGCGAGACGGCGGCGTCCACGGTCGGCGGGTTCGCCAGCTTGTGGTTGATGTCCGCGAAGTCCTCGGCGGTGAGTCCGATGCCCTTGTCGTGGATCTCGACCATGACGCGGCCGTCCGGGAGACGGGTCGCGGTGACGCGGACCTTGGTCTGCGGGGAGGAGAACGTCGTGGCGTTCTCCAGGAGCTCGGCGAGCAGGTGCACGAGGTCGGTCACGGCCTGGCCGTGGATGTCGGCCTCGGGGACGCCCTCGATCTCGATGCGCTCGTACTGCTCCACCTCGGAGGCGGCGGCGCGCATGACGTCGACCAGCGGGACCGGCTGGTCCCAGCGGCGGCCGGGGTCCTGGCCGGCGAGGACCAGGAGGTTCTCGCCGTTGCGGCGCATACGGGTGGCCAGGTGGTCCAGGCGGAAGAGGTTCTCCAGCTGGTCCGGGTCGGCCTCGTTGTTCTCCAGGTCGGTGATGAGGGTCAGCTGGCCCTCGATGAGCGACTGGTTGCGCTGCGAGAGGTTGGTGAAGATCGCGTTGATGTTGCCGCGGAGCAGGGCCTGCTCGGCGGCGAGCCGGACGGCCTCGCGGTGCACCTGGTCGAAGGCGCGGGCGACCTCGCCGATCTCGTCCGTGGAGTCGATCGGGATGGGCTGCACGCGGGTGTCGACCCGGCCGGGCTCGGTCCGGGAGAGCTGGTCGACCAGCATCGGCAGGCGCTGCTCGGCGATGCCGAAGGCGGCCGTGCGGAGCTCGCGCATGGAGCGGCTCATCTGGCGGGCCATCAGACCGGCCAGGATGAAGGCGGCGAGCAGGGCGATGACGGTGATGCCACCGGTGACGTAGGCGTCGGTCTTGGCGTCCTCGGAGATCTCGGCGGCCTCGGTCACGGCCTTGTCGACGAGTTCCTTCTCGACCTCGGTGTAGCCGTCGAACTTGGCGGTGGCGACGGCCATCCAGGTGTCGGAGGTGATGCTCTGCTTCTTCAGGTCCGCGATGGCCTCGGCGTCCTTGGCGGAGCCGATGGCCTGGGCGACGCCGGCGTAGACGGAGGTGTCCTTGCCGCTGCCCTTGGGCAGCTCGATGCCGAGCGCCGCCATCTTCTTGGCGCCCTCGGCGGACTTGCCGGCCATGACCTGCTTCAGCCGCTCGACGTCGGCCTCGGTGCCGCCGGACTGGAACTCGCCGAGAGCGATCTGCTCCAGGTAGTTGTACGAGTTGAAGGCGACCGACTGCTGGGCGAAGACCTCGTCCTTCTGGCTGGGCCGGACGAGCAGCTGGGTGCCGATGGAGCGCTGGAGGGACTCGGCGGCCTTCGCCAGCTGGACGGCGTAGACGGTACGGCCGTAGCTGGTGATGTTGCCGGTGCCCAGGCCGAGCTCGTTGGAGAACTCCATGAGGTAGTGCTGGCACTCGGTGTAGCCGAGCTGGGTGTTCACCGGGTCGAGCGAGCGGGTGTACGCGACCTTGCGCAGCTCCTGGAGGCGCGGCTCGGCGTCCCGGAAGAGCCGGAGGCGGCGCTCGAGGCCCTGGCCGCTCGGCATGTTCTTCACGGCCTCGTCGAACGTGACCTTGGCGGCGTCGGTGGCGGCGTAGGCCTGGGTGACCTCGTCGCTCTGGCGGTCCGCGGCGGTCTTGGCCTTGAGCAGCGGTGCGGCGGTGAGGTCACGCTCGTTGAGCAGCGCCTGGCCGTAGTCCGAGGCGGCGCGCACGATGAGCGCCGTCTTCTCGGCGTCCTGCGCCTCCTGCCAGGTGTCGATGGCCCCCTTCACCTGGAAGCCGCCCATGACGAGGCCGACGAGCACGGGTATGAGGAGGATCGCGTTCAGCCTGGTGGGCACGCGCCAGTTGCGCGGGGACAGCTTGCTGGTGCTGCCCTTGCGGCTCGGGGCCGTCGGTGCAACGGGCTCGTCCACGGGCACGATCGGCCCCCGGGACGGCGGCGTGAAGTTGCCCCGCGTCTGCTGCTCTGCGGAGCTTTCCTTGCTTCGCCTCACTCGACCAACAACCTCTCGGCGCCGGCACCTGCGTTGTGCCGGGTTTTTCGTTCAGGGCCGTACTACTCGGGAGTTCATGAATTCCAGCACGTGAAGGGGGTCCCCTCCAAACAGTGCGAAGCAGCCGGTTTCCGCGCCCCGCGGCACAGATAAAACGGGCATAAAGAGCGAGCCCCGCCAAAAGGCGGGGCTCATGTGAGCGCAGCGGCACCGATCGGATGCGTCGGGTGTCCGAGGGGTCCCAATTCTCTGTCGAAACGTTATGAACCGGTGGAACCATCGGAGGCGGTCGTGTCCAACGACACAGACCGCCCCCAAAACCTCTACGACAACTGACGTATATCAACTTCTCCTTGAGGTGTACTACTTCAACCGCGCCATGAGGGCGTGCTCGACGAGGGTGATGAGCGCGCTCTTCGCGTCCGCGCGGTGCCGCGCGTCGGTCGTGAGGATCGGGGTGTCCGGCCCGATCTGGAGCGCCTCGCGCACCTCGTCGGGCGTGTACGGCTGGTGCCCGTCGAAACCGTTGAGGGCGATCACGAAGGGGAGGCCCGAGTTCTCGAAGTAGTCCACGGCCGGGAAGCAGTCGGCGAGGCGCCGGGTGTCCACGAGCACGACGGCGCCGATGGCACCGCGGACCAGGTCGTCCCACATGAACCAGAAGCGGTCCTGACCGGGCGTACCGAAGAGGTACAGGATCAGGTCCTGGTCCAGCGTGATGCGGCCGAAGTCCATCGCCACCGTGGTGGTCGTCTTCCCACCGGTGTGGGTGAGGTCGTCGATGCCCGCGGAAGCGGACGTCATCACGGCCTCGGTCCGGAGCGGGTTGATCTCGGAGACCGCGCCGACGAACGTGGTCTTGCCCACGCCGAAGCCACCCGCCACCACGATCTTCGCGCTGGTGGTCGAGCGGCCCTGGGAGGCGGAACCGCTAGAGCTTGCGAAGTCCACTGAGCACCCTTTCGAGCAGTGTCACGTCCGGCGTGCCGCCGGCCTCTCCGTTGCCCGGCTGGTGGATGGCCACCATGCCGGCCTCGGCCAGGTCGGCCACGAGGATGCGGGCCACACCGAGCGGCATCGACAGGAGCGCCGACACCTCGGCCACCGACTTCACCTCACGGCAGAGGTGGCAGATGCGCTGGTGTTCCGGAAGCAGCGTGGCCAGGTGCGCCGGGTCGGCCGTCGTGCTGACCAGCGCCTCGATGGCGAGCTGGTAACGCGGCCTGGTCCGGCCGCCGGTCATCGCGTACGGACGGACCAGCGGCTGGTCGCCCTCAGCTCCGTAACCGTCGTCTATCGACGCGCCGTACGGATCGTGAGAGGCGGGGGGCGGGGTCATGAATCCTCCGGGCGTGACAGCAGAACCTTCTGCCGTCTGATGGGGCCGGTGGGGGGCCGGATGGGGCGGCCGGACGGTGAACGGGTCCCGGGCGGTGCGGAGGGGCGCACCGCCCGGGGCGTGTCCTTACGGGTACGGATACGAGGACGGACAGGGAGAGAAGGGACGGTCGGAAAGGCTGCCGGACGGAGGCCCGGCCCGGACCGGTACGACTAGCGCAGCAGGCTGCCCTGCAGCTCCGCGCGCAGATCCGGGGTGAGCACGCTGCCCGCACGGTCGACGAGCAGCGCCATCTCGTAGCCCACGAGGCCGATGTCGCACTCCGGGTGGGCGAGCACGGCCATCGAGGAACCGTCCGAGATCGACATGATGAAGAGGAAGCCGCGCTCCATCTCCACCACGGTCTGGGCCACGGGCCCGCCCTCGAAGATCCGGGACGCCCCCGCGGTCAGCGAGGTCAGTCCGGACGCGACCGCCGCAAGCTGGTCGGCGCGGTCGCGGGGGAAACCTTCGGACATGGCAAGGAGCAGTCCGTCGGCGGAGACCACCACCGTGTGGGACACCCCGGGGGTGTTGTCCACGAAGTTGGTGATCAACCAGTTCAGATTCTGCGCCGCCTGGCTCATCGCGCTCAACTAACGCTCCTGCTGCTGGGTCGGACCGAGAGGGAAGGAACCCGTGGTGGAGTTGCCCGCCTGACGGCCCTGCTGGATACCGCGGCGCAGGTTGGTGAGCCTGCCGCGGACGTCGTCGGGTGCACGGGACACCTGGGGGCCGGCCGACTGGGCCTGCTCCTGGGCGGTGCCCGGCACGAGGTTGGCCCGCGGCACGCGCCGCGGGAGCCCGGAGGTGGTGACACCGCCGGCGGCGGGCTTGCGCACCCGCTCGGCCTGGCGCACCAGCTCGTCGTTGGGCGAGGTCCGCCAGGAGGCGGTCTGGCCGTTGGACCGGCCCGCCTCGGGACGCTGCTCGCCGGCCGAGCCCGGGCGCTCGGCGACGACGGGCGTCTGCATCGTCCGCTCGACGTCCGGCACGCCCTGGGCCGGGGCCTGGTGCGGCTGCGGCTGACCCGGGTACTGGCCGGCGTACTGGCCCTGACCCTGGTTCCGGTCCGGCTGCTGACCCTGGGGCCGGCCCGGGTTCTGGCCGTTCTGCTCCTGCCCCTGCGGGAACCAGTTGGTCTCCAGGGTGTCGTACAGCGGCGTGCGGCCGTCACCGGAGTGCGGCGCCGGCGGCAGGGCCTCCGGCTGACGCGGCTGCTGGAGCTGGGGCTGGCGGGGCTGCTGCGGCTGCTGCGGCTCGTTGGCCGTGCGCTGGCGCGGGGCGGGAGCCGGCGCCTGCGGGGCCTGCCCGGGCGCCTGGGCCTGCGGGACGTACGGCTGGTGGCCGAACTGCTGCCCGGGGGCCTGCTGCGGAGCCTGCTGGGGCGCGCCGAAGTCCGGACGCGCGAACTGCGCGGTGGACGCCGGGTCCTGGGCACCGCCCTGGTAACCCTGCGGGGCCGTCGGCTGCGGAGCCTGCCGGGGCTCCTCGTGACCGCGCGGCGCGTCCAGCGGCGTCATCTCCTGCTGCGGCCTGCGGACCGGCTGCGCCGGGTCGTTGCCCCAGCTCGCGGCCTGCGGCCGGGCGGGCTGCTGCTGCGGCTGCCGACCGCCGCCGGGCAGCTCGCCACCCGGGTAGCCGTTCCCGTCCTGGCGGGGCTCCTGCGGCTGCTGACCACCCTGCGGGGCCTGCGGCCGCTGACCCTGCGGACCGCGCGCGGCCTGGTTGTTCTGGCCGCCCCACACGTCCGTACGGGACGGGATGGCGCTCTGCGCGCCGCCCACGAAACCGCCGGGGGCACCGGCACCGGGACGCTGACCGTCCTGCGGCACGGGCGGCAGCTGCTCGGTCTGCGGACCCTGGGCCTGGGCGGGAGCCTGGCCGGGGCTGCGCTCCTGGAAGAAGTTCTGGCCGCTCGGACCGTTCTGGCCCTGCGCGCCGCCGTCACGGCCGGGCAGCGCCGTGCGGTTCGCGCCGGCGGCGAGCCGGCCGCCGGGCGCGCCCGGG
>NZ_SDOY01000109.1 GCF_004117935.1 Streptomyces roseicoloratus | reverse complement strand
TACTGAGGCTGAACTCGTGGTGTCGCAGGGGCTGACGGCTGGTCGTCTGCTGCGGTATCACCGGAGGCATGCGGTATCCACAAGGGGGCGGGCTGACCGCCGAACGGCAGCAGTTCCGCGAGGGGTTACGGCTCAAGGCCGCAGAGCGGTTCGCCCAGGGCGAGGCGAGTGCGGTGATCGCCAAGGACCTGCGGGTCAGCGTCCGCTCTGTGCAGCGGTGGCGGCGGACGTGGGATGAGGGCGGTCCGCGGGCTCTGCGGTCGCAGGGGCCGGCGTCGCTGCCGAGGCTAAGCGAGAAGCAGTTCGCTCAGCTGGAGGCGGAGCTTGCCAAGGGGCCAGCCTCGCATGGCTGGGAGGACCAGCGGTGGACGCTGGCGCGGGTCAAGACGGTGATCGGCAGGCGTTTCCACCTGACCTACACGATTCAGGGTGTGCGCAAGCTGCTGGTGCGTAACGGCTGGTCCTGTCAGGTGCCGGCCCGACGCGCGATGGAGCGGGACGACGCGGCGGTGGCCGGATGGGTCAAGGAGGTGTGGCCCTGCGCGGAAGACTCGCGGCGGCGCGCGGAGCCTGGCTCGTCTTCGAGGACGAAGCCGGATTCTCCATGACGCCGCCGCATGCGAAGACCTGGTCCCAGCGCGGCCGGACCCCGGTGGTGCGGGTCCGCGGCCGGTCCCGTAGACGAGTATCGATCGCCGCGCTGACCTGCTACAAACCCGGGCACCGGTCCCGGCTGATCTACCGGCCCCGCCGGGACGACGGCCGACGCGACGGACGCAAGAGCTTCTCCTGGCGCGACTACCGAGACCTGCTGATCGCCGCCCACCAGCAGCTCGGCGGCCCGATCGTGCTCGTCTGGGACAACCTCAACGTCCACAAAGCCGCCGACCTGCGGGAATGGGCGGCAGCCCAGGACTGGCTGACCATCCACTACCTGCCGCCTTACGCACCCGACCTCAACCCCGTCGAAGGGATCTGGTCACTGCTACGGCGCGGCTGGCTCTCCAACGTCGCCTTCAGTACCCCCGAACACCTCGTCCAACGCATCCGACGCGGCCTACGGCACATCCAGTACCGCAGCCACCTCATAGACGGCTGCCTCGCCGAGACCGGTCTGGTCATCAGGCCCGCCTGATCAGCAGCACGACACCACGAGTTCAACCTCAGTAGATCGCGAGAGGGGAGCCGACACCGGTCCGTCGCCGGTCGACCGGCGGAAGACGGGCAGCAAGCACCACCTGATCTGCGACGGACGCGGCACCCCGCTGAAGGTCATCACCACCGCGGCCAACGTCAACGACGTCACCCAGACCCTCGCCCTGGTCGATGGCATCCCGCCCGTCGCCGGACGCCCCGGCCGGCCCCGCAGGCGTCCCGAAGCCCTGCTCGGCGACAAGGGCTACGACTCCGACCCCAACCGCCGTGCACTGCGCAAGCGCCGGATCCTGCCGGTGATCTCCCGCAGGGGTGCCCCGAACATCGAGGGCCTGGGCAAGCTCCGCTATGTGGTGGAGCAGACCTTCGCCCTGCTCCACCAGTTCAAACGCCTCGCTGTCCGCTGGGAACGTCGCACCGAAGTCCACGACGCCTTCATCTCCCTCGCCTGCAGCCTCATCTGCTGGAGACGTCTCAAGAACCACAACTCATGATCGTGTTACGAGCTCTATGGAGCCCGGCCGGAAGGACTTCCGGCCGGGCTCCATATTCATTGCGCGGAGAAGCTGAGGTTTGGTGCGGGCGCAAGGAGAACCCGCATCACAGGATCTCAGCCTGTCACCCTCCAGAGATGATCACATCGGTCGGCGGCCAGCAATCACATGCAGTGAAGGAGCCACCATCGGAGCTGCGCTGTGCTCAGGTTCAGCCAAGAACTACTCTCTTGAAACGAAGACACGAACCTGTTTTGGGCGTCCGACCGTAAACGCCTCATCAGCTAGAGACTCGGCGACTTCAGCCAGGACCGAACACGCATCCTCAAATTCCTTCGGGGAATCCTCGAAAAAGCGCAACGAGTCTTCCCAAATGATCGCAATTTTCTGATCATCGGTTGAGTAGATCCCGCCCCAGAGGGAATCAGAAAGCGCGTCCAAGCTATGCGAGCTTACTACCGGGGGATCCAGCGGAAGTGCCGCGCGAACGGCGTTGAAGAATGCCGCGCGACCACCCGCACCCCCGGCAGTGGTCATGGAGTACACGCGATAACCCTGTCGGGCGAGACCACTCGCAAGACAATAGATTTCATCACCACGGACCCACGTAAGCCCTGACTTAAAACCCGTCACGCCCTATCACCGAACCTGAACAAATGCCGGATCTCCAGAATCGCCATAGTGAGTCCACGTGTAGTACGTCTCACCCGTCTGATCGTTGCGGACCACGCGAAGAGGGCCAGCCCCTGGAGTGCCGGGTGGCGGCTCCACACGATACTCGCGGTAGGGAGAGCTGCTCCCCTGTCCGCCAGGCAAATTCCCTTCGCGATTCCTAAATGGAATGCCCCATCTCCTTGCGGTCGGACCAGTAGGGACTGTTCCCGCGTCAATATGACTCAACGTGCGGCCAAGAGCAGCCTCTTCTGCCGGAGGGAGAGACCCGGGAGTAATCCGCGCTACTATCGGACAGTTGCTATTGTGAACGAGGACCGGAGTCTGCCCCGCCAGCACATAGTACGTGTGGAGGTTGCTGACAGTGAGGTTGTAAACAACTCCGTTTCGAACCGTACTGCGCTCGATCGCGGCGACCTGCACGTAGGTACCCACGCTGGTCTGCAGCCAGTCGCCAGGCTGGAGGTCAGTCGCGTCGACCCACTCACCCTGCTCCGGGACCCAGAACGGGTGGCCGTCAGTTGCGGTTATGCGGGCCGTCTTCGCGCCTGCTGCGCCGTCTACGTCGACGGTGATCTTGATCAGGTGTTTATGGCCCTGGCCCTTGATCTCAGCAGTAACGGTCTCGACTCGATTTACACCCGACTCGGGGTCGGTAGCCAGAACCTCGTCGCCGGGGAGCAAGTCTTCTATGGGCTTGCTGGAACCATCAGCCAACAGGACTTCGGTTCCAGGGACGAAGCTGTTAGGGCATCTGCCCTGTGACTGCTGGGGGCCGGTACGTGACGCCAAACCGGCAGCGAACGCCTCACCCAAGGCCTGCCCTGTGGTCTTGTCGTAGAGAGGCGAGTCAACATTGGTGCCGGCGAGCGCTGCTTCCAGAGGTGAATAGCACGTGACGAACTTACAATAATTGTTCCGAAAGTACTCGATCTCCTCGTTCGACGCACCAGCCGCCCACATCTTAAAAGATAGCTGGTCCGTCACGCTTCCGTTTGATGGATCAAACTTGGCCATCATCTGGGCGACCTTTTTACCGCCCACGCTGAAATTGTTACGCGGCCACTTCTTCGGCGGTCCCGATTCAAGCGCGACGATCGCGTCAAGGATGAAGTTCACCTTTTCGAACAGAAGCTCGTCCCGACTCGGAAGCGCCCCCTTCTTACCCTTGTCCGTGGCGCTGACTTCCTTGCCGCCCTGACAATTTGCGAAGCCCTGCCAGCAATCCATCGAAATAAGACCCGTCGGGTCGCTCTTGGTGACCGGGCTCCCGTTCGCGTACGTGTACCCGTTCATCTGGAGCGGGTCCGTGATGTCGATGATCGGGTCCGCCGACAGGAAGCGGCCGAGCGTCGGGTCGTATTCGCGGGCGCCGATGTGGGTCAGACCCGTCGTGGAGTCGTCGACGCCGGTGCCGAGGAAGGTGCGGCGGTCGGGCCAGGCCGTGGGTTCGGCGCCTCGGGGGTTGCCGTAGGGGTCGTAGTAGCGGCGGGTCACGGTTTGGTCGGTCGACTGGTCGATGGACGTCGTCGAGGTCCCATGGTGGTCCGCGAGCATGACCGTGAGCTGGTGGCCCGTGGCCTTGCCGCCCGTGTTCCGCACCGTCGTCGGCGCGCCCGGCTGCCCGTAGTAGCGCCGTGCGTTCAGCGCCTTGCCCGCCGAGTCGACCGTGATCTCGGAGTCACCCAGGTAGAGGGTGCGGGTGGTCGCCGTGTTCTCGATCAGGCGACTGCCCGCGGCGTCGTACAGGTAGGTCGTCGTGTCTCCGGGGGTCCACTTCTGTGCGTTCGACTGGTCGCAGGAGGCGAGCTGGATGCTCGCACCGTCCGGGTAGTCGGTGCCGGTGATCACGACGCACTTGTCGGAAGCCTGGTTGTACAGGGACTTGTCGTCCGGCCGGCTGACGAACTGCTGAGCCGCGTTCTTCTCCACGCACGTCGAGAGCACGAGCGCCGTGCCGTTGACCGTCGCGCACTTGCCCAGCGACGTGAGGGTGCCGCCGGATGCCTTCCACTCCTGGTTCTTGCCGCCGTTGCAGGACCACAGCAGCAGCGCCGTGCCGTCGGTCGTGTTGCCGCGCGGGACGTCCAGGCACTTGCCGGACTCGGGGTTGACGAGCGCACCTCCCCCGTTGCCGAATCCGGAGACCGAGGTGACCTTGTTGCGCCGGTCCCACGTCAGGTTCTGGGTGTCTCCGCCGATGACCCGCTGGGTGGTGTTTCCCGTCGCGTCGTAGGCGTACGTGGAGATCGACTCGACCGAACTCGGGGAGGCGGCGGTGCCGGTGACGACCTTCGCGTCCGCCTGGACGAGCGTGTGCGGCTGTACGAGCTCCGACTCCTCCGTGCCGACCTTCTTGCCGTACGTGTAGCTGTACGTGTCGTCGAGCGTCGCGTCGGTCAGGTCATGGACGGTCAGGGACGTCCGGTTGCCGATGGTGTCGAAAGCGTACGAGTGCCAGTAGCCGCTCCCATCCACACCGGTCGAGACCTGCGTCAGGTTCGGGCCCGCGCCCTCGCCCGTCGTGGCCGCGGGGCATCCGGTCTTACCCGTCCAGGCGTGGACCAGGCGGCCCATCGGATCGTAGGAGAAGCACTGGAGGTCGATCTTCGCCGCCGGCTGCGTCTCGGTGATCGACGTGACGTTGCCGACCGTGTCGTATCCGTACTCCTGGGTGGAGACCAGGCTCGGCTGTGCGGCCTCCCGGTGGTTCTGGGTCTTCGTGACCCGGCCCGTGGACTCGTCGTACTCGTTCGTGGTCCAGACGCGGCGCCCGCTCTCACCCGAGGTCGTCCGCATGACCTGGCCCTGCGGGCCGTAGATCACGTCGGCTGTGTACCAGGAGAGGCCGGACGTCATGATCGGCGCGCCCGACGCGTTGTAGCGGGTGATCACCTTTTCCGCCGCGAGGCCGCCCGGCGTCGCGGGAAGGGTCACCGACTGGGGCTTGCCCGTGCGGGTGTAGGTGTTGCCGTAGGTGTACGTGCCGGCGAGGCCGGTCGTGACCTTGTCGACGTCGGGGATGGTGATCCGGCTGCCGGTGGGGCGGTACTCGGTGTCGTAGCCCGTCACCTCGCTGGTGTACGCGGCTCCGTCGTTGTACCGCGTGGACGCGACCGGCAGCCCCTTGCCGCCGGGCAGGCTGTCGTACGTCCACTTCGCGACGAGTGGGCCGCCCTCGGCGTCGTCGTGGAGTTCCGTCTGCCGGCCGAGGGCGTCGTACACGGTGTGCTGGGTGCGCTGCAGGCTGTCCTTCGACCACACCTTCCGGTCCAGGTCGTCGTAGCCGAACTCGGCCGCGCCCATGTCAGGGTCGGAGGTCGTCTTGAGGCGGCCGCGAACGTCGTAGGCGTAGCTCCAGCCGTTGCCGTCCGGGTCGGTGACGGTGGCCAGCTTGCCGCGGGCGTCATAGTCGTACGTGGTCTTCAGAGCCGCGGTCAGATCGGTCTTGGTGTAGTGCTCCACCTTGACCGTGCGGTCCGCCGCGTCCGTCCAGGTCTTCACCGCGCGGCTTCCGCTCAGCGGCGTGGTGCCCTTGGGGGACATGCCGATGCGGGACAGTGTCCAGTCGCCTCCGTACTCGAGCGTGCTCGAGTACTGCCGGGATCCCTTGTGCACGGTGACGGTGCGGACGGGGCGCCCGAGGCCGTCGTACGACGTCTCCGTCGCGTTGGGCACGTCGTAGTCGGTGAAGCCTTCGTCCGGGAAGAACAGCTTGGGTTCGGGCGCGCTCTCCTCGTGGTAGCCGTTCTTGGTCTTGGCGACGGTGCCGTTGGCGTTGTACAGCGTGTCCGTGACGATCCGGCCGCCGCCGACGGCGTCGGTCTGCGTCTGGCGGGGACGGAGGTGACCGTCGTAGAGGGCGACCGACACCGCGTACGAACCGTCGTCGCGGAGGGTCTCCGACGTCACCGCGGGGATGCGGTCAGGGTCGACCTGGTACGTGAAACGGGCCGAGGGGCTGTCGCTGTCGGGGTTGCGCGACGGCGACCAGACGGCGACGACCCGGCCGAGCTCGTCGAACGTGCTGACGGTCTTGCGGCCGTTGGCGTCGGTGGCCGAGAGGGCGGTGCCGCGGCCCGGGTCGAACGCGGTGGTGGTGGCGTGCCCCAGCGCGTTGGTGACGGTGATCTGGAACGCCGGGCCGGTGGCGGGGTTGTAGGTGGTGGTGGTCGCGTTGTCCTCCGCGTCCAGCACCCTGGTGACTCGGCCGAGGGCGTCGTAGTCCGTGCGGGCCGAGGTGATCCAGTCGATGCCGTCCTCGTCGACGGTGTCGACCTGGCGGGGGAGGCCCTTGGTGGGCGTGGTGCCGAAGGCGTTCAGCGCGTCGTAGGAGGTGCGGACGTCGGAGATGATCTGGTTGCCGGTCGCCGTAGCGGCCGCCGCGCAGGTACCGACGGTCGCCCTCACCCGCGAGGGCAGGCCGATAAGGTGGGCGGCCGTGTTGTGGACGTACGTCGTCTTCGCGCAGATCTCGTCCGACTTCGTCACCTTGTCGGCGCCGAGCGTGTACGTGTAACTGGAGACCGGCAGGCCGTACGTGGTCTCGTGCGTCGGGTCACTGACCTTCGTCCGCGTGGTGCCGTCGCTGAGCGTCTCAATGGACTGGGACCACTCGGTCCCGACGCGGTAGGCCCTGAGAGCCGGGACGCCGGTTCCCCGGCTGCGGGTCGCGGTCGTGGTGGCGGTCGGCAGGCCGACCTCGCGCCCGGCCTCGGTGCCGCCGGCACGCGTGTAGGTGATGGTCTCCACCGCACGCCCCTGGAAGGGCAGCAGGTCCTCGACTTCCTGGCTGGTGCCGTCGGCCTTCTTGAAGGACACCTTCACCTGTGCGCCGGTGATCTCACCGGATCCGTCGCCGGACATTCCGCGGAGGTACCGCGTGACGGTCTGCGACTGCTCCGTCGTGGGGGAGCCGGCCTCGTCGGGGGTGACCGTGATGCCCTTCTTCACGGTCACCTTGTCGTAGCCGCGCCACTGGTCGTAGGTGCGGAGCTCCGGCTTCACGAATTCGTCGGTGCTCTTGGCCCAGGCGCGGCTGCCACCGGTCGACTCGTAGTCGTAGGTCGTCCTGACGTCGGGCTGGCTCGCCGCGCGGTCCTTCTCGGTGACGCTCTTGACGACGTACTTGTTGAACCACTCAATCCGCGGGTTCTCCACCTCGGGGTCGGGAGACCACTTGGCCGGGAAGCAGCGGGTGCTGTTCGCCTGTGGAGAGGCGGGGATGTTCGAGGGGAGGCAGGGATCCGAGTACTCGACCTGGATCTCGCCGCCGGTCTCGGTGCGGATCGTCTCCACGCGCAGTCGGTTGAACCCGGGTGTGGGGTCGTTCGGCCCCGTGACCACACGGTTCGGCATGTCCTTCTGCATGTTGGGGAGGAAGGAGACGGCGAGCGGCGCGCTCGTCTTGCTGCCCGCTGCCCCATGGCCCGTGCGGCTGATCGACTCCAGCCAGAGCGGCGGGTGCGTCTCGGTGCGCTGGCGCGGGAACGAGTGCTGCAGGGTCCAGATGTCGACGACGGAGAGCTCTGTCGAACCGGTCGTGCGCTGTGCCTTCGTGGTGACCGAGTTCAGCTTGAGCCGGCTCCAGAAGGTCGGTGAGGTGACATAGCAGTTGGTGGTCGTCGACTTGCAGTGGAGCGTGGAGGGCGTGTCCCACCAGGGCTGCTTGTCCTCGTAGTTCTTGGAGTCGAACTCGGTGTCGCTGCAGCTGACGATGCCGCCGGGCAGGCAGCGCTGGCCGGTGGCGAACACGACCTGTGCGGCCGGAGCGCCGCCGAGGTTGCCGGCCCGCAGGCCGTAGCTGATCTGCGTCGGGTGGCTGGCGCGGTCGTAACTGACCGCGGGCTTGAACTTGCCGTTGCGGGCGTAGAGGTTCGTCTCCTGTTTCCAGTCGATGACCATGGCGTTGCCGTGGACGTCCTCGGCGTAGTCGAGGTTCCAGCGCCAAGCCTGCTGGCACGAGGAGCCGGCGAAGGTGGCTTGGTGGCAGGGCTCACCGCTCTGGTTGCCGAACACCGGCACCTTGGAGACGGAGTTGGTCAGGGGACGAGAGCCCACGCTTCCGTCGACGTCGTTCCGGCCGAAGTAGTAGCGGGTTCCGTCCTGAGTGGTGACCCGCCAGTGCTCGTTGCCGTAGGCGGCGTTCTGGGCGGTCGTCTTGACGTTGCCCGCGGCGTCCAGGTACTCGACCTTCGAGCCGTCGTCGCTCGCGGGCACCCAGCGGGTTCCGTCGTGGACGAGCTCCGTGGTCGAGCCGGCGAGGGACAGCACGACGTTGTCGCTCGCCCAGCACAGGTCGGACTTCTTCTTGTCCGTGGCGTTGTTGTTGTTGCCGTTGGTGAGGTCGTCGGAACAGGTGCGGTAGCGGCGCTCGACGTAGCCGGGGTGGTAGTCCCAGCCGTCGCCGATCCAGGAGGCCTGGCCGTTGGACACCGAGGTCTTGCCGTCGACCGACTGGGAAGAGTAGTTGAAGGCAATCTTGGGCGCGGGGCCCGCGGGGGGCGCGGGCACGGTGAGCGGATGGCTCCACGAGAATCCGCCTCCGCTGCCGCCGGCCGTCCAGGTACCGGACGCCGAGAGTGACGTGGCCCGGTACGTGCCGCCGGCGCCCGCGCCGGAGTCGGTGGCGGCCAGCACCGTGGGCCCGCCCCCGGACTGGGTGGAGAAGCCCTGCACCGGGGACTCGGCCGGGTCGACCGTGGCACGGATGGTCTTCGCCACGGGATCGTTCGTGCTGGGGACGTCGACGGGGACGTTGCACTCGTCGAGCTCGGGCGAGGTGAGGAAGCACTCCGGCAGCTGGACAAGTCGCAGACGGGTCGCCCACTCGGTGCCGTACAGGTCCTGGAACCGGCTGTAGTCGAGCTCGAGGTCGACAGGAGTGGAGCCGGTGGGCGGAGGGGTCACCTTGATGACGGCGCCGTTGAGCGCCTCGGCCTCCGTAGCCTCCTCGGGCTTGACCTCGACCTCCCATTGGCCGGACGGCTCCGGCGCCGTGGTCTCGGTGCCCATGGTGGCTCTGCCGAGGCTGACCGGGAGGTTTCCGACCGGGCGGAGGCCGTCGCCGACACCGCTGAGGTCCACGGAGTCCGTGGCCGTCGCCAGCGGCGCCACAGATCTCGGCGCGTACTCGGCCGGCGGCTCGGCTGGGGTGCCGGACCAGGTCGCGTGGCTCTCGATCTGCTGCTCGTCGGCGGGAGCGGAGTCCGTCTCCTGCACCGGCGGCAGCGTCACACCGTCCCGGGGAACGTCCGGTGGCAACGCCCAGGCAGGCGTCGGAAGCAGTGATGCGACGAGGGCTGCGGACACGGCCCAGCCGAACCCGCGGGGACGGACCCGGCCGCGCGACGCGGCACGGGACCGCCACAGGGAGTCGGCAGAGCCTGCCCTTCCTCTGACAGGCAGGCGAAACAGGCGTCCCGAACCGGACGAGGACATGCGAACCCCCCACATCCACTG
>NZ_SDOY01000108.1 GCF_004117935.1 Streptomyces roseicoloratus | reverse complement strand
TATTGAGCCGGAACTGATGGGTTTCCTACTGGATCGTGTAGCGGACGTGGCGGGCGGCGAAGTAGCCGCAGACGATGTGGGGTTGCTTCTGGCGTCGCCGCAGGAAGCGGCGGGTCTCGTGGGCGAGGTCGTCGGCTGAGGTGGCTCGGGCCGCGTGGACGTGGTGCTTCAGATCGGCGTTCAACAGCTCGTCGGGATTCAGCTCGGGGCTGTATCCGGGCATCAGATGCAGTTCGACGCGCTCGGCGTTCTCGGCGAGCCAGGCCCGGACGGCTCTGCTGCGGTGGACCGGATGCCGGTCGGCGATCACGTGGACCTTGCGCCCGGCGTGCCGGGCGAGGCGGTCGAGGAACGCGCAGAACACCTGTGAGGTGAACTTGCCGGGAAAGACGGTGAACCACAGCGCCCCGCGGGAGGCGACGGCCGACATGACGTTGACCCTGAAACGGCGCCCGTTCACCCGCACCAGCGGGGTCTGCCCAGCCGGAGCCCACGAGCGTCCCGGCGGGGCAGTGTCCGAGCGCAGACCGCACTGATCAGCCCAGACCAGCTCGGCCTTCTCCCCGCTCGCCCGGGCCCGGATCGCCGGATACTCCTCCTGAAGCCACCGGCTGACCTCGTCGCCCTTCTGCCGGTAGGAGCGGCGGGCGGGCCGCTGCGGGGTGAAGCCGTGCCGGCGCAGCCACTTGCCCACACCCCGATCGGTCATCGACACCCCGCACACCAACCGGATGAGAGTCCGCACCGAGGCCCGGGTCCACATCACCCCGCTCTGCCCGAGGTCGGCCGGCGTGTAATCACGCATCGCCTGCAAGACCGCCCCACGGCCGGACTCGTCGATCAACTCACCCTTGCCTGCCCGAGGTTCACGCGCCGCCGCGAGCAGTGCCCGCCTCCCACCGGCGCGGCTGGCCCGCCACCACGTGCCCACCGACCGCTCGGAGACCCCGAACATCTCCGCCGCCTGGCCGTACGTCCGGACCCGCCCCGACTCCAGCGCGCTCACCACCCGCAACCGCAGATCCTCCTGCGCAGCGGGCGGCAGACGCCGCATATCCCCACCCTCGATCACACCCGATCAACGAGCAGGCAACCCATCAGTTCCGGCTCAATACCTCAACCGACCCCAGAGTGGGCTCCATCTTCCTCTGGAGTGTGGTTACCCAGGGTGAACACCTCCATAGCCCGACGTTGCGAGAACACCGTGAGGCCGGAGAGGAGACGGCACTGCTCACCCTGGCCGCTGCCCGGTACGACTCGACAGATCTTCATGACTCGAGATTGCGGCTGTTGCAGCGACTGCGTCGCTATGCCTGCCTGCTCGCCCAGGCCTGCGACCAGCAATCCGCACTGAGAGTGTCCGTGGACGAGGTCGCTGCCTTGGAGGGCTCCAGCTATGAGGTACTTGAGGCCCGGTTGGACTGATCATCGAACCGGAGGCAGGCTGTTGGGCGCCACGGCCTGTGTCTGTTAGTCCGCGACGCGGACCGCGCGTGCCGGGCGGATGGAGGCGGCGCGGCGGGCAGGGCCGACGGTGGCCAGAAGGGAAGCGGCGAAGGTGGCCGCGGCCAGGCCGACGATGCTGGTCCATTCGATGGGGAAGCCGCCTTCGAGGCCTGTGAACGCTGCGCTGTTGGCGTACATGAGCCAGGTCGTGAGCACTCCGAGAAGCGATCCGAGCACGATTCCCTCGATGGCGACGAAGGTGCTCTCCCAGAGGAAGGACCGCTGGACGGTCCGAGCTCGGAAGCCGAGGGCCCGCAGGATGCCGATGGTGCGGCGGCGTTCGCGTACGGCCCGGACCATGACGACGCCGAGTCCGGTGATGCCCACACCGAGACCGAGGGCGAGGAAGCCCTGCATGAGGCGGAAGAACGCGGTGCTGGAGTCGAACTGGTGGCGGATCTCGGATGCGATCGGGGTGGCGACCAGGCTGGACGACAGCTGCTCGCCCTGCAGCTGGGTCGCCAGGGTGTCGGAGGAGGTGCCCGGGCTCGTGCTGACGAGGGCGGAGGCGTTCTGGGCCTGGTCGCCGAACAGTTCGCGGATGCCGTGTTCTCCCATGACCACGGGGTACGTGGTCGAACTGGCGCCGGTGCCCGGGTAGAAGACCATCCCGTTGCTGAGCACGCCGGCGATGACTTTCTGCTCGCTGCGGCCGGTCTGTGGGTCGGTAACGGTGAGCGTGTCGCCGGGGTCGTAGTAGTCGCCGGCCGGGCCGCCGGTGCTGCCGAAGAACCCGTCGATGACGACGTAACGAGGATCGGTGGCGAGCGCGCGCCACACCGCAGGGTCGTCGGGCAGGTCGCTCAGCCGCTCGCGGAAGGTGATGCCGGTGATCGCACCGTCCGGCACGCCCACGGCCGCGACGTCCAGCGGCTGGGTGCTGCGGTGCCCCGGGTCCGTGGCCCGCCCGGTGGCGTTGAGCAGCGGTGTGACGGCGGAGATCCCGGCGGCCGAAGGGCCGTTCCGCAGCTCGGTGATGAGCTGCTCGCCCGCCACCTGAGGGTTGTAGTCGAGGCGGAGGGAGTAGCCGGCGGTGGCGTCGGCGACGACTCCGTCGACTCCGGCGCGGAGAATGCCCGAGATCTCGGTCAGCAGGACGAGAACGAACACGATCAGCGTGTACATCACCAGCGTCGCACCCGTACGGAACCGTTTCGCCAGGGGATAGGCCACCGCGAGCCGGGTCGCGAGTCCCGCCTCCGAGGGGCGCTCGAGGAGCCGCCGCACGGGACGGAGCAGCACCTTTTGGTTGTCGCTGACGAGCACCACCGCGGAGAAGGCCGCCAGGGCGCCCTGGATGACGTACACGGACATCGAGGGCGTGTCGAAGATCCGAGGGCGTACGACCGGTGCCAGCAGGGTCCACGCAAGGACGGTTCCGGCTACGAGCGTCGTGACCGTGTGCCGGGGGAGGAAGCGAAGCAGCGCCGGAGTCGCGAAGGCGAGGGCGAGCGCCGGCATGAGGTAGGTCGCGTCGGGTTGGCTGCGTGCCACCGCCGGAACGGCCACGACCGCGCACAGGACCGCCAGCGCGGAGGACACGACGAGCAGTCGGCGACGCGGCTCCCGTCCGGGCGTCGTGGGGAGGTCGCGGATGGCGGCGATGATGTTGAACCTGCTGATGCGCACACTGGTCGCGAGGATCGCGGCGAAGGCGATGAGCAGCCCCATGGCCAGGCCGTTGAGAACGCTGGTGGGCGTGACGGCGAAGGCGATCCGGATGCTGCTGCCGCCGACCGACCAGCCGCTGAAGATCTCCGCGGCCACCACGGCGACGCCCCAGCCGACGGCGACCCCGATGGCCACGCCGGGCAGGGCCGAGAGCAGTGCGTAGGCGGCTCCTTCGACGGTGAACGACGCGACCAGGCGTGAGCGCTTCATCCCGATCGCCCGCACCATGCCCATCTGCGACTTCCGCTCCTCGCCCAGCATGACGAAGATGTTCACGAGCAGCAGAGCGCCCGCGATGATGCTGAAGCTGCCGATCATCAGGAACAGCGCGCCGAGGGAGTCGCCGGCTTGCTCGGCCTCGCGCAGCACGCTGTGCTTCGGCGTCTCGATCGCCGTCTGGCCCGCGAGCGGCCCCAGGGCCTTCCGCATGTCCGAGGTGACCTGCGGCGTCAGGGCGTCGCCGCTCTCGACGCCGCCGCGGTTGGAGACGAAGGTGACCGAGCGCGGCTCGGCGCCGGCGGCACGGGCGGCGGAGTCCAGCGTGCCGGGCGCCAGGAAGGCGTCGCGGTTGAGCCTGCCGCCCAGGCCCACACCGGCCAGGCCCTGCTCCGGCACCACGCGGTCCACCCGGTAGGTGTACGGGGTCCCGAACAGGTAGAGAGTGATCGGCTCCCCGGCTCCCACACGCAGCGACTTCGCCAGCGGCGTGTTGATCACGACCTGGCCGGGCTTCGGGTCTGGTCTGTCGATCCCGGACTCTCCGCCTGCTGCGCCGAAGCCGGACGCCTTGTCGAAGTCCATCTGCCAGGCCAGGACGCGCGGTTCGGCGACCGTCCGGTCGCCGGAGCGCGAAACGGCCGATGCCTGCGTGGCCTGAGCGTTCAGTACGCCGTCGACCTCGGGATCGTCGCTCAGGACGGCCAGCCGCTCGGCGACCGCGCGTCCGCCGGGGCCGGGCGGTGCGACGACGCGCTCGTCCACGGGGCCCAGGGTCCGGTACGCCTCTTGGCGTACGGAGAAGTTCAGGGTGTCGCCGACGACCAGAGCCCCGATGATGATGGCCGTTCCGAGTACCGATCCACCGATCACCAGCGCGGCCTCGGTGCGCCGGCGGGCGAGCTGGCGGAAGGCCAGTCGGCGTGAGACCGGCTGCCGGACGGCGACCAGGACGAGTGCCACCAGGGCGAGCGCGAGGGCGATGAGCAGCGGGGCCAGCAGGTTCGGATACATCATCAGTCCCGGGACATGTCGCTGACCGAGTCCGTGGCGGCTGAGTCCGTGGCCGGGACGCGCTGCCGGAAGTCGTCGACCAGCCGCCCGTCGCGCATCCGGATCAGTCGGGGGACGCGTGCGCCGATGGCGGCGTCGTGCGTGACCAGGACGATGGTCTGGCCCTCGTCCCGGTTGAGTGCGCACAGCAGGTCCATGACCTGGTCGGCCATGGCGCTGTCGAGGTTGCCGGTGGGCTCGTCCGCCCACACGATGGCGGGTCGCCCGGCCAGGGCGCGAGCGATGGTCACCCGCTGCTGTTCACCGCCGGACATCTCGCTGGGACGGTGCTCGACGCGGTGGGCGAGGCCGACCCGGTCGAGCATGGCCAGCGCCCTGCGCCGCGCTTCGCGCGGCTGCGTGCCGACGAGCAACAGAGGGAGCTCGACGTTCTCCACCGCGGAGAAGACCGGGATGAGGTTGAACGACTGGAAGACGAAGCCCATCGTGCGGGCCCGGTGCTCTGTACGTGCGGCGTCTGACATCGCGAAGAGGTCGTGGCCGTCGATCTCCACCCGGCCGCCGTCGATGCCGTCGAGCCCGGACAGACAGTTCAGCAAGGTGGTCTTCCCGGACCCGGAGGGACCCATGACCGCCACGAGCTCTCCATGGCGCACGACGAGATCCAGGTCGTCCAGGGCCGTGACCGCCACCGAGCCCGTCCGGTAGATCTTGCGGACTCCCGTGGCGACCAGGCGAGGTCGGTCGCTGTTCATGCCTTCCATACCAATCCCGGGAGGAACGGACGGCTACGGCCATCCGGGCCCGTGTAGGGGGACAACCGGCCCCATCCGGAGCGGAAGGCGAGGTCACGCATCCGCGGTGACACGCGCACGTCGCCGGACGACCGTGCAGGTCAGAGCACCCGCGATCACCGCGGTGACGGCCAGGAGGACGAAACCCCAGGTGTAATCGTGTACGACGCTGTCGACCGCCCCCATCACGAGGGGCGGGAAGAAACCGCCGAGACCGCCCGCCGCCCCGACCACACCCGTCACCGAGCCGACCCGCTCGGCGGGAACGAGACGTGCGACGAGGGCGAAGACCGCCCCGGACCCGGCTCCCAGGCCTGCGGCCATGCCGAGGAAGGCCGCCGTTCCGACCGGGACCAGCTCCGCCTCGAACGAGGCGACAAGCGCGCACACGGCGACGAGTCCGTACGAGCCCGTCAGCACGGGGACGGGATGGGCCCGGTCCGAAAGCCAGCCGCCCACGGGCCGCATGGCGACCGCGAGGACGACGAAGCCGGCGGTCCGCAGCGCCGCGTCGGAGCGGCTGAGCTCGTAGGCCCGGGTCAGGTAGGTCGGCAGGTAGACGCTGAAGGCGACGAACCCGCCGAAGGACACGGCGTACAGAAACGCCAGATGCCAGGTCGAGGGTGTGCGCACGGCCGCCGCGGTGCGTGACCACAGGGACCCCGTTGCCGTCGCGCGCCCCGGACGGTCGCGCAACAGGAACCAGGCCACCACGGCGTACACGGCGAGGAGGCCGGCCACGAGATCGAAGGGGAAGGCGCGCCCGACGGCGTCGGTCAGTTGGACGGTGGTGAACGCCGACAGGGCGGTGCCGCCGGTCCCGATGCCGAAGATCCCGAGTGCGACGCCTCTGCGCGCCGGCGGATACCAGGCGTTGACGAAGGGGACGCCGACGGCGAAGGCCGTGCCCCCGAGCCCGAGCAGGAATCCGCCCGCGAGGAACTGTGCCAACGAGTCGGCCAGGTGCCCCAGGTACAGCACCGGCAGAATCGTCAGCGCCGCGACGAGAGGGAACACCCGGCGGGCTCCCCAGCGGTCCGTCAGCGCTCCGGCCGGGATGCGGCCGAGCGCGCCGACGACCACCGGTACGGCGACCACCAGGGACTGCTCGAAGGAACTGAGACCGAGGTCGTCCCGCAGCCGAGGGCCGAGCGGCGCGAGGAGGGCCCAGGCCCAGAAACAGAGGGTGAACCCGGCGGTGGCCAGGAGCAGCATCTGCCACGGTCGGGGGGCAGCGTCCGTCGGGGGTGGTCTCCCGGTACTCCGGATCATGGTGCCTCCTGGCAACAGCCCGCGTCGTCGGCGCGGAGCTCTGCTCGTTTCCCACCTTTGGCGAGCCGGGGCCCTGCTCCCAGGGGCCACTCGTCCCCTTCCGTGCCCGACCGGCCCTCGCAGGGGACCGGTCGGCCCCTGTGCACGGTGCCCCGGCCGGGGCACCGTGGGGGTGTGCAGGCCCCACTGGCAGCAGGGACGTCCTGCACGAGCCGGTCCGGCCGTCGGGAGCGTGAGTGGACATGATGTTCTGGTACGGGAACGGCATGAACGGATGGGGCTGGTTCGCCATGTCGGCAGGGATGGTCCTGTTCTGGGGCCTCTTGATCACTGCCGTTGTGTTGATCTTCCGGACGTTGGACCGTGCCGCGGGTCGTCCTGCGCGGCAGGGCCCGGCGGCGCCCGAGCAGATCCTCGGCGAGCGGCTGGCCCGCGGTGAGATCGACGAGGAGGAGTACCGCCGGCGGCTGAGCGCCCTGCGGAGCGGGGAGCCGTGACTTCCGCCGCCCGACGTCGCCGGGATGCGGGCGTGGTCGCACCCGGTCACGCTGGGACCATGGCCGGTCGGTTGCCCGCGGAGCCGGGCGGACACCGCGACGCGTTCCGTGCGCTCACCGCACGGCACGCAGCGCATGGTGGTTCGCTGCCGGCCAGGCTGGAGCGGGCCAGGGCGACAACCGCCGACGGGCCCGACGAATGGGCGCCCCAGGTCGCGGCGGCAGCCGGACTGCCTGCCGCCGCGGGGCTCGGTCCCGCCACGTACTTCGCCGATCTTGCCGCCCCGCGCGGCGAGCGGCACGTGCGCGTGTGCACCGCGACGGCGTGCTTCGCCGCCCGCGGCGGACGGCATGCGCGGGAGGTGGAGGAGGCGCTCGGCGTGACAGCCGGGAACGTCTCCGCCGACGGCCGCGCTTCGCTGCAGGGGGTGCGCTGCCTCGGCTACTGCTATGCGGGCCCCGCCGCCCTCGACGGAACCCGGCCTCGGGCCGGGTCCGATCTCGCCGACCAGCTCGCCGGCCGTACGGAGCCCCGCGAACCCGGCATCCCTGTCGCCGACACCACCGGCGCACCGGTGCTGCTCGCCGGCATCGTGAACGGAGAGTCCGCCTGGGACATCTGGCGGCGTGCGCGGGACCGCTTGCGCCCTGACGACGTGCTTGAAGAGGTGGCGGCCTCCGGGCTGCGCGGGCGGGGCGGCGCCGGGTTTCCGGTGGCGGACAAGTGGCGGGCCGTGTCGGGCAGGGCGGGTGCCGTCGTCGTCGCCAACGGGGACGAGGGTGACCCCGGCTCGTACGCCGACCGGCTGTTGATGGAGGAGGACCCCGAGCGGGTCCTCGCCGGGCTCGCCCTGGCCTGCGTCGCCTGCGGCGCACGGCGCGGGGTCGTCCTCGTGCGCTCCGAGTACCCGACGGCGATGGCCCGGCTGCGACGCGCGGTGGAGGCCGCGACAGCGGAGGGAGACCTCGCTCCCTCGGCGGATGCCGCCGGGCCCCGGCCGTTCGTCGAGATCGTCGAAGGGGCCGGCTCCTACGTCGCGGGCGAGGAGACCGCGCTCATCGCCCGCCTGGAGGGCGCCCGCGGTGTGGCGCGCCCGCGGCCCCCGTACCCGACCGACCACGGCCTGTGGGACGCGCCCACGGCGGTCAACAACGTGGAGACGCTCGCCTCCGTCCCCTGGATCGTCGAGCACGGCGGACCGGCCTACGCACGGCGCGGCGCTCAGGGCGAGACCGGCACGAAACTGGTCTGTCTGTCCGAGAGGTTCGCCCGCCCCGGCGCGTACGAGGTCGAACTCGGCATGCCCGTGCAGGACATCGTCAGCCGGTACGGTGGCGGTCTCAAGGACGGTCGCGAGCTCGTCGCCCTCCAGATCGGCGGCCCCCTCGGCGGCTTCCTCGCCTCCGACGCACTGGACACCGCGCTCACCAGCCAGGCGCTCGTGGACCGCGGCGCCGCACTCGGACATGCGGGGATGGTCGCCTTCGACGCGGACACGGACCCAGTCGAACTACTCCGCCACATCTGGGAATTCGCCGCCGAAGAGAGTTGCGGGGCCTGCTCGCCGTGCCGCGTCGGCACCAGGCGTGGTCTCTCCATCGCCCGTGCCGGCGGCCCGCCCGGGGAGACGTACGAGCGGATGGCCCGCCTGATGACCGAGGCGAGCCTGTGCGCCTTCGGCCGCCGTGTCCCCTTCGCCGTCCGCAGCCTCGCCCGCGCCTACGGCACAGCCCTGGCGGGGTGGGACCGATGACACGCCTCCAGGTCGACGGTCGCACGGTCGAACTGCCTGCCGGAGCGACGCTGCTCGACGCGGCACGGGCCGCCGGCGCCGAGCTGCCCACGCTCTGCCACGACGACCGCCTCCGTTCGGCCGGCTCCTGCCGGACCTGCCTCGTCCAAGCCGACGGGCGGACCGTCGCGGCCTGCGTCACCCCCGCCACACCGGGCATGACGGTGGACGCCTCCGGCGAAGAGGTACGGAACCTGCGCCGGGACGCCGTCGCCCTCATCGCCTCGGCGCTCCCGCCGCATGCGCTCGCGGACGACGCTCCCAGCGAACTCGCGGAAATGTGCCGGACGTTGAGCATCGAGCCCGACATCGCCGGGACACCCCTGACACCCCTGCGCGGGCGCGACGACACGCACCCGTACGTCCATCTCGACCGGGATCTGTGCATCGCCTGTGGACGCTGCGTCCGCATGTGCTCCGACGTGCAGGGAACCTTCGCGCTGACCCTTACCGGCCGCGGCGCCGACACGGTCGTCGCCCCCGGCACGGGCGGTGCATGGGCCGACTCCGACTGCGTGGCCTGTGGCGGCTGCGTCGACACGTGCCCCACGGGCGCGATCACCCAGCCCGGGCCCGGTCAGGGCTTCACCTCCCGGCAGCCGGATCCCGACCGGGTCCGCACCACGTGCGGGTACTGTGGTGTCGGCTGCGCCCTCGACGTCGTCGTCCGCGACGATCGGGTCGCGGCCGTGCTTCCTGCCCCGGACGGGCCGGTCAACCGGGGGCACGCTTGCGTAAAGGGCCGTTTCTCGTACGGGTACCTCACCTCGGCCGAACGCCTCACCGAACCCTTGGTCCGCCGCAACGGAGCCCTGACACCCGTGAGCTGGGACGAGGCGATCGGCGTCGTCGCGGACGGACTGCGCGCCGCCGTCGAGCAGGGCGGGCCCGACGCGGTCGCCGCGATCTCCTCGGCCCGCGCCACCAACGAGGAGAACTACCTCGTACAGAAGTTCCTGCGGACCGTGATCGGCACCAACAACGTCGACAACTGCTCCCGCCTGTGCCACGCACCCTCCGCGGCCGGACTCACAGCGTCCTTCGGGAGGGCGGGCGGCACCGATCCCTTCGACGACGTCGAGACCGCTGACTGCTTCCTCGTCGTCGGCGCCAACCCCGTCGAAGCCCACCCGGTCGTCGGCGCCCGACTCCTCCAACGGGCACTCGGCGGTGCCGCCCTGATCGTGGCGGACCCACGAGCCGTCGGTCTCGCCCGGCACGCCGACCTCCATCTGCGCCCCCGGCCCGGCACCAACGTCGCCCTCTTCCACGGCCTCGCCCACGTCCTGATCGCCGAGGGTCTGACCGACCCCGACTTCCTCCGTGATCGCGCCACCGGACTCGACGAACTCACCACGCTCCTGACCGACTACCCGCCCACACGCGTCGCCGAGATCACCGGTGTCCCGGCCGAGGACGTCACCGCCGCCGCCCGGCTCTACGGCCGGGCCGAACGCCCCGCCGTCATCTACGGACTCGGCGTCACCGAACACCTCCATGGCACCGACGGCGTACGCACCCTGGCCAACCTGCCCATCCTGCGCGGCGCGGTCGGCGGCACCGGACACGGATTCGGCATCAGCCCGCTCCGCGGCCAGAACAACGTTCAGGGCGCGTCGGACATGGGCGCGCTGCCGGACCTCCTGCCCGGCTACCGCCGCGTCACCGACCCCGAAGCCCGCGCCCGCGCAGAGGCGGTGTGGGGTCGGCCGGTCCCGCCGACGCCCGGGCTGCGCATCCCTGAGATGTTCACGGCCGCCCGAGAGAGCCGGCTACGGGCCCTGTGGGTCATCGGCGAGGACGTGTGTGCCACCGACCCGGACAGCCGGCGCGTTGCCGAGGCCCTCGACGCCTGCCCGCTGGTCGTCGTCAATGAACTGTTCCTCAGTGAGACCGCCCGGCACGCGGACGTCGTCCTGCCCGTGGCCTCGTGGCTGGAGAAGGACGGGACCTTCGTCAACTTCGACCGCCGGTTCCAGCGTGTACGCGCCGCCGTCCGGCCGCCCGGTATGGCCCGCACCGACTTCGACGTCATCCAGGCCGTCGCCGCCGCGATGGGCTCCGACCTCGGCTGCCGCACGCCTGCCGATGCGCTCTCCGAGTGCGGGCGGGCGGCCCCCGTCTTCGCCGGCCTCTCGCACGCCCGCCTCGACCGTGAGGGCGCTGTGCCCTGGCCGTGCTCCTCGCCGGACCGAGCCGGCGAAGCCACCCTGTACGCCGAGGAATTCGCGACCCCGGACGGCCGCGCCCATCTCTCCGCCGCCCCCTACCTGCCGCCCGGCGAGGAACCGGACGCCGACTACCCGCTCCTCCTTGTCACGGGGCGCCGCTGGGCCCACTACAACTCCGGCAGCATGACCCGGCGCGGTGGAAACCTCCTGCTCGACGCCCGCGGGCTGCTGGACCTGCATCCCGAGGACGCGGCTCGGTACGGGGTGCGAGACGGCGCCCCCGTCACCGTCGACAGCCGCCACGGGCAGGCGCGGCTGATCGCCCGAGTCGGCCCTGACCTCGCCCCCGGTCAGGTCTTCTGCGCGTTCCACTTCCCGGACGAGGGCGTCAACTCCCTCACGTCGGAGCACGCCGACGCCGTGACCTCGTGCCCGGAGTACAAGGTCACGGCGGTACGGCTGCGGCCCACCGTGCCGGAGGACTGAACCGGCCCGAGGTCAGTCGTGAGGCACGAGGGCGACCGGCGCGCGGCTGTGGTGCAGTACGGCGTGGGCCACGCTGCCGATGTGAGCGCCCAGAGCCGAACGACGCGTGCGCCGGCCCACGACGACGAGCCCGGCGTTGCCGGCGGCCTGTACGAGTTCGGCGCCGGCCGATCCGATCACCACGTGGGCGGTGGCCGGCACATCGGAGAACTTGGCCCGCCAAGGCTCGAGGAGATCGTCGAGGGAACGCTCGATCTCCGGCGTCACGGCCGCGCGGATGTCCGGCACCATGGCCGGGCCCAGGCCGGCGTAGAGGGGCAGCTGCTGGGCGTACACCGCCTGCACGCCGGTGCCGCGCCGGGCGGCCTCCTCGAACGCGAACTCCAGGACGACGTCCGCGGAGCGCTGCGCGTCGACCCCCACCGTGACCGGTCCGAGCGGGATGGCGCTGCCGTGGGCACGTACGAGGACGAGAGGCCGATCGACGGCCCCGGCGACGGTCAAGCCGACGGAGCCGACCAGATAGCCGGCCACACCGCCCAGCGCGCGCGATCCCAGGACCAGGAGTTCACCCGCCTCGGCCGCGGCGACGAGTCCCGGGGCGGGGCCTGCGGTCAGCAGTCGGGTCGTCACCGACAACCCCGGATGCAGTGTGCGCAGTCTCTCGGCGGTGCGCGCGAGCAGCTCCTCGGCCCAGGGCTCCTGGGACTCCTGCGCCGCGAGCGAGGCGACCGACTCCGGCCACGGCTCTCTCGCATGGACCAGGTGTACGCCGGTGCCGCGCAGTACGGCCTCGTCCGCTGCCCACTCGGCGGCGGCGTTCGCCTGCTCCGTGCCGTCGATTCCGACCACGATGCCCTGTGTCATGACCGTCCACCTCCCGTTGGGATGTCGTCGTTCTCGTAATTGAGCCGGGTGCGCGAGACCGAGACCACGCCGTCGACCGTCGCGCACATACGCTCGATCGCCGGGATCATGCCCCGGTACGGGACGGTGCCCCCGAGTTCCACCCGGCCGCTGTGCACCTCGACGGACAGTCCGGCCGGGGCGAGGCCGAGCGTGCCGCCGAGGACGTCGTCAGTGATCTCGCGGCGGATGTCGTCGTCGTCGCGGAGAAAGATCCCCAGCAGGTCCCGGCGGCTCACGATGCCGACCAGCCGGTCCTCGTCGTCGACGACCACGAGCCGTTTGACGCTCTGCACCTCCATCAGACGCGCCGCCTCCACCACCGTCCAGTCAGGGCGGACACACACCGGGGGCGCCGACATCAGCTCTTCCGCGCGCGTGCCCTCGGCCTTCGCCCGCTCCCATGCCTCGAGCCCCGGCACGGCCGGCATGTCTCCGGGGAACGCGTCCTGGTCGGCCGTTTTGCGCAGCAGATCACCTTCGGAGACGACACCGAGCACCCGGCCCCCGCCGTCCACCACCGGCACCGCGGTGACCCGGTGCTGCCGGAGGATCCGCACGATCTCCTTGAACGGAGCGTCGCCCCGGACGCTCACCACGTCACGGGTCATCAGCTCGTCGATCCTGCGGTGACGCATCACCCGCTCCTTTCCGACGCGGACGCACCCGTCGCCGACACCAGGCGATCGGCGCAGCCGTCCCAGGTGACGAGGACCGGGTAGTCGTCCTCGGTGAGTTTCTTTCCGCCGAGTCCGACTGGTTGGGCACCACGGGCCACCCAGAGCATGTTCATCGCGGAGGTTCCACATCGAGCGCGAGGTTGTCGTAGGCGTAGTCGATCGACTCGTGCAACGCGACGACTCCGTCGACGGAACGGCACAGCCGCACGATCACCGGGATGTCGGCACGCACGTCGACGCGGCCGGTCAGGGTCACGACTCCGTCGTCGACGGCGACGCGGAGCACGTCGGGAGCGAGCCGCAGGGTGCCGGCCAGGACGTCGTGCTTGATCTCGTCACGGATGGCGGTGTCACTGCGGAGGAACGGCCGCAGCAGGTCACTGCGGCTGACGATTCCGACGAGCCGACCGGTCTCGTCGACCACGGGGAGCCGCTTCACCTCCTTGCGGTGCATGGTCCGGGCCGTCTCGACGAGGTTCCAACCCGGCTGCGCCGCGACGGCCGGCGCGGTCATCAGCTCGGCCGCCGTCTCCGCGTCGGACACTCCGCGCTCCTGGGACAGCAGCCGGACCCCGGCCCAGCGTCCCTCCAGGTCGGGAAGCTCGGCAGTGGCCCGCAGCAGATCTGCCTCCGAGACCACGCCGAGCAGGCGTCGGTCCTCGTCGACGACCGGTACCGCCGAGATGTCGTGATCCGCGAAGAGACGCACGATCTCCTTGAACGAGGTGGTGGGGGCGGCGGTGACCACGCTGTGCGTCATCACTTCGAAGACAGTGCGGTGCTCCATGACGCTCCTCCTTCATGGGACGGTCGGTCCCCCACGGGACGGGCGATCCCCGTGGATCCCACCCTGATGCGCGGACCTTCCCGGCAGCAGTGCCGAACGGTCCCCATCCGGGACCGTTGGCCCCTATGGGGGCCGGCCGACTCGCCCGCAGAGTGGAGAGATGAACCGCCGGTCGCGGAGACATCGCGGCTCCGCGTTCGTGCCGGGAGGAGAGGGCCATGACTGGGACCGCAACACGACACCACCCGGACGAGGACCGCGCCGGTCTGTGGGCACGTGTCGGCGACCGGCTGATCGTCGGAGGCGCCACTGTCGGTCACGAAGGGCGCGACGGCGAGATCGTCGGTCTGCACCACACGGACGGCACCCCGCCGTACGACGTCCGCTGGTCGGACACGGGCCGGGTCACCCTGGTCTTCCCGGGCCCGGACGCGCACGTCCAGCACTTCCCGCACTCCGGCAGGACGTCGGTCACGCCGCGGCCGTGAACTCCGCAGCGGCGTCGACCACCCCGGGCACCGCACGGGCGAGGCGCACGACCAGATCCGCGGGGACGGAGTCCGGCAGGCGCCCCGTGAGCGTGACCGCCCCGTCCTCGACCTGGACGCTGAGCGTGGAGTCACCCTCCGGTATCAGGTGCGTGAGGAGCTCGTGCCGTACGTCCTCGGCGAGTTCGGCGCCGGAGCGGAGATAGACCTTGAGCAGGTCGCCCCG
The DNA here is from genome assembly GCF_004117935.1 of Streptomyces roseicoloratus. Taxonomy (GTDB): domain Bacteria; phylum Actinomycetota; class Actinomycetes; order Streptomycetales; family Streptomycetaceae; genus Streptomyces; species Streptomyces roseicoloratus. The sequence continues at coordinate 115,568 of NZ_SDOY01000108.1, read as the reverse complement.
GCTGACGACGCCGACCGGGCAGCCTTCGTCGTCCACGACGGGAAGCCTCTTGAGATTGGCGCGGCCCATCAGCCGGGCCGCGCCTGAGATCGTTGCACCGCGGGGGACCGTGACGGGCGGAGCCGACATGAGGTGGACCGCCGTCGGTTCGCCGGTGGCGTTCGTCTCGTCGCCCGGGACCTTCGTGAGTACATCCGCCTCCGAGACGACGCCGACGACTCGTCCCTCGGGCGACAGCACGGGAACCGCGCTCACGCCCCAGCGCCGCAGGGTGCGGACGATCTCCCGAACCGGGGCGTCGAGCTTCACGGAGACCACGGCGTGGGTCATCACGTCGTCGACGGTGCGCAGGTGCTTCATGACAGCCTCCGACGGTCGTCACGTCCTAGCGGCTCTCTTCCCTCCGGCCGCGCGTCGCCACGAATCTGCGCTGCCCAACTGCGCGCTGCAAGGGCCGAACGGGGTCCGATCGGGCCCGGTCAGCCCTGGTGTGTGCCGAGCCGGCATGGTTCGCTGAAGGTGAGGAAGGACCCGTGTGAGGACGCGGAGCAGCGGCTTCGTACCGCGCACCGCGCAATCGGGATCCGCGAGAAGCGGATGGGTCCTTCCTCCCGTCGATTCTCCGTACAGCCGCCAACGGTCTCTTCCGCACGGTGCCGGCAGGGACCGGGCGGGCCGAGGCCGGGACCGACCGGCCCTATCGGGGCACCGCGCCCGGTGCGAGCGTGGCAGAGAGCCATCTCGTACGCGGAAGGCGGTGGGGACGATGGAGTCGCCGGTGGTGGTGGGCCCCGTGGTGGTGGGCGTCGACGGATCCGACGCCAGCCTCACAGCCCTGGACTGGGCAGTCGACGAAGCGGTACGGCACGAACAGCCGCTGCGTATCGTGCACGCCTCGCTGTGGGAACGGTACGAGGGAGTGGTGCCGTCCTGGAGCACGGACCGGCCGGAGGGTCAGGTCCTCGCGGAGAACATCGTCGGCACCGCCGAGGAGCGGGCCCGGCGCCGCGCGCCCGGTCTCGCCGTAACGGCGGTTGTCCTCGCGGAGGATGCGGCCACGGCGCTCCTCAGGGAGGGGCAAGAGTCCATGCTTCTGGTGGTGGGTTCCCGTGGGCGGGGCCAGCCGGCTGACCTCCTGCTCGGGTCTGTCGGCCTCGTCGTCGCCGCCCGGGCGCACGGGCCGGTGGTCGTCGTCCGTGGTGACCGGCATGCTCTGGAAGCGCGCCATCAGCGCATCCTGCTGGGTGTCGGCGACCACGACGTGGACGCACCGGCCGTGCGGTTCGCCTTCCGCGAGGCAGCGGTGCGGGACGCGGAACTCGACGTCGTACGGGCCTGGCGACGCCCTGCCCATGAACCCGTCGAGCACCCGCTCCTGACCGGTGAGCCCGGCGCGTACTACGAACACCGGGCCTCCGAACTCCTCGACAAGGCCCTTGAGGCGGCGGCGAGCGAGTACCCCGACGTACGGCTGCGGAGAAGCACGGTCGAGGGCCCTGCCCACCGTGCGCTGACGGACCGCTCCGCCGCCGCAGACCTGCTTGTCGTCGGGGCGCGACGCCGGGACCGGCTTGTCGGCCTGGAACTCGGCAGGGTCGCCCACCGAGCTCTGCACCATGCCTCATGCCCGGTCGCGGTCATCCCCCAGCACCACCTTGCCCCTCCGGAGGGAGAACACCGATGAACCCCGCTGCCCGGCACCATATGAGCGACCTCGGCCGCCGAGTCGAGGCCAGGCGCACACAACTCGGCCTGTCTCGCGAGGACGTGGCCGCACGGGCCGGATCCACACCGGGCTACATCGACCTGCTGGAAGAGCAACTGCCCAGCCCGGCAATCGAGTTCCTGGTCCGCCTCGCGAACGCACTGGAGACGACCGTCCAGGACCTGACCGGGTACACCGCAGATCTCGCGCCCGGAAGAGCCCATGCCGGCCATCACGCCCGCATGGTCGAGATCGACGAGACGGAATGCTGGGCGCTGCTCGACGACCACGGTGTCGGCCGTGTCGCCGTCACCCGAGACGACGGTCCGGAGATCTTTCCCATGAACTATCAGGTCGTGGGCAGAGAGGTCTTGTTCATGACCACAGAGGACACGCCGCTTGCGAGGGCCGCCGGCGGCGGCGCGGCGATCGCCTTCGAAGAGGACCACGTGGATGAGGCCTTCAGCCAGGGCTGGAGCGTTCTCCTCGTCGGCCCCGCACGCAAGGTGTCCGACCCGGCCACGGCCCAGACGCTCCGAGCAGCCGCGTACTCGACACCGTGGGCCGGCGAAAGGCGGGACACCGTCGTCGTGCTCTCCCCTCGCCGGGTGACAGGGCGACGCGTTCTGGTGCAGGGCGCGCCCGGCACGTCGTCTGCGCCCGAGCCTTGACGAGCAGGCGATGTCCACCCCACTCGGCCCGGGCTCGACAGCCCGGGCCGAGCCACGCCGTCGACGACCTACGCCAAGGGCACGACGGTTACCGGCGCGGGACTGTGGTGGATGACCGCATGGGCCACGTGGCCGAGGTGCGGGCCCACGGGGACCTTCCGGGTCCGGCGTCCCACGATGACGAGATCGGCGTTCCGAGATGCCTCGACCAACTGGTAGGCGGCAGATCCCATGACTGCCTCGGCCGTCACGTCCACGCCCGCGTAGCGCTTCCGCCACGGCTCCAGCAGATCCTCCAGGCCCCCTTCGAGGCGCTCCCCTAGCTCCTCACCGAGCCCGGGGTCCACCAAGGCCGCGTAGCCGTACGTGGCGGGCAGGGGCCAGCAGTGCAGGAACGAAAGGGGCAGGCCGGTGCGGGCGGCCTCCGTGAACGCGAACCCGAGCAGGGGTTCACACGCGTGGTAGATGTCGACGCCCACCACGATCCCGGTGGGGGAACGCGTCACCTGCTGGCTCTCCGTGCGAACCAGAGCAACCGGCTGTCGGGCCGAGCCGACGACGTGGAGGGACACCGAGCCGACCACGAAGCCCAGAACGCTGCCGAGCCCACGCGAGCCGAGCACCGTCAGATCCGCCTCGTTCGCGGCGGCGGCCAGTACGTCGGCCGCCCGGCCGTGCGCGCGTTCGGTGAACACCTCTAGATCGGGGTGCTCCTTCCGTACCTCTTCCGCCAAGTCCCGGACCAGGCTCTCCGCGCGGTCGGCATGGGTGCGCGCGTACGTGGAGGGGAGTTCCGGTGCGCTCGGCCACTCGTCCACGTGGATGAGCCGGAGCGGCACTTCGCGGAGCACCGCTTCCCTCGCTGCCCAGCGTGCGGCGGCGATGCTCGCTTCCGAGCCGTCGAAACCGACGGTGACCTGGGCTGTCATGACCTGCCTCCTCAGCCGGTCCGGGTCGCGACGTCCGGGCGCCGGGCCGCGTGCGGACTCCAGAGCTCCAGGCTCATGCCCGCACCAAGCTGTGCAGGAGGGGCCGAGCAGGCCTTGATCGGGGCCGAATGGCCCATCCACGGGAGGCCCACCAGGGTGCCACGGTGAGAGATACCGGGTCAGGTCCTCGCCCCAGGCCCGGGTACTCCGCAGGAGGGACCATGACCAGTGAGATCCTCGCCCGGCCGGAGTTCGGCAACGTCGTCGTGGGCGTCGACGGGTCTTCCTCAGCCCGGACCGCCGCGCTCTGGGCCGCTGCCGAGGCGGACCGCAGGGGCCGTTCCCTGCGTCTCGTGCATGCCGCGGACACCGACCGGCGCGCCTACTGGACCGACGCCGAGACGATCCAGGCGGTACGCGAGGCGGGCCGCGACCTGCTGACCGAGACGGCGAGCACTATCCACGAGCTTATTGCGGACCTCGACGTCACCAAAGAGCTCAGTCGTCAGGAGCCGGTCTCCGGACTGAAGGCAGCTGCCGGCAATCACGGAACGATCGTCGTGGGCAGCAGGGGCCTCGGCGGCTTCTCCGCCCTTCTGCTCGGCTCGGTGGGGCTGGGCGTGGCCGCCCGGGCCGAGGTGCCCGTGATCGTCGTACGCGGGGAGGCCGAGCGTCCCGAGACCGGCTCGGTGACCGCCGCCGTACACGACACCACCGACCTGGGCTGTCTGCTCCTCGCCGCCGCCGAGGCCGAGGCCCGCAAGGCATCCCTGCGGATCGTCAGCGTCTGGAACGTACTCACCCACGTCGGCAGCGTCGCCACCATGCTCGACGACCTGGACGGGATCGCCCGGCAGCGGGTGCACGAGGTGAAGGCCCTGGCCGACCGCGTCCGTGGGCTCTACCCCGATCTGGTCGTCGGGCACCACGTGGAGACGGGCACGAGCACTCCCGGAATCCTCATCGAGGCGAGCAGCCGTACGGACCTGATCGTGATGGGCCGCGGCCACAGACCATTGGGCGTCGGACCGGCCCTGGGGCGCGTCGCGCACGCCCTGATCCACCATGCCCACTGCCCGGTGGAGATCGTTCCGTCCGCCGTCGCGACGAGAGGCGAGGAGCCATGAGCGACGTACTGGCCGGCATCGACCCCCGCGAGCTGTCCGTCCCGGCCCTGGTCTGGGCCGCCGACGAGGCCGTACGCAGAGGAGTCCGGCTGCGCCTGGTCGTCGCCGTGCCGCCGGTCCACGACCGGCTCCGGTACGACGTGCTCGCCCACCAGAGCTCCCTGCGCATCCGTGCCGAGTCGGCGCTCGCCAACGCACAGGACCTCGTACGGGCGCTGCACGACGGACTGTGGACCGTGACGGAGCTCGTCGACGGAGTGCCCGCCACCGTGCTGCGCGACAGGACGCAGGGAGTCGCGCTCGCCGTGGTGGGCTCACGCCGCCTCGGAAGGGCCGGCGAGTACCTCAGCGAGGGCTCGGTGGTCGTCCCGCTGGCGGCCCGCGCCGACTGTCCCGTCGTCGTCGTTCGCGAACCGGAGCACACGGCCGTCCACCCGCCGCTGATCGTCGTCGGCGTGGACGGCAGCACGGACTGCCGGGCCGCCGTCGCCTTCGCCGTGGCGGAGGCAAGCCTTCGCGAGGCCCGGCTCATGGCGGTCTGGGTGTGGCCACGCCCCCTGCTGTCTCACGGCGACGAGACCGAGGGCCTGGCAGATCGCCGTCGGCTGCTCGCCGAGTCGGTGGCCGGCTGCGCGGAACGCTACCCGGACGTCGACGTGGAACAGGTGATCCTGCGCGGCCACCCCGTCGAGGAGCTCACCCGCGCTTCTTGGGAGGCCCTCGCGGTGGTCGTCGGCCGGCGCGGCCGTGGCGGCTACTCCGGCATGCGGCTGGGTTCCACGGTCCACGGTCTGTTGCACCACGCGGCCTGCCCTGTGATCACCGTTCCCCTGCCCGAGGCGGGAGGGGCGGACGGTACCTCCGCCGGGGCCGACCGGTCCCGGCCCCGTACGGGCCGACCGGGCCCGACTGGCTGACCCGCTCGGCACTGGGGCACGTCACGCCCCGGGCGGCACCGTGGGAGGACAAGATCGGTCCCGGACCGCCGTCCGGATCCCCGGAGAGGTGAGCACGATGCAGCAGATCCGGATCAGTCGTCGTCCCCAGCAGACTCGCCGCCCCCACCCCCTCGATCTGCGGACGCCCTCCGGCCGCCCGCTCCCGTACTGAGAAACGCGGTGAGAACCGTGGAGGACACCATGGGACCGATGCGACACGTCGTACCGTTCACGGAACTGGGCCGGCGCGATGTCGGACGCGTGGGAGGCAAGAACGCCTCACTCGGCGAGCTGACCAACCGGCTTGGTGTCGCCGGCATCCGGGTCCCGCCGGGGTTCGCCACGACGGCCGGGGCGTACCAGGAACTGCTCGCCGCCGGAGACCTGCGCCGGCAGGTGGAGGCACAGATCGACCAGCTGCACGAAGGGGCCCCGCTCGACGAGGTCGGGGCGGCCATCCGCTCCCTCTTCCTCTCGCAGCCGCTGCCCGCCCCCCTGCGAGACGCCGTGCTCGTCGCATACGAAAAGCTGGCCGAAGAGACCGGACGAGAGACACCCGAAGTGGCCGTGCGTAGCAGCGCGACCGCAGAGGACCTGCCCGAAGCCAGCTTCGCCGGGCAGCAGGAGACGTACCTCAATGTCCGCGGAACCGAGGAACTCTTTCGGGCATGCACGCGCTGCTACGCCTCCCTGTTCACCGACCGGGCCATCGACTACCGCGAACGCATGGGCTACGGCCATCTGGACGTCGCCCTTTCCATCGGGGTCCAGTTGATGGTCCGTTCCGACCTCGCCGGAGCCGGCGTGGCCTTCACCCTCGACCCCGAGTCCGGCTTTCCCGACGTGATCGTGGTCAGCGCCGCCTGGGGGCTGGGGGAGACCGTCGTCAGCGGCCGGGTCGACCCCGACGAGTACACCGTGTTCAAGCCGAGCATGAAAGACCCGGCGCTCGCCCCTGTGATCGACGTACGGACCGGTACGAAGCGACTGAAGACGGTGTACGCGGACACCGGGCTGACCCGTACCGTCGACACCCCCGACAGCGAGCGGAACCAACGGGTGCTCGACGACTCCGAGGTCCGCACGCTCGCCGACTGGGCGGCGGCCGTGGAGGAGCACTACGGCTGCCCCATGGACCTGGAATGGGTCAAGGACGGCCTTACCGGTGAGCTGTGGATCGTCCAGGCCCGCCCCGAGACCGTGCAGTCACGACGGCACACCACGACCCTGAGTCGCTGCAGGCTGACCGTCACACCGGCGGAGCCGATGGTCACGGGCATAGCCGTCGGCGAGGCGATCGGCCGGGGCCCCGTGGTCGCGCTCGACGCTCCCGTCGACCTCGACCGCTTCCCCCGAGGCGGAGTCCTCGTCACAGGCGTCACCGACCCCGACTGGGAGCCGGTCATGAAGCGGGCCGCAGCCATCGTCACCGACCACGGGGGCCGTACCTCGCACGCTGCCATCGTCAGCCGCGAGCTCGGCGTCCCCGCTGTCGTCGGCACCGGTGACGGTACGCGGATCCTGGGCCACGGCCTGGCGGTGACGGTCTCCTGCGCGGAGGGTGAGAACGGACGTGTCTACGAGGGACTGCTCCCGTACGAGGAGACCCTGACCGACCTCGCGGAGCTGCCGGCCACCCGCACCCGGGTGATGCTGAACTTGGCCGACCCTTCGGCCGCCTTCCGCTGGTGGCGGCTGCCCGCCGACGGCGTGGGCCTCGCGCGCCTGGAGTTCATCGTCGCCCACCAGGTGAAGGTCCACCCGATGGCCCTGCTCCACCCGGAGCGGCTCGACGCGCACGACCGGCACGTCATCGAGCGGCTCACGGAGGGCTACCTCGACCGGGGCCGGTACTTCGTCGACCGGCTGGCCCACGGCATCGCCCGGATCGCGGCCTCGCGGTGGCCGGCCCAAGTTGTCGTGAGGACCAGTGACTTCAAGACCAACGAGTACGCCAAACTCCTCGGCGGCCGGCCCTTCGAACCGGAGGAAGCCAACCCGATGATCGGCTGGCGCGGCGCGAGCCGGTACTACAGCGACGGCTACCGCGAGGGCTTCGCCCTCGAATGCCGTGCCCTGAGGCGGGTACGCGACGAGATGGGACTGACGAACGTGGTCGTCATGATCCCCTTCTGTCGCACGCTCGGCGAGGCCGACCAGGTCCTCGCGGTGATGGCGGAAGAAGGGCTGGTGCGCGGTGAGAACGGGCTCCGCGTCTACGCCATGGCCGAGATACCCGCGAACATCATCCTCGCCGAGGAGTTTGCCGCACGCTTCGACGGCTTCTCCATCGGCAGCAACGACCTCACCCAGCTCACTCTCGGCGTCGACCGCGACTCCGAGGCCCTCGCCCATGTCTTCGACGAACGCGACCCCGCCGTCGTCCGCAGCATCGCCCTCCTCGCCGCCCGAGCCCACGCGGCCGGCCGCCCGGTCGGCCTGTGCGGACAACGGCCCAGCGACGACCCCGACTTCACCGCGATCCTGGTCGATGCGGGCCTCGACTCCATCTCGGTGGCACCGGACAGCTTCGCCTCGGTCAAACGGCATGTGGCCCGAGCCGAGGCGAAGCCCGGCAGCAGCCCCGGAGAAGGGGAGTGACCATGCCCCGCAGGACACGACGCCGTCTCGCCCGTGACACCGAGCCGCGATCCCCGTCGCCCGAGCGCCGGCAGTCGGGTGATGTGCTGCCCAAAGGGCCTGGGACCCTCCCAGGAGCCGTGGAGATGAACGCGCGCCCCGGGCGTCCGGTGCGCACCGTCCAGGTGCCCGCTGTCTTTCTCTGACCGCGGCAATCGACCCGACCGCAACCAGGGGGGCTCGAAAAGGAGGAGGTTGGCCATGACGACCGCACGGGAAATCATGCACACCGGAGCAAACTGCGTGCAGGAGAACGAGACCCTGATGGACGCCGCACGGCGCATGAGCGAACTCGACGTCGGCGCGCTGCCCATCTGCGGGCCGGACAACCGGCTGCACGGCATCATCACCGACCGGGACATCGTGGTGAAGTGCCTCGCCAAGGGCAAGGACCCCGCCCACATGACGGCCGGACACCTCGCCCAGGGCAAGCCCATCACGGTCGACGCGGACGCGGACACCGAGCAGGTGCTGCGCACCATGCAGGACCACCGCATCCGCCGCGTGCCCGTGATCGACGACCACCGCCTGATCGGCATGATCAGCGAGGCCGACCTCGCCCGGCACCTGCCGGAGGAACGGGTGGGCCACTTCGTCGAGGAGATCTGCCGCTGACCATGCGAGCAGCGGACACCAAGACCTCATGGGCCGGTCGGTCCCTTCCCGGCACGGCCCACTCGGCCCTCCCGGTCAACCCCCTTGGGCACTGCGCCGCAGGAAGCCCGGGCGGGAGATTGGGACTACAGGAGCCGGACCCGGCTCCCCGACTGATCCGTCGGCCGGGCCCCTTCCCGGGCCCCAAAGACGAGGAGCAGAACGATGACCGCACACCATGTGGAACGCAGGCACAGCCTCTTCCCTGACTTCAACGACTTGTTCAACCGCGAGTTCCCGGGACTGCCCGGATGGCGTCCCGCCACCGCCGCTCACTCCATCCCGGTGGAGGTGTCCAGCGACGCCGACGGGTACGTGCTGCGCGCCGAGCTGCCGGGCATGGACGCGGACGACATCGGCATCACCGTCGACGACAACCTGATCACGGTGAGCGCTGAGCACAGTGAGAGCAAGGAGGGCAAGGAGCACTCGGAGTTCCGCTACGGATCCTTCCGCCGGACCGTACGCCTTCCGGCGACGATCCCCACCGACGATGTCGACGCCTCGTACAAGGACGGCATTCTCACCATCCGTGTCCCGATGCCCGAGGAGAAGGCGGAGACCCGACGGACCATCCCCGTGCGGCGAGCCGGCAGCGGGGGCGAGGGAGCAACGTCATGAATCCCAAGCGAGTCCTGGTCGCCTACGGCAGCAAGCACGGCGCGACCGCAGGCATCGCGGACGAGATCGGCAAGACGCTCCGTGCCGACGGTCTCGATGCGGTCGTCCTGCCCGCCGACACAGTCACCGACGTCAGCGGCTACGACGGAGTCGTCCTAGGTGGGGCCCTCTACGCGGGGCAATGGAACAGCAAGGCGCGCCGGTGTGCCCGGCGCAATGCCGAGCAGCTCCGTCATCGGCCCGTGTGGCTCTTCAGTAGCGGCCCCGTCGACAGCTCCGCCGAGCAGCACGAGATCCCGCCCGTGCCCGGCGTCGCCCGCCGGATGAAGAAGCTCGGCGCACGCGAGCACATCACCTTCGGCGGCGCGGTGACCGCCGAGACGCCGGGCCCGATCGCCCGGTCTCTGGTCAGCCACGGCAAGGGCGGAGACTTCCGCAACCCGGAACGGGTCCAGGCGTGGGCGCACCACATCGGAACCGAACTCGGCGCCATGGGCTGAGCAGCGGCGCCGAGGCTCCCGGAAGGCTGCCACACCCCGGAGGTGCGACATGAGCCACGAGTCGTCGGGGCGCGGGCCCATCGTGGCCGGCAGCGGACCCGCAGGGCGCGCCGCTCTCATCCTGGTCCTGGCGACCGCCCTGATCTGCGGTGCCGTCGCCGCCGGGATTCTGTGGACCGCCGGAGCCAGGGCGGACCGCGAACTCGCCGCCCACCGTCACCAGGTGCAGGCGATCACGACGGGGCGGGCCGAGGATCCGCCCGTCGCGAGCCGACAGGGAGCCAAGCCGCGATCCGTCGCACCGGCGGTCTGGGAGTACCCCGACGACGTCCGCAGGTCCGGGACCGTCGATGTCCCTCCCCGGACGCCGCAGGGGCGCACGCTGACCATCTGGGTGGATGACCGCGGCAGCCCTGCCCGCCCGCCGGGTAGCACCGCTGACCTCGCGCTGACCGCGCTCGTCGGCGGAACGGCTGTCGCAGGAGCGGTCGTGGCGTCGGGCGCGGGCCTCCTCACGCTCGTGCGACGGCGCTGTGAAGGCCGTCGGCTCGCCGCCTGGGAGCGGGAGTGGGAGCAGGTGGAACCCGTCTGGTCCGGCCGGCTCCGGCGGGGCAGCGGCCCTGGGAGCGGCGATGAATGACCGAACGGGTGGCCGTGCGGCCGAGCGACAGGCCAGGGGACGAAATGAGGTGCTGCCCTCCGACCCCAGCGAGCCACTGCCCCGGCTGCGCCGTGAACTGGCGACCGGTCCGGACGGGCTGTCCGCCCGCGAAGCGGCCCGTCGCCTCGCCGTCCATGGGCCGAACGAAGTGCGGCGCAAGGCGCACTCCTCCTTCGCGCGGGAGCTGATCGGTCAACTGGTCCATCCTCTCGCGCTGTTGCTCTGGGCGGCCGCTGCGCTTGCCTTCGTCGCGGACCTGGCCGTCCTCGGCTGGGCGATCCTCGCGGTGATCGCCGTCAACGCGGCCTTCGCCCTGCTCCAGGAACGGCAGGCCGAGCGCGCGGTGGAGACCCTCGCCCGCTATCTGCCCGAGCACGCCCTCGTCGTACGGAACGGCAAGCCACTCACCGTGGAGGCCCGGGACCTGGTGCCGGGCGACGTGATCCTCCTGGAGGAGGGCGACAAGGTCCCGGCCGACGCGCGCGTCACCGAGGGCGGGGTCGAGGTCGACCTGTCGATGCTCACGGGGGAGTCCGTGCCGGCCGAGCGGATGGCCGCCGCCGGGCTCCTCGGCGCCCCGCTCCTGGAGGAACCGAACCTCGTCTTCAGTGGCACGACCTGCGTGGAGGGGCAGGCGCGGGCCGTGGTGTTCGCCACGGGCCACCACACCGAGCTGGGGCGGATCGCCGCGCTCAGCCAGCGCACCCGGCGCGAGGCGAGCCCCTTGGAGCGGCAGGTCAGGAAGGTCGCCTGGCTCATCGCCGGCGTCGCCACCGGCATGGGGGTCGCATTCCTCGTCGTTGGAGTGGCGGTCGGTCTTCCGGTGACCGACTCCCTCATGTTCGCCATTGGCCTGCTCGTCGCCAACGTGCCCGAGGGACTTCTTCCGACCATCACGCTGGCTCTCGCTGTAGGCGTCCGGGTCCTGGCCCGGCGAGGTGCCCTGGTCAAACGCCTGAGCGCCGTGGAGACGCTCGGCTCCACCGGTGTCATCTGCACGGACAAGACCGGCACGCTGACCCGCAACCGGATGCGTCTGCGTGCCCTGTGGACGCCCGAGCATGGCGTGGAACCGGGCCCGTGGGCCCAGGAGTTGGTGCGGACGGCCGCGCTGTGCACCACCGTCACGCAGGATGCCGACGGCGAACCGCACGGCGACCCGACCGAGGCGGCCCTCGTCGCCGGGGCCGACGAATATGGCGCCCCGGTGGACCCCGACCACCGCGATGCGGGACGGCTGGCGCTGTTCCGCTTCGACCCACGGCTTCGGCTGATGTCGGTGGTGCAGCGGGACGAATGGGCACCGGGGCGCGTGCGGATCGTGGTCAAGGGAGCCCCGGAGGCGGTTCTGGCCCGGCTGCGACCGGAAGGAGGCGCGGACCGCGCCCGTGCGGCGGCACAGGAGCTGGCCGAGGGAGGCATGCGCGTCCTCGCCGTGGCCGTACGCGACCTGCCAACGCTCACCGAGCGGCCCTCGCGCCGCCAGGACGCCGAGTCGAACCTGACCCTGCTCGGTCTCGTCGGCCTGTACGACCCGCCGCGCTCCGAGGTGGAGGCGGCCGTCCGCCGCTGCCACGAGGCCGGGGTGAGGGTGCACGTCGTCACGGGGGACAACGGCGCCACGGCGGCGGCCGTCGCCCGCGAGGTCGGCATCGGCCTGCCCCGACTGCAGGTCGTCGCGACCTCTGAGACGCTGGCGGACGACGAGCTGGACCGGCTCCTGACGGACGACGACGCAGAGATCGTTTTCGCCCGTTCCTCGCCCGAGACGAAGCTCAAGGTGGCCGACGCCCTGAGAGCCCACGGCCGGATTGTCGCCATGACCGGTGACGGCGTGAACGACGCCCCGGCCCTGCATCGCGCGCATATCGGCGTGGCCATGGGCCGCTCGGGCACGGACGTGGCCCGCGAAGCCGCCGCCATGGTCCTCACCGACGACGACTTCGCCACGATCGTGACCGCGATCGAGTCCGGGCGCCGCGTCTACGACAACGTCCGCAAGTTCATCGTTTACATCTTCGCCCACGCCACGCCGGAGATCGTGCCCTTCCTCGTCTTCGCGCTCTCCGCCGGGGCGGTCCCGCTGCCCCTCACCGTGCTGCAGATCCTCGCCATCGACCTGGGAACCGAGACCCTGCCCGCGCTCGCCCTCGGCCGGGAACGCTCCGAGCCCGGCATCATGGAACGGCCACCACGGCCGCCGCACCAGGGCGTGATCTCACGCGACATGCTCGTCCGCAGCTGGGGCTACCTGGGGCTGACATCGGCCGCCCTCGTCATGGTCGGCTACTTCTACGTGCTCTGGCGCGCGGGCTGGCAGCCCGGCGACCCGACCGGATCCGGCAGCACCCTGCACCACGCCTACGTGACGGCCACCACCGCCACCTTCGCCGGCATCGTCACCTGCCAGGTCGGCACCGCCTTCGCCGCCCGCACCGACCACGCCGCACTCCGCGACATCGGCGTCCTCTCGAACCCGCTGCTGCTCGCCGGCATCGCCTTCGAACTGGCCTTCACCGCCGCCCTCGTCTACGCACCCCCGCTTCAGCACCTCTTCGGTACTGCCGCCCTCCCCTTGGACGTCGTCCTGCTCGTTGCGACCTTCCCGGTCCTGGTGTGGGGCACGGACGAACTGCGGCGGGTCTGGCGTCGCCGCCGTCAGCGGACGTCGTCCGCCGTCGGTTCCGTGCCGCCCTGGTCGAGGCGGAAGGGCGGGTAGGCGTCAGTCATGAGGCTCGCGTAGGCGGCGACGCGCAGAACCCAGCGGTTCAGGCCGACGATCAGGGCGAACAGGTCGCGCGGATACCGGTCGTTGAAGGCCAGGGCGAAGCCCGCGATGAGGGCGAGCAGGGTGATCAGGCCGCCGCTCCACCAGTCGGCGCGCATGCCGCCGGTGAAGAAGGCGAGCACCAAGTAGTGGGGGATGGCGAGCAGCCACCACTTGACCAGGACCTGCGAGCGCGAGAGCCGCTCCGGATAGGCGATGTCGAGCTTGGCAGGGTAGTTGGGCTCGGGGCCCAGGCTGAAGGGCGGGTAGCGGTCGGTGCCGAGTGCGCCGTACGAGTAGTAGGACACGCGCCAGAACCAGCGGAGAACACCGAGGTTGAAGTCGAAGAAGCCCCGCGGATAGCGCTCGGTGAACAGGACGGCGAAGAACGCGATCACGGTCACGACGAAGAACGCGATCCAGAGGAAGAACAGCACGATCCAGTGGGGGATCACCAGGATCCACTTGACCAGCCACAGCCAGCGCGACAGCGGGACGTCGAGTTCGGCCGTCACCCTGACTGGAGCGTACGGGGCGCGCGATGTGTCCATGGTCGTCACTTCCTCGCGGTGGCGTCGTTTTCGCGTTCGAGTCGGTCGACGACCTCCACGACACCGTCGACGCTGTTGCAGAGCCTGAGAAGCACGGGCACGAGGCCGGGTCGCCGGGCTGTGCCGCTGAGGGTGACGATGCCGTCCTCGACCTCCACCGACACGTCCGACGGGCTCAGCGCCAGGGTGCGGGTGATCACGTCCTCGACGATCTCCTCCTGTATCGCCCGGTCCCGACGCAGGAAGAGCTGGACGAGGTCGCTGCGGCTGAGTACGCCCACGAGCCGTCCATCGACGTCGACGACGGGCAGACGCTTGACCTTGGCCCGGTCCATGACGCGGGCGGCCCGCACAACGCTCCACTCCGGGCGGGCGACGACCGCCGGGCTCGACATGAGCGCGCCCGCTGTTCCGTGACGCTCGCCCGTGGCGCTGTGACGCACCAGATCCGCCTCGGAGACCACGCCCAGCGGCCGGTTCGACTCGTCCACCACAGGCATCGCGGTGATGTCGAATTCGTCCAGCAGCCGTGCGATCTCTTTGAAGGTGGTGCCTGGTACGACGCTGACGGCCGTTGGTGTTATCAGATCGGAGACACTGCGATGTCTCATCGCTCGTCACCTTCTTGTGGGTTGGCCGACTCCCCATGAGTCAGGATCGTCCGCCTCGGTCCGCCAGGAGCCGGGCCGGCTGGTTGCTCAGCGCGGCCCGTCGGTGCCTACTCGTTCGCCGGTTGGCACATCTACGCCTCGGAGGCGGTCAGCTCGCATCGCACGTCCACCACGCCTTCGACGGCCCGGGTCAGCCGTTCCGCAACGGGGACGAGCGCGCTGTCGCGGACCTGCCCAGAGAGGGTCACGACGCCCGCGTCGACCCGTACGTCGACCTGGCGCTGGGAGAGCGGGAACAGGTGCTCGACGACCTCGCGGCGGATCTCGGCGGTAAGCTCCTCGTCCGGGCGGAGGAAGACCTTCAGGAGGTCGGACCGGCTGACGATCCCCTGGATCGTGCCGCTCGTATCGACCACCGGGAGCCGCTTCACTCGGTGGGTGGCCATGAGGCGCGCAGCCTGCGGGAGGGACGACTCGGGAGCGACGGTGACGGCCGGTGAGGTCATCAGGTCCTTGGCCCGCCGGGAGCCGGCCTTGGCGGTCGCGTCGCGCCGGTGCAGCTGTTCAATGAGTCCCAGGCGGTGGTCGTGGAACTCCTCCTTGAGCAGCAGGTCCGCCTCGGACACCACGCCGACGACGCGACCTTCCCCTTCGACGACAGGGACCGCGGTCACCTTCCACCGCTGCATCGTGGCGGCGATCTCTTTGAAGTCCGCGCCGGGCAGAACGGCGACGACCTTCTTGGTCATCACATCGGCGACGGTGAACGGCTGGGATGTCATGACTCTCTCCTCACCGGGCGTAGGCCAGGGGTTCCGCGTCGACGCGCGGCATGAGGTCGTCGAGGAGTCGGCTGCGGGCTGACAGGAGCCGACGGGCCATGGTTGCTGCGACGCAGGCGTATACGGCCTCGCCGACGGAAGGATCCGTCGTGCAGAGTTCCCTTACGGCCTGCGCGTCGAACTCGAGGGCGCGGACTTCTGTGGTCGCTGTGGCACCGAGATGCCATTGGTACGGCGGCATGATCCAGGAGCACCCGAGAAGGGCGCCGCCCACGAGGGTGTCCACGATCGCGTTGCGGCGCCCCGGGACGTGCGTGTCGAGCTCGACCCTGCCGGATTCGATGATCCAGAACCGGTCGGCGTGCTGTCGCTCTCGGAAGATGCGCGTGCCCGCCGGGAAGCGGACCGGGCGGGAGTGTTCCAGCAGCCGGTCGCGTGCTTCAGGGGCGAGTTCGTTCAGCAGCGTCCTCGTGGTGGTCATGGTGTCCTCCAGCCCTTCCCTCACAGGCTCCCGCGGGGCGGGCGTGCCCCGGGAGGGCCGCGCAGGGCACAACCGGGGGACCGAAGGGCCCGGGTCAGCGGACCAGGACGGCCTCACCGGAGCGGGGCACGACGGCCGTCCAGCCCAGTTCGTGGTCGATGCGGTCGCGCAAGGCCTCGGACGCGGCCGGCTCGCCGTGGACGAGATACGTCGTGTGCGGCGGCGGCGCGCCGCGCAGCCAGTCGACGATCTGACCGGCGTCGGCGTGGGCCGAGAAATGAGGCACGTCGGCGACCTCGGCCCGTACGGGCACGTACTCGCCGAACATCTTCAGCACTCGGGCCCCGTCGACCAGGTCCCGGGCCCGGGTGCCGGCCGCGGCGAAGCCGACCACGACCACGGCGTTGCGTGGGTCGGGAAGGAGGCGGTGCAGGTGGTGCAGGACGCGCCCGCCGGTGGCCATGCCGGCCGAGGAGACGATCACGGCGGGTCCGTGGGTCTCGTTGATCTCGATGGACTCCTGGACCGTTCGTGCGGCCTGGAACGGGGCGGGGCTGAGTGCGGCCTCGCCCTGGGCCAGGATTTCGGGCCGCAGCTCGGCGGACCGCTCGCGTACGGCGTCCCGGTAGACGTCGAGCGCGGCCAGCGCCATGGGGCTGTCCACGTAGACCGGCACCGACCGGGGCAGCACGCCCGTCTCGCGCAGCCGGGTCAGCTCGTGCAGGACCACCTCGGTCCGGTCGATCGCGAAGGCGGGGATCACCACGGTGCCGCTCCTGGCGACCGTCCGGGCGATGACGTCGGCGAAGGCCGACCGACCGGTCTCCTGGTCGTGGCGGCGGTCGCCGTACGTCGACTCCATGAGCAGCACGTCGGCGCCCGAGAACGGCTCCGGCGGCAGTAGCAGCGGGTGCCCGGGGCGGCCCAGGTCGCCGGAGACGGCCAGGGCGTGTCCGTCCTCCAGGACGAGGCGGGCCCATGCCGAGCCGAGGATGTGCCCGCCGTGGTGGAGCGTGAGCCGGGTGCCGGCCATGATCTCCACGTCCTCGCCGACCGGGACCGGGTCGAAGAACGCCAGTGTCTTCTCCACGTCGGAGTCGTCGTACAGCGGCTTCGCCGGGCGGTGCTTGGACCAGCCGTGCTCGTTGGCGTGCCGGGCCGCCTCCATCTGCAGCCGGGCGCTGTCGCGCAGCACGATCCCGGCGAGCCGGGCGGTGTGCGCGCTAGTGAGGATCGGCCCGCGGAAGCCCTGCCGCACCAGACGCGGCAGATAGCCGCAGTGGTCCAGGTGCGCGTGGGTGACGACCACGGCGTGGATGTCGGCGGCGTCACGGGCGAACCGCTCCCAGTTGCGCCGGCGCAGGTCCGCGAAACCCTGGAAGAGACCGCAGTCGAGGAGGATCCGCGCATGGTCGCTCTCGACCAGGAACTTGCTGCCGGTGACCGTCCCCACGCCGCCCAGGAAACTCAGCAGGGCCGGTCGCGGGGCGGTAGGACCGGCGGGCGCGGTGGGAGCGGGGCTCGGGGCTGCATCGGACATGACCGCCCTCCTTCGCAGAATGGGCCGGTTTCCACCCTTGCACCTGGACCGGCCTGGGCCGCAGGGCCCGATCGGCCCCTCCTGTGGGGCCGATCGGCACATGCGTCTCCATGGTGTGATCGCCGAGCCTGAACGAGGGGACATCCGCACGCGCGACAGGAAGTGGGTGGGTGCCATGAAGGCAGCCGTCTTCGAAGGGCCGGGCAGGGTCGCGTGGCAGGACGTACCCGATCCGCGTCCCGACGATCCCGGCGACGCGATCGTGCGGGTCGACGTCGTCACGATCTGCGGCACCGATCTGCACATCCTCAAGGGCGACGTGCCGGAGGTGACACCGGGCCGGGTGCTCGGCCACGAGGCCGTGGGGACGGTGGTCGAGACCGGCCGGGACGTGCGTACCGTACGGCCAGGGGACCGCGTCCTGATCTCCTGTATCTCAGCCTGCGGCCGCTGCCGCTTCTGCCGCGAGGGCCGCTACGGCCAATGCCGCGGCGGCGGAGGCTGGGTCCTCGGGCACCTCATCGACGGCACGCAGGCGGAGTACGTCCGGGTGCCGTTCGCGGACCTGTCCGTGCACCCGCTCCCGAGCGCGGTCGACAGCGCCGACGCAGTCCTGCTCGCGGACATCTTCCCCACCTCCTACGAGGTCGGCGTCCTCAACGGCCGCGTCCGGCCCGCCGACACCGTCGTCGTGGTCGGCGCGGGCCCCATAGGCCTCGCCGCCATCGCCACGGCCCGCCTCTACAGCCCCGGTCAGATCATCGTCGTCGACCTCGCCGAGTCCCGGCTCGCCGCCGCGCGCAAGCTCGGCGCCGACGCCACCGCGACCGCCGGTGACGGGCCGGAGCAACTGGTTGAGGACCTGACCGACGGTCTGGGTGCCGATGTCGTCATGGAGGCCGTGGGCATCCCGGCAACCTTCGAGCTGTGCACCCGGATGGTCCGGCCGGGCGGCCGGGTCGCCAACATCGGAGTCCACGGCAAGCCCGCGGAACTCCACCTCGAAGACCTGTGGATCAAGGACGTCACCATCACCACCGGCCTTGTCGACACCTCGTCCACGCCCATGCTGCTGCGCATGATGGCGGCCGGCCGGCTCCCGGCGGCGGAACTGATCACCCACTGCTTCGAACTGGGGCAGATGGAGCAGGCGTACGACGTGTTCGGCCGCGCTGCCGACACCGGCGCCATCAAGGTCGCGCTCGGCGGTCCGCAGCACACCGCCGTAGAGGCTACCGTCGCAACGGACGCCGGATGAACGGTCCGCCTGCGGGCTCGCCGCCGCGAGGTGTCGTCCTCGACACCGACGGTGTGCTCCTCGACTCCGCCGTCGTCCACGCGGCGGCGTGGAAGACCGCGTTCGACGCCTGCCTCGGAGAGCTGGCGCCCGAGCCGGGGGAGCGGTCGCCGTTCGACTCGGACGCCGAGTACCGGCGGTTCGTCGACGGCAGGTCACGGTACGACGGAGCCGAGGCGTTCCTGACGGCCCGTGGTATTCGCCTCCCACCCGGAGGACCGGACGACCCGCCCGGCTGCGACACCGTCTGGGCCGTCGCGGCGCGCAAGGAACAGGCGTTCCAGGACGCCCTCCGGACCAGTCCGGTCGTCGCATACGAGGACGCCGGGCGGGCGCTCACCGCACTGTGCTCCCTGCGCGTGCCGTGCGCCGCGGTGTCGGCCTCCCGGCACGCCCGTGCGCTGCTGGGCGCCGCCGGTCTGGACACGCTTCTCGCCGCCGTCGTGGACGGCGAGGACGCCGCCCGGCTCGGCCTCGCAAGCAAGCCGGACCCCGCGCTCTTCCTGCACGCGGCCGGTCTCCTTGGCACCGGCCCCCGGGACACAGCCGCCGTCGAAGACGCGCTCGCCGGCGTCCGGGCGGCGCGCCGAGGCGGCTTCGGCCTCGTCGTCGGCATCGACCGCACGCCGGACGGCCACGGCACCGCCGCCTTGCGCGAACAGGGCGCGGACCTCGTTGTCCCCGACCTCGCGACCCTGGTCCGGAGCGTGTGGGGTGAGCGCGCATGAAGACCGGCTGGATGTGGAGGTATGACCGCTACGAGCCGGAGCGCGAACGGCTCGTCGAGGCGCTCTGCACGCTCGGCAACGGCCGCTTCGCCACGCGGGGTTCCGCCCCCGAGTGCGGCGCCGGCGCCTCCCACTACCCGGGGACCTACCTGGCGGGCTGCTACGACCGGCGCACGTCGGCCGTCGCCGGTGAGCGGGTCGAGAACGAGGATCTCGTCAACCTTCCGAACTGGACGCTGCTGCGTTACCGCTGTCTGCCGGACGACGGGCCGCCCGGCGACTGGCTGACGCCCGACTCCGAAGATTTGCTGCACTACGACGTACAGCTCGACCTGCGTGCGGGAGTGCTCACCCGAAGCGTGCTCTTCCGGGACGCCCGAGGTCGCGGACTGCGCGTCGGCCACACCCGGATCGTGCACATGGGGGACTCCGGTCTCGCGGCCCAGCTCACCCGATTCCGCGCCTACGGCTGGAGCGGCGCCGTCGAAGTCGAGTCCGCCCTCGACGGAACCGTCACGAACACCGGCGTCGAGCGCTATCGGCACCTGGAGAAGCACCACCTCACACAACACCGGACCGGGTTCGACCCCGGCGGCGTCGCCTGGCTCACCTGCCATACGGTCGATCCAGGCGTCCAGATCGCCTCGGCCGTCCGCACCGTCACCCGCCCCGTACGCCCCGCCCGCCAGGCCGCGCCGAGCGCCGGCACCGTCCAGACGTACCACCTGCCGATCGGCCCCGGCCGCTCGGTCACGGTCGTCAAGACGTTGGCCCTGCACGCCTCGACGGACAGGCCGGCCGCCGATCCCCTCACGGCGGCGCGGGACGACCTGGCCCGGGCCCCCGCTTTCCCCCGGCTGCTCGCCACCCACGGGGCAGCCTGGCAACGACTCTGGGAGCAGGGTGAGTTGAGCGTGCCCGGGGAGGCGGGCCGTGTCCTGCGCCTGCACCTCTTCCACCTGCTGCAAACGCTCTCCCCGCATACGGCCGACCTCGACGTGGGCGTCCCGGCCCGGGGCCTGCACGGTGAGGCGTACCGGGGCCATGTCTTCTGGGACGAGCTCTTCGTCCTGCCGTACTTCAGCCTGCACTTCCCGGAGATAGCGCGGTCCCTCCTCATGTACCGGCACCGCCGGCTCCCCGCCGCCCGCGAGGCGGCGCGCCGCGTCGGGGCGGCTGGGGCCATGTACCCGTGGCAGAGCGCGAGTTCGGGGCGGGAGGAGACGCAGGAGGTCCACCTCAACCCGCGTTCGGGGCGCTGGCTCCCCGACTTCTCACGGCTCCAGCGGCACGTGGGTTCGGCCGTCGCGTACAACGTGTGGCGGTACGCCCGGACCACAGGCGACCTCGGCTTCCTGTACTCCGCCGGGGCCGAGATCCTGTTGGAGATCGCCCGCCATTGGTCCG
Organism: Streptomyces roseicoloratus; assembly: GCF_004117935.1. Classification (GTDB taxonomy): domain Bacteria; phylum Actinomycetota; class Actinomycetes; order Streptomycetales; family Streptomycetaceae; genus Streptomyces; species Streptomyces roseicoloratus. Next base: position 94,958 of record NZ_SDOY01000108.1, on the reverse strand, counting down.
GGGCCGCTGACTTCGATCCGGGGCTGGGGCGCTACCGGATCCGCGGGGTCGTCGGCCCCGACGAGTACCACGACTCCTATCCCGGCGCCACGACCCCCGGCATCGACGACAACGCCTACACCAACGTGACCGCCGCCTGGGTTCTGGCCCGCGGCCTGGACCTGCTGGCCGAACTGCCCGACTTCCGGCGCACCGAACTGGCCGAGCAGCTGTCGCTCGACGACGGTGAACTCGACCGCTGGGAGGACGTCTCCCGTCGTCTGTACGTACCGTTCCACCAGGGCGTGGTGAGCCAGTTCGAGGGCTATGGGGACCTGGCGGAGCTCGACTGGGACGGGTACCGCGACCGGTACGGTGACATCCGGAGACTGGATCGGATCCTGGAGGCCGAGGGCGACACGGTCAACCGCTACCAGGCGTCGAAGCAGGCCGACACCCTCATGCTCGGCTACTTGTTCAGGCCAGACGAGCTGGCTGCGCTGTTCGCCCGGCTCGGCCACCGCCTGGACGACGAGGTGTGGCGCTCCACCGTCGCCTACCACCTGAGCCGCACCAGCCACGGATCGACCCTCAGCAGCCTCGTCCACGGCTGGGTCCTGGCCCGGCAGAAGGGTGCCGACGCCTGGCGGTACTGCGAGGAGGCGCTGCTCGCCGACGTGGCCGACGTCCAAGGCGGCACCACCGGCGAGGGCATCCACCTCGGTGCGATGGCGGGCACGCTCGACCTCGTCGAACGCGGGTTCACCGGTCTGGAAGCCGGGGTGGACGGACTCCGGGTGGCCCCGGTGCCGCTGGCGGAGATCCCCCGGTTCGCCTTCACGCTCTGCTTTCACGGTCACCGAGGCGTTCGCGTGCGCATGCTTCCCGGGCGGCTGGCCGTCCGCGTCCCGCCCTCGCCACAGAACCCGCTCGTCGTCGTGCTCCCCGGCGAACGGCGGTTCACGGTGCCACCCGGGGAGGAGCGCTGGTTCCGCTTGTGAGGTGAGGCGGATCAGCCGAAGGAGAGCACCTCGGAGACGGGCCGGCGGGGCGTGGCCTGCCCGCGCGGTCCGTAGCCCAGGCGGATCACCATGTGGACGTAGCCCATCGGCGACTCCGGGTCCCGCGCGTGGGAGCGGAGCTCGGGCCACTCCAGGGGCTGGGACATGAGGGAGGTGGACAGACCGTCGAGGGTGGCCTGGAGCAGGATCCGCTGCATGGCCTGGCCGGCCTTGAGCCACTCCTCGGGAGTGTCCTCCACCGTGCCGAGCAGGGCGATCTGGGGCCTCTTCTCGAAGCGTGCCGAGGAGCGGCCTGCGGCACGACGCGGGGCGTCGAAGTCCCGGACGGGAGACGTGACGTCGTACTGCCGCGGGCCGAAGGCAAACGACGGGATTCCCGCCGTCGCCGGGCCCTCCCCGGCCGCGCCGGTGCGGATCCAGGCGGCGATCTCCGCGCGTACGGCCTCGTCCGCGGCCTCGAACAGTTCGGAGGCGTGGACGAGGTCCATGACGGTGTCCGTGTGCCAGGCCCCCGGCACCACCAGGCGGCACCCTTCCAGGAGGGCCGCGGCACGCAGCCCGCCGAGGATCTCGGAGGGGACCTGTTCCTCGCTGAACGGGAAGCGGCTGGTGTGCCGTTCCCGCAGTGCGTCGTGGAGCGCGGCCAGGTCCTCGTCCTCGGCACCGGCCCCTTCGAGGCGCGCGTCGGCGAGATGCCAGGGGTCTTCGCGGTCGGGAAGCAGCCGGGCCTCGGCGTGCCGGCCATCGTGCGCGGCGGCGACGCGCAAGCCGAACAGGGCAGCACCGCAGCCGAGATGGAGGGCGCGGTGGTCGGGATCCTCGCGCGGCATTCCGCGCGAGGGGTCGCCGTACAGCTCGATGGTGTCGGTGCCGGTTCGGTGGACGAATTTCCAAGGCTGGGCGTTGTGCATCGACGGTGCGGTGACGGCGTCTTCGATCAGTGACGTCACGAGTGGTCGGTTCAGAGCGGTGGTGGACACGGTTCGTCCTGTCTGTGCGGGGGTCACCAGTTGATGTCGTGCGCGCTTCGCGCGGGGGATGCGAGGCGCGTGGGGGTCTCGTCGACGGACAGCCGGTCCACGACGGCGACGACACCGTCCACCCGCTCGGAGAGCCCCACGAGCGTTCTGACCTGGGCCTGTCGCCGGACCCGGCCTTCGAGTGTCACCACGCCGTCGAGCACATGGACGTCGACGGCGTCGGGGCTCAGGTCCAAGACACCCTTCAGCACGTCCTCCCGTATACGGCGTCGTATCTCCGGGTCCGGGCGGAGGAAGACGCAGAGCAGGTCGCGGCGGGTCACGATCCCCACCAGTCGTTCCTCCTCGTCGACGACGGGAAGGCGTTCCACTCCACGGCGAACCATGAGCCGTCCCGCGTCCGCGACCGTCTCCTCCGCGTGCACCGTGACGGCCGGCGCGGTCATGAGCTCCCGCGCGGTCAACTGCCGGCGAGCCAGCAGATCGGATTCGGAGACGACTCCGATGACGCGGTCGTCCTCGTCGATGACGGGCACACCGCTGATGTCGTGCTCGGCGAGCAGCTTCGCCACCTCCCTGAACGAGGCCGCGGGGACGGCGGAGACCACGTCGTCGGTCATCAGGCTGCCGACCTTGAGGTGCTTCATCGCCGCGCCTCCTGTTCCAGCGGCTGGGCGGCTGTTCCCTCGCTCCACCACCGTCCGCCCGGGGCCGGCGACCTGCGAGGGCCGAACGGTCCAACCGTCGGGCCCGACCGGACCCGCGAGAACGGGAAGGGACCTTTGGCCCCTCCCTTGCCCCCAGCGGCCCTCCGGCCGACGGGAAACCGGATGTCACGGTGAGAGCAGTCCTACGGACTCGACTTCCGGAGACCGGACGAGGAGGAGTCATGGACGGAACCACGGACCGTCCCGGCCTCGGCAGGGTCGTCGTCGGCGTGGACGGATCACCGTCCGCACATGCGGCGGCGATGTGGGCCGCGAACGAGGCGGTGCTGCGCGGCAGCGGCCTCTGCCTCGTCCATACGACGGGCACCGACGCCGCCCCGCCGATTCTCTCCCCGGTGGAGATCGACCAATACGGGCGAGCCGGCAAGGAGCTGCTCGACCGGACCGCCGCGGCGGTCGCGGCGCGCCACCCCGGTCTCGCGGTCGTCACGGAACTCAGCGGAGGCTCCGCCGCCGACAGCCTGCGCAGAGCCGCCGCGCTGAGCGGCACGATCGTCGTCGGCCACCGGGGCCGCGGCGGCTTCTCCTCGCTTCTGCTCGGCTCGGTCGGTCTCGAGGCCGCAGCTGCCGCGACCACACCGGTGGTCGTGGTGCGCGGGGCGGTGGAGCCCGCCGAGGCCGGTGCCGTTCTGGCGGCGGTCCGGGACGAGAACGATGTGGGCTGCGCCCGGATGGCGGCGCGCGAGGCCCTGCTGCGGAAGGTGACGCTGCGGCTGCTGCACGTGTGGGGCACGGCCCCGTACGCCGGCGTACGGGCCGCACGGCGAAACGGCGCGGAGGACAACGCCCGCGAGCACGTGCGTGCCCTGTCCGAAGTGGCAGACCGTGTCCACGAGGAATTCCCGGAACTGGCCCTGGACGCCGAGGGCGAAAAGGGCCACAGCGTGCCCGGTGGGCTCGTGGAGGCGTCACGCCGCGCCGACCTCCTGGTCGTCGGCGGCCGCCGGGCTCCCGGATACCTCGGGCCGACGATCGGCCGGACCACTCTCACCCTGCTCCAACACGCCTACTGCCCGGTGGAGCTCATCCCCCGGCACGGGCCCGGACACGGGAGCACATCATGACCGCCACCCCGGAGCGCGCCGACATCGTCGTGGGGATCGACCCCGTCAGGAACTGGCACCTCGCGCTCGCCTGGGCTGCCGACGAGGCAGACCGACGCGGCCTCGCCCTCCACCTCGTGGTCGCGGTTCGGCCGCCACACAACACGCAGCACGTCGACGACACCCCTCGGCACCATGCTCAGGCAGTCGCCGGAGAAGACACGTTGCGTACCGCATCGGACTGGGTGCGCGATCGGCAGCCCGGTGTCCGTGTCACCACCGCACTCCTCGATGGTGCCCCGTCCAAGGTCCTGGCCGGCCTGTCGCGCGAGGCCGCCATGGTCGTGCTCGGCTCGCGGCACCTCAGCCGCACCGAGGAGTTCCTGAGCGCCGGCTCCCTCGTCGTCCCCGTCTCGGCACAGGCACGCTGCCCCGTCGTGGTCGTGGGCGACGCCGAGCACAGCACGCAGGACCCGGCGTACCTGGTGGTCGGCATCGATGGCAGCGAGTCCTCACGGGCAGCGCTGGCCCTGGCCTTCGAGGAGGCGGACCTCCGGCGCTGCGCACTGCGGGCCATCGCCGTCTGGCAGCCGCCGGTCTTCACCCTGCATACCGGAGACACCCTCTTCCACGCCGAACGACGGCTGCTCTCCGAGACCACCGCCGGATGGGCGGAGAAGTACCCCGACGTCCGCCTCACCCACGAGGTCCTCATCGGATCGCCCGTCGAGATGCTCGCGAACGCCGCAGAGCACGCCCTGGCCATCGTCGTCGGCCGTCGTGGACACGGCGGATACACCGGGATGCGGATCGGTTCCGTCGTCCACGGTCTGCTGCACCGCGCCCACTGCCCGGTGATCACCGTCCCTGTCGAGTGAGCCACCATGACCACCTCGGCAACCGCGTCGACCGGAGAGGTGACGGGCCTCACCGAGGTGGAGGCCGCCCGCCGACTCGCCCGCACCGGGCCCAACGAGGTGGCAGCGAAGAAGCCCGTACGGCTCCACAGCCGCATCCTCGCGCAGCTGCGCGACCCACTGATCATGGTGCTCCTCGGGGCCGTCGCGCTCACCCTCGCCATCGGTGACCACCCCGACGCGATCGTCATCGCGCTGGTCATCGTCGTGAACACCACCGTCGGCGTCGCCCAGGAGATCCGAGCCGACAACGCCGTCGCCGCCCTCTCGGCTCTGAGCGCCCCGCACGCCCGGGTCCGGCGCGACGGCTCCGTACGTGACCTGCCGGCCGCCGAGATCGTCCCGGGAGACGTCCTGCTCCTGGGAGAGGGCGACATCGTCGCCGCCGACGCCGAACTCGCCGAGGCGTCCGCCCTGCTGCTCGACGAGTCCATGCTCACCGGGGAGTCGGTGCCCGTGGACAAGGACGCCGGGGCCACGCTGAGCGCGGGAACGGTCGTCGTACGGGGCCGGGGCGTGGCCACGGTCACGGCGACGGGGGCCGCCAGCGCCCTCGGCCGCATCGCGGCCCTGCTCGACGACCGCCGTGAACCCACCCCGCTGCAGCGCCGCCTCGCCGCCCTCGGCCGCGTCCTCGCGGCCGTGACGCTCGCCCTGTGCGTCCTGGTCTTCGCGCTCGGCCTGGCACGGGGGCTCCCGCTCGGCACGATGGCAGTCACCGCCATCAGCCTGGCCGTGGCCGCCGTGCCCGAATCCCTCCCCGCCGTCGTCACCCTGGCCCTCGCCCTCGGTGCCCGCCGCATGGTCGCCCGGCACGCCCTCGTGCGGCGGCTGCCCGCGGTGGAGACGCTCGGCTCGGTATCCGTCCTGGCCACCGACAAGACCGGCACCCTCACGGAAGGACGCATGGTCGTCCAGCACATCTGGACGCCACAGGTGAGCGCGGAACTCACGGGCGTGGGATACGAGCCCGAGGGCGAGGCTCTGGTCGACGGGCGACCGGCACGCGAAGCAGAGCTCGCGCCCGTACGGGAATTGCTGACCGTGACCGCCCTCTGCAACGACGCCACCCTGCGCCCACCGGACCCCGCCACGCCCGACACCCGCTGGACTGCCCTGGGCGACCCCATGGAGGCCGCTCTGCTCACCGCAGCCGCCAAGACAGGCTGCCCGGCCCCGGCGGAGCTGTTGGCCACCCGGCCCCGGATCGGGGAAGCACCCTTCGACAGCCTGCGTCGACGCATGACGACGCTGCACGCAGCCGGGCAGGACCGGGTGCTCATCTGCCTCAAGGGCGCCCCCGAAGCCGTACTCGACACCTCTGTTCTCGAAAACGGCCCGGGCCAGCTCGCACAGGCCCGTCAGGAGGCTGCGCACTTGGCCGAGCGCGGCTATCGCGTGCTCGCCGTGGCCTCGGGGGTACGGGACGACGTGCCGGACCGGATCACCGCGGTGGAATCGAAGCTCACGCTGCTCGGCCTCGTCTCCCTCAGCGACCCGCCCAAACCACACGCCGCCGCGACCCTCGCCACCTGCCGCGCGGCAGGCATCACACCCGTACTCATCACCGGCGACCACCCCGCGACCGCGCGAGCGGTGGCGTCCCGTGTGGCACTCCTGGGAGACGACAGTGAGGTGGATGGACAGGTCATCACGGGTGCGGACGTGGCGGCCGGACGGGTCGCCGACCTCACCGCCGTCCGGGTCTTCGCCCGCACGGACCCGCAGCAGAAGCTGGACATAGTGGAGGCGTGGCGCGGCCGGGGCGCGGTGACCGCCATGACTGGCGACGGGGTCAACGACGGACCCGCCCTCCACCGGGCCGACATCGGCGTCGCCATGGGGGAGCGCGGCACCGAGGTGGCGCGGCAGGCGGCCGACCTCGTTCTCACGGACGACGAGCTCTCGACGGTGGTGGCGGCCGTCGAGGAGGGCCGGCGTGTCTACGACAACATCCGCCGCTTCCTCGTCTACGGGATGGCCGGCGGCGCCGCCGAGATCCTGGTCATGCTGATCGGCCCGCTGCTCGGACTTCCGCTACCCCTACGGGCGGGACAGATCCTCTGGATCAACCTCCTCACGCACGGTCTCACCGGCGTCGCCATGGGCGCCGAGCCGGCCGCCCCCGGCGCGATGCGACGACCGCCCCGCCCGCCCGACCAGCACATCCTCGGCGGCGGAGCCTGGCAGCGAATGCTCCTCCTCGCCGCAGTCGTCACGACCGCCACGCTCGGCGCGGGACTCGCCGCCCGGGCACTGGACCTCCCCTGGCAGAGCGTCCTCTTCCTCGCCCTGCTCGCCGCCCAGCTCGGCGTTGTCCTGGGGCTGCGCGCCCGCCTGCTGACCCGGCAGAACCTCTTCCTCCCGCTCGCGGTCCTCGCCTCCGCTCTCCTGGCCGCCGCGGCCCTCTACGTCCCGTTCCTCAGGTCGGTCCTGGAGACCGAACCACTCGACTGGGCGGGCATCGCCATCGCCGCGGCCTGTGCACCGGCCGGATTCATCGCGGCACGTCTGGTCCGGACCGCCTTCCGGCGGACGAGCCCAGCAGGAAGGGCCGAAGCCTCGGGACTACCGTGAGAGCGGGAGCGACGGGCGCCGTCCGCGCGCCTGACGCGACCGGAGGTTTCGATGGGCCGGGAGGACACCGAGTCCGCGGACGCGCGGCTGCCACGGCTGAGGCTCGACGAGCTGCTCGACGAGCTCCAGGCGCGCATCGACGAGGTGAGGGGCACGCGGGACCGGCTCAACGGGCTGCTCGAAGCCGTCATGTCCGTGGGCCGTGAGCTCGACCTGCCACAGGTGCTGCGAGGCATCGTGGAGGCCGCCGTGTCCCTCGTGGACGCGGAGTACGGGGCCCTGGGCGTCATCGGCGACGACCGGAAGCTCTCCGAGTTCCTGCCCATCGGCATCGACGACGACCTGCGCGATCGGATCGGCGCGCTGCCGTCCGGGCACGGCATCCTGGGCGAGCTGATCCGCAACCCCAAGGCCTTGCGCCTGTCCGAGCTGTCCGAGCACCCGGCCTCGTACGGTTTCCCGCCCCACCACCCGCCGATGCACACGTTCCTCGGCGTCCCGATCCGCGTCCGCGATGAGGTGTTCGGCAACCTCTACCTCACCGAGAAACGGGGCGGGGCGGACTTCGACACCGAGGATGAGGCTGTCGTCACGACCCTGGCCGTCGCGGCTGGCATCGCCATCGAGAACGCCCGCCTGTACGAGGAGGGGCGACTGCGGCAGCGCTGGCTGTCCGCGAGTTCCGACTTCACCAGCGCCCTGCTGTCCGGCGCGGAGGAGACGGAGGTCCTGGGCGGGTTGCTGGAGCAGGCCGTGGACATCGCAGGCGCCGACGTCGGGGTCTTCTATCTCGTCGGACCGGGCGGTGAGCTGCGCGGATCCCTGGCCAGCGGCGAGGGTGCCGAGGCCCACAGAGGCGTCGTGCTGCCCAGCAGCGAGGGAACCCTCGCCGCCGCGGCTCTCGAAGGGGACGGCCTGGTCACCGCGGCCGATGTCGAGAACGACGCGCGCATCACGGTGCAGCCCGAGCGCTGGCAGGGATTCGGACCGGCGGTGGCCGTCACGGTGGGCACGAAGGAGCGGCTGAGCGGCGTGATGATCCTCGCGCGGCGCCACGGACGGTCGCCCTTCGCGGGTGTGGAGATCATCGCCTTGCCCGGATTCGCCGGACAGGCCGCGCTCGCCCTCGAACTGGCCGACCGACGCCGCGACGCCGAACAGGTCAGCCTCCTGGAGGACCGCGACCGCATCGCCCGCGACCTGCACGACCTGGCGATCCAACGCCTCTTCGCCACCGGCATGACGCTGCAGAGCGCCCGCCGCTTCGTCGAGCACCCGGAAGCCGCGGACCGGCTGAACCGGGCGATCGACGACCTGGACGCCACCATCAAGATCATCCGGTCGACCATCTTCGGCCTTCGCGACCACGAAACCCCAGGAACCGCGCCGAAACTCAGGAACCGCATCGTCAAAGCGGTGGACCAGGCCGCCGTGTCGCTCGGGTTCGCTCCTGCCCTGCGCATGGAGGGCCTGCTCGACACGGACGTGCCACCCGAGGTGGCCGAGGACGTCGTCGCGGTGATCGGCGAGGCGCTCACGAACGTGGCCCGGCATGCTCAGGCCCGTCATTCGGAGGTGGCGGTCGTCGTCGAGGAAGGCGTCCTCTCGGTAACGGTGAGCGACGACGGCATCGGTGTCCCGCCGGGCGGCGCCCGCAGCGGCCTGCGCAACCTGACCGAGCGGGCCGAACGGCTGGGCGGCGACCTGTCTGTGCACGCCAGAGCGGGGACCCCGGGCGCGGCGGGCGGAACCGTACTCGAATGGCGCATCCCGCCGCCGTCCGACCAGGAGTGAGAGAGCTACTTCGCCTCGGCGTCGTGCTCGTGAACCTGCGCGGCGATGACAGCTGCCTGGACACGGCGCTCCACGCCCAGCTTGCCCAGCAGGCGCGAGATGTGGTTCTTGACCGTCTTCTCCGACAGATACAGCCGCTTCGCGATCTGCCGGTTGGTGAGCCCTTCGCCGATCAGCTCCAGCACGGAACGCTCTCGCTCGGACAGCGCCGCGAGACGTTCGTCCTCCGCTGGCTTCGCCGCCTCGGGATCCCGCAGCGAGTGCATCAGCCGTGCAGTGGTGGCCGGATCGAGCATCGACTGGCCGGTGGCCACGGTCCGCACCGCCGAGATGAGATCGGACCCCTTGATCTGCTTGAGGACGTACCCCGCTGCCCCGGCCATGATCGCGTCAAGGAGCGCGTCCTCGTCGTCGAACGACGTCAGCATCAGACAGGCCAGGTCCGGCATGCGCGAGCGAAGCTCCCGGCACACCGAGATCCCGTCGCCGTCGGGCAGGCGCACGTCGAGCACGGCCACGTCGGGTCGCAGAGCCGGCCCTCTGGCCAGCGCCTGGTCCGCGGTCGACGCCTCCCCGACCACGTCCATGTCGGGCTCATCGTCGATCAGGTCGCGCAGGCCCCGCCGGACGACCTCGTGGTCATCCACGAGGAAGACCCGCGTGGGCGTCGTGTCGGCTGCCGGCAGATCGGTCATGGCGACCCCTGTGGTCGTTAGGTGTCCAACCGCCCCCACAAGGATTGTCCGTCATGCAGCGTCTTCATGGGCACCGAGATCCATGCGGACGTCGACGACCCCCTCCACAGCCCGGATCGCACGGGCGAGCAGGGGAACCAGTGCCCGATCCGGCAGCTCACCACGCAGGGTGGCCACCCCCTCCACGACGGTGACGTCCAGCCTGGTGAGAGCAGACCCACCGAGCACCGAACGGCGGATCTCCGCCTCGATCTCGTCATCGTTCCGCAGGAACACCTTGAGTAGATCGCTCCGGCTGACGACTCCCTCCAGCATCCCGATCTCATTGACGACCGGAAGTCGCTTCACCTTCCGCCGGGCCATGATGCGCGCCGCCTCGGCGAGCGTGGCGTCCGCGTGCACGGTGACGGCCGGACTCGACATGAGCTCACCGGCGCGTACGGCCCTGGCCTTGGCGGCCTCGGCAAAATCCTCCGGGCGTGGTTCTTCGCCCCGGAACTCCTCCTTCGGCAGGAGGTCAGCCTCCGAGACGACCCCGATGACACGGCCCTCCCCTTCCAGGACCGGGAGAGCGCTCACCTTCCACTGGTCCATAAGGGCGACGATCTCCTTGTAGGGCGCGTCCCGGCCGATCGCCACGGCGGTGTGGGTCATGACGTCGCTGACGGTGTAGCTCGAGACAGGCGGAGTGCGCATCGGAGAGCCTCCTCAGGTATCCACTCCTAGTCTCGGTCCGCGCCCCTCGCGGGGCGAGGGCCAGATGGCCCTCGCCCAGACCCGCTCGGCTCATGCGGTGCTGAGTCATGTCATATGCCTCCCGAAGGTGCAAGGGCGTTGCAAGTGGGGATAACGGGGTGAGAAGGAGGAACTACCGGTGAACCAGAAGACTTTGGGGCAACTGCTCGAGTGTGCTCGCCACGCCATCGAGGTGACCGATGACGAACTCGACGAGGCCAAACGACGAAGACGGCTCCTCGCCGGCGCCATGCGCCGAGCCTTCCCGGGCTCGACTATCTACTTCAACGGGAGCGTCGCTCACGGCGACGCCAACACGCCACTTACCGACGTCGACCTCGGTGCGAAGCTGTCCAGCGAGGACGCCGATGGCTACGGGCCTGGTCAGAGTGACGCTTTGCCTCTCATGGAGCGCGCCCGTCAGGCCATCAGGGAGGACCTCTCCGAGGAGTTCAAGAAGCTGACCGTCACGGTCGAAGGCAGACGCCGGGCCGTGCTGGTCCGCTTCGGCGAGCCCGTCACGCTCGGGCAGCCCGACTTCACGGCCGATGTGATGACGGCGATCCCGCACTCTTCGGGCAAGGGTCTGTACATCCCTAACATGGAGATATCCGCCCGGTGGGACCGGGCGGATCCTCTCACGCACACCCGACTCGTGCTGGACGCGCTGGACAAGACCGACCGTGTGTTCGCACGTGCCGTGCGACTGCTCAAACACTGGAACAAGACACACAGCAAGCCGCTCTGCTCGTGGAACATCAAGGCGCTCGCACTCGACTGCATCGACGAGCCGATGCCGCTGATCGACGCTCTCTCGACCTTCTTCACGCACGCGTACGACGCGCTGGGGGACGGGCCGACCCCGGATCCGGCTGGCGTCGCGGGCCCGATCCCGCTCAACATGCCCATGGCCGAGGCCCGTCGGCGCCTTCGCACGGCCAGGGATGACGTGGCCCTCGCCAAAGAGCATGAGTCCGAGGGGAGGCCGCTCAGCGCTCAACACGCCCTCAGCCGTGTTTTGCCCGACATCGTCCCTGATGTGGACGCCACGGACGAAGAACAGGCCCGGCTCCGCCTCTCCGCCATCGGCATGACGGGCTTCGGACCGGGACTCGTCGCCCCCAGTGTGACGCCCACCCGTGCTTGGGCTCCTTGAAATGGGTTTCTGGTACGGCCTGCAGCCCGTTTGGTGGGCTCCGCTCGAGAGGGACGCCAAGCGCAGATTCGGCCATGACCTGACGCACCGATACAAACCCGGCTGTCTGACCTACCGCCTTCAAGGTCTTGACGTCATTGGCGAACCGGAGCCCCTCACGGTGACCATCCGCTTCTTCGCGGAGCCGCCGTACGGCACATACGGCCAGCTCCCGCAGGACTTCCCTCGCGTTCACGCCAAGCCCGGAGCTCCGTCGAAGCACCGCTACGACACGGACGATGCGCTCTGCCTCTGGTACCCGTACGATCCCCAGGAGCGCCGGTGGACCAGCGAGAAGGGCCTCCTCGACCTTATTGAAATCGTGCGCAGGCACCTGTTCCTCGAGCACTACTGGCGTCGCACGGGCGGACACGACAGGGGCGAGTGGATCGTCGAAGACGCACCGCACGGCATACCGGGGGGTGGCTCGTGGGTCCGATCCGGATCGTCTCGGCCGCGGCGCAGGCGAGTGGCTGGTCGTGGGCGCAGACCACTGCTCTGATCGTCCCGGTCGTCGCGCTGGTGGGCGTGTACGCCACCTATGCGCTCAACCAGCGGGCGGCCCGCCGGGAGCGCCGGGCCAAGACCTTCGCCGAAGCGCTGACGGCGGTCGAGGAATACCTTGAGATGCCGTACCGCATTCGACGACGCCACAACTCCCCGGAGGCACGCCGGGACCTCACCGATCAGGTCAGCTCCCTGCTCGCTCGCATGGCCTTCCACCACGCCTGGCTCCAGATCGAGGCCTCCGCGGTCGCCGAACCGTACGCCGCGTTCGTCTCGGCGGCCCGAGCCGAGGCCGGAGTCCACATGAGCGAGGCGTGGCGGCAGGCGCCCATTGAAGCGGACGGCGGCATGAATCTCGGACAGGCATACGCCCGAGACCAGTCGACGGCGGCCCGAGCCGCCTGCATCGACGCCATGCGGGCGAACCTGTGACTCAGCGCGCCGGGACCGGCTGTGCCGTCAAGGGTGCTGTTCGTGCTCTACGCCGAGAGGCATTGGCAGCAGGGCCCGTGGAGCCGCACTGGAGCCGAGCTTGCGCGGGCAACGGATTGCTCGTTGTGGGGCGACACGCCTCGTGACCTGCGCTGCACCAAAGTGCCAACTATCTCTCTGATTCCGCCCCTCCAGTCGCTGACGCTAGTTGGCACGAGTGCAGGTCACGAACGTTGCCCGGTGCCAACTAGCAATCCTGGTCACACGGGTTGCGACGGCGGACTCAGCGCGCCGGACCCCGACGGACCGGCGACGTCGGCGGTGCCGGGGCCGCGAACGGTGCCGGGGCCGCGAACGGTGCCGGGTCCGCGAGCGAACCCGGCCACGCGACGTCGTCGATGGCGAGCCACGGCGCAGCGGCGACGGCGGTGGGCGTCACCCCGGTGAACGCCTTGACCTCGCGGTGGAGGTGGGCCTGGTCCACGTAGCCGCTTTCGGCCGCCACCCGGGCGGCGGCGTTGCCCGCCGCGAGGAGACGGGCGGCGTGATCGAAGCGCACCAGCCGGGCGGCGTGCTTGGGCGTCAGGCCGATCTGGGACCGGAAGCGGGACCACAGGCGCTTGCGGCTCCATCCCACCTCGCTCGCAAGGCTGTCGACGCGCACCCGTCCCCGGCTGGTGCGCATCAGCCACCAGGCGGCGGTGACCTCCGGATCGAGCGACGGGCCGGCGCCCGCCCGCCGGCCGAGGGCATCCGCTGCGATCGTGAACCGCTCGTCCCACGACGCGGCGGCCCGCAGCCTTTCCTCGGTTCTCCCGGCATCGCGGCCCCAGACGTCCTCCCAGGAGACCACCGTCCCGCTGAGGTCGGCCGACGCTCCGAACACCGCGACCGCCAGGACCGGCGACAACCGGATCTGGAGGCACTCGATCCCCCCTGCCGCCCCGCCCCCGAGCCGAAGGCCGCCCGGCGCCAGCCCGACGACCGTGCTCCCGCGTTCGCGTCGGCCGTCGGCGTCGTGGACGAGGCCGTTTCCGTCGCTCAGGTCCACGAACAGAGTCACCGAGGGGTGCGCGACCATGGCGATGCTCAGGTCCGCCGGAGCACCTTGGCGGAACCCGGCCATGCCGACCCCCGGCAGCCGACCCGGCTGCCGGGGCACGACGACCTCCACCGACGCCCGGTCGAGTGGTGATGCGGAAGACCTCACGCCACCAGGCTAGGGCGTGTGCCGCAAGTCCCGCCTGCCCTTCGGGCAGACGACGCTCCTTTCGACACACGCCCGAGGCGATCGGCGTCAGCGGACCGTCGCCGCGAACCCGAGCAGCAACTCGCCGGTCGCCTGCGGCACTTCGAGCATGGGGAAGTGCCCGACGCCGGGCAACCGCTCGACGCGCGCGTTCGGCACCGTGTCGTACTGGTGCGCCGAGGACGGATCCCAGCGGGGGTCCGCAGCGCCGAAGACCACCAGGACCGGGACGTCGAGCGCGGTCAGGCGCGCGGGTACGCTCCGCTCGGCGATGTACGCGGTGTTGTGGCGCAGCACCGTCCTGAACGTGCGGTAACCGATGCCCCGTACGTCGGCGACCAGGTCGTCCGGGACGTCGACCGGGCGGTGGCACACAGCGGTCACGCCTCGGCGGAGCATCGCGTCGGAACGGACTCTCCAGAGCAGCGGGCCGAGCGGCGGACCGATCAGGGCCCGAAGGACGACGGGCTGCGGAAGGAGCGCGTCGGGACTCGGGCCACTGCTGATCAGGGCGAGCGAACCCACCAGGTCCGGGCGCTGCTCGGCGAGGGCGGTGGCGACGTACCCGCCGCTGGAGTGCCCGGCCACGGTCACCGGACGGAGGCCGAGCTCGTCGAGTACCGCGGCCAGCCTGGCAGCCTGCTCGGGCACGTCGTACGACGGCGCGGGCGGGGACTGACCGTGGCCCGGGAGGTCGATCCGGATGACGTGGTACCGGCCGGCCAGGGCCGGCACGACCGGGCCCCAGGAGCCGGCGGAGGCCCCCGACCCGTGGATGAGCACGAGCGGCGGTGCCTCCCGCGGGCCGTCGTGGGTCACGTGCATCCCGTGGACGTGCTTGTTGTCGTGGATAGCCATACCCGGGAGGGTGCCGGGCCCGCCGGCCCTCGGTCTTGTACAAATGTCGTCACCGGGCCGAAGGCTGCCGGGCGCCGCCGACGGGCCCGGCGCGGACCGCACCGCCCGTGCGAGGTCGTCGGCGGCGGCGCGTGAGCGTCCCCGGACCGGGACCCGCGGGCATACGGCAGACTGACGCGGTTCCCTCACGACACCCCTACGCCTCAGTTCCAAGGAGCCGTGCCCTTGAGCGCCGGCATCCCCGGACAGATAGACCTCGCGGGGCCGGTGGGCAAACTGCTCCACCGGCGCCGGCTGCACAACGCGACGGTCATGCAGTCCTTCGCCGTCGACCCCGTCACCGGCGACGTCTACGTGCTCCAGGTCATGGAGGGCGGCATCCGGCTCGGCGACGAGGCCGCCGCCGTCGACTACGCCACCCGCAAGGCACACGGTGACCTGTGCCTCACCCGCCTCGACCGGACCGGAACCCTCCGCGGCCACATGTACCTGCGCGGATTCGGACACGGCGTCAACCTCGGAGTGGAGAACCGCGCCGGCCGGATCTGGCTGTGGACCGAGGCCGCGTCCACGCCCAACAGCAGGAACGAGGGCTACGGCACCGCCGTCGTCAGCTTCACCTACGCCGACGGCGACGTCGTCGACTCCGGCACGGCCCGCCACACCGCCTACACCCCGGACCCCGCGGCCCGCTTCCTCACCCCCACCGTCGACCACGGCGCCAAGGAGCTCGTCCTGCGCTACAGCCTCGGCGGCGTCACCACCTTCGCCCGGTACGACCTGGCCAAGGCGGCCGCCGGCGACTGGCAGGTCATCCAGCGGATCACCCCCGCCGTCCCCGCCGCCGGCACCGACTTCCAGGGCTACGCCTCCCACGCCGGCGTGCTCTACACGCTGAAGGGCCAGAGCCTCGACGCCGCACCCCTCCCCGGCAACACGTACATCACCGCCTTCGCCTGGGCCACCGGAGCGCAGCTCGACCACCGGCACATCACCGCGGGCCCCGGCCTGGTGTGGCGCGAGGCGGAAGGCATGGCCGTCTCCGTCCGCGACGGCGTCCCGCACCTGCACTTCGGCTTCGCCTGCGAGGACCCCGGACCGCGCACCTGCACCGTCCTGTCCCTCTCCGGCGCGCCCGAGACCGACGGCGTCAAGGTCCTCACCGACTGGCAGCCGCTGGCCCTCGCCGCCGGAGTGACGGCCTACCAGCACGCGCCGCAGGGACGGCTCGTCAGCCTGGCCGGCACCACGACCCTCCAGCTCGGCGGCGGCGTCCAGGGGCCCTTCACCACCGACACGGTCATCGGCACCCTGCCCGACTCCCTCGTCCCGAGCGTCACCGCCCGCGCCACCGTGCCGGCCGGCGGCCCGCCCGGCGGCCCCACGGTGGCCCGCGTCGAAGTCGGCACCGACCGCGCCGTCAGGCTCTACGGCGCACGCTCCACCGCGCCCCTCGCCTGGGCCCAGCTCGACAACGTCACCGCCGTCTGGCGTTAGGGCGTGTGGCGAAAGTCCCGTCCGCCCGGCGGCGCCCGGCACGCACGCCAGGCCGCTTCCGTGCTGCCCGGGTCCGCGACGCAGATCCGGAAGAGACGACCCACCCCTCCGGCCCTTCACCCAAGGAGTCCCATGTCGTACGACCGCCGCGGCGTCCTCGGCGCCGCCCTCGCCCTGCCCGCCGCCCTGACCGCCGGCGCCCTGGCCAACGCCGCTCCGGCCGCCGCCGACCCCGGCACCGTCGACGCCGGAGCCTGGACCCCGCTCGTCCTGGAGCCCGGGGTCACCCCGAACGCGGCCGCCGTCCCCGAGGTGCGGCTCGTCACCCTCGCCGGCACCACCTTCCTCCAGGCCCGCGGCCTGATCACCTGCAACCTCGTCGCCGACACCCGGATCGGCCGCCTCCCCGACGGCTTCGCCGCCCCCACGGCGTACGTGCGCACCGCCGCGCCCCGCAACAACAGCCAGGGCATCAACGCCTGTCGCGTCGAGATCAACCCGGCCGGCTCGGTGACGGTCTTCGGCGCCAACTCCGGCAACCCGATCACCTGGGTCCAGTTCGACTCGGTCCAGACGATCTGGCGCTAGGTGTGTGTCGAAAGGAGCGTCGTCTGCCCCCCTCGGGCTCTCGCTCTCCGCCCCGTTCCCGAGCGCGCCCCGCCCGTCCTAGCCTGAAGCCATGCATTCCGGCCCGAGCACGCCGCCCGCGCCCGAGCCGGGGCTCTTCGGTCCCGGGTCCGTCACCTGGCAGCTCCACGGCGACCCCGTCATGTGGATCGGCGGGGTGCGCGCCCTCTACCTCCAGGCGCTGCATCCCGCCGCCGTCCGCGGAGTCATGGCCAACAGCGACTTCCGCAAGGACGCCTGGGGCCGCCTTCTGCGCACCGCGAGCTTCGTCGGCACCCTCAGCTACGACACCACCGCGGCCGCCGAGGCCGCCGGCGCCCGGGTGCGCAAGATCCACCGGCTGCTCGGCGTCGACGACCCCGAGCTCCTCCTCTGGGTGCACTGCGCCGAGATCGACTCGTACCTCCACGTCGTCCGCCGCTCCGGCATCCCGCTGACCGACGCCCAGGCCGACCGCTACGTCGACGAACAGCGCGTCTCCGCCCGGCTCGTCGGCCTCGACCCCGACCGGGTGCCGGCCGGCACCGCCGCCCTCGCCCGCTACTTCCGGGAGATCCGCCCGCGGCTCGCCGCCGGGCAGGACGCCTGCACCGTGGACGACTTCCTGCGCCGGCCGCCCGCCCCGGCGGTCCTGCGACCCGCGCGCGAGGTGATCTGGCGGCGCGTGGCCGCCCTCGCGTACGACTCCCTGCCTCCGTACGCCCATGAGCTGTACGGACGGCCCGCGCCGCCCGCCGAGACCGTCACCCGCCGGCTCACCGCCACCGCCAATCTGCTGCGCTGCGTCCCCGACCGGCTCCGCTGGCGGCTGCCCCCGCGGCACATCCTGCGGGCGACGGAGCGGCTCGGCGCACAGACCCGACCCGCGCCGTACAGTCTGCGCGAGCAGGCAGCCATACTGGACGGGCCGGGGAGGGAGCGGCACCACGACGGGGCAGACGGGGGCGACAGCACGCGATGGCGGACACGGACACCAGGCTGATCCAGGGCCGGTACCGGCTGCACGAGGTGATCGGCCGCGGCGGCATGGGCGAGGTGTGGCGCGCCACCGACGAGTCGCTCGGCCGGCGCGTCGCCGTCAAGTGCCTCCGGCCGCTCGGCCAGCAGCGCAGCCCCGACAACCTGGCCGTACTCCGCGAACGCTTCCGCCGCGAGGCCCGGGTCGCCGCCGCGCTCCAGCACCGCGGCATCACCGTCGTGCACGACTTCGGCGAGTCCGACGGCGTGCTCTTCCTCGTCATGGAACTCCTCGAAGGGCGCAACCTCAGCCAGCTGCTCGGCGACAACCGCAAGCAGCCGCTCCCCGTCGACCAGGTCGTCGACATCGCCGAGCAGGTCGCCGACGCCCTCGCCTACACCCACCGCCAGGGCGTGGTGCACCGCGACCTCAAGCCCGCGAACATCGTGCGGCTCGGCGAGGGCGGCAGCGTGAAGATCTGCGACTTCGGCATAGCGCGGCTCGGCGCCGACATCGGCTTCACGTCACGGCTCACCGGCACGGGCATCGCCATGGGCACCCCGCACTACATGAGTCCCGAGCAGATCGGCGGCGGCGAGGTCGACCACCGCAGCGACCTGTACTCGCTCGGCTGCGTCCTCTACGAGATCGCCACCGGTGTGCCGCCCTTCGACCTCGACGACACCTGGGCCATCCTCATCGGCCACCGCGACACCGTGCCCGCCCCGCTGCGCAGCCACCGCCCCGAACTCCCCGGCTACCTGGACCTCCTGGTCCTCGACCTGCTCGCCAAGACGCCCGACGGCCGGCCGGACGACGCGGCGGAACTGTGCGACCGGCTCGCCGCCGGCCGCACCAGCGGTGCCTGGACCCTGCCGCCGCCGGCGCCGCCCGCGCTGCCGGGCTGGGCCGCCGCCCTGGGCCGGGGCCGCCCGGCCGCCACCACCCTCGCCGGTCGGGCCGCTCCCGTCCACGAGGCGACCGCCGCCCTGACCGAGGCGCTGACCGTCACGTGGACCTCCGCCGTGACGTCCGTTCCCGCCGACCCGGCGGCCGGCGGCCCGCACCCGAACGGGCACCCTTCCGCCGCTGCCGGCGCGGGCCCGCGGGCGGAACTCGTCGCCGTGCTCGCCGGACGGCACCGCGCCGGGCTCGGCCTCGGGCGGCTCGGCCGCTGGCACGAGGCCGTCGACCTGCTCGACACCGTCGTCCGGGACCGCGCCCACGTCCTCGGCGCCGACCACCCCGACACCCTCGCCAGCGGCTACGAGCTCGGCTTCGCCCTCGCCCGGCTCGGCCGCCCGGCCGAGGCCCTGCACCGGTTCGGCGCGGTCGCCGACGGCCGGGCCCGCGCACTGGGCCCCGACCATCCCGACACCCTCGCCGCCCGGCAGGAGACCGCCTACGTCCTCGGCGGCCTCGGCCGGCACGCCGAGGCCTGCCGGGTGTACGAGACGGTGCTCGCCGCCCGGGAACGCACCATGGGCGCCGAGCACCCGGACACCCTCCGCTGCCGCCACAACCTCGCCCACACCCTCGGCCGGGTCGGCCGCGTCCCCGAGGCGTACGCGACCGCCCGCGAGGTCGCCGACGCCCGCGCCCGGCTGCTCGGCGCGCACCACCCGGACACCCTGGCGACCCGCCACGAGGTCGGCCACGCCCTCGGCGGCCTCGGCCGCTGGGCGGACGCGCTCACCGAGTACCGCCAGGTCGCGGAGGCGCGCGCCGGCGTCCTCGGTGCCGACCATCCCGACACCCTCGCCGCCCGCCACGAGGCCGGAATCTGCCTCGGCCGGCTGGGCCGCGCCGAGGAGGCCGCCGCGCTCTACCGCGAGCTCGTCGCCGCCCGCACCCGGACCGCGGGACCCGAGGACCCGGAGACGCTGCGGGCCCGCCACGGCCTGGGCGTCAACCTGGGACGGCTCGGCCGCTGGGACGAGGCCCTTACCGAGGCCCGAGCGGTGTGCGCCGCGCGCCTGCGCGTACTGGGCCCCGACCACCCCGACACGCTCGCCAGCCGCCGCGAGACCGCCATCGCGCTCGGCTGGCTTGGCCGCTGGGCGGAGTCCCTCGCCGAACACCGCGTGGTGACCGAGGCGCGCACCCGCCTCCTCGGCCCCGACCACCCGGACACCCGCGCGGCCCGCACGGACGAGACCCACTGCCGGGACCGCCTGCGCGGCACCTCGTAAGCGCCGGCCCGGCCCGGTCCCCCGAGGGTCCCGGTCACTGCCCCACACCGGTACCCACCGCAACACCGGTACCCACCGCAACGCCCGTACCCACCGCAACGCCCGTACGCACGGCACCTGGTAGGACCGCCCGCGAGGTGTTAGCAAGAGGCATGACCGAACCCGCACCCGCCTCCGCCCCCGCCTCCGCCTCCGCGTCCGGATCCGCTTCGGCACCCGCGCCCGCACCCGCGCCGGTCTCGGCGCGGACCCCCGCGTCCGCCCCGTACGGCTCCTACGACGCCGTCGTCGTCGGCGGCGGGCACAACGGCCTCGTCGCCGCCGCCTACCTCGCCCGGGCCGGGCGCCGGGTCCTCGTCCTCGAGCGGCTCGGGAACACCGGCGGTGCGGCCGTCTCCACCCGGCCGTTCCCCGGGGTCGACGTCCGGCTCTCCCGCTACTCGTACCTCGTGTCGCTGCTCCCCGACAAGATCGTCCGCGACCTCGGACTGCGCTTCGCGGTGCGGAAGCGTTCCGTGTCCTCGTACACCCCGTACGCCGACTCCGGACTCCTCGTCGGCGGCGGCGAGGACCGTACCCGCGCCTCCTTCGCCGCGCTCACCGGCTCCGACCGCGAGTACGAGGCGTGGCAGACCTTCTACGGCCGCACCGCTCGCGCCGCCCGCCGGATCTTCCCCACGCTCACCGAGCCGCTGCCGAGCCGCGAGGGCCTGCGCGCCCTGGTCGACGACGACGAGACCTGGGACATGCTCTTCGAGCAGCCCATCGGCGTGGCCGTGGAGAAGCACTTCGCCGACGACCTGGTGCGCGGCGTCGTCCTCACCGACGCCCTCATCGGCACGTTCGCCGATGCCCACGATCCCTCGCTGCTGCAGAACCGCTGCTTCCTCTACCACGTGATCGGCGGCGGCACCGGCGACTGGGACGTGCCCGTCGGCGGCATGGGCGCCCTCACCGACGCCCTCGCGGACGCGGCCCGCGCCGCCGGAGCCACGGTCCTCACCGGTCACGAGGTCACCCGGATCGAGACCGACGGCACCCGGGCCGAGGTCGCCTACCGCACGGCCGACGGCGAAGGAGTCGTCGGAGCGGGACACGTCCTGGTCAACGCCTCGCCCCAGGCGCTCGCCGGCCTCCTCGGCGAACCGGCCCCGGCACCCGCCGAAGGCGCCCAGCTCAAGGTCAACATGGTGCTCACCCGGCTGCCCAGGCTCCGGGACCGCGCCGTCGACCCGCGCGAGGCCTTCGCCGGCACCTTCCACATCGCCGAGGGATACGGGCAGCTGGCCGCCGCCCACGCCGAGGCCGCGGCCGGACGCCTGCCCTCCGCGCCGCCTTCGGAGATCTACTGCCACACCCTGACCGACCCGAGCATCCTCGGCCCGGAGGCCGCCGCCCGCGGCTACCACACCCTCACCCTGTTCGGACTGCACGCGCCCGCCCGGCTGTTCGCCGCCGACCCCGACGGCGCCCGCGACGCGCTCCTCGAGGCGACGCTCGACCAGCTCGACGCCTGCCTCGACGAGCCCATCGCCGACTGCCTGGCCCGGGACGCCGACGGCAGGCCCTGCGTCGAGGCCAAGTCACCGCTCGACCTCGAACGCGACCTGCGGCTGCCCGGCGGCCACATCTTCCACCGGGACCTCTCCTTCCCGTACGGCGAAGGGCCGGGCGGGAGCTGGGGCGTCGAGACCTCGCGGCCCAACGTCCTGCTGTGCGGCGCGGGCGCCGTACGCGGCGGCGGAGTGAGCGGAGTGCCCGGCCACAACGCGGCCATGGCGGTGCTCGAACGGCTCGCGGGTTGACGCCCGCGGCCTTCCGGCCAGGGGCGTGAAGCTGATCTGCGAGTGCGCTTAAGAAAACCTCGATGGACCATGGGCCTCGACGCACGGAAGACTTCCTTCCAAGGATCTTGGGCCCGTCCGCGCGCCCGGAACCGGTACATCACAGGACGCGCACGTCGGGAGCCGTGACATTGAAGGCACTGGTCAAGCACAAGGCGGAGCCGGGACTCTGGCTGACGGACGTTCCCGAGCCGGAGACCGGTCCCGGTGACGTCCTGATCAAGGTCAAGCGCACCGGCATCTGCGGCACCGACCTGCACATCCGTTCCTGGGACGGCTGGGCGCAGAAGACCATCGCCACCCCGCTGACCCTCGGCCACGAGTTCGTCGGCGAGGTCGTCGAGACCGGCCGTGACGTCGCCGACATCGCGGTCGGCGACCTGGTCAGCGGGGAGGGCCACCTGGTGTGCGGCAAGTGCCGCAACTGCCTGGCCGGCCGCCGTCACCTGTGCCGCGCCACCGTCGGCCTCGGCGTGGGCCGCGACGGCGCCTTCGCCGAGTACGTCGTGCTGCCCGCCTCCAACGTCTGGGTGCACCGGGTCCCGGTCGACCTCGACGTCGCCGCGATCTTCGACCCGTTCGGCAACGCCGTGCACACCGCCCTGTCCTTCCCGCTGGTCGGCGAGGACGTGCTGGTCACCGGCGCGGGCCCGATCGGCATCATGGCCGCCGCCGTCGCCAAGCACGCCGGTGCCCGCCACGTCGTCGTCACCGACGTCAGCGAGGAGCGCCTGGAGCTCGCCCGCAAGATCGGCGTCTCGCTCGCGCTGAACGTCGCGGACGGCACCATCGCCGAAGGCCAGCGGACCCTCGGCCTCAAGGAGGGCTTCGACGTCGGCCTCGAGATGTCCGGCAACCCGCACGCGATGCGCGACATGGTCGCCAACATGACCAACGGCGGCAAGATCGCCATGCTCGGCCTGCCCAGCGAGGACTTCTCCGTCGACTGGGCGAAGATCGTCACCTCGATGATCACCATCAAGGGCATCTACGGCCGCGAGATGTTCGAGACCTGGTACGCCATGTCCGTGCTCCTGGAGGGCGGACTCGACCTGTCGCCCGTGATCACCGGCCGCTACGACTACCGCGACTTCGAGGCCGCCTTCGACGACGCCGCCTCCGGCAAGGGCGGCAAGGTCATCCTCGACTGGACCGCCTGATCCCTCCGGATCGTTCCGAACCGCAGGCCCGACCTCAGGCCGAACCTCAGGAGCTTCCCTTCATGTTCGATTCCGTACGCGACGACATCCGCGCCACCCTCGACGAGATCCGCGAGGCCGGGCTCCACAAGCCCGAGCGCGTCATCGGCACGCCGCAGTCCGCCACCGTCAACGTCACCGCCGGCGGCCGCCCCGGCGAGGTGCTGAACTTCTGCGCCAACAACTACCTCGGCCTCGCCGACCACCCCGAGGTCGTCGCCGCCGCCCACGAGGCGCTCGACCGCTGGGGCTACGGCATGGCCTCGGTCCGCTTCATCTGCGGCACCCAGGAGGTCCACAAGGAGCTCGAGGCGCGCCTCTCGCGCTTCCTCGGCCAGGAGGACACGATCCTCTACTCCTCCTGCTTCGACGCCAACGGCGGCGTGTTCGAGACCCTCCTCGGCGCCGAGGACGCGGTCATCTCCGACGCCCTCAACCACGCCTCCATCATCGACGGCATCCGCCTGTCCAAGGCCCGTCGCTTCCGCTACGCCAACCGCGACATGGCCGACCTGGAGCAGCAGCTCAAGGAGGCCACCGAGGGCGGTGCACGGCGCAAGCTGATCGTCACCGACGGCGTCTTCTCCATGGACGGCTACGTCGCACCGCTCGACGAGGTCTGCGACCTGGCCGAGCGCTACGACGCCATGGTCATGGTCGACGACTCGCACGCCGTCGGATTCGTCGGCCCCGGCGGCCGCGGCACCCCCGAGCTGCACGGTGTCATGGACCGCGTCGACATCGTCACCGGCACCCTCGGCAAGGCCCTCGGCGGCGCCTCCGGCGGCTACGTCGCGGCCCGCGCCGAGATCGTCGCCCTGCTGCGCCAGCGCTCCCGCCCGTACCTCTTCTCGAACACCCTCGCCCCGGTCATCGCCGCCGCCTCCCTCAAGGTCCTCGACCTGCTGGAGTCCGCGGGCGACCTGCGCGAGCACCTCAACGCCAACACGGCGCTGTTCCGCTCCCGCATGACCGAGGCCGGCTTCGACATCCTTCCCGGCGACCACGCGATCGCCCCCGTGATGATCGGCGACGCCGCCGAGGCGGGCCGGATGGCCGAGCTGCTCCTGGAGCGCGGCGTGTACGTGATCGGCTTCTCGTACCCGGTCGTGCCGCAGGGCCAGGCCCGCATCCGCGTGCAGCTGTCCGCCGCCCACTCCACGGAGGACGTCAACCGGGCCGTCGACGCGTTCGTCGACGCGCGCGCCGCCCTGCGGGCCGAGCAGCCCTCCTGAGGGCGCGTAGGCGGAGCAGGCGGGCGGGGCCTGCGACACTAGGGGCATGATCGAGGCGCGGCGGCTGCACATCCTCCGGGCGGTGGCCGACCACCGTACGGTGACGGCGGCTGCCGCCGCGCTCTACCTCACCCCCTCCGCCGTCTCCCAGCAGCTCGCCGCCCTGGAGCAGGAGACCGGTCACCGCCTGGTGGAGCGGAACGCGCGGGGCGCCCGGCTCACCCCGGCCGGCGAGATCCTGCTGAGCCACGCCAACGCCGTCCTGGCGCAGCTGGAGCGGGCCGAGGCCGAGCTCGCCGCGTACGGATCGGGCGAGGCCGGCACCGTCACGGTGGCCTCCTTCGCCACCGGCATCGGCCTGGTCGTCGCCCCGGCCATCGGCTCCCTCGCCCGCACGGCGCCCGGCATCCGCGTCCGCGTCCAGGACGCGGAGGGCGACGAGAGCCTGCTCATGGTCCTGGACCGGCAGGTCGACGTCGCCGTGGCCGTCGAGTACCGCGGCGCCCCCGGCGAGGACGACGCCCGGCTCACCCGGGTCCCGCTGTACGCGGAGCCGTTCGACGCCGTCCTGCCGCCGGACCACGCCCTCGCCGGCCGCGAGCGGATCGCCCTCGCCGACCTCGCCAAGGACCCCTGGACCGGCCAGTCCGCCGGCAACCCGTGCCACGACGTCACCGTCCTCGCCTGCGAGTACGCCGGCTTCGCGCCGCGCATGGAGCACGTCTCCGACGACTTCCGCGCCGTCGTCGCCCTGGCCGGGGCCGGTGCGGGCGTGGCCCTGGTGCCCCGCTCGGCCCTGCGCGGCACCGACCTCACCGGTGTGGTCGTCCGCCCGGTCGACGGGGTCGCCCCCACCCGGCGCGTCTTCGCCGCGGTACGGCGGGGAGCGGAGGACCATCCGCTGATCCGCCCGGTCCTGGACGCCCTGGGCGACGCGGCCCGGCCGGATGCCGGGCACACCTCCTAGGAGAAGGACGGCAGGAGCATGTGGCCACGGGTGGACGGCATGCGCGGGCTGGAGCTGGGCACGCCCGGCGAGCTGCGCGCCTCGCTGAACGCGCTGGTGCTGGACGGACGGAAGACCGCTACCACCGGCCTGCTGGCCGAGTACGTGGAGGAGACCGAGGGCATGGAGTTCCCCGGCGAGCGCCTGGCGCTTCTCGGGGACGACGGGCGCCGGGTCGCCACGATCGAGATCACCGGCGTGGAGACCGTGCCCTTCCGGGACGTCACCTGGGAGCACGCCGCCGCCGAAGGCGAGGGCGACCGCTCGCTGGAGGAATGGCGCGAGGGCCACCGTCGCTTCTGGGAGGACATCGGCACTCCCGTGGACGAGGGCACCCCGCTGGTGTGCCTGCGCTTCCGGGTCGTCGAACGCCCCTGACGCGCCGAGAGCGAAGCCGTCACTACCATCATACTCACTCACTGTGATGTTATGCTACGTACTGTGACCATGGAGCCCGAGGGTATCCCTCGCAACCGCACGGACGCGCCCAACCGCGTCTACTACCTCGACATCGGGGCCGGCACCTGGCAGGGGACGGCCACCTTCCGCGTCACTTCCTGGGCGCGTCTCCGGCACAGTGACATCGGGCTGACGAACAAGCTGCTCGTGACCGCCATGCACGTCATCGGGCGGCTCGTCGGTGCGCCGCGGCAGCACTCGACGATCGTCGCGAAGCCGGACGAGGGCGCGTTCGGTCAGGCCGACAACGTGCTCAAGATCTCCAAGTTCGGGGTGATGCTGTACCTCCTGGACGAGCAGTACGTCCTGGAGAGCAACGGGACCGGCGTCGTCGTGCGCGCCAAGGAACGGCTCGGCCCCGTGCCGGGCCTGTTCACCCGGACCTTCACCTACACCGCGGAGATCCGCGACGAAGGGATGGCCGCGACCTACCGCATGCCGTTGCTCGGAGCGATGTGGACCGCCGACTACCGGGTCGCGCCCGACCGCCGGAGCCTCGCCGCGGAACTGCTGTGCGACTGGGGCAGGGCGACCGAGGACACCCGCCTCATCAGCGCGCCGGCCTAGCGGGCGGCGGGAACACGCCCCATGACCACCGAGTCCCTGCCGCCCGCCGAGAAGGTCACCGTGGTCGCCGGCCTGCTCGCCGACCGGGTCAGGCAGTACGACGCGGCACAGGACCGCCGCGCCGCGTTCGCCTACACCTACTACCGCCTCACGACGACGCTCGCCGCGGCCCTGGACACGGGCGCGCCCGCGTTCAGGGACCCGCCGTGGGTCGCCGAACTGTGCGAGACGCTCGCCTCGGCCTACTTCGACGCGATGGACGGCATCGACGCCTGGCAGGCGGGGCGGTCCGGGACCCCTCCGGGTGAGGTCCGGCCCGACGATCTGCCGGACTCCGTCCCCCGGCCGTGGCGGGACGTCTTCGCGGCTTCGAGCGCCCGGCGGTCCTACACGCTGGAGGACGTGCTGTTCTCCATGATGGCGCACATCTCCTACGACCTGCCGGGCGCCCTGCGGCGCATGACGGCGTCCACGGGCGAACGCGGCCACCTCCGTGGCCACGTCGCGGACTTCCACCGGATGAACGACGTGCTGGGCTCCTGCATCGACCGCGTCCAGGACGACCTCTCGTCCCGGTACATCCACGGACTCGACTCGCTGGACCGGCTGTTCACCCGCAGCGACGAACTGCTGACCAACTACGGCATCCGTGTCGCACGAGGCCTGGCCTGGTTCAACTGCGACCGGCTCCTGGACCCGGACTCGGCCGACGAGGCGGCGCGCTCGATCGCCAGGAGCACCGCCGCGCTCATCTCCGAGATCCGCTCGCCCGGCGACCGGAAGCTGCGCGCGGGCCTGTGGATCCTCCGCAGGCTGATCCCCGAGCGCCGGCAATGGCCCCCGGCCGGCACGCCCGTCGAGTAGACGGTCGAGAAGACAGGGGTGCGGGACCGGGGGACCGACGGCCGGGTGCCGGAGGGGCGGATCAGTCCGCGGACGCCGTCCAGCCGGCCGGTTCGACGCGGGCGCGGTCCGCCGGGCGGGTCTCGTCGAAGACCGGTCTGCCCGAGGCGTCCCGGAGGCGCAGGCCGGAGACGTAGACGCCGCGGCCGACGTAGCGGCGGTCGGTGGTGCAGCGCCAGCGGAGCCGAACGGGCGTCGTCACCGGTGCGGGGAGGGCGGCGGTCAGGGTGTGCCAGGTGCGCCCCGACCAGCCGCCGACCGCGCCCGTCGGGTGCTGCCGCGGGCGCGGCGGTCCCGCCTCGCCGTGCGCGGTCGTGGTGAAGGGCACCGGCGTCCAGTGCGCGCCGCCGTCCACCGAGGCCTCCAGGACGGCGCTGTCCGTGCCGGGCTCGGTGTCCCACCACAGCGCGCACTCCAGACGGGTGGCGCCGGGCACCTCCGGCAGGGTGAGGGTGGAGGTGGTGGCGTTCGCCATGCCGGAGAACCACGCCGTACGGCCCCGGGGCGGGCGCACCGGTACGGCGCGGGCCAGGGCGTCGGCGGCGGCGACGCGCGGCGCGGAGCCGGAACGCCAGGTGCGGACCGGGTGGACGGAGTTGCCGAGCACGATCAGGAACGCGTCGGTGGTCGGGTCGAGCACCAGGCTGGTGCCGGTGAACCCGGTGTGGCCGGCCGTGCGCGGGGTGGCCATCGCGCCCATGTACCAGTGCTGGTAGAGCTCGAAGCCGAGGCCGTGCTCGTCGCCGGGAAAGGCGGTGTTGAAGTCGGTGAACATCAGGTCCACGGAGGCGGGGGAGAGGATGCGGGCGTCGCCGTACGCCCCGCCGTTGAGCAGCGTGCGGGCGAGCACCGCGAGGTCCCAGGCGTCGGCGAAGACGCCGGCGTGACCGGCGACGCCGCCCATGGCGTACGCGTTCTCGTCGTGCACCTCGCCCCACACCATGCCGCGGTCGAGCCCGGACCAGGGGATGCGGGCGTCCTCGGTGGCGGCGACGTTCCGCCGCCACGAGAGCGGGGGATTGAAACGCGTGCGGTGCATCCCGAGCGGAGCGGTGATCTCGGTGCGGAGCAGGTGATCCAGAGAGTGACCGGTGATCTCCTCCAGGATCAGCTGAAGCGTGATCAGGTTCAGGTCGGAGTAGAGGTAGACGGTGCCGGGGGGATGGGCCGGAACCTCGTTCCACAGCAGCCGCAGCCGTCCCTCCCGCGTGGGCTCCTTGTAGAGCGGGATCCACGCCCGGAATCCCGAGGTGTGGGTGAGCAGCTGACGCACCGTGACGTCCTGCTTCCCGCCGCCCCCGAACTCCGGCAGATAGGCCGTGACCTTCTCCTCCAGGACCAGCGCCCCGCGTTCGATCTGCTGCACCGCCAGGATCGAGGTGAACAGCTTGGAGACGGAGGCGAGGTCGAAGACCGTGTCCTCGCGCATCGGGATCCGCTCGTCGGCCGGCAGTTCGACACCGGTGTCGGTCTTCTCGTCGTACGCCGCGTAGCGCACGGCCGCGCCGATCGGCCGGTGCAGCGCCACGGTCCCGCCGCGCCCCGCGAGCAGCACCGCGCCCGCGTACCACGGATGGGTGGGGGAGGGGCGCAGATACGACTCGGCGTCCGCGACCAGCCGGTCCAGGTGCGCGGCCAGCAGCCCCGCCCGTTCGGCGGAGCCGCGGCGCAGCGTCGTCCGCCGCGCCGCACCGAAGCCGGGCGAGGCGCCGCCGCCCGTACCGCCGGAGCCGGTCGCCCCATCCGAGCCGCCGCGCCCCGGTTCGGGCGCCGCCGCGGCCCCCGGCACCGTACCGATCATCAGCGCACCTCCCAGGGCGAGGACTCCGCCGCCGAACGCGCGGCGGCTCGGACCCCGGTTCCCCGTCCTCGACTCGTCCGTCATGCCCACCCTCTCCCACCGCACCCTGAAAGAAAACTTCGGCCGCTCCGGCAAGATCTGAAAGTTTCCTACCGCAGTCGTGCCGGATCGGGGAAGCGCGCGGCACGGCAAAGAATCTGACACTGCATCAGAAAATCTCTTCCCTCGGCGCACCGGCTGCGGCACCATGCCGCCCATGAAGACGGAGCTGAGTCGCACCCTGGGGATCGAGCACGCCATCTTCGGCTTCACGCCCTTCCCCGCGGTGGCCGCGGCCATCACCAGAGCCGGCGGATTCGGCGTCCTCGGCGCGGTCCGCTACACCGCCCCCGACGACCTCGCCCGCGACCTCGACTGGATGCAGGACCACACCGACGGCCTGCCCTACGGTCTCGACGTCGTCATGCCCGCCAAGAAGGTCGACGGCGTCAGCGAGGCCGACGTCGAGGCGATGATCCCGGCCGGGCACCGCGAGTTCGTCCGCGCCACCCTCGCCAAGCACGGCGTCCCCGAACTCGCCGAGGGCGAGGCCTCCGGCTGGCGGATCACCGGCTGGATGGAACAGGTCGCCCGCGGCCAGCTCGACGTCGCCTTCGACTACCCCATCAAGCTGCTCGCCAACGCCCTCGGCTCACCGCCCGCGGACGTCGTCGCCCGCGCCCATGACCACGGCGTGCTCGTCGCGGCCCTCGCGGGCAGCGCCCGGCACGCCCGTCACCACGCCGACGCGGGCATCGACATCGTCGTCGCCCAGGGCTACGAGGCCGGCGGCCACACCGGCGAGATCGCCTCCATGGTGCTCACGCCCGAAGTCGTCGACGCCGTCGCGCCGCTGCCCGTGCTCGCCGCCGGCGGCATCGGCAGCGGCGAGCAGATCGCCGCCGGGCTGGCCCTCGGCGCCCAGGGCGTCTGGCTCGGCTCGCTCTGGCTCACCACGACCGAGGCCGACCTCCACTCCCGCGCGCTCACCGAGAAGCTGCTCGCCGCCGGCTCCGGGGACACCGTCCGCTCCCGTGCCCTCACCGGCAAGCCCGCCCGGCAGCTCCGCACCGAGTGGACCGACGCCTGGGACGACCCGGCGGGCCCCGGCCCCCTGCCGATGCCGCTGCAGGGCCTCCTGGTCGCCGAGGCGGTCTCCCGGATCCAGAAGTACGAGGTCACGCCTCTGCTCGGCACTCCGGTCGGCCAGATCGTGGGCCGCATGACCACCGAGCGCAGCGTCCGGCAGGTCTTCGACGAGCTCACCCGTGGCTTCGAGAAGGCCGTCGACCGCGTCAACCGCATCGCCGGAAGGGGTGGAGCATGACCGCGGGCCAGGGTCCCAACGGCTTCTGGGCGCAGGCCACCGCCGAGCCGGAGCGGACCGTGATCACCGCTCCGGACGGAGAGCAGTGGTCCGCCGGCCGGCTCCACGAGGCGGTCAACCGGCTCGTCCACGGTCTGCGCGCGGCCGGTCTCGAACGCGGCGACGCCTTCGCCGTCGTCCTGCCCAACGGGGTCGAGTTCCTCACCGCCTATCTGGCCGCCACCCAGGCCGGGTTCTACCTCGTCCCCGTCAACCACCACCTCGTCGGCCCCGAGATCGCCTGGATCGTCGCCGACTCCGGCGCGAAGGTCCTGATCGCCCACGAGCGCTTCGCCGCGGCCGCCGACGCCGCCGCGGAGGAGGCGGGCGTCCCGCCCGCCCGGCGCTATGCCGTCGGCGGCATCGCCGGCTTCCGCCCGTACGCCGAACTCCTCGACGGGCAGCCCGGCACCCCGCCCGACGGCCGCACCCTCGGCTGGGTCATGAACTACACCTCGGGCACCACCGGACGGCCCCGCGGCATCCGCCGCCCGCTGCCCGGAAGGACACCCGAGGAGACCTACCTCGGCGGCTTCCTCGGCATCTTCGGCATCAAGCCCTTCGACGGCAACGTCCACCTGGTCTGCTCGCCGCTCTACCACACGGCCGTGCTCCAGTTCGCCGGCGCCGCCCTGCACATCGGCCACCCGCTGGTCCTCATGGACGGGTGGACGCCCGAGGAGATGCTGCGGCTCATCGACGCACACCGCTGCACCCACACCCACATGGTGCCCACCCAGTTCCACCGCCTGCTCGCGCTCCCCGAGGACGTCCGCGCCCGTTACGACGTCTCGTCCATGCGCCACGCCATCCACGGCGCCGCGCCCTGCCCCGACCACGTGAAGCGCGCCATGATCGACTGGTGGGGCCACTGCGTCGAGGAGTACTACGCGGCCAGCGAGGGCGGCGGAGCCTTCGCCACCGCCGAGGACTGGCTGAAGAAGCCCGGCACCGTCGGCCGCGCCTGGCCGATCAGCGAACTCGCCGTCTTCGACGACGACGGCAACCGGCTGCCGCCCGGACGACTCGGCACCGTCTACATGAAGATGAGCACCGGCGGCTTCCGCTACCACAAGGACGAGGCCAAGACCGCGGCCGGCCGGATCGGCGAGTACTTCACCGTCGGCGACCTCGGCGTGCTCGACGAGGACGGCTACCTCTTCCTCCGTGACCGGAAGATCGACATGATCATCTCCGGCGGCGTCAACATCTATCCCGCCGAGGTCGAGGCTGCGCTGCTCGCCCATCCCGCCGTCGCCGACGCCGCCGCCTTCGGCATCCCGCACGCCGACTGGGGCGAGGAGGTCAAGGCCGTCGTCGAACCGGCGGAGGGCCACGAGCCGGGACCTGCGCTGGCCGCCGCGATCCTCGCCCACTGCGAGCGGCGCCTGGCCGGCTACAAGCGTCCCCGGTCCGTGGACTTCCTCGCCCACATGCCCCGCGATCCCAACGGCAAGCTCTACAA
This sequence comes from Streptomyces roseicoloratus, assembly GCF_004117935.1. Classification (GTDB taxonomy): domain Bacteria; phylum Actinomycetota; class Actinomycetes; order Streptomycetales; family Streptomycetaceae; genus Streptomyces; species Streptomyces roseicoloratus. The sequence goes on along the minus strand of NZ_SDOY01000108.1, from coordinate 63,089 downwards.
GCGCCGGCTGAGGGACCCGTACTGGGAAGGCCACGACCGGCCGTTGTGAGGTGCGCGGCAAGGGCGGACCGGGCGGGGCGGAGGGGTCGCTTCCAGCCAACAAGGCACGCGCCCTTGCCCGTCGGGGCGGAGTGTCTTGAGAATGCGCATGACAACCGAAGGATCTTCGGTTGCCTCGTCATCAGAGGGGAACCCCCACATGAAGAAGCCTCTCGTCGGCGCCGTCCTCGCCCTGCTCCTCACCGGAGCGGCCGCGGCCCCGGCCATGGCGTCCGCACCCCGGGACGCCGCCCCGCAGGCCCAGGCTCCCGCCGTCCGGAGCGCCCAGGGCGCGACGTCCGCGGCCACGCCGGCCGCCGTCGACTTCGCCGGGACCGTCGCGCTCAGCAACTGCTCCGGTTCCCTGGTCCGCATGCCCGCCTCGCAGCCCGGCGACCCCGCACTCGTGCTCTCCAACGGCCACTGTCTGGAGACCGGCTTCCCCGCCGCCGGCGAGGTCGTCCTCAACCAGCGCTCCAGCCGCTCGTTCTCGCTCCTGAACGGCTCCGGCGCGAAGGTCGCCACGCTGCGCGCCGACCGGATCGCGTACGGCACGATGACCGACACCGACGTCGCGCTCTACCGGCTCACCAAGACGTACGCGCAGATCCAGAGCCAGTACGGCATCGGCGCCCTGACCCTGGACGCCGCCCACCCGGCCCAGGGCACGCCCATCACGGTGGTCTCCGGTTACTGGAAGCGCACCTACAGCTGCAGCGTCGACGGGTTCGTCTACCGCCTGAAGGAGGGCGACTGGACCTGGAAGGACTCGGTCCGCTACACCTCCGCCTGCGACACCATCGGCGGCACCTCGGGTTCGCCCGTGATCGACCGGACCACCGGCAAGGTCGTCGCGGTGAACAACACGGGCAACGAGGACGGCCGGAGCTGCACCGTGAACAACCCCTGCGAGGTCGACGAGAACGGCACCGTGACGGTCCGTCAGGGCATCAACTACGCCCAGCAGACCTACACGATCGTCCCGTGCGTCGGCCCCGGCAACGTGATCGACCTCCACCGCGCGGGCTGCACCCTGCCCAAGCCCTGACGCCGCTCCAAGCCCTGACGCCACTCCAAGCCCTGACGTCGCTCCACGCCCACCGCGTCACCGCACGCGCGAAGGCCGCCCGGACCTCCGGGCGGCCTTCCGTCGTGCTCGCGCGCCACGCGGCGCGCCCGAATCGTTTCGTTCCGTTATGGCACGATTCGGGGCATGGGTTCGACGACGGCAGGACTGACACGACAGTGGACCACCTGGGGGCCGGTGGTCGCGGCCGCGGGCCTCGCCGCCGGCTGGGGCCGTGACCTGCCCGGCTTCGCGGTGGGCCTCATCGCGCTCCTCATCTTCGGCGCCGTCCTGGCCGCCGTGCACCACGCCGAGGTGGTCGCCCACCGCGTCGGCGAACCGTACGGCTCGCTCGTGCTCGCGGTCGCCGTCACCGTCATCGAGGTCGGACTCATCGTCACCCTGATGGCCGGAGGAGGCGGCGAGAAGACCGCCACCTACGCCCGCGACACCGTCTTCGCCGCCGTCATGATCACCTGCAACGGCATCGTCGGCCTGTCCCTGCTCGTCGCCGCGCTGCGCACCCGCGTCACCGTCTTCAACGCCGAGGGCTCGGGCGGCGCCCTCGCGACCGTCTGCACCCTCGCGGCGACGACCCTGGTCCTGCCGACGTTCACGACGAGCCACCCCGGTCCCGCGTTCTCCACCGCGCAGCTCGCCTTCGCCGCCGTGGCCTCGCTCGGCCTGTACGCGGTGTTCGTCGGCGTACAGACCATCCGGCACCGTGACTACTTCCTGCCCGTGCCACGGCCGGGCCAGGAGGGCCGCGAGTCGGAGGACGAGCACGCCGAACCGCCGACCCTCCGCCAGACCTGGTCGAGCCTCGGGCTCCTGGTCGTCGCCCTCGTCGCCGTCGTGGGCGACGCCAAGCTGGTCTCGCCCACCATCGAGGACGGCGTCGACTCCGCCGGGCTGCCGAAACCCGTGGTCGGCGTCGTCATCGCCCTGATGGTGCTGCTCCCCGAGACCCTCGCGGCCGTGCGCGCCGCCCGCCGGGACCGGATGCAGACCAGCATGAACCTGGCCTACGGCTCCGCCATCGCCAGCATCGGCCTCACGATCCCGTCGATCGCGCTCGCCTCGATCTGGCTCGAAGGACCCCTGGTCCTCGGCCTCGGCCCGCTCCACCTGGCCCTGCTCGTGCTCACGGCCACGGTCAGCGCCCTCACCGTAGTGCCGGGACGGGCCACACTCCTCCAGGGCGGAGTCCACCTCGCGATCTTCGCCGCCTTCGTCTTCCTGTCGTTCAGCCCCTGAGCGCCGTGACCGGCGTACGGGACCGTCAGCCCGCGCGCTCCTCCGTCATGCAGAGGATGTTGCCCTCGCTGTCCTTGAACCAGGCGCCCCGCATCGTGTCGCTCTCGACCACGCCGTCCACCGTCTTGATGCCGGGGAGGTCATAGTCCTCGAAGGTGACGCCCTTGGAGCGCAGTTCCTTCATCTCGGCGTCGAGGTCGGCGACCTTCCAGCTGGCGAGCGTGTGCTCGGCCTGGCCGCCGTAGGGCGTCTCGTACAGGCCGATGGTCGTGCCACCCGTCTCGAACCGGGTGTCCTCGGGAGACTCCTTCGTGAGCGGGAGACCGAGGGTCTCCGCGTAGAAACGCTTGGCGCGAGCCAGGTCGTTCACGGGAATGATCGCGGCAACGGGGGAGTCCGACAGCATCGCTACCACCTCCTCACTCCAGGCTACGCGCGGTCCCGCAGGTCCACGATCCGCTTGATCTTGCCCACCGAGCGCTCCAGGGTCTCTGGGTCGACGACCTCCACCGCCACCGAGACGCCGATGCCGTCCTTGACCGCCGCCGCGATCACGCGGGCCGCCTCCGCGCGCTGCTCGGGCGTCGCGCCCGGGCGCGCCTCCGCCCGTACGGTGAGCGCGTCGAGACGGCCCTCCCTGGTCAGGCGGAGCTGGAAGTGGGGCGCCACCGCGGGCGTGCGCAGCACGATCTCCTCGATCTGGGTGGGAAAGAGGTTCACCCCGCGCAGGATCACCATGTCGTCGCTGCGGCCGGTGACCTTCTCCATGCGCCGGAAGACCCGTGCCGTGCCGGGCAGCAGCCGGGTCAGGTCGCGGGTGCGGTAGCGCACCACCGGCATGGCCTCCTTGGTCAGGGAGGTGAACACCAGCTCGCCCTCCTCCCCGTCCGGCAGCACCTCGCCCGTGACCGGGTCGACGATCTCCGGCAGGAAGTGGTCCTCCCAGATATGGAGGCCGTCCTTGGTCTCCACGCATTCCTGGGCGACGCCCGGGCCCATGACCTCGGAGAGTCCGTAGATGTCGACGGCGTCGATCGCGAAGCGCTCCTCGATCTCGCGGCGCATCTCCTCGGTCCAGGGCTCCGCGCCGAAGATGCCGACCTTGAGGGAGGTGCCGCGCGGGTCGACGCCCTGGCGCTCGAACTCGTCGAGCAGGGTGAGCATGTACGAGGGCGTCACCATGATGACGTCCGGCTCGAAGTCCTGGATCAGCTGGACCTGGCGGGCCGTCATGCCGCCGGAGGCCGGGATCACCGTGCAGCCGAGCCGCTCCGCGCCGTAGTGCGCGCCGAGACCACCGGTGAACAGCCCGTACCCGTACGCCACGTGGACCCGGTGGCCGGGCCGCCCGCCGGCCGCGCGGATCGAGCGGGCCACGACGTCGGCCCAGGTGTCGAGGTCCCGCTCGGTGTAGCCGACGACGGTGGGGCGTCCCGTCGTGCCGCTGGAGGCGTGGATGCGGCGGATCTCGGACCGGTCGACGGCGAACATGCCGAACGGGTACTGCTCGCGGAGATCGGTCTTGGCGGTGAAGGGGAAGCGGGCCAGGTCGGTGAGCGAGCGGCAGTCCTCGGGCCGTACGCCGGCCTTGTCGAAGGACTCCCGGTAGAACGGCACGTTGTCGTACGCGTGGTGCAGGGTCGCGCGCAGCCGCTCCAGCTGGAGGGCCGCCAGCTCGTCGCGTCCGAGCCGCTCACCGGCGTCCAGCAGGTCACTCATGCGCCACTCCCTCGCCTGGGTCCGCGGGCCGTGCACCGCGTGCCACCGTGCCACCGCGTGTACACGGGCGACCGATCATTCGGTCGTTCCGTTCGGGATCAGTAAAACCGGCCGCACCCCGGACCTGGCAAGGGGGCGGCCCGGATTTTCGGCACTCGCCCGTCCGGAGGCCTGCCCGACCTCGCGCCCCGACGCCTTTCCGCAGGTCACGCCCGTCCGGGGAAGGTCACACATTCGGGTGCGATTGCCACCGGGAGCGCAGGAACGGTGCTGCGCGGGGCACAACGGAACCGAAGATGATGCCCGTCCGGCTTCCCCACACAGCCCCGGACGAAATGGACCAACGACCACCATGCCCGTCCTGTGCCGTCCCGCCGTCGCCGTGCCCGAACACGTGATCACGCAGGAGGAGACCCTCGACCCGGCCCGCACGCTCCACGCGGGCCACCCCTCGCTGCCGCTCGTCCTGCGGCTGATCCGCAGCACGGGTGTGGCCCGACGGCATCTGTTGCGGCCCCTCGGGGAGACCCTCGCCCACCCCGGCTTCGAGGCCCGCAACGCGCGCTACGAAGCCGAGGCCAAGGCCCGGGTCCGCGCCGTCGTCGCCGAGGCCCTCGGCCACGCGGGGCTCGGACCGCGCGGCATGCCGTCCGACGACCCGGCCCGCCCCACCGCCGGTGCCCACCGCGCCCCGGCCACCGGCCCCACCGGTCCCGAAGCCGGCCCGGATTCCGGTACCGGCCCGGATCCGGGTACCGGCCCGGATTCCGGTACCGGCCGCGGCCCGGAAGCACGCCCGGTCGCCCCCGTATCCCCGGTGCCGCCCGTCCCTCCGGCATCCCACCGGCCCCCGGCTTCCTCCTCCTCGGCATCTCCCCTGCTCCCCGCTCCCTCCTTCCCTCCCGACCACGACATCCCTGTCCCCACGACCGCGGCGGTGGCCCGATGACGACGACCACGACCCCCCACACCAGCGACGAGCCCCAGGTGCACTTCTGGGCCGTCCCCGACCTCACCGGACTCGACTTCGACCCGCTCCTCGCCCGGCTGCTCCACGAGGACCCCGTCACCCGGGTGCGCCTCCCGCACGGCGAGGGCCACGCCTGGCTCGTCACCCGCTACGAGGACGTCAAATTCGTCTCCGTGGACCCGCGGTTCAGCCGCCAGGCCGTCTACGGACGCTCCATCACCCGGCTCGCCCCCCACTTCATCCCCATGGAGGGCGCCGTCGGCTTCGCCGACCCGCCGGACCACACCCGGATGCGCCGGGTCGTCGCCCGCGCCTTCAGCGCCCGCGCCCTGCGCTCCCTGCGCGACCACGCCCAGGAGGTGATGGACCGGCTCCTCGACCGGCTCGAACAGGACGGCCCGCCCGCCGACCTGATGGAGGCGGTCAACCGGCCGTTCCCGCTCGCCATGGTCAGCGAGCTCATGGGCGTCCCCGAGGGCGACCAGCCCCTCATGGCCCACTGGTCCGACACCATCATCTCCGCGGGCGCCGGGCGCGAGGCCAGCGAACAGGCCAAGGCCGAGATGGCCCGCTACTTCACCGAACTCGTCGGCCGCAGCCACGGCACCGGCAAGGAGTTCCTCGCCGCCGTCCTCGCCGACGCCATCGACGAGGGCACCCTCGACGAGCAGGAGGCCGTCGGCCTCGCCGTCCTCATCCAGATCGGCGGCGCCCACGCCGTCCGCAACAACAGCGCCAACATGGTCTACGCGCTGCTCACCCACCCCGAGCACCTCGCGCGGCTGCGCGCCGAGCCCGCCCTGCTCCCGCAGGCCGTCGAGGAACTCCTGCGCTACATCCCGCACCGCAACGCCGTCGGCCTCTCCCGGATCGCCCTGGAGGACGTCGAGGTCGGCGGCGTCACCATCCCCGCCGGCGACCCCGTCTACGTCTCCTACCTCACCGCCAACCGCGACCCCGCCGTCTTCCCCGAGCCCGAACGGCTCGACTTCGACCGTGACCACAACCCGCACGTCGCCTTCGGCCACGGTCCCCACTACTGCCCCGGCTCCGCGCTCGCCCGCATCGAGTCCGAGATCCTCCTCGACTCCCTGTGGACCCGCTTCCCCGGCCTCAGGCTCGCCGTACCCGAGGAGCAGATCCGCTGGCAGCGCGGCGCCCTCATCCGCGGCCCCGAGACCCTGCCCGTCACCTGGTGAGAGGAACCGCCCCGCGATGACCCCCAGCGGCCTCGTCGTACCCCCCGGGGAGGGCCGGATCCTGGCCACCCCCGCCCAGCACGTCACGTTCAAAGTCACCGGCGAGCACACCCGCACGGCTTCCACCTTCGAGGTGGTCGTCCCGCCCGGCTTCGACGTGGGCGCCCACACCCACGGGCGTGCCGAGGAGCTCTTCTACCTCCTCGACGGAGAGCTGGACGTGCTCGCCTTCGAACCCGAGGTGCGCACCGCCGACAGCTGGCGCGGCTGGCGCTCCGCCGACGGCCGGCGCCCCGTCCGGGCCACCCCCGGCACCCTCATGCTCGTGCCGCCCGGCTGCCCGCACGCCTTCGCCAACGTCGGCGGCCGGCCCGCCCGGATGCTGTTCCAGGTCGCCCCGCCCACCTACCACGAGACCTACTTCGAGGAGCTCATGGAGATCCTCGGCGCGGCCGACGGCGGCGAGGTCGACCACGCCGCCGTCGAGGAACTCCGCATCCGTTACGACATCGAACAGATCACCCCGCTCCGGCACGACGCCGGCGCCCGGCCGGAGGCCGCCCCCACGCCATGACCCCCGACCCGCTCCACGGCCCGGTCGTCCACGACTGGGCCGTGGTCCCCCTGCCCGGAACCGACGTCGACCCCGTGCCGCACCGTCTGCTCCACGAGGAACCCGTCGCCCGGATCCGCCTCCCGTACGGCGAAGGCCACGCCTGGCTGGTCACCCGCTACGAGGACGTCAAGCAGATCAGCTCCGACCTCCGGATGAGCCGGGCCCGCACCGTCGGCCGGCCGCTGCCCAGCACCACCCCGCACACCCTCGCCCCGGCCGGCGGCGTCGGCCGCGCCGACCCGCCCGAGCACACCCGGCTGCGCAAGCTCATCGCCCCCACCTTCGGCCGGCGCCGCATCGCCGCCCTGCGCGGGCACACCGCCCGCCGCGCCGAGCGGGCCGCCCGCGACCTCCTGGAGACCGGCCCGCCCGCCGACGTCGCCGAGCGCTACGTCGGCCCGCTGTCGGCCGCGGTCGTCGCCGAACTCCTCGGCGTGCCCGCCGCCGACCTCGACCGCGTCCAGGAGTGGCGCGCCGGACTGCTCTCGCACGACACCACCGCCGACGCCGGCGAGGCCGTCAAGAAGGAGATCGCCGGCTACTTCGCCGATCTCGCCCGGCACCGCGCCGAGCACCCCGCAGACGACCTGATCAGCGAACTCGCCGCGGCCCGCGCCGCCGGCGGCGTCAGCACCCCCGAACTCGTCGCCCTCGCCGTGATGCTCACGCTCAACGGCCTCGACGCCGTCCGCAACATCGTCGCCACCATGGTGTACGTGCTGCTCACCCACCCCGAGCAGACCGCCAAGCTGCGCGCCGAACCCACCGGACTGCCCCGTGCCGTCGACGAACTGCTGCGCTACATCCCGCAGCGCAACGGCGTCGGCATGCCCCGGATCGCCACCGCCGACGTCGAGGTCGGCGGCATCACCGTCCGCGCGGGCGAGGCCGTCCACGTCTTCTACCCGGCCGCCAACCGCGACCCCGCCGTCTTCCCCGACCCCGACCGGCTCGACCTCACCCGCGAGGGCGCCCCGCACCTCGCCTTCGGGCACGGCGCGCACTACTGCGCGGGCGCCCAGCTCGCCCGCATGGAGGCCGAGGTCATGCTCGGCACCCTGCTCGCCACGCTGCCCCGCCTCGCGCTCGCCGTACCGCCCGAACGCATCGCCTGGCGCACCGGCACGGTCAACCGCGGCCCCCGGACCCTGCCGGTGACCTGGTAAACCGGTGGCACCCCGGCCCGGCCCGGTGCTGGGGTGGGGCCATGGACCTCGACCTCACCGCACTGCGCACCCTGCTCGACCGGCAGCTCCGCCGCGACGCCCGGCCCGACGGGCCGGCGGCACGGGTGGAGCGGGACGGTTCCGTGGTGCGCCAGACCGGACCCGCGCACGGCTGGAACGGAGTGCTCTGGTCCGCTCTGACGGCCGCGGACGCCGATGCGGCCGTCGCCGCGCAGATCCGCCACTTCCGGTCCGTCGGCCACGGCTTCGAATGGAAGCTGTACGCCCACGACACGCCCGTCGACCTCGCCGACCGGCTGCTTGCCGCCGGCTTCGTCCCCGACGAGCGCGAGACCGTGATGGTCGCCGAGGCCGCGGCCGTCTCCGCGCCCGCCGTCCTCCCCGAGGGCGTGGAACTGCGCGAGGTCACCGACGAGGAGGGCGTACGGATGGTGGTCGAGGTGCACGACCGCGCCTTCGGCGGCGACTCCACCGCCCTCGGGCGCCGTTTGCTGGACCAGCTCGCCGGCGCCCCCGGCACCGTCGCCGCCGTCCTCGCCCTCCACCACGGCGACCCGGTCAGCGCCGCCCGCCTGGAACTCCCGCCCGGCAGCGACTTCGCCGGACTGTACGGCGGCGGCACCGTGGTCCCCTGGCGCGGCCAGGGCCTCTACCGCGCGCTGGTCGCCCACCGCGCCCGCCTCGCCGCCGCGCACGGCCGCCGCTGGGTCCAGGTCGACGCCGCCGAAACCAGCCGCCCGATCCTCGCCCGGCTCGGCTTCGCCGCACTCACCACCACCACGCCGTACGTGTACGAGGTGTAGGCGCTCGTCGCGGAGCAGGGCCGGACCGGACCGGGAGCCGGGGCCCTGGACGGATCACGCGGGGACGGCCCGGCCTTCCCGCGGGGTCAGCGCGTCCAGTGCGCGGGGCGTTCGAAGCCCTCCGGCAGACGGGTCGCCGCGTCGCCGCGGGCCGAGTTCAGCTGGGGCTGGGTCAGGAACAGGGCGCCGGTCAGGTCCGCGCCCGAGAGGTCCGCGTCGCGCAGGTCCGCGCCGATCAGATCGGCGAGCGACAGGTCGGCGCCGGTGAGGTCGGCCGCGATGAGCAGCGCCCCGCGCAGGTCCGCGCCGCGCAGCTTCGCCCCGCGCAGCCGCTTGCCGATCAGGTCCGCGCCCCGCCGGTCCTTGGGCTTCCCGCCGGCCTCGGCGCGCACCAGGGCGCTGCTCTTCAGGAGCAGCGGGTTCACCTCGGCGCGCACGGGTGCGACGTCCAGCCTCTCCAGTTCGGCCGCGTCGCCACCGGTCAGCGCGGTCACCCGGGACAGCGCCCGGTCCAGGTCCCGGTGGAGGGGCCGGGTCGCGGCGAGCGAGCGGGCCTCGGTGAGGTGGCGCAGCAGCTCGTACAGCCCGCGCACCACCGGGAACACCTCGTACATCTGCCGTGCGGTGTCCGGCGCCTCGCGCCAGGACACGCCGCCGTACACGACCTGGGAGACGTGCTGGCCGGCGCCGAAGCAGTCGTAGACCGTGCAGCCGGGGAAGCCGGAGTCCCGCAGCCGGGTGTGGATGCCGCAGCGGAAGTCGTCCTGGAGGTTGCGGCACGGGTCGCCCGCCGACTTGTTCACGGCGAAGTCGTGGGACCTGGCGAAGGGAAGGGCCACACAGCAGAGCCCGAAGCAGTTCGCGCAGTCGCCGCGGAGCTCGTCGGGGTGCGGTGCTGCCGGGCGGGTCTGGGACACGGTGGGAACGGCTTCCTTCGCAGGTGGGACGGACGATCTTCCACAGTATCGCGCTCTCGGCGGAACCCGGTTGTCGGGACCAGGGGCCGCCGTCCATGATCGGCGCCATGCCCCACTTCACGACGGACGACGGAACCCGGCTCGCCTACCGGACCCTCGGCACGGGGGAACCCCTCGTCGTGCTGCCCGGCGGGCCGATGCGCGACGCGACCTACCTCGGCGACCTCGGCGGACTGTCCGCGCACCGCCGCCTGATCGTGCTCGACCAGCGCGGCGTCGGCGGCAGCGGCGCCCCGGCCGACCCGGCGAGCTACCGCTGTGACCGGCAGGTCGCCGATGTCGAGGCGCTCCGTGCCCACCTGGGGCTCGACCGGATCGACCTGCTCGGACACTCCGCGGGCGCCGCCCTCGCCACGCTCTACGCCGCCGCCCACCCCGATCGGATCCGCTCCCTCGTCCTGGTGACCGGCGGCACCCGGGCGGTCGGCATCGAGATCCCCGATGCCGAATGGGACGCCGCCACCGAGGTCTTCGCGGACCAGGACTGGTACCCGGCCGCGTGGGCCGCCCTGGAGTCCCTCGGCCCCGACACCCCGCTGCCGGAGCAGTCGGGGATCACGATGCCGTTCGCGTACGGCCGCTGGGACGACGCCGCCCGCGCCCACGCGGCCGACGCCGCCACGCAGACGAACTGGGAGGCGGCGAGCGCCTTCTACGCGCCCGGCGCTTTGGACCCCGAGGCCACCCGGGCCGCGCTGCGCGGACTGGACGCGCCCGTCCTCGTCCTCGCCGGCGGGTACGACCCGGGCCCGAGCCCGGCCCGCGCCGCCGAGTTCGCCGCCTGCTTCCCGCATGCCGAGCTCGTCGTCCAGCCCGGCGCCGGCCACTTCCCGTGGGTGGACGACCCCGGCGGCTTCGTCCGTCCGGTCGCCGCCTTCCTCGACCCCGCGGTGGCCACCGTGACCGTCGACGGGGTGCGGCTCGCCTACCGCGTCAGCGGCCCCGAGGACGCGCCGCCGGTGGTCCTGGTGCACAGCAGAGGGGAGAACGGCACCGACTGGAGCGAGATCGCGGCCGCGCTCTCCGCCGACCGGCGGGTGTACGCGGTCGACCTGCGCGGGCACGGGCTCAGCGACCACCCCGGGCACTACGGCTTCGACGTCTTCCGTGACGAGCTGAGGGGTTTCGTCACGGCCCTCGGGCTGGTCCGCCCCGCCGTCGTCGGGCACTCGATGGGCGGCGCGGCCGTCTGCCTGCTCGCCCAGAGCGAGCCGGAGCTGATGGACCGGCTCGTCCTGGAGGACGTCCCGGTCTTCTTCCCGCTCGACCCGCCGCGCGGCCGCGCGGAGCGCCCGGAGGGGCCGCTCGGCTTCGACTGGGCGGTGGTCCCGGCGACCGACGCCCAGGTGAACGAGCCCGATCCGGCCTGGCGCACCGAGCTTGCGGTGATCTCCCGGCCCACCCTGGTGATCGGCGGCGGCACGAGCAGCCATCTGCCGCAGGAGCAGCTGGCCTGGATGGCCGAGGAGATCCAGGACGCCCGGCTGGTCACCATCAAGGCCGGACACCTCGTGCACGCGAAGCGGCCGAAGCAGTTCCTGGCGGCTCTGCGGGAGTTCGGCGTGTGATCAGGTGCCGGCTCCGGAGCTCCCGGCCCCGGAGCCCGCGGCCCCGGCGTCCGCCTGCGTCGCCACCGCACGGGCCCAGCGGTAGTCCGCCTTGCCGCTGGGCGAGCGCTGGATCGTGTCGGCGAGGACGAGCTGACGCGGCACCTTGTAGCCGGCGAGCCGGGTGCGGCAGTGGGACTGGACCGCTGCCAGGTCCAACGGCGCTGCTCCTTCGCGCAGTTGGACGACGGCAGCGACGTGGTTGCCCCACGTCGTGTCGGGCACGCCGGCGACCAGCGCGTCGTACACGTCCGGGTGGGACTTGAGCGCCTGCTCGACCTCCTCCGGATAGACCTTCTCGCCGCCGGTGTTGATGCACTGCGAGCCGCGCCCGAGGACGGTGACGATGCCCTCGGCGTCGATTGTGGCCATGTCTCCGAGGAGCACCCAGCGTTCGCCGCCCCTGCGGAAGAAGGTCTCCGCCGTCTTCGCCGGGTCGTTGTAGTAGCCCAGCGGGACGTGGCCGCGCTGGGCGAGCCGGCCGACCTCGCCGACGGCGACCGGTTCGCGGGTGGCCGGGTCGACCACCTGGGTGCGCTCGTTGACGTGCAGCCGGAAGCCCGTGGCGGGGCCCGAGTCGTCCGTCGCGCGCCCGTTCGAACCGGACTCCGAGGAACCGAAGTTGTTGAGCAGCAGGACGTTCGGGGCCAGGGCGCGGAACTGGTCGCGCACGGTGTCCGACATGATCGCGCCGGACGAGGACAGGCTGAACAGCGAGGACAGGTCGGTGCCCTTCAACGGCCCGTGGAGGGCGTCGACCAGGGGCCGCAGCATGGCGTCGCCGACCAGCGACACGCTGGACACCCGCTCCTTCTCGATGGTGCGCAGCACCTCCTCGGGCACGTACTTGCGGTGGATCACCACCCGCTGCCCGTAGTGGAAGGCGATGAACGTGGTGAGCGTGGACGTGCCGTGCATCAGCGGGGGAGTGGGGAAGAAGGTGAGCCCCGCGCCGCCCGCGGCGACCCGCTCGGCCAGTTCCTCGGGCCGCTTCACGGGTTCGCCGCTCGGGTCGCCGCCGAACAGGCCGGCGAAGAACAGGTCCTCCTGACGCCACATCACGCCCTTGGGCATGCCGGTGGTGCCGCCGGTGTAGATGATGAAGAGGTCGTCGGGCGAGCGCGGCGGGAAGCCGCGCTCCGGCGATCCGGCCGCCTCGGCCGCCGTGAACTCGACGCAGTCGAGGGCCGGTGCCTCCTCGTGCGGGGTCCCCACCCGCACGAGGTGCCGCAGCTTCTCCGTCTGCGGCAGGGCGCCCGCGACGCGCTCGGTGAACTCGGCGTCGAAGACGAGCGCGGCCAGGTCCGCGTCCCGGTAGAGGTAGACCAGCTCCTCCTCCACGTACCGGTAGTTGACGTTGACCGGCACGATCCGCGCCTTGAGGCAGGCGAGCACCGTCTGCAGGTACTCGATTCCGTTGTACAGGTGGAGGCCGAGGTGCTCGCCGGGCCGCAGGCCCGCGTCGATCAGGTGGTGCGCGACGCGGTTCGCCGCGGCGTCGAGTCCGGCGTAGGTCAGCCGGCGCTCGGCGCCGGTGCCGGGGTGGTCGACGTAGACCAGCGCCTCGCGGTCCGGGACCACGTCGACGATCGATTCGAACAGGTCGGCAAGGTTGTACTCCACCGTTCCTCCTGATCCTGGCCCGGACCGGCTCCCGCCGGTCACTGGGCGGTCATTAGAGCGCCGACGGGCGGAGGTGGGAAGGGGGCACGCAGAAGAATCTGACTGAGTGTCAGAAAACTATTGAACTGGACCCGCCACTCCTGCAACCTGTTCCGGAAACGGAGACGGGAGACGCCCATGGGTGGCACCGAACATCTCGACGTGCGGCGCGAAGGCGCCACACTCGTCCTCACGTTGAACCGGCCCGAGGCCAGGAACGCGCTCTCGCTGCCGATGCTCGTCGGCCTGTACGACGGCTGGCTGGAAGCCGACGCCGACGACACCGTCCGCTCGGTCGTCCTCACCGGCGCCGGCGGCTCCTTCTGCGCCGGCATGGACCTCAAGGCGCTCGCCGGAAAGGGCATGGAGGGCGAGGCCTACCGGGACCGCATGGCCGCCGACCCCGACCTCCACTGGAAGGCCATGCTGCGGCACCACCGCCCGCGCAAGCCGGTCATCGCCGCCGTCGAGGGACACTGCGTCGCCGGAGGCACCGAGATCCTCCAGGGCACCGACATCCGGATCGCCGGCGCCTCCGCCGCCTTCGGCCTCTTCGAGGTCCGCCGCGGCCTCTTCCCGATCGGCGGCTCCACCGTCCGGCTGCCCCGCCAGATCCCGCGCACCCACGCCCTCGAAATGCTCCTCACCGGCCGCCCGTACACCGCCGACGAGGCCGCACGCATCGGCCTCGTCGGCCGCGTCGTCCCCGACGGCACCGCCCTGGACGCCGCCCTGGAGACCGCCGAGCGGATCAACGCCTGCGGACCGCTCGCCGTCGAGGCCGTCAAGGCGTCGGTCTACGAGACCGCCGAGATGACGGAGCAGGAGGGCCTGGCGGCGGAACTGAAGCGCGGCTGGCCGATCTTCGCCACGGCCGACGCGAAGGAGGGCGCGCAGGCCTTCGCGGAGAAACGGACCCCGGTCTACCGCCGGGAGTAACCCGCCCGCGGGCACCCGCCCCTCCTGAAACCGGGCCCCGCCCGGCCCCGCGTGACGCACGCCGTCGGGGCGGGAGTTCCCCTCGTCCACCAAGGAGCCGCCCCATGACCGCCGCCCCCGAGACCCTCCGCGCCCCCTTCGTCGTCGAGTTCCCCTTCACCCGCTCCCTCGGCCCCGTGCAGTCCGCCTTCCTCACCGGACTGCGCGAGCGCGTCCTGCTCGGCGTGCGCACCGAGACCGGACGGGTGCTCGTGCCTCCCGTCGAGTACGATCCCGAGACCGCCGCCGAACTGCGCGACCTCGTCGAGCTCGCCCCCACCGGAACCGTCACCACCTGGGCCTGGAACCCCGAGCCCCGGCGGGGCCAGCCGCTCACCACGCCCTTCGCCTGGGTCCTGGTCCGGCCCGACGGCGCCGACACCGCGCTGCTCCACGCCCTCGACGCCCCCGGCCCCGAGTCCGTCCGCACCGGCATGCGCGTCCGGATCCGCTGGGCGGCCGAACGGCAGGGCGCCATCACCGACATCGCCTGCTTCGAGCCGTACGGGAACGCGGACGCGGGTGAGGAAGGCGGTGCGGCGGCCGGAACCGGCGCCCGGCCCCACGACGGCGTCTTCGACCAGCCGGTCACCGGCATCGTCACGCCCGCCCGCCTCGACTACACGTACACGCCGGGCCGCGCCCAGACCGCCTGGCTGCACGACCTCGCCGAGCGCCGCACCGTCGGCGAGCGCTGCCCCTCCTGCGCCAAGGTGTACGTGCCGCCCCGCGGCGCCTGCCCCACCTGCGGCGTCGCCACCACCGAGCGCGTCGAGGTCGGACCCCGCGGCACCGTCACCACCTTCTGCATCGTCAACATCAAGGCGAAGAACCTGGACATCGAGGTCCCGTACGTCTACGCCCACATCGCCCTCGACGGCGCCGGGCTCGCCCTGCACGGCCGGATCGGCGGCATCCCGTACGACCAGGTCCGCATGGGCCTGCGCGTCGAACCCGTGTGGACCGAGGGCGGCCGCTACCCCGACCACTACCGCCCCAGCGGCGAGCCGGACGCCGACTACGGCACGTACAAGGAGCTCCTGTGACCGCGGCACGCAGGGACGTCGCCATCGTCGCCTTCGCCCAGACCGACCACGCCCGGCGCACCGACGACCTCTCCGAGGTCGAGATGCTGATGCCGGTCCTCCACGACGTGCTGCGACAGGCCGGCCTCAGGGCCTCCGACATCGGCTTCACCTGCTCCGGCTCCTCCGACTACCTGGCCGGCCGTGCCTTCTCCTTCACCATGGCGCTCGACGGCGTCGGTGCCTGGCCGCCCATCACCGAGTCCCACGTCGAGACCGACGGCGCCTGGGCGCTGTACGAGGCGTGGGTGAAACTGCTCACCGGCGAGGCCGACACCGCCCTCGTCTACGCGTACGGCAAGTCCTCGCCCGGCTCCGTGCGCGACGTGCTGACCCGCCAGCTCGACCCGTACTACGTGGCCCCGCTGTGGCCCGACTCCGTCGCCCTCGCCGCGCTCCAGGCCCGGGCCCTGATCGACGCCGGCGACACCGACGAGCGCGCGCTCGCCGCCGTCGCCGCCCGCAGCCGCCGGGACGCCGCCGCCAACCCGCACGCCCAGCTGCCCGGCGCCCGCCCGCAGGGCGACCACGTCGTCGCGCCGCTGCGCACCGGGGACTGCCCGCCCGTCGGCGACGGCGCCGCCGCCGTGATCCTCGCCGCCGGCGACCGGGCCCGCGCACTGTGCCCGAGGCCCGCCTGGATCACCGGCATGGACCACCGCGTCGAAGCCCACTCCCTCGGGGTGCGCGACCTCACCGACTCGCCGTCCACGCGGCTCGCCGCCCGGCGCGCCGGAGCCTTCGACCCGGACGCCGCCCGGCCCGTCGACACCGCCGAACTGCACGCGCCCTTCACCTCGCAGGAGGTCGTGCTCCGCAAGGCACTCCGCCTCGGCGCGGACGTCCGCGTCAACCCGTCCGGCGGCGCGCTCGCCGCGAACCCCGTGATGGCCGCGGGCCTCATCCGGCTCGGCGAGGCCGCCGCCCGCATCCACCGCGGCGCCTCCGACCGTGCCCTCGCCCACGCCACCTCCGGGCCCTGCCTCCAGCAGAACCTGGTCGCCGTCCTGGAAGGAGACCACCGATGAGCGCAGCGAGCACGGCCGGGACGGCGAAGGAGCCCGTCGCCGTCGTCGGCATCGGCCAGACCAAGCACGTGGCCGCCCGCCGGGACGTCTCGATCGCCGGACTGGTCCGCGAGGCCGCCCGACGGGCCCTGGACGACGCCGAGTCGACCTGGGCCGACATCGACGCCGTGGTGATCGGCAAGGCCCCGGACTTCTTCGAGGGCGTGATGATGCCGGAGCTGTACCTCGCCGACGCGCTCGGCGCGGTCGGCAAGCCGATGCTCCGCGTCCACACCGCCGGTTCGGTCGGCGGCTCCACCGCGCTCGTCGCCGCCAACCTGGTGGCCGCCCGGGTCCACCGCACGGTGCTCACGCTGGCCTTCGAGAAGCAGTCCGAGTCCAACGCCATGTGGGGCCTTTCGCTGCCGGTGCCCTTCCAGCAGCCGCTGCTCGCCGGCGCCGGCGGCTTCTTCGCGCCGCACGTCCGCGCCTACATGCGCCGGACCGGCGCACCGGACACCATCGGCTCCCTCGTCGCGTACAAGGACCGCCGCAACGCGCTGAAGAACCCGTACGCGCACCTCCACGAGCACGACATCACGCTGGAGAAGGTGCAGTCCTCGCCGATGCTGTGGGACCCGATCCGCTACTCGGAGACCTGCCCGTCCTCCGACGGCGCCTGCGCGATGGTCCTCACCGACCGGGCCGGCGCGGCCCGTTCGCCCCGCCCGCCCGCGTGGATGCTGGGCGGTGCGATGCGCAGCGAGCCGACGCTCTTCGCCGGCAAGGACTTCGTCTCGCCGCGGGCGGGCCGGGACTGCGCCGCCGACGTCTACCGGCAGGCCGGCATCACCGACCCGCGCCGCCAGATCGACGCGGTCGAGATGTACGTGCCGTTCTCCTGGTACGAGCCGATGTGGCTGGAGAACCTGGGGTTCGCGGAGGAGGGCGAGGGCTGGAAGCTCACCGAGGCGGGCGTCACCGAGATCGACGGCGACCTGCCCGTCAATCCCTCCGGCGGCGTCCTGTCCACCAACCCGATCGGCGCGTCCGGCATGATCCGCTTCGCGGAGGCGGCACTTCAGGTGCGCGGGCAGGCCGGCGAGCACCAGATCGAGGGGGCGCGCACGGCGCTCGGGCACGCGTACGGAGGGGGCGCACAGTTCTTCTCCATGTGGCTGGTCGGCGACCGGCCGCCGACCGCCTGAGGGGTGTCGGTGATCCGGAAGGGTCGCTACGCTGGGCCTCCGATCAGCCGCGGAGCGTGACGCGGGGACGCGAGAGGAGCACGGACGTGGTGGACAGGACGACGACCAGCACGATCACCGGCACCGTCGGCCGGCACGGTCTCACCGGGCAGGACATGCCGGACCTCGACCTGACGGGCGCCGAATGGCGCTCCGGCAGCCAGGGCGCGGGAGACGTCCAGATCGCCTTCGTCGAGGGCTTCATCGCCATGCGCAACGGCCGTCGTCCCGAAGGCCCCTCGGTCGTGTTCACGCCCGCGGAGTGGCGGGCGTTCGTCGTGAACGCGCGCGAGGGCGAGTTCGACCTGACCTGAGGTGCGAACGCGCCGCCGAGGACCAGGTGACGGACGCTTTCGGGCCCCTTTCACACAACCGCCACAATCGACCTCCTCGGCGGCGCATCCCGGCGTACGCTGGGGTTTTCGTGGGGTGTTCACCCCGGACGCAACCCCCTGTGCGCCGGGTGTGCGCCCCCTCGGGGTGGGGTGGACCATGACTGTGCACGAGGGCGGGCCCCAGGGACGGGGCCTGGGGCTCTTCGAACGCGACGCCGAACTCGCGGCGGCCGAGGAGGCGTTGGACCTCCTGGTCGGCATCGGCGCGGGTGCCGGTGCGGGCGCCGACGCGACCGGCGCCGACGCGGCGGTCGCGGGCCGGACGGAGCCCGCATCCCGGGCGGACGTCCAAGGCCGGGCGGACATCGAGGGGCGGGCAGCCACCGAGGGGCGGGCAGCCGCCGAGCAGCGGTCCGGGGCCGACGCGCGGCCGACCGAGGCCGCCGGGGGCCGCGGAGGGGTCCTGCCCGCCGGAGGGCCAGGGCCGACCGGCCGTGGCGACCTCGCCGGCCGTACGGACTCGGCCGGTCGTACGGACCTCGCCGGTCGTGCCGAACCCGCCGGCCGTACAGGCCTCGCCGGCCGTGCCGACCTCGCCGGTCGGGACGCCCGGGTCCCCTCGCCGCGGCCCGCCACCAGAGCTCCGGCCCTCCGGCTGGTGCAGGGCGGCGCGGCCGGCACCGCGTCAAGTGGCGCGGGCGGGCGCACCCTGCGCCGCGGCGGCGTCCTCGCCTTCGCCGCGCCCGCCGGACTCGGGAAAACCACCCTGCTCGCCGAGATCCGCCGGCTCGCCGCCGCGAAGGGCTGCACCGTGCTGTCCGCGCGCGGCGGCGACCAGGAGCAGCGGGTCGCCTTCCACGTCGCCCGTCAGCTCCTCCAGCCGCAGTTCGCCGGCGTCTCCCGCGGCGAACTGCGCGAACGGCTCGGTGACTGGTACGACATCGTCGGTCCCGCGCTCGGCCTGTGCACCGCAGCCGACGGCTCACCGCCCGACCCGCAGGGCCTGCGCGACGGCCTCGACTGGGTCCTCACCCACCTCGCCGTGCGCCGCGCGCCGCTCGTCGTCGTCCTCGACGACGCCCACTGGGCCGACCCCGAGTCCCTCGGCTGGCTCTCCGCCTTCTCGCCGCGTGCCGAGGAACTGCCGATGCTGCTCGTCGTCGCCTACCGGCCCGACGAACTGCCCGCCGACGGCGAGGAGTTCACCGGACGCCGGTCCGGCCGGCGCCCGCACGGCCTGGAGCCCCTCACCTCCGGTGCCATCGCCCGCCTCGTCCGCGACCGGGTCGGTGCCCACGCCGACGACGCCTTCTGCCGCGCGTGCTGGACCGTCACCTCCGGCAACCCCTTCGAGGCCGTCGAACTCGCCGCCAGGATCCGCGACCGCGGCCTCGAACCCACCGCCGACGCCGCGCCCGCCCTGCGCGACCTCGCCGCCGCCGTCAAGGGCAGCGGGCTCATCGCCCAGATCGAACGGCTCGGCACCGCCACCGTCAGGCTCGCCTGGGCCTGCGCCGTCCTCGGCACCGAGATCTCCCCGCAGCTGGCCGGCGCCGTCGCCGGACTCGGCGCGGAGGACGTCGCCCGCGGCGCCGACCGGCTGCGCCGGGCCCGCGTCCTCGCCGCACCCCGCCCCGACGTGGCGGCCGACGGAACGGACGCGGCCCCGGGATACGGCACCGGCGACGCGGCCGACACCCTCGAGTTCGTCCACCCGCTCATCGCCACCGCCGTCTACGACGCCATCCCCGCCGCCACCCGCGTCGCCCTCCACGGCCAGGCCGCCTGGTGCGTCGTCGACGCCGGCCTCGGCCCCACCGCCGCCGCCCGGCACCTCGTCGAGACCCACCCCGAGGGCGACCCGTGGGTCGTCAGGAACCTGCGCGCCGCCGCCCGCGAGACGCTGCGGGCCGGAGCGCCCGACACCGCCCGCCGCTACCTCGCCCGCGCCCTGCGCGAACCGCCCGGCCACGACGAGCGCGCCGCCGTCCTCTTCGAACTCGGCTGCGCCTCGCTCCTCACCGAGCCCGCCACCACCGTCAACCACCTCCGCGCCGCCCTGGAGGAACCGGTCGCCGACCCCGCCCTGCGCCACGGCATCGTCTACCGGCTCTCCCAGGTCCTCGCGCACAGCGACCGGCTCGTCGAGGCCTCCGAACTCCTCGGCCGCGAGTCCCGGCTCACCACCGACGCCCGCAGCCGACTGCGCATGCAGGCCGAGAAGTTCATGTGGGACGCCTTCCGCGCCGACGAACCCGAGTCGCCCGCCCGCTCCCGGCGGCTCGCCCGTCTCGCCGACCGGCTCACCGGCCGCGACCTCACCGAGCGCTACATCATCGGCCTGCGCGCCTGGGACGCCACCGTGCGCGCCGAGCCCTCCGCCGAGGCCGTCGCGCACGCCGAGCGCGCCCTGGCCGGCGGCCTCAGCTGGGCCGACGAGAGCCGTGGCTTCGAGGTCCCGGTCCTGGTGGCCCTCACCTTCCTGTACGCCGACCGGCCCGGCCGCGCGGAGGAGCTCTTCGCCGCCGGCACCGCCGAGTTCGAGCGTCAGGGCTGGCGCGGCGGCCACCTCTCCTTCGCGTACACCCTGCTCGGCTACATCCGCTACCGCCGCGGCCGGCTCGTCGAGGCCGAGGACTTCGTCCGCGCCGGCCTGCGGCTCGCCGAGCGCGTCGGTCCCCGCACGCCCGCCCAGTGGTACGCCGCGGGCGTCATGATCGAGGTGCTGCTCGCCCGGGGCCGCACCGAGGAGGCCGCGCGGGTCGCCCGTACCCACGACTTCGGCGAGCCCTTCCCGGCCGCCGTCACCTTCCCCGACTCCCAGACCGTCCACGCCGAACTGCTCCTCGCCACCGGCCGCGCCGAGGCCGCCGCCGCCGAGCTCGCCGCCGTCGGCCGCCGCCTCGACCCTCGCGGGATGCGCAATCCGGCGTGGTGCCCCTGGCAGCTCCACCTGGCCCTCGCCGAGGCCGGCGCAACACCCGACCGGGCCCGCGCCACCGCCCTCGCCGCCGTGGAACGCGCCCGCCAGTACGGCGCGCCCTCCGTCATCGGGCAGGCGCTGCGCGTCACCGCCGAGGTCTCCGGCGAGACCGACGGCGACCGGGTCAAGCTCCTGGAGGAGTCCGTCGACTGGCTCGACCGCTCGCCCGCCGCCTACGAGCTGGCCCGCTCCCTCGTCGCCCTCGGCACCGCCCTGCGCCGCACCGGCCGCACCCACGAGGCCGCCGAGCACCTCTACCGCGGCCTGGAGACCGCCCAGAGCTGCGGCGCCGACGGCCTCGTCGAGGACGCCCGGGCGGAGCTCGCCGCTGCCGGACTGCGCCCCCGCGAGCTCAGGACCGCCGGCACCGACTCGCTCACCGCCCGTGAGCGGGCCGCGGCCGAGGCCGCCGCCCGCGGCCAGGACCCGGCCCCCGCCCTCGGTGTCGACCGGGCCACCGCCACCCGCCTGCTCTCCGCCGTCTACCGCAAGCTCGGCACCGACCCGACCGGCCTGGACGGCGCCCTGCGCGGACCGGAGGGCGCGGGCCCGTGACCCCGGGCCCCGGCGCGCCGCACCGCGCGCCGGGGCACGTACCATGGCGGTATGTCCTTCCTCCGCCGCCGCAGCGCCGCCACACCCGCGGGCCCGGACTTCGACGTCCTGGCCATGGACCCCGGGGACTGGCCCGGCAATCTCGGCGCCGGTCTGCTCCCGGCTCCCGACGGCAGCTGCCAGGGCGTGTTCCTCCGCTACGACCTGTTCGGCGGCCGGGGACCCGCGATGATCATCGGAAACCTCCCGGAGGGCTCCCCGGCGCGGGAGCTCGCCGAAGGGCAGGTCCCCTTCGAGGTGGCCCAGCTGCTCGCGGCCCTGGAGAACGACGAGCCGGTCGAGGTCGTCGACCGCGAGGACGTGCCGGTGATGCAGGGCGACAACCTGCTCATCGTCCGCCGCCTGAAGCTCTCCGAGAGCCGGATCTCCTGCGTGCAGTTCGACCGCAGCGACAACGTCCTGGTGACCATCGCCAGTTGGGACCGGCCCATCACCGACGACCTGTACGCGCTGCTGAAGCCGCTGCCCGCCGAGCTGTTCCAGCAGGGCTGACCGGGAGGCGGGGGCCGATGAGCAGCGTGCGCGTCGACAGCTGGATCTGGGCCGTACGGCTCACCAAGACCCGCTCCCAGGCCGCCGCGGCCTGCCGCGCCGGACACGTCAAGGTCAACGGCGAGCGGGCCAAGCCCGCCCAGCCGGTGAAGCCGGGCGACGAGGTGCGGCTCTTCCACGGCGGCCGTCAGCGGATCGTCGAGGTGAAGCAGCTGCTCACCAAGCGCGTCGGACCGCCCGTGGCCGCCGAGGCGTACGTGGACAACAGCCCGCCCCCGCCGCCCCGCGAGGAGGCCGTGGTCATCGCGGTCCGCGACCGCGGTGCCGGCCGCCCCACCAAGCGCGACCGCCGCGAGCTCGACCAGCTGCGCGGCCTGCGTCCCTGAGACCGCCGCCCGCGCACCCGAGCTCGTCACCGGAGCCCGCCCCGCGTCCCGGGGCGGGCTCCGGCGCCCTCACGGCACGAGCGGCCGGCCGGCCGGGACGATCCGCGCCGCCGAGGTCCCCAGGCCCCGTGGACCCCGGCGCGCCAGCGTCGTGCCCGCGCCCCGGTGCACGTCCTCCGCCCCGTAACGCCGCACCTTCCGGTGCCAGTTGAGGATGCCCGCGAGCCAGTCCTCCAGCTCGCGCAGATATGCCTCGAAGGCCGCCCGGCCCGCCGCGCCGAGCCCGAAGTCCGCGTACAGCATCGGTACCTCGCGCCGCTTCAGGTGCTCGTACTGACGGAGCCGGCCCCGCATCAGGTCGTCGACCATGCGCACCGCCGTCGGATAGTCGCAGTCGAAGAACTTCTGCACGACCAGCACCAGGTTGTGGACCTCGCCCTCGACCTCGACCTCCTTCTGGTACGAGAACAGGTCGTTGATCATCGTTCCGTAGTCCATCACCGAGCATTCCAGCGCCCGCACCGTGCCCGTCCGGAAGATCTCCGGCGGCAGCGCGTCGGAGCTCCGGAGCCGGGCCATCAGCATCGTCAGCTCCGAGCCGAAGGTGCTGCGCCGCATCTCGACGTAGTCGACCGGGTCGGGCACCCGGTGCTGGGCCGTGTTCTGCAGCTCCCACGTCCAGCTGTCCAGCATCAGCCCGACGGCCACACGGAGCCGTTCCCGGGCCTGTTCGCCCATCGGACCCGCCGTGCGCGCCCAGACGTCGGCGAGTGCCCGCTCCATCGGGTTCCGTGCGTGACCGGCCGCCGAGGCCGGATCGGCGTGGTTCAGCAGGGACTTGAAGCGGTCGGTCTGCTGCCGCGCGCCCGCAAGGTTGCGCGGCCTGCCGAAGACGATCGGGTAGTGGTCGTCCGCGTACGTGCCCCAGATCAGCCAGCACGCGCTCAGCTCCAGCTGCTCCGGAGAGGCGTCCGGGTCGAGACCGGCCGAGCACAGCGCCAGGTCGAAACCCTCGATCATCCGCCGGTCCCAGATGTCGTCGAGCAGTCCCATCCGCTGCGCCCAGTCCTCCGAGCGGCGCTTGGCCTCGGCGTGGTGCGGGTTCAGCGTCAGCGGATAGGGCAGGTCGAAGTCCGGCAGCAGCGACGGCCCCACCCGCTGGTGCGGCGGATGGGTGAGGGTGCGCAGCCGGATCTCGGTCTGGCGGCGGCCGAAGAGGCTGCGGACGTCGAGGACGCCCATCCCGAGCCCCTGACCGGGCACCGCAACCCCGGTCGTCAGGACCGCACTTCCGCCGACGGTTCCGGAACTCCCCTTCACCAGGCCCTTGTTCATGTACCGGCTGGAACGCAGGTGCCACTCGTGCCCGCCGGACTGCCAGTCCTGCAGGCCCTTGACGTACGCGGCGAGGGCGGCGGCCTCCGCCGGGCCGAGGCCGTGCTCCACGCACAGCGCCGGCACCTCGGTGAGCGCCGTGTTCTCGAACTGCTGGAGCCGCGAGGTCAGCAGGTCGTTGACGGCGTCCGCCGCCTCCTGCGTCGAACAGCCGAGGAACGTCTCCAGGACGAGCACGCCGTTGCTGTTCTCGCCCTCGTCCTCCACCTCGCGCTGGTACGAGAAGAGGTCGTTCCGCAGATGCACCGCGTCCGAGAACGCGTCCCGCAGCACCCGCAACGGGCGGGAGTGCGCCACCTGTTCGGGCACCTCCGCGCCCGCCGCGTACTCCACGAGACCCGCCGACCAGGGCGCGCCGCCCACCTTGCGGCGCATCTCGACGTATTCGAGCGGGTTCGCGATCCGCCCGTCGTCGATGTTGTCGAGCTCCCACAGGGACTCGTACAGCAGGTGCTCGGTCGCCTCGGCGAAGCGCAGCCGCCAGGCCTCCGACATCGCCGGGACCGTCCGCCGCCACAGGTCGGCGAGACCGGCCTCGACCGGATTGGTCGGCTCGGGCATCCCGGCCGTCGGGTCGGCGGGCATGAACAGCGGGAGCCGGTCCAGATAGGCCTTGCTCGCCGGCCGGTTCGGGGTGCGCTTGAAGACCTCCAGGAAGTGGTCGTCGAAGAAGAACACCCACGTGTACCAGTCGGTGACGAGGGACAGCGCCGCCTCGTCGCAGTCCGGGTGGGTGTACGAGCACAGCAGCGCGTAGTCGTGCGACCGGAGGTCGCTCTCCTCCCAGACACCGGAGCCCTCCAGCATCCCCATCTCCCGCGCCCACGCGCACGTGTGCGCGCGGGCCGCCTCCAGATGGGGGTTGAGCCGTGCCGGATACGGAACATAGAAGTCCGGCAGAACGAAGGGCTGAGCCATGCCAGGGAGGCCTTTCGGTGAGCGTCGGGCGGTCGTCCGGCCCGAGCATTACCCGGGGGACCCCGGTCCCACGCGGACACCGGAATAGTCATACGAGCGCGACCGGGCGCCGGCGGGCCGCGGCTCGCGCCACGGACCGCCGGCGACCGAAAGGTTTCCGCCGCCCCGTCGTCAACCCCGGGAAACCCGCACGTCAGCGGCCTTCACAAAGGCCACCCGATGGCCGAACTGGATCTCGTAGTACTCCTCCAGGCCGCGGACCACCCGGTGGACCGATGTATCGAACGTGGGTGCGTAGAGGTACTCGCCCGGAGTACGGCCGCCCACGACGTACCGCTGCCCCGCGAGCAGCCGGTACGGCAGCGGCGACACCGACTGCACCGGAACCCCCGCCGGATACGCCGACGCCTCCGGATACGCCCGCCCGTACACCGGCACCGACGCCACACCCTCCTTCGGCGTGAGCAGCAGCCCCCGCGCGTTCACCGCCGTCGGCTCCTCCTTCGGATTGTGGAACCACGCCTTCTGCCCGAGGTACCAGATCGCCGTCCACGCGCCCCGCCGCTCCGCGACCGCGAAGCTCTGACCGGTCGAGGCCCGCGCACCCGTGTCGTTCACCCCGGTCGTCGAGTCCTGCCCGTCCGGCCGCAGTCCGATGTCCTTCACCAGCGGCGCGTCGGCGCTCGGCGCGGTGTGCAGGCGCACCGCACCGCTCCCGTGCGGCGCGCACGCCTCCCCGGCCGCCGCGCACCCCGTGTACACCGGCCGGTGCGAGGCGTAGTCCGGGCGGATCGTCACCATCCCGGCGCCCGGGCCCGCGCTCGGCGCGAGCGGACGGCCGAGGAGCCGGAAGTAGTGCGCCCAGTCCCAGTACGGGCCCGGGTCCGTGTGCATGCCCCTGATCGTCGACGCGGTCGTGCCCGGCACGTTGTCGTGGCCCAGGACGTGCTGCCGGTCCAGCGGGATGCCGAACCGCTGCGCCAGGTAACGCACGAGCCGCGCCGACGAGCGGTACATCGCCTCCGTGTACCAGGAGTCCGGCGAGGTCAGGAAGCCCTCGTGCTCCAGGCCCACCGACTTGGCGTTCACGAACCAGTTTCCCGCGTGCCAGCCCACGTCCTTCAGCGCCAGATGCTGGGCCACGTGCCCGTCCGAGGACCGCAGCGAGTACTGCCACGACACGTACGTCGGGTCCTGCACCAGTTCCAGCGTCGTCTTCCAGTCCGCCTCGGTGTCATGGACGACGATGTAGTCCACCGACTGCGACACCGGCCGGTCCGCCTTGTCGTGGTTGCCGTAGTCGCCGTCCCCGAACTCCTCGTACGGGGCCGGGACCCACTCGCACGGCACCGACGGCGGGCACTCCACCGGGCCCCTGCGCGGCGCCCGCAGCCCGAGCGCGGCGACCTGCCCGGTGTCCGGTGCCACCGCCGGATCGGCCGGCAGGGTCACCCGCTGCCCGGAGTCCGTGGTCCGGGACTCGCCGGTGCGGATCACGTCGAAGACGTCGTCCGCGTACGCCGCCGCCGTGGCCGAGTCGTCCGCGCCCGAGTAGCGCGCCACCGCCCCGTACCAGTCGGCCGGGTCCGTGCTCGCCGGCAGCCCCGCCGCGCGCTGGGCCTCGGCCAGCAGCGCCGCGCCCCCCTCGATGTTCGCCGCCGGGTCCGTCCGCAGCTCCTCGGCGGACCGGCCCGTCAGCCCGGCCGCCCGCTCCAGCGTCCGCAGCCGCGCGGGCAGCTCCTCCGCCGTCGGCGGCGCGAGCCCGGCGGGGAGCCGCGGCGCCCGCGCGTCGTCGCCGCGCGGATCCTCCGTACCGTTCGCGTGGTGCGGCGCCGCCGCCAGCGCCGTCACCGTGTCCGTCAGGTGCATCGGACCGTAGCCGCCCGTCACGCTCGGCGCGCCGCCGTGCCCGTCCCAGCGCGACTGCAGGTACGACACGGCGAGCAGCACGCTCTGCGGAACCCGGTGCCGCTCGGCCGCCGCGGTGAACTGCTCCTGGAGCGACCCGGGTTCGGGCACCCCGGCGGAGGCCGACGGCACCCCCGTCAGGAGCGGCAGGAGCAGGACGGCGGGCGCGGCACGTCTGAGGGACGCGGAACGGAGCAAGGCAGCCTCCAGGGACGGGTGAGGACCGGGAACAGGGGCGTGCACAACCGAACCCGTACAGGGGTAGCGGCTCACGGACCATCCGTCAATCACCCCTCGACACGGCGGATTTCCCACGTCAGAGCGGCCGGAGAGGAGTTTCGCGCGGGTGGTGCGCCCGCCTGCGGCGCGTCAGTGGCATGGACCAATGCGGGGGCGGGCGCGGAACACGGAAGCGCCGCGCCCCGGCGTGTCGTCACCAGGGGCGCGGCGCGCCCTCCTCCCGTACCCGTGTGTCCCGGCCCGGGCCCTCCCTCAGCGGGTTCCCACCGCCGCGCGCACGGCCCGCCGCGCCATCGCGCAGTCGTCGTGCAACCGCCGCAGCAGCAGCCGCTGTTCCTCGCCCGGCGAGACCGAACCCGCGGGCACCGGCACCGAACCGGCCGGCGGAGCCTCCTTGATGGTGCGCTGCACGGCCGTCTCGTACGTGCGGATCTCCCGGGTCAGCACGATCATCAGGTTCACCAGGAACGCGTCCCTGGAGGCCGGTCCCGCCTGCTGCGCCAGCTGGCTGATCTGCCGCCGCGCCAGCGGGGCGTCACCGAGCACCGCCCACAGCGTCGCCAGGTCGTACCCGGGCAGGTACCAGCCCGCGTGCTCCCAGTCGACGAGCACCGGACCCGTCGGCGACAGCAGCATGTTGGAGAGCAGGGCGTCACCGTGACAGAACTGCCCCATGCCCTGGCGGCCACCCGCGTGCGCGAGGCCGTGCAGCAGCTTCTGCAGGTCGTCCCGGTCGCGGTCGGTGAACAGCCCCAGCTCGTGGTAGCGGGCGACCCGCGTCCCGTAGTCGAGTGGCGCGTCGAACGTCCCGGCCGGCGGCCGCCAGGCGTTCAGCCGGGCGATCGCGCCCAGCGCTGCCCGCACGTCCGCGCGGGGCGGCGCCTCGACGGGGTGGCGCGCCAGCGCCGCCGCCCGCCCCGGCATCCGCTCGATGACCAGCGTGCAGTTGTCCGGGTCCGCGGCGATGAGCCGCGGCACGCGCACCGGGGGCCGGTTCCGGACGAACGCACGGTATGCCCCTATTTCATGCCTGAACCGCTCGACCCACGCGGAGGAATGGTCCAGTAAACACTTCGCCACCGCCGTCGTCCGGCCCGTCGTCCCGACGATCAGCACGGAACGACCGCTCCGGCGCAGCACCTGCACCGGGTTGAACTCCGGGCAGATCCGGTGGACGGACGCGATGGCCTTGCGCAGCTGCGCGCCCTGGGGGCCGGACAGGTCGATGCGCCCGCTGGGCGGCTGGACGGTGCTTCCCACCCAGCGCCTCGGCCGCACCGCTCCCTGGGCCGGGGCGGGCGCGAGGTACGGTCCGGAGCCGGCCGGCAGGGTGCGGTGGAGCGGCCGGGGCGGGGCGGACACGGAGGACGATGCTGTGTACATGGAGGAGACAGATCCCTTCGTGCGCCGACGAGTTGCGTGCGTCGCCCCGCCCGCCCGAACGGTCCGCACCCTGGGGAAAATGAGGGCCGGTCGATGGGGCGGGGTGGCGCGTTCCTACCTGACACCGCGGCGCGGGTGGCGGAACATCGGGCGCACCCTGGCGAACCCTGGCGAATAGTCGCCAGCCCTATGACAGGGGGCTACTGTCAACTCAGCCGAGAACCTGGGGGCTTAGACGTGACAGGACAGACCAACACCCGCCTGGCAGACCTCTTCGGCCTGGCCGGCTGGTCCAAGGGCGAACTCGCGAGAATGGTGAACCGGCAGGCGGCGGCCATGGGCCATCCCCAGCTGGCGACCGACACCTCGCGGGTGCGGCGCTGGATCGACATGGGGGAGACCCCGCGCGATCCCGTGCCCCGGGTGCTGGCGGCGCTGTTCACCGAGCGACTCGGTCGTGTCGTGACCATCGAGGACCTCGGGTTCGTACGACACGGGCGCGCCGGCAAGCGGCGGGACGTCAGGCACGACGACAACCCTGACGGGCTGCCCTGGGCGCCCGAGCGTACGGCAGCGGTCCTCACCGAATTCACGGGAATGGACCTCATGCTCAACCGACGCGGCCTGGTGGGCGCGGGCGCCGCGCTTGCCGCCGGCTCCGTACTCACCAACGCCATGCACGACTGGCTCCACGCCGACCCCGCACGCTCCGGCGCCGCCCCCAGCGCCGTCGATCCCCTCCACGCCGACCCCGCTGGGTACGACCGCTACGAGGCCGCCCCCATCGGGTCGGAGGAGATCGAAGCCCTGGAACGCTCCGTCGAGGTCTTCCGCGCCTGGGACGCCTCCCGGGGCGGCGGCCTGCAGCGCAAGGCGGTCGTGGGCCAGCTCAACGAGGTGGGCGGCATGCTCGCCTACCACCACCCCGACCACCTCCAGCGCAGACTGTGGGGCGTGGCCGCCAACCTGGCCGTGCTCGCCGGCTGGATGTCCCACGACGTGGGTCTCGAACCCACCGCCCAGAAGTACTTCGTGATCGCCGCGCACGCGGCCCGCGAGGGCGGCGACCGGCCGCGCGCCGGCGAGGCGCTGTCCCGTGCCGCCCGCCAGATGGTCCACCTCGGCCGGCCCGACGAGGCGCTCGATCTGATGAAGCTCGCCACGTCGGGCGCGGGAGAGCGGCTGCTGCCGCGCACCAAGGCCATGTTCCACACCATCGAGGCCTGGGCGCAGGCGTCGATGGGCCGCGGGCAGGCCATGCGCCGCACCCTCGGCGAGGCGGAGGACATGTTCGTCTCCGACAAGGGCGAGGACAAGCCCAGTTGGATGCAGAACTTCGACGAGGCCGACCTCCACGGCATGCAGGCCCTCGCCTACCGCACCCTGGCCGAGCACGACCCGGGCGCCGCGGTCCCGGCCCAGCGCCACGCCAAGCTCGCGATCGAACTGCGCCGGGACGGGCACGACCGGTCGAAGCTGTTCGACCACATCTCGCTCGCCTCGGCCTGCTTCATCGCCGACGACCCCGAACAGGCGGACCGCTACGCCCGCCTCGCCCTGGTGTCCATGGGCGAGACCTCCTCGCACCGCACCTGGGACCGGCTGCGCGAGATGTACCGGCTGACCGGGGAGTACGCGGGCTACACCAAGATCGACCACCTGCGGGAGGAGATCGCGACCGCGCTCCCGAAGGCACCGGCGAACCGCCCCCGCACCGGTGAGGTGTGAGGGGCGGGGCGACGGGGGAGCAGGAGCGAGTCAGGGGACGGACCGGTGGGCGACGCCCGGGCGGGCCGTCCCTGGTGGCGCGGTGCGCGGGCGTCGAGCACTGGAGCGCGGCGCGCACCGCGCCGACCGCGAGGCGCCGGCTCGGCGTCGGCCTTGGGGCCGGCAGAGCGCTGCCCGGCGCCTCCTCCATCGGTCCTGACGACCGGAGCCGTGGAGCGCCGTGACCCCTTGGGGGGAGGACGGTACGCCGGGTTCTGTGCACGGCCCGCCCGCTCGCGCGGGGTTTCTAGCAGCCGACCCTGACCACCATCAGGCAGGCGTCGTCCTCGCGCGGTCCCTCGCCGAACTCCTCCAGCACCGACCGGACGCAGTCCTGCGCGTCCCGTGCCGCGGCCAGTCGCGGAGCGAGGGCCAGCAGCCGTTCCGTACCCGGGCCGTCGTCCAGGCAGTCCGCCGAACGGGTCAGCCCGTCGGTGTGCAGCAGGAGTACGTCGCCCGGGAGCAGCCGCGTCTCGGCCTCCTCGTACGCGGCTCCGGTCGTCGCCCCGAGGAGCACGCCCTCGGGTCTGGCCAGGGCCCGTCCCGTCCCGTCGCGGAACAGCAGCGGGGCGGGGTGGCCGGCCTGCGACCAGGTGAGGAGCTGGGCGGCCGGATCGTAACGGCAGCACATCGCGCTGCCGAGGGCCGGCTGGACGGAGGTCTCCAGCAGCTGGTTGAGGTGCCCCATCAGGGCACCGGGCCGGATCCCGGCCACCGCCATGCCGCGCAGCGCGCCCAGCAGCATCGCCATCGACGAGGTCGCGGCCACGCCGTGCCCGGTCAGATCGCCGACCGTGAGCAGCGCGTCCCCGTCGGGGAGCGCCAGCGCGTCGTACCAGTCGCCTCCGATCAGGCCGGTCGTGGCGGCCGGCAGATAGTGCCCGGCCACGTCGAGCGGTGCCGGGCCGTCGTGCGCGAACCGCAGCGAGCCGCGCCAGGGCGGCAGCACGGCCTCCTGGAGCTCCACGGCCACCCGGCGCTCGGTGTGTTCGATGTGCTGGTGGCGCTGGAGGCTGTCCCGGCTCTCGCGGACCGCGCGCTCACTGCGGCGGAGCTCGCTGACGTCCCGCAGGACGGCCCACATCGAGGCGGTGCAGCCGTCGGTGTCGAGGACGGGCTCGCCCGTCATGTGCACGGTGCGGACCCGGCCGTCGGTGCGGACGATCCGGAACTCGCCGTCGATCGGCTTCCCGTCGATCAGACAGTCGGTCACCATCGCCTGGAGCACCGGCTGGTCCTCGGCGAACACCATCGACGGCAGCTCGTCGAGCGACATCGGGCCGCTCTCCTGCTGCCGGCCGAAGATCTGGAACAGCTCGTCGGACCAGTGCACGTCATCGGTGAGCAGGTCCCACTCGGCACTGCCGACCCGGGAGAGCAGCGAGCCGGTCAGCCGCGGCGAGGGGACGGCACCGAGCAGGGGCTCGGCGTACGCCGCCGCCGCGTCCGAGGCAGCCGGGGCGGGCAGGCCCGCCTTCAGCTGCCCCAAGTGCTCGCCCAGGTCGTCCAGTTGGTGCACGGCCAGGTCGCACAGGGCGCGCTGCCAGCGGTTCTGCGGGTCGTCCTCGTCCACCACGGCGTCCCGGCGCACGGCGTCCACCTCGCCGCGCAGCCGACGAGTCTGCGAGATCAGCGCGTCCACCGCGCCCGGCTCGGGCGGTTGGGCGGGACGGTCCGCGAACAGATGGGACGGCATGTCGTACTCCGATACAGGCGACGTGGCGCGGCCAAGTCTGGGATGTGAAGCCCGGATACGACTTTCGCACAGCCCGGGACACCTCGTAAGACGTTTGGCAACACTCGATACGGTGGTGCTTCTGACATATGCCTCCGGCCCACGGGAGGGCCAGTAGACATTCGGCCACGTGGCCACGCGTTACGGTGCTGCTGTGGTGAACGACGCGGAGAACACAATGGGTACGGCGGTGCTGCTGGCGGCGGCGCCCGCCGGACGGGGACGGGCCATGGACGCGGCGTCCGTGCTGCCCGCGCTCGCGGCGGTTCCGGCCGGGGTGCTCGCCGGTGCGCACATGGCGACGATCGTCGAACTGGCGGACCCGCTGGACCCGCAGACCGTCCTCACCAGAGTCCGCGCCGCGGCCGCCACACCCGGCCCGCTCGCCCTCTACCTCGCGGGCCAGGTCCAACTCGACCGCCGTCAGCGGCTGCCGCACCTCGCGCTCGCCCGCAGCACGCCGACGACCCTGCGCTACACGGGACTTCCCTGGCACTGGATCGCCACCGAGCTCGCGCCGCGCCGTCCCGGCACGACGCACGTCGTCGCCGACCTCGCTGCCGACCCGGAGCTCTGGCAGCGCCTCGCCACGGAGCCGGGCGCGCTGTCCCTCGGCCCCGCCGTCCCGCTCTACGCGCGCGTGACGCCCTTCCCGCGCCGCGGCCCCCTCCTGACACCCGACTACCTCCGCCACTTCGCCACCCTCTGGCGCTCGGGCGCGCGCCCCCCGCTCCCGGCCCTCCACGCGGAGGCCGCGGCCGCGGCCCTGACGGACCACCCGGAGTCCCTGGTCGTGACACCTCCGGCCCAGCCGGCGGGCTCTGGCGAGCAGGTGCCGGGCACGCCCGCGGGTCCGGGCCGGCAGGTCGCCCCTTCGCCGGGCCGGTCGGTGCCGGCCGCCGCCGTCCCGCCGGAGTCGGCGGCGGCCGTGCCGCCTGCGCACACCGCTGCCGTCGGGCCGGTGCCGGCGGCTTCCGCTCAGCCCTCGCACGTCGCGGGCATCGCGCCGGTGTCCGTTCCGTGTGGTCCGGCGGCGGGCGCCCAGCCCGTGCCGGTCGCGTCCGCGACGCCGCCGGTGTCCGCGCCTGCCGCCGCCACGCCTGACACCGTCGACTCCCCGCCGACGCGGCGCCTGGTGCCGCGCTCGGCGCCGGCGCGCGCCGGCGCGCGGCAGACCTCTCCGGGCCCCGTACACAGCCGACATGACGAAGAACCGCCTGTGGCGGCGGCGATGCCGACCGCGGAGCCCCAGGCGCCCGCGCCGATCCCCGAGCGGAGGCCGGCGCCCGCGCCCGTACCGGCGCCGAAGCCGGCGCCCGCGCCCGTACCGGCGCCGAAGCCGGCGCCCGCGCCCGTACCGGCGCCCGTGTCTGTGCCCGTTTCGGTGGTGGCCGACGACACGCGACCGTCCGGCGCCGTGCCGTCGCGGAAGGGTGGCCTCGCCGCGCGGCGGGCCGATGCCCGGGCCGCGGTGGCCGTACGGGCGGAGGGCGCCGCAGTGCCGCCGCGGCCGGCGGAGGCGCCCGGAGCGGCAGCGGCAGCGGGTGCGGGGGTCGGAGGGCCGCCGCGGCCCGGAAGCGGCGTGGATCCGCATCCCGCCATCCTCGCCGCCGCGATGGCCGGGCGGCACGCCGAGGCCGCGGCGATGGCCTCCGCGTGGGAGAGCGACGCACTGCGGCGCCACGGCCCCAGGTCGAGGGAGGCGCTGCACTGGGTGGAGGTGCGGGCGGACCTGGCGCGGCTCGCGGGGGAACCGGCGCGGAGCTGCGAACTGTGGATCGCCGCCGCGCAGGCCCGGCTCGGACTGCGGCAGGGGCCGGACGAGCCGGACGTCGAGGGCGCGGTGGACCGGGCGCACCACCAGTGGGAGCAGATCACGGACCCGGCCAGGGCCCGCGCCCTGGGCCCGGCGCTCGTCGAGCTGCGCCGGGCGGTACCGGGCCGGCGCGCCGGAGCCCTCGCCGCACTCGAACGGAGGCTGGGCGGGTGAACTCCCTCGCCACCGCCCGCCGCACCACCCGCGCCGGGGCCGGGATCGAACGGACCTGACGGACCTGACGGACCTGACGGACCGGCTGACGGCCGGACCCTGGCCGGGTGGGGCCGTGCGGCGCCGCGTCAGTGCGTGTCCGCCGCCGTCCGTTCCGTCGGCATCACCACACGCAGACCGAAGCGGTAGGTGCCGGTGCCTCCGGCGATGCCGATGAAGAGCAGGCTGAAGTGCTCCTGGCCGCGCGCCGTGGCGATGCCGCCCAGGTCGAGCAGGGCGTCGTCCGTCCAGCCGAGGTCGTGGAGGAGGCCGCGGACGGTGGCCTTGGCCGCCGGGTCGTCGCCCGAGAGGAAGACGGTGCTCGGCCCCTCCAGGGAGCCGGGATCGACCATGACGAGCCGGTCGACGGTGCAGAGGGTCTTGACGACCGGAGTGCCGGGGAAGGAGCGCTGGAGCTCCTCGCCCAGGCTCTCGCCGAGATGGGAGAGGTTGCCGTCCTCCGTGAAGCCGACGGCGACGTCGAGGAGCACCTTGCCCGCGAGGGCGGGCGCGCCGACCGAGGTGAGCAGAGCCAGGGAGGCGGTGCCGGGCGTCGCGTTGACGACGACGTCGGCGCCCGCGACCGCCTCCTCGTTCGACACGATCGGCACCCGCCCGCTTCCGGGCTCCGCCTCCTCCGGCTTCCGCGAGCCGATGACGACCTCGTGACCCGCCGCGTGCCATGCGTCGGCGAGCGTGGGGCCGACGTGTCCCGTTCCGAGGATTCCGATTCTCATGGCCCCGACCCTAGGAGCAGGCGGCCCGCCGCCACCTCGGGCGGCGGACGGACGATCACTACCCCGAGGGTCGTACGTCCCAGGGCCTGTCATCATCGACGTATGGCCTCCTCCTCCCCACCCGCATCGCGCACCGCACCCTCCACCGGCCCGGCCTCCGCGCCGATCACGACCGGCCGGCTCGTGCTGCGGCCCGTGCGGACGGCGGACCTGCCGGCGGTGACGCGGCTGTGGACCGACCCGGAGGTGCGGCGACACCTGGGCGGTCCGGTGCTGGACTCGGTGGTCCGCATCCGGCAGCGGCGGATCGTCGGCGCACCCGGATTCCACGCGGTCGAGCGGGCGGCGGACGGCACGGTGCTCGGCATGGTCACGGTGGAGCGGAAGGGCCGGGGCGGGGAGACGGAGGTCTCGTACCAGTTCCTGCCCGAGCACTGGGGCCGGGGCTACGCCCGGGAGGCCGTCGCCGCGGCCGTCGAGGCGGCCCTGACGGAGGCGGCGACGGTCGTCGCGGTCACCCAGGAGGCCAATGCCCGGTCCCGGCGGCTCCTGGAGGCCGTCGGCATGACGCACGCCGAGTCGTTCGTGGAGTGGGACGCCCCCCAGGTCCTCTACCGGCGCAGCCGCCAGGGATCGCCGGACGCCCTCTAGCGCGTGTTCCGAAGGTTCCGTCTGGCGGAACACGCCCGAGCCGGGAACCGCCCGGTCGGGGCGGTTCAGAACCGGGCGTGGGTGGTGATGTCGGACTCGAACTGGCCGATCATCTCCGGTGTCACGGTCGGCCGGCACTGACCGATCGCGTCCAGGTAGTCCGCCGTGGTCGCACCGGGCGTGACCGGCTCGCCGGCACGGCCGCCGACCGCCACCAGGTCACGCTCGAAGGAGTTCTGCGCGGCGATCCGCGCCGCGTGCTCGATGTCGGCCGGCGTGAACAGCTCGCTCGCCGCGACCAGCGCGTCCACGTCGACCTCGGGCCGCGCGTCGGTGTAGCGCGCCCAGATCGCGGCCCGCGCGGCCCTGTCCGGCGTCCCGATGGGGATGAGGTAGTCGAAGCGGCCGGGACGCAGGAAGGCCGGGTCCAGGGAGCGGATGGAGTTGGTGGCGCAGACCAGCAGCCGCTCGTCGCGCTCCCGGAACCCCGGGATCAGCTTGAGGAGTTCGTTCGTCACGCCGTGCATGCCGCCCGGCTGCACCGGCTCGGCGCGGACGGGCGCGATCTCCTCGACCTCGTCGATGAAGACCAGGACCCGCTCCAGCTCGGCGATGCGGGCGAAGGCGGAGCGCAGCGCCGCCGCCAGGTTCCCCCCGTCGGCGAGCCGGGACGGCAGGATCTCCACGAACGGCCAGCCGAGCCGGGAGGCGATGGCGCGCGCGAAGGTCGTCTTGCCGGTGCCCGGCGGACCGAACAGACCGATCGCGCGCGGCGGCCGCACCCCGTGCCGGGCGGCGCGCTCGGGCTCCGCGAGCGGCAGCACGACCCTCCGTTCGATCAGGTCCTTCTCCCGCTCCATGCCCGCGACCTTCGCCCACAGGTCGGCGGGCAGCAGCCGGCCGCCCAGGTCGTCGAGGAGACCGGCGGCGGGGCCGTGCAGCGGCTCGGCCTTCTCGAAGTACGCGACCGCGGGCTGCCGCGTGTAGCCGGCGTTCAGGAGCCCCTCGCCGAGCAGCTCCTCCTCGGGCAGGACGTACGCGATGCGTGCGACCCGCGCGGCCATCAGACGCCGTTCCAGTTCCACCAGGAGCGCACTGGCCAGGCCCCGGCCGCGCCAGGCCGAGGAGATCGCCACGCGCATCACCCAGGCGCGCTCGCCGGCCACGCAGGCCAGCGCGGCGCCGATGGGCGCGCCCTGGTGGACGGCGACGACGGCCGGCTGGCGGGAGGTCAGCGCGCTGATGCACTCGGCGAGCGAGAAGACCGACTCCTGGCCCAGTTCGGCCGTCGTGTCGATCAGATGGACGACGGCCGCGAGATCGCTCTCGCGGTAGTCGTGGATGAGCCAGTTCACCGGTGGTACCGCCCCTCGTTGGTGCCGTCGCGCCTCGTTTCGGGAGGCTAGGCCCGGCGGCGGGGGCGGGTCCTGCGCCACGGTGCACAAGCGGGGGACGGCAAATGCGCCGGACCGTCTCTGTACGCACGCGGGCCGCGACGCGCCGCGAAGCGCGCCGAGCCGGCCGACGCCGAGCCGGCCGACGCCGAGCCGGCCGACGCCGAGCCGGCCGACGCCCAGCGGGCCGCGACGCGCCGCGATGGCGGCCAGGTGCGGAAGCGTTTGGCGTGGGGGGGCCTTGCCGTGCGGAGGCCCTTGCCGTGCCGGAGGCCCTTGGCGTGGCGGAGGGACCGACGGCATGCCGGAGGTCCCCGGAAGGGCGGGCCTTCCGGGGACCTCCGCGAGTGACCTCCACTGGGAGAGGACCGGGTGGATCGTTACGTCGTCCTTCTCTTGCTCATGAGCAGTCCGCCCGCGGTGAGGGCGAAGAGGCAGACGCAGGCGCCGGTGATGACATTGCTGAGGATCGCGCCGGTACCGGCGTCCCGGGAGACCACCCAGGGGGAGACGATCAGCCACACACCGAGCAGCAGGACCACGAAGTTGAGGTCCTGGGACCGCTCCGGGGCCATCGACATGCACAGGCCGAGGGCCGCGAGGGCGATGCCGACGACCAGGTTGCTGATGGCGAGCTCCGGCTTCGTGGCGGAGAAGTGGACCGTCCACGCGGAGACCGCGGCCCAGATGCCGGCGAGGATCACCAGCTCTTCGACCGCTGCCACACCCCGGGTCTGGAGCATACGGGAGTAACGATCCCGCATTTCCGAGGCGTCCGGGTGTCCCCTGATGTCGCCGGGACGGTGAGAGACGTCGGCCATACGACTCGCCTCCTTCTGGCGTTCTGCACGTCCGACCGCGCTTACGGCTTTGATGCCGCGGTTTCATTGTGCGCTTATATGGTCTTTATGTGTAGATCTGCCCGATAAGGGATCCGTACAGAAAACCGCCCCGGGATATGAAGGGAACGTCCAATTCCGCCGACGGGTCCGGTCAGGGGCGCCCGTACGGCCGGGTGATGATCTCCATGTTGTGGCCGTCGGGGTCCGAGAAGTACGCGCCCCGGCCGCCGAAGAGGCGGTTGATCTGCCCGGGCTCCTGGTGGCTCGGGTCCGCGAAGTACGTGACCCTCATCCGCTCCAGACGCCCGATCATGGTGTCGAACTCCTCGTCCGGGACGAGGAACGCGTAATGGCCGGGCAGGAAGTCGGTGTCCCCGGCGTCGTAGTAGTCGAGGGTGACGCCGTTGCCGGTGTCCACGGGGACGAACGGCCCGAAGGGCGCGCCGACCTCCAGGCCGAGCACCTCGGCCAGGAACTCGGCGGAGGCCCGCTTGTCGCGGGCGTAGACGACGGTGTGGTTGAGCTCGACGGTCACAGGTGGTCCTTTCGCGGGGTGTGCGCTGGTGGAATTCCTCCGTTGCCCGTGCACACGTCGCGTACGCACACGTCTCGTGCGTCTCACGCGTGTCACAGGACGGACGACCACGGCGGACCCCGCGCCCGCCACCCGGCGGCGCTCACGCCACGGCCGGGCGCCTCTCTCGATCGCGGCCCACGGCCGACCCGGCAGTCATGTGGCCAGCCTAACCCTTGTTGATCATGTTCGGCAACGTGGTTCACGGCCGGGTGCGTCGGAGGCCCGCGGCGTAGCCTGGAAGTGGGCTCGGGGATCCGTACGTTTCCACCGCCGGGAGGCGGACCACGATGACCGGAATCGATTCCAGGAGCTTCGACTCCGCAGACGAGACGCGCCCCTTCGAAGGCGACAAGGGCAGAATGGACCTGCTCTTCACGGGCTCCGGAGCAGTCGGCCGAGCCGTGTTCGAGCCGGGATGGAAGTGGTCGGAGCACGTCAAGCCGATCGCCGGCACGGACAGCTGCCAGGCCCACCATGTCGGTTACGTGGTGAGCGGCAGGCTGAAGGTCGTCATGAACGACGG
This sequence comes from Streptomyces roseicoloratus, assembly GCF_004117935.1. Taxonomy (GTDB): domain Bacteria; phylum Actinomycetota; class Actinomycetes; order Streptomycetales; family Streptomycetaceae; genus Streptomyces; species Streptomyces roseicoloratus. The sequence continues at coordinate 24,760 of NZ_SDOY01000108.1, read as the reverse complement.
AGAATCCGCCGATCTGATGCCCGGCGGGTTCTACGAGGTCCAGCCCGGACACGACGCCTGGGTGGTCGGCGACGAACCCTGCGTGGCCCTGGACTGGATGGGCTTCGCCGACTACGCCAAGCCGACGGACACCTGACGACGGCCGGTCCGTGGGCACGGGAGGCCTGCGCCGGCGGCAGGCGCGTGACGGCGGCCGATCCGAGGCGGCGGCCGATCCGTGACGGCGGTCGATGCGTGGCGGCGGTCGGTCCGTGACGACGGCCGATCCGTGACGGCGGGCGGTGCCTGTGGCTCTGGACCGTGCGCGGCGCGACGCCGGTCAGTCGTGGCCGAAGCGGATGCCGTTCCACGGCACCCGGTCCTTCGGGAACGCGCAGGACGCACGCCGGTCGAGCGTACGCGGCTCGGCCGCCTCGACGACCGGGGAGACGCCCTCCACCTCCTTCAGCCAGGTGCCGAGCGCGTCCCGCAGGCCGTCCGCCACCTGCCGGTGCGAGGTGAGGCCCACCAGGTTCTCCAACTCGTACGGGTCCGCGGCCAGGTCGTACAGCTCGCTCTCGCGGTAGCGGTCCGCAGCGGACTCGGACCAGGCGTCGACGTCGTCCGGCGCGGTCACGACGTACTTCCACCGGTCCGTGCGGACCGCGCGGACGATGACGTCCTCGCTGATCTGGACGAACACCGAGAAGGGGCGGTCGAGTTCACCGCCTCCGCCGACCAGCGGGCGAAGTGAGCGCCCGTGCACGCCCGCCGGCACCTCGATCCCCGCGGCGTCGAGCAGCGTCGGCATCAGGTCCACCGTCGACACCGGCTGGCGGATGCGGCCGCCGCCGCGGAAACCCGGCCCGCTCAGCACGAACGGCACGCGCACCGAGGCCTCGTGGGCCGAGCCCCCGTACGCGCCGTTGCGGGTGCGGAAGTGCGAGCCGTGGTCCGCGGTCCAGGCCAGGACGGTGCCGTCCTCGATGCCCAGGCTGCGCAGGCTGTCGCGAAGCCGTCCCACGCCCTCGTCGACCCGCTTGATCCGCCCCAGATATCCGCCGAGGTGACGGTGCGCGCCGCCGTGCGCGGGGCCGGGACTGAGCGCGGCGAGGTCCGGTGGCAGCCACCGCCCCTCGAAGCGTTCGCGGTAGCCGGCCGGGGCGGGGAAGTCGTCGGTGGCGTTCTGGTGGTGCGGCTCCAGGAGGGAGAGGAAGAGCAGGAACGGCTGCCGGTGATGGTCGGCGACGAAGCGGATCGCCGCGTCGATCAGGGCGTCCGACCGGTAGCCGGGCAGCCGGACCGGCTCACCGTCCCCGTTGTACAGCACCGTCCGGTAGGCGTCCGGGGTGGATGCGAGCCGGTCCGAGGCGAGCCAGTGCGCGTATCCGCCACGCCGTCCGGGCGGGACCGGTCCGTCGGGGTGCTCCTCACCCGCCAGGTGCCACGTGCCGAGGTAGCCGGTGACGTATCCGGCGGCCGCGAACGCCTCGGCGAGCGTGGGTACGTCCGCTCCCAACGGAAGTCCGTCGCGGAACACTCCGGATCCCGTCGGGAACCGTCCCGTCTGCAGCGCCGCGCGGGCCGGCGCGCACCCGGGATGTGGCGTGATCGCCTGCTCGACGAGGGTCCCCTCGCGCGCGAGTCGGTCGAACTCGGGCGTCACCCCTGCGGGGTTGCCGTGCGCACCCGTGGTGTCCCACCGCTGCTGGTCGGTGAGGACCACGATCACGCTGGGGCGGTTCGTCGGCGGCATGCGGATCCCTTCGGGCCGGGGGAGGTGGACGGGGAACGGATGCTCCGGGTCCGGTCAATTAATTTCGCAGAGGAAGTAATAGGACACCAGGGGGCCACGCCGTGGGCGCCGCAGCAACTACGCTGCCGCGATGGACCACTTGACCGATGTGCCCCACTGTCGGACGAAGGATCACGACGACGTCCGCAACTCGTCCACGCGACCCTGCGTCCTGTCTTCCGTTCCTTCCGTTCCTTCCGTTCCTTCCGTCACTTCCTTCGTCGAAGTCCCGGACCCGGCAGCGGCATCGGCCGCGGTCCCGGTTCCGTCGTCGGTCCCGTACGGATCCGGCCGCGGACCGGGGCCGCGAGGAGCCGCCGTACGGACTTCCCGAAGGAGCTGCGCCCGCCCTGGACATGGCCCCAGGTGTCGGCGGCGTGCGGTAGACAGATGCCACCCTTCCGAGACGAGGCATGGATGAGCCCCAGCCCCACCCCCCGCCCGGAACCCGGGACCGCACCGGCGTCCGCCTCCGCCCCCGCACCGGCATCCGTACCGGCCTCCGCGTCCGGCCCGAGGTCGTCCTCCGCGTCCGCGCAGGCCGCCGGGATTACGCGGGCATCCGTACCGGCGTCGGTACCGGCGTCCGCAACGGCCGCCGCGTCCGCGTCCGCCCCAGGGTCGTCGTCCTCCGCGTCCGCGCCCACGGCCGCGACCGCGCCTGAGCCCGCGCCCCCGCCCGCGTGTGCCGCCGCCCCCGGCCTCGGTGCGCGGCCGGCAGGGGACGGGAGGCGCGAGACCAACGCGGCCACCGTCCTGCGGACGGTGCGCGAGCACGGGCCGGTCGCCCGCAGTGCCATCGCCCGCCTCACCGGTCTCAGCCCCGCGGCCGTCTCCCGGCAGGCCACGGACCTGCTCCGGCACGGACTCCTGCGGGAACTCCCCGAGCGCGCGGAGACCGGAGGGCCGGGTCGCCCGCAGATCCCCGTCGACCTGCACCTCGGCGGCGTCGGCGGCCCTGTGGCGGGCGGCGTCCACCTCGGCGTGCACGCCTCCACCGTCGGCCTGGTGGACCTGCGCGGCGGTCTCGTCGCGCGCCACTCGATCCAGCACGCCGCCGCCGACCCGCGCGTCCTGCCCGCCACCGTCGCTCGTGAACTGCGCCACTTCCTCGACGAACACCTCGGTGACCGCCCGCTCCTGGGCATCGGCGCCGCGCTCGGCGGCTGGGTCGACCCGGACCGCGGGCGGGTCGTCCGGCACGACGCGCTCGGCTGGTACCACCGGCCCCTCGCCGCCGAACTCGCCCGCGGCCTCGGCGGACCGGCCGTGCGGGTCGACAACCACGCCCGGGCCGTCGCCCAGTCCGAGATCCTGTTCGGCCGCCCCGAGGCGCGCCGCAGCCTGGTCCACCTCTTCGTCGGCAACGTCGTCGACGCGGCCCTCGGCATCGCCGGGGTGGTGCACCAGGGCCCGGGCTCGGCCGCCGGCGAGGTGGCGCACCTGCCGGTGCCCGACTCCACCGTCCACTGCGACTGCGGCCGTTCGGGCTGTCTGGCGGCGACCGCCTCCAACCGGGCGCTCGGCGAGACGGCGTACCGCCGGGGCATCGTGCCGGAGCCGGACGCGTTCCTGGTGGTGGACGCGGCGGCGGCAGGGGACCGGCGCGCGGACCGGCTCCTGCGCGAACGGGCGCGGGCGGTGGGCCGCGCGGTCGCGCTGCTGCTCGACGTGCTCAACCCGGACCTGGTCGTGGTCACCGAGCTGGCGAGCCTCCTCGACCCCTGCTACCTGGAGGAGATCCAGGGCACGGCCGTCGACCTCTCCCACGTGTGCCACGACCCGGAACGCATCGTCAGCCCCCACGCCGGCCCGGCCACGATGCCCGTGGCCGCGGGCACCGTCCTGCTGAACCCGCTCTTCCGCAACCCCCTGCAGAGCCTGGAGAAGATCGCGGACCGGCGGTAGGCGGGTCCGTCCCCCTCGCCGGAGCGGAGCGAAACGCCCGGGTCGTCGCCCTCGCCGCCTGGCGGGATGCCGATCAGGACGCGGGATCACCGCACCCCGACGCCTCACACCGCCGACGAACACACCACCCTCACCGCCGTGTTGCGGTTCCAGCGCGACACCCTGGCGCTGAAGTGCGCGGGCCTCACGGCCGATCAGCTGCGGACCCGGGCGATATCCCCTCGGGTCTCTCCCTGCTCGGCCTGGTCCGGGCACGCGGCCGAGGTCGAGCGCGGCTGGTTCCGCGACGTCGTCAACGGAGAGCGCGGCCGGAGTCCGTGGACCCCTCCCGGCTCCACCGACCGGGCGGACTTCGACGTGGACGGCGCCGACGCCGACGGGGCTTTCGCCGTCTGGCGCGAGGAGTGCGCCCGCGCCCGCGCGATCGTGGCCGCGGCCCCGCCCCTCGACGTCACCACGAGCCACGGCGGCGAGACGTACTCGCTCCGCTGCGTCATCACCCACATGATCGAGGAGTACGCACGCCACAACGGCCACGCCGACCTGCTCCGCGAACGCATCGACGGCACGACGGGCGAGTAGTCCGACGGGGCGCCGCGGACGCCGGTGGCGCGCTGTCCGCCGCGGACCGCAGCGCTCCGCCTCGCAGGGTGGCAGCGCTCCACGTCGCAGGCCGGCAGCGCTCCGCGCTGCGGCGATCGGCGGCCCGGTTTGCTTGGCGCTCGTCATTGACACGTGTAAGTTCGTCGTGTCAGCTGTTTTCGCAGCACCGAGAACGCGGCCGCCGCAGCCCGGCCCGGCAGGAAGGCGCACCATGTCGCTCGAGAGTCCCCTGGACGCCCCGCTCGTGACCACCACCCGCGGTCCCGTCCGCGGTGAGCGGCGGCCGGACGGAAGCCGCCGCTTCCTGGGCATCCCGTACGCCAAGCCGCCCGTCGGCGCGCTGCGCTTCGCCGCGCCCGAGCCGCCGGAGCCGTGGACCGAGCCGCTGGACGCCACGGCGTACGGGCCGACCGCGCAGCGCCGGCCGTTCGCCGAGGTGACGACCATTCCCGAGCCGTCGATCCCCGGCGAGGGCGTGCTCAACCTGAACGTCTTCACCCCCTCGGTCGACCCGGAGGCCGGTCTTCCGGTGCTCGTCTGGATCCACGGCGGCGGATACGTCGCGGGCTCCGCCGCGAGCCCCTGGTACGACGGTGCCGCTTTCAACCGCGACGGTGTCGTGTTCGTCTCGCTCGGCTACCGGCTCGGCATCGAGGGCTTCCTGCACCTGGACGACGCGCCCGACAACCGCGGCGTGCGCGACTGGATCGCGGCCCTGGAATGGGTGCGGGACAACATCGCCCGCTTCGGCGGAGATCCCGCCAGGGTGACCGTGGCCGGCCAGTCGGCGGGCGGTGGCGCCGTCCAGACCCTGCTCGCCGTGCCCTCGGCCCGCGGCCTGTTCCGCGGCGCGCTCTCGGTCTCCGGCGCCGTGACGCGACCCGACGGCCCCGACGTGGCGCGGGCCGTCTCCCGTCTGTTCACCAGCCGTACGGGCCGGCCCGCCACGGCAGCCGCGCTCCGGGATCTGCGCGACGACGAGCTCCTCGCGCTCCAGGACCGCCTCGCGGCGCCCGGACCGGACCGGGAGGGCCTCCCGCCACTGCTGTCCCTCGTACCCTTCGCCGACGGAGACCTCGTCCCCGAGCCGGTCCTCGACGCGCTCACGACGGGCGACGCGGGTGCCGGCGTGCCGCTGATGCTGGGCTTCACCGCGCACGAGTTCAACGCGGCCCCCGCGCCCGGCCCGGACGGTCCGCCGCTGCCGGTGCTGCTCGGCGGGCTCGGCCTCACCGGCCGGCGGGCCGCCGCGTTCGCGGAGGCGTACGCGGACACCGACCCCGCCGGCCACTTCGGCCAGGCCCTCACCGACGTCACCTTCCGCGCCCCCTCCCTCGCCGTCGCCGACGCCCGCGCGGAGCGCGAACGGCCCACCTGGCTCTACCAGTTCGCGTGGGAGTCACCCGTCAACGGCCAGGCCTACCACTGCCTGGACCTGCCCTTCGCCTTCGACCTGCTCGAAGCGGCCGGCGTCGAGGCCGCCGCCGGTCCCACCCCGCCCCGCTCCCTCGCCGACGCCGTGCACCGCGCCTGGGTCGCCTTCGTCACCGATCAGGACCCGGGCCGGGACTGGCCCGCGTACACCGCGACCACGCGCGCGACGAAGATCTGGGACGCGGCCCCCCGCGTGGAGACGGACCCCCTGCGCGCGGTCCGCGAGATCTGGCTCGCCTGACGACGGCGCGGAACCGGGCCACTCGCCGTCCATTGGCCCTCTCTCCCGCACCGCGTGACGGATAGCATCCGGACCGCGGCCCGAATCGACGACGTCCAGGGGGAAGAGCCATGCCCAAGCGGTTCGCCGAGCTGTCCACGCCATTGGTCGCCGACGCCTGCGTACGACTCGGAGTGCCGTTGCGGGCGGCGCCCGCGGGGATCGTGCCCGTGCTGCCCGGGCGACGGGTCGCCGGACGGGCCCTGCCCGTACGTCACTACGGCAGCGTGGACGTGTTCCTGGAGGCCTTCACCACCCACGGCGCGCCCGGTGACGTGCTGGTCGTCGACAACGAGGGGCGCAGGGACGAGGCCTGCGTCGGTGATCTCGCCGTCCTGGAGGCGGAGGCGTCCGGTGTCGCCGGGGTCGTCGTGTGGGGGCTGCACCGCGACACGTCCGACCTGCGGGAGATCGGGCTGCCGGTCTTCTCGTACGGGGCTCATGCACCCGGTCCGGTTCGCCTCGACCCGCGCGGCGCGGAGGCGCTGCGGAGCGCCCGCTTCGGGAAGCACACGGTGGACGCCGGCGACGTCGTGTTCGCGGACGACGACGGCGTCCTGTTCGTGGCGGCCGACCGGGCCGGTGCCGTGCTCGACACGGCGGAGACCATCTTCCGCACCGAGCGGAACCAGGCCCGGCGGATCAGGGCGGGGGAGACCCTCCGCGACCAGACCCGCTTCGCCGAGTACCTGGAGCGCCGCGCGCAGGACCCCTCGTACACCTTCCGGCAGCACCTGCGGCGGATCGGCGGCGCGATCGAGGAGTGACCCCGGCCGTGCGAGCCCCGGGTGAGCCCGGGCCGTGCGAGCCCCGCGTGGACCCCGGACACGCGAGCCCGCACGGGTTCCGTGAGAGGCCGGCGCCTCGTGCGGCGCCGCGTCCGCCTCAGCCGGCCCGGAAGCCCGTCGTCCCGTCCGGGAGCAGCGCCTCGACCTCCGCGCCGTGTTCGACGGTCCGGCTCACGGTGCAGTACTTCTCGTGCGTGAGCCGGACTCCCCGGGCGAACACGTCCGCCGCCCGCGGGTTGGTGTCCGGCAGCTCGAACTCGTAGCTCACCCGGATCCGCCCGATCCTGCCGTCGTCCTCGGGACCGGACGCACCCTCCACCACGATCCTCAGGCCGTCGTGGTCGACGGCCCGTGCCGTGCGGTCGATCACCAGGCCGCCGCAACCGCCCATCGCCGCGAGGAGCAGTTCGACGGGCGTGAACGACGGCTGCGCGTCCGCGTCGTCGGCGGCGGCGATCCGGACCTCCGCACCCCGGTCGTTCCGGGCGGTCCAGGTGCGGTAACCGGTGCGGACGGTCTCGATGCGGTACTCGTCGGCCATGACGGCGGCTCTCCTCTGGGTGGTGCGGGACGCGGAATCGGACATCGGTGACGCCGCCGCCCATCCCATCACCCCGCGCCGCGCGGAGCCGACACGGGCACTGAGTACGTACCCCCGTACGGACTGAGTACCCGACCGCGGTCCTCGGCCGGGCGTGCCCGGGCGGCTGAGTACCGCGCCCGATGTCCGCGACCCGGCCCGGCTGGTGAACTGCCGTCATGACCGACGACACCCCGATGACGGAGCGCGCCCCGCTGCCGGAGGACACCCGGCGCCCCCGCCCCCTCCGCGACGTCACCGCCACCGCGACCGCCACCGGCTCGGCGCTCGCCGTGGCGCTGCTGCCCGTCGTGGTCGGTGCGCTGCTGGCCCGCACGGCGGGCGGGGACCCGATGGTGTCCGTCAACGCGCTGATCGCCGGCGGTGGCCAAAGGGCCCGGCTCTCACGCGCGCAGCTGCGGGTGTCGGGCGGCCGGGCCGTCGCGACGGCCCGTGGGGTTCTGGTCCCCTCAGGGCGGCGCTTCGCGCACCAGGGCGCCTCCTCCGCCTCCGGGCCGGGTCCGCGACGCCTGGCACGGCACCTCGCCGCGTTGCCGAAGCGCCCCCATGGCTCCTTCACCGAGCTCTCGGCTTCGCTCGAGCAGGGAAGACCCCCTTCGTGACCCTCCGGCGCCGTGCGATCGGTCCCCTCGGCCCCGGCGGGCGTGGGGAGACCGCACGCACCAGTCGCCGCGGTCCCCTCCGATCCGGATCCGAAAGAAACGCACTAGCCTGCGTGTTCATGACGCGTGCCTGGCTGATGCCGATCCTGATGGGACTCTGTGGCGCACTGCTCGCCGCCGGGATGTTCGCCAAGGGAAGCACCGGCTCCGGCGTGGTGCTCCTGGCCGGGTTCCTGGTGCTCGCGGGCGCGAACTCGCCGCTGATGTTCCCGCGGTCGGTCGGTGCCGCCGGGGCGAAACGGCGCGCAGCGGAGGACGGCCGGCCGGTCGTCTACTGGCGTGCGGGCTGCCCGTACTGCATGAGCCTGCGCGTGCGGCTCGGCCGGGACGCCCGCCGTGTGCACTGGGTCGACATCTGGCGGGACCCGGAGGGAGCGGCGGACGTGAGGGCGGCCAACGACGGGAACGAGACCGTTCCCACGGTCGTCGTGGCGGGGCGGCCGCACACCAACCCCGACGTCGAGTGGGTACGCGCCCAGCTGCCGCCCCGTTCGGCCTCCTCCCGCTCCCGCAAGCGGTGACTCCTCGCCGGACCGGTCTCCTGGCCTCGTCGCTGCGGCACCTGCAACCGCATCCGCGAGGCCATCAAGGAGGGTGGCCCGCCGCAGGGCCCGACACCGGCGCCGGCCCGCCCGCGAGCGAGGTAGTTCGTGGGGCGAATTTCCTGCCCCGTGTGCGGGTCCGCGGGGTTTTGCGTGACGTATTCTGGGCCGATGGGAAAGTCCACGGATGAGAAAATGGGAGTCGTCGCCGCCCTGGTGCGATCCTCATTCCTGGTGAACGCGGTGTACGCGGAGTCGAGCAGGGAGTACGGGATCACGCCGCAGCAGGGCCAGCTGCTGTGCGTGCTGATGCCGAAGCCGTACGGGATGGGCGAGCTCGGCGCCGTCCTGGGTCTCGCGAAGTCCAGCCTCACCGGACTCGTCGACCGGACCGCGCAGCGCGGCCTGGTGCGGCGCGAGCCGGATCCGGAGGACGGGCGGGCGGTGCGGATCGAGCTCACCGGGGAGGGCAGGCGGATCGCTGACGCCTTCTACGAGGAGACCTGCCGCCGGATCGATCTGCTGCCCTCGGGACTGGACCCGGTCGAGCGCGAGCGGCTCGCCGAGCTGCTCGCCAGGGTCGTCCTGGACAACGAGGTGCCGGTCGTCTTCGCCGGACCGGGCGCCTGACGGCCCGTCGGGGCCCCTCGGCGGCGGTGCTGTACGCTCCCTGGATTCCACGATCTTGGGGGGAAAGCGTGTTCACGTCCTCGATACGAGGTGTCGCCGTCGCCGTCGCGGCACTGGCCGCGTTCGGCGTCTCCTGCGGCGCGACCCCGTCGGACGACAGCCGTGCGGGCGGTACCACGAGTTCCGCCGCCGGTGCGGCGAGCGGAGCGCCGGCGAGTGGATCCACCGCACCGGAGGCTCCGGAGGCCACGGAGGCCACGCAGGCCCCGGAGACCGCTCCGCCCGAGTTGGTCCGTGACGCGTTCGCGGGCCTTCAGGCCACGCTGAACGACAGCTGCACGCCGGGCAACTGCGCGTACTTCCTGGGACGCGTCTACGACGAACTCCACCGCCTGGACCGGGCGATGAAGGCGGACGCCAAGGGGCCGGGCCACTTCCCGGAGCCGATCGCGCTGATCGCGGAGCTCGACGCGAAGCTCGGCGGCGACCGGTCCTTCGAGAACCTGAAGCGGCACCAGAAGCAGCTGATCGGCACGCGCGACAAGATCAACACCTGGATGCAGGGCCACCCGGACGACTACCGCTGACGCGGACGCGGGAGACTGCCGCTGACGCGAGACGACTGCCTCTGACGCGAGGCGACTACCGTGTTGACGCGGGCGCGGGCGCGGGCGCGAACGGAAGCGGGGGCACGGACGCGCCCCGGGCCGCCTCGGCGGCGGCCCGCCCCTTCGCCGGTCCCGTGCGAGGCGCGTGCCCCTCGCGTCAGGCGCCCGCTCCCGCCCCGGCCGTCGCCGGCGACGCGTCCGGCGCGGGTGCCGCGTCCGGGGCCGTGCCGAAGAGCTCGGCGAACCGGCCGATGAAAAGGTCCGCGCCCTTGTACAGGGCGACCGTCTCGGCCGGCAGGATCTGCGGCCCCTCGGGCGACGGCACCTGGCCCACGCCGCCCGTGGGGCCGAGCGGCAGCAGCACCGAGGGCACGGGGGACGGCCGGTAGACGGCGGTGGGCCGCTCGCCGCGCAGGGCCGACGCGATGTTGCGGGCCACGACCTCGGCGTGCTGCATCGCGTAACCGGCCATCTTCGCCTCGGCGAGGTCGGTGACGTCGCCGACCGCGTAGACCCGCTCCTGGCCCTCGACGCGCAGGTGCTCGTCGACCCGGACGCGGCCCTGCGGCGTGCGGGCGGCGGCGAGTTCGCCGCTCAGGAAGTCGCTCCGGACGTGGACGCCGTGGGCGCGGAACCAGATGTCGGCGGTGAGTCCGGCGCCGTCGGTGGTGGTCACCGTGAAGGTCTTCGCCCGGCCCGGCTCGGCGGGCGGCTCCTCGGCGAGCGTGGTGCCGAGGCGCAGCTCCACGCCGAGCGCGGCGAGCTGGGACAGCAGGTCGGCGCGCAGCTCCGGCGCGAAGGCGGGCAGCAGCTCGGGGGCCGGGTCGACGAGGATCACCTGCTTCTCGGGCCAGACCGACGTGATCTCTCCGGCGAGCTCCAGACCGACGGGTCCGGCACCCGTGACGAGGACGCGCCGGGCCGAGGCCGGCTCCTCGTGCGTCGCGCGGAGCGCCGCGAGCGCCTCGGCGGCGGAGTCGAGACCGGACTTGGCCGGCCGCGGGTAGGCGGAACCGGTCGCGATGACGACGTGATCGGCGTCCACGCGGGCACCGGAGGCCAGGGTGACGCCGTGGGCGTCGACGGAGGCGGCCCGCTCGCGCACCACGCGGCCGCGCTCGAGGAGCCGGTCGCAGGGGAAGAAGACGTTCGGCGCCCACTCGGGCCGGACCAGGGCCCGCAGCGAGCCGGCCGCGTGCTCGAAGGCGTCCTTCGGTTCGATGAGCACGACCTCGGCGCCGGTCTCCGCGTCGAGTGCCTTGGCGACGGCCGCGCCGCCGTAGCCGCCACCGATGACCGCGATGATTTCAGACACGGGGATACTCCCTCGAAAGATGGAAGAGCTTCTAGTTCGTGTCACGAACATTAGTAGTTCGCGTCGCGAACTGTAAAGTGATGGCCTGTTGGCGGCGGCCGAAAATTGCATACCGGGGGGAGGGAGGCGTCTGTCGCGCGGGCGACCGCCGCGTCGCCGATGCCGACGCCGCCGCAGCGGACTGCCGGGTGCGAAGGCCCCGTTGAGTACCCGTCATACCTGCGAGCTACCCCGGAGGTTGGCTCTCCGGCGGGACGCCGACCACACGGCGCGCTTCATAGCGTCCGCAGCGTAGGAAAGCCCCGGTACGGAAGGAACCCGCCCATGGCGTCCCCCGCTCGCCCGCCACGGACGAACCGCGCCCCTCGCGCCGCCCGCCTCCGCCGCGCACTGCTCGCCGCACTCGTCACCGCGGCCGTCGCCCTGCCCCTCGCGGGAGCCGCCAGGCCCGGTGAAGTGCCCGCTCCCGAGCCCGGGGCGACCCTCCCGTTGACCACCACCGAACCGGCGGCGCTGGCCGCACAGCTCGACGCGCGGTACGCCCGGCAGCGGACCGCGCTCCGCGCCGCCGCGCACACCGCCGAGACCCACGGCGCCCACGACCGGGCCGCCTCGCTCCGGGCGATGGCCGCACCGGACCGCAGCTTCCTCACGTTCGACGGGCGGGACGGCGGACGCGGCGCGGAGACCGTCGGCGACCTCGCCCGCGCCGAGCGGATCGCGGTCCTCGTCCCCGGCGCCGACACCGGCCTCGACCACTACGGCCGCTTCCGCGCCGGAGCGCTGGCCCTCCAGGCCGAGCTCCGCCGCGCGCCGGACTCCCGTACGGCCGTGCTCGCCTGGCTCGGCTACCGGACGCCCGGCACCGGCAGCGCCGCCTCCCTCACACCCGGCCGCGCCGACCAGGCCGCACCCGCGCTCCGCTCCTTCGTCGACGAGATCCACCGGATCAGGCCGCAGGCCCGCATCACCCTGCTCTGCCACTCCTACGGCTCCGTCGTCTGCGCCCGCGCCGCCGCCGGGACGGCCGCCGACGCGATCGTCCTCTACGGCAGCCCCGGCACCGGCTCCGACCACGTCACCGAGCTGCACACCCGCGCCGTCGTCTGGGCCGGACGCTCCGGCGGCGACTGGATCGCCGAGGTGCCGCACGTCCGCGTCCCGCTGCTCCCCGGCACCGAACTCGGCTTCGGCACCGACCCGATGGACCCGGCCTTCGGCGCCCGTCGCTTCGCCACCGGCGACGGCGGCCACAGCGACTACCTCGCCCCCGGATCCGTACCGCTGAAGAACCTCGCCCACATCGTCGCCGGACAGGAGCCCGCCGATGCGTGAGTTCGTCCGCCGCGTCACCGACGCCACCCCGCCCGGCCGGGACCGGGCCCTCGACGCCCTGCGCGCCCTCGCGATCCTGGGCGTGGTCCTCGGCCACTGGCTCGTCACCGCCCTGGTCGCCGACAGCGGCACCCTGCGCGTCGAGAGCCCGCTCGGCCACCTGCCCGAACTCACCCCGGTGTCCTGGGCGTTCCAGACCCTCGCCGTCTTCTTCTTCGTCGGCGGACATGTCGCCGCCCGCGGTCACGCGGCCGCCCGCGCCCGCGGCGAGAGCAACAGCCGGTGGATCGCAGCCCGGCTCGGCCGGTTCTTCCGGCCCGTCGTCCCGCTGCTCGCGGTCTGGGCGGTCGCGAGCACCGTCATGCTCGGCTCCGGCGTGCCCTGGCAGACGCTGCACACGCTCGGGAAGCTCGTGCTGTCACCGCTGTGGTTCCTGCTCGTCCTCGCCGCCCTCACCGCGGCCACCCCGCTCGTCGCCCGCGTCCACCCGCTGTGGCCGCTCGCCGTCGTCCTCCACGTCGACGTCATCCGCTTCGGCCTCGACGGACCCGACCCGCTCGGCTGGCTCAACCTGCCGGCCGGCTGGCTCGTGCCGTACTGCCTCGGCGCCCTGCTCGCCCGCCGCCCGCCGCTCGCCCCGGCCACCGCCTGGACCCTGCTGCTCGGCGGCGCCGCCACGACGGCCCTCCTGGTCGCATTCGCCGGATACCCCGGCTCGATGGTCGGCGTGCCCGGAGCCCCGGTCTCCAACCTCAACCCGCCCACGCTCGCCGCCGTCACCTTCGGCCTCGCCCAGTGCGGAGCGGCCGTCCTGCTGCTCGGCCCCCTGCGCCGCGCCCTGCGCCGACCCGTCGCCTGGGCGGCCGTCGCCGCGCTCAACCTCGGCGCCATGACGGTCTTCCTGTGGCACCAGACCGCGATGATCGCCGTCACCGCCGGCGGACTGCTCACCGCCGACCGACTCGGCCACCCGCCGCTCACCGGACTGCACACCGTCCCCGACGGCCACGACTGGGTCCTCGCCCGGCTCGGCTGGCTGCCGCTCTTCGCCGCCGCGCTGCTCGTCTGCGCGGCCGCCTTCCACACCTACGAACGCACCACCCGCACGGCCCGCACCCTCAGTGGGCGGCCCGGAACCCACAGGGAGACCCGACATGCCTAGGCTGTGGTCCCAGGACGACACCAGCGGGGGGAACGCAGTGGTCAGAGACACGGCGCGATGGGAGAGCGCGCTGCGCGCCGCACCCGGCGTCATACGCGCCGACCTACGGCCCGGGCGCCGCGACCCGCTGCCCCGCCACCGCCACCTCGGGCGGCTCGCCCACGGGCACATCGTGCTGTTCTGCGTCCTCATGGGCATCTGGGACCAGAACCACTACGAGAGCGTCATGCAGCCCGCCACCGGCGCCGTCTCCCTGCTCGTCGTCCTCCAGAGCGCCGCCCCCGTCCTCGCGCTCAGCCGGCCCGCCGCCGCCCTGTGGGTCTCCACGGCGGCACTCACCCTCACCGCCGCGCTGACCTCGGCGGTCTTCGGCGGCGCATGGCCGTGGAGCGTCCCGGCCATCGCCCTGCACACCCTGGTGCTGCTCCTGCTCTCCCTGCGGGTGCGCCCCACCGCGGCCGCCGCCGCGTTCGGGATCTCCGTGCTCACGGGCATCGGCGCGGCCTTCCCGCACCCCGTCCCCGGACCGGTCACCCTCCTCCAGGGCGCCCTCGCCTTCGCCGTCGCGACCGTCATCGGCTGCTCGCTGCGCGCCGCCCGCGTCTCGCGCACCCGCCTCGTCGAGCAGGAGGAGCTGACCGCCGAGGAACGCGCCCGGCGCGCCCTCCTGGAGGAACGCGGCCGGATCGCGCGCGAACTCCACGACGTCGTCGCCCACCACATGTCCGTCATCTCCATCCAGGCCCAGGTCGCCCCGCACCTGGTCGCCGACCCGTCGCCCGAGCTGCGCGAGAACCTGGCCGGCATCCGGCAGAACGCCGTCGACGCGCTCACCGAACTCCGCCGCGTCCTCGGCGTGCTGCGCGGCGACGGCGCCGACGAGCACGGCACGGACGGCCGCGCCGCCGGCGCACGGCACGCCCCGCAGCCCACCCTGGAGCGGCTCGGCGACCTCCTCGCGAACGTCCGCGCCGCCGGCCTCGACGTCACCGCCGAGTCACGCGGCGAGCCCCGGCCGCTCTCCCCGGGCACCGAACTCTCCGCGTACCGCATCGTGCAGGAGGCCCTGAGCAACGCCATGCGCCACGCGCCCGGCGCCCGGGCCACGGTGCGCACCCACTACCACCGCGACGGACTCACCGTACGGATCACCAACACCGCCCCGGCCCGCCCGGCCGGCACCGGCCCCCGCACCGAACCCGGCCACGGACTGCTCGGCATGCGCGAACGCACCGCCATGCTCGGCGGCGAACTCGCCGCGGGACCCGTGCCCGGCGGCGGGTGGGAGGTCACCGCCACCCTGCCCGCACCCCTCGACCCCAAGGACGGTTCATGACCCACGACGGCACCGGCGACATCAGGGTGCTCATCGCCGACGACCAGATGATGGTCCGGCAGGGCTTCACGGTCCTGCTGAACGCCGAACCCGGCATCCGGGTCGTCGGCCAGGCCGTCGACGGGGCCGACGCCGTCGCCAAGGTCGCCGAACTCGCGCCCGACGTCGTCCTCATGGACATCCGCATGCCCGGCACGGACGGCATCGAGGCCACCCGCCTCCTCACCGCGCCCGCCGACGCCAGGGTCAAGGTCCTCGTCCTCACCACCTTCGACCTCGACGAGTACGTCTACGAGGCGCTGCGCGCCGGCGCCTCCGGCTTCCTCCTCAAGGACGCGTCCGCCGAGGAACTCGCCGACGCGGTAAGGGTGGTGGCCCGCGGCGACGGGCTGCTCGCACCGCACGTCACCAAGCGGCTGATCGCCGAGTTCTCCCGGCTGAGCGACGCCCCGCGCGCCCCGCTGATGGACCGCCTCGGCACCCTGACCGAACGCGAGACCGAGGTGCTCACGCTCATCGCGCACGGCCTGTCCAACGCGGAGATCGCCGCCCGGCTGGTGGTCGCCGAGCAGACCGTGAAGACGTACGTGGGCCGGATCCTCGCCAAACTGTCGCTGCGCGACCGCACCCAGGCCGCGGTCCACGCGTACGAGACGGGTCTGGTCCGCCCCGGCGGACGCTGACGGCCAGGGCGGACGAACGGGCCGGCCCCCTGCCGCCGCGGCGGCAGAGGGCCGGCCCGTGAACCCACGACGGGGTCAGGCGTCGGACACCGGACGTCAGGCGGCCGGCGGGACCCGCGACGGGCGGCCGGCGCCCCGCGTCAGCACGTAGCCGCCGATGCCCGCGAGCGCGGCGAGCACGCCGCCGGCGGCGGTCCACAGCCAGCGGTCGGACCACCAGCCGGAGGACCAGCCGTCCTCGGGCGCCAGGGCCTCCACCGTCTCCGGCGTCGTCGCCCCGGGCACCAGCGGCACGGCGAGCGCGCCGTCCGTCGCGTACGCCCCGCCGGTGTCACGGGAGGCCACCCCGACGCGCACCGAGAACGGCTGGCCCGAGTCCTCCTCGGGCAGCGCGGTCGCGGTCAGCCGGACGAAGTAGCTGCCCGGCAGCGGGTCCTGGGACCAGGTGTCCGCCGACGCCCGCACCGGCCGCAGGGTGCAGGCGAGTTCCACGGTCGCGACCTCCCTGGCCGCGACCCGGGACTGCATGCCGTACATGCACGGCTGACGCCTGCGCAGCCCGTCGTACACGTCGATCCGCCAGGTCGACGAGCCGTGCCGCAGCGCGGTCTCGGGAAGCGTGACGGTCGCGGTGACGGTCGGTCGCCCGCCGGCGTCGGCGGGGAAGACCCAGTACAGGTAGTCGCCCGTGGACGCCTGCGCGGTGGCCTGCTGCTCCTGCCGGAAGAAGGCGGCGGTACGGAAGGAGGTGCCGGCCTCGGTCGGCCCGGCCTGCGCCGCGGCGTCGCCGCTCGCGCTGCCGCTCGGGGCGGGCGTCGCCGTGTCGGCGAGTCCGGTCGTGGCGGCCGGGCCCAGCAGCGCGGCGCCCGCGAGCGCGACGGCGGTGAGAAGTCTGCGTACGGTACGCATCAGTGGGTCCTCCAGACGGCGATGCGCCAGCGGGACAGCCAGCCCCAGACGAGGCCGCCGAGGAACCCGGCGAGCGCCAGGGCGCCGAGCAGCCACCAGCCGCGGCCGAGGCCGAAGGAGGCGACGTCGGAGGCGGAGCCGGGGCCGTCGACGACGTCGATCGCGAGCTCGACGGGCATACCGGGCGTGGTCTTCACCGACGGGGGAGCGGAGAAGGAGTTGCTGACCTGGAGACAGACGGGCTCGGCGGCGGGCTTCGTGTCGTCGTCCATCGCCTCCTCGTCGTCCTTCTTCGGGTAGCGCAGTCCGGTCGAGATGACGTCGGTGCGCCCGTCGCCCGCCTCGGAGCCGCGCACGATCTCGCGCCCGTGCAGGGTCACCGCGCGCAGCAGCACGCCGTAGTCGTCGTTGACGGCGCGGTCGGCGGAGACGCTGACCGAGGCGCGCAGTTCCTGGCCGGGCAGCACGTCGACCCGGTACCAGCGGTGGGTGCCGATGACCTGCCGGTCGGCGTACAGGCCGGGCTTGAGGACCGGCGCGTCGGCGCAGCGCTCGGCCCCGTCGGTGGCGACCGGCGTGACGACCGGGTCGGCGGCACGGTCGACGAGCTGCCGCACGCGCCCGGACAGCTCCTTGGTGCGGTGCACCGAGGTGTAGGTGCCGCCGGTGGCCTCGGCGATGCACATCAGCTGGCGGCGGGTCTTGGCGTCGGGGACGAGCCCGAGGGTGTCGATGACCAGATGGATGCCCTTGGCCGCTATGTCGCGGGCGACCTCGCACGGATCGAGCGGGGCGCAGGTGTCCTCCCCGTCCGTGATGAGCACGATCCGCTTGGTGGCGTCGCCGCCCTCGAGGTCCTCGGCGGCGCCGAGCAGCGCCGGGCCGATGGGCGTCCAACCGGTGGGGGCGAGGGTGGCCACGGCGGTCTTGGCCTCGGTCCGGTCGAGCGGGCCGACCGGGTAGAGCGGGCGGGTGTCCTGGCAGCCGCGCTTGCGGTCCTGGCCCGGGTAGTCCGCGCCGAGGGTGCGGATGCCCAGCCGCACCTCCTGCGGGACGGCGTCCAGGACCTCGTTGAAGGCCTGCTTGGCCGCGGACATGCGGGACTGGCCGTCGATGTCGCGGGCCCGCATGGAGCCGCTGACGTCGAGCACCAGCTCGACCTTGGGCGGCTCCTTGGCGGAGTCCGTGGCGGCGGGTCCGCTGTCGGCGGTGGCGGTGGTGGTGGCCGGGAGGAGCCCGACGGTCAGCGCGGCGAGCAGCGCGCAGGCACCGGTCGCCAGCCGTTTTCTCGTGATCATCGGAGGATCGTAGGGATGATCGTCCGAAGAACCAAAACGGGGTGGAGGCCGGGCGGGAGCCGTGGAGGGAAGGGGTGCTGACCGGAGGTCGGGGACGGCTGTCGAGGAAGCCGGTCAGGGGCCCGTCCCACCGCTGCGAGCCAGTGGACTCCTGCCCTCGTCCGGAGGGCGTGACGGGCATCCCGCTCCCCGGAAACGGGGTTGCGCGTGGTGGCACACCGAGAGGTGAGCGACGCCGTGACCACCCATGCCGCGACGGGGTCGGCGCGGGCGCGGAGACAACGGGTCAGTCGTCCGCCGCCAGGCGCCGTACCTCCGTCAGGGCCTCGCTCACCGCCGCCGGGATGTCCGTCACCGGGAAGCGGGCGTGCCGCACCGTGCCGTCGCGGTCGAGCACCAGCACGGCCCGTTTCAGGCGCAGGAGTTGTCCCGCGCGGAAGGTGGGCAGGCGCAGAGCGGCGGCGAGGCGGAGGTCGACGTCGGAGAGGAGGGTGAAGGGGATGTCCTCCTCGGTCGCGAACACGCGCTGCTCGTCCGGGCGTTGGGTGCTGACGCCGCGCACCTCCGCGCCCGCGGCGCGGAAGTCCTCGTAGGCGTCCCGGAAGAGCCGGTTCTCCAGCGTGCAGCCGACCGTGCCGGGGATGCGTGACCAGCCTTCCGGCAGGGGGCCGGGGCTCCCGGTCGCCGGATAGCAGAACAGGACGGTGGCCGTCGCGTCGGCCACCGGGTCGACCGGCGCGCCGTCGCGGTGACCGGGCAGGCGCAGGCGCGGCAGGCGCCGGCCCGCGAGGTCGGCGACGCGCTGTGCCTCCGTGCCCGCCTCGTCGGCGGTGCCGGTGAGAGAACCGTCTCCGAGGAGCCAGCGATCGGCCCAGTCCTGCATCGACAGCAGGACCGGCAGCAGCCCCTGGCCGCTCTCGGTCAGCCGGTACTCGTACCGCGTCGGCCGCTCCTGGTACGGGACCTTCTCCAGCACCCCCGTCTCCACGAGGTGTGTCAGGCGCTCGGTGAGCACCTTCCGGGAGATGCCCAGCTCCTCCTGGAGCGCGTCGAACCTGTGGTGCCCCCGGGCGGTCTCCCGGATCAGGAGCAGGCTCCACCAGTCGCCGACCACCGCGGCGGCCTGCGCGATCGCACAGGCGGCGTCCCGCTCGGGAATCGACCTCATCGCTCCGTCTCCCCTTCCGCGCGCACGGCGGCCGTCCGTCGGGACCCATCTTGCGCCATCAGGTCGGTTCCGTATAGAAACTCACTCGCAACGAGTGAGTTCCCAAAAGAGACTAACAATCCGGGGTGGGCGCGCATGAGCGGAACACAGGCGATACAGCGGCACGAACGACGCGACGACGAACGGGAGACCTCGTCGCCGGGCGTCTTCTGGCGCTTCTGGGCCGCCGCCACCGTCAGCGGAGCGGGCACCGCCGTCACCGCCCTCGCCCTGCCGCTCGTCGCCCTCACCGTCCTGGACGCCACCGCTTTCCAGGTCGCCCTGCTCGCCGCCGCCGGCCAGGTCTCCTGGCTGCTGCTCAGCCTCCCGGCGGGCGTCCTCGCACAGCGCGTGCCGCTGCGCGGACTCCAGGTCACGCTCGACCTCGTACGGTTCGCGGCGCTCGGCTCGCTGCCGCTCGCCTGGTGGATCGGCACCCTCACCTATCCGCACCTGCTGTGCGCGGCGCTCGTCACCGGCGCGGCGACCGTGCTGTTCGACATCGGCAACTCGACCTTCCTGCCCGCCGTCGTCCCGGCCCGGCAGCTCGCCGCCCGCAACAGCGTCATGTCCGGCACGTACGCCGTCACCGACACCGGCGGCCCCTCCCTCGGCGGCGTCCTGATCGGGGCGACGGGCCCGGTCGGCGCGCTCGTCGTGGACGCCTTCAGCTACCTGGCCTCCGCCGTGCTCCTGCGCACCCTCCCCGAGACCCGCCCCGCGCCCCGCACCGGCGAGAGCGCGCTCCGGCTGATGCGCGAGGGCTGGCGGTACGTCACCCGGCACCCGGTCATGCGCCCCTGCATGATCTGGGCGACCGCCGCCAACTTCCTCAACGCGGCCCTCCTCGCCCTCACCCCCGTCTACCTGGTCCGTGAGGCCGGTCTCGATTCCGTACAGCTCGGTCTCGTCCTCGCCATGGACGGGGTCGGCGCGCTCGTCGGCGCCGCCGTCGCGGTCCGCGTGACCACGCGCCTCGGCACCGCGCGGGGCGTCATCGTCGCCGATCTGGCCGGCGGCGCGCTGCTCCTGCTCGCCCCGCTGACCACGTCGGCGGGGGACGCGTACTGGTTCGCCCTGGGGCACGCCGGCTTCGCCTTCGGCAGCGTCATCGGATCGATCACCACCCGCACCTACCGGCAGACGCAGTCGCCCCCGGAACTGCTGTCCCGCGTGATGGCCACGGTCCGCTTCGTCTCCTGGGGCGCGCTGCCGCTCGGCGCGCTCACCGCCGGCCTCCTCGCCACCTGGGCGGGCGCCCACGCCGCGCTCTGGACCGTCTGCGCGGCCGCCCTCCTGCCCGCGCTCTACCTCTTCTCCACCGGCGTGGGCCGCCACCGCGACCTCGCCTGAGGCCCGGACGCCCTGAGGCCCGGACGCCCTGATGCCTGACGCCGCGGCGCCAGGCGCCAGGCGCCAGGCGTCAGGGCGCCACGACACAGTTCAGCGGTGCTCGGGGTTCTCGAAGTCGAACCGGCAGCCGGCGTCCCACTCGGAGCGCTGGTTTCCGTGGGCGGGGATGCCGCCGGAGTCCTTGAGCATCCTCGCCAGGTGGAGCTGGTTCCAGGTCATGAAGGTCGTGTTGCGGTTCGTGAAGTCGTTGTCCGGCCCGCCGGAGCCGGGGTCGAGGTACGACGGGCCCGGGCCGGCCTCGCCGACCCAGCCCGCGTCCGCCTGCGGCGGAATGACGTATCCGAGGTGCTGGAGGCTGTACAGGACGTTCATCGCGCAGTGCTTGGCGCCGTCCTCGTTGCCGGTGATCAGGCAGCCGCCCACACGGCCGTAGTAGGCGTACTGGCCGGCCTCGTTGAGGATCGACGAGCAGGCGTAGAGCCGCTCGACGACCTGCTTCATGACCGAGGAGTTGTCGCCCAGCCATACGGGCCCGGCCAGCGTGAGGATGTCGGCGGCCATGACCTTCGAGTAGACGACCGGCCACTCGTCGGTCTCCCAGCCGTGCTCCGTCATGTCCGGCCAGACACCGGTCGCGATGTCGATGTCCACCGCCCTGAGCACGTCGACCCGGACGCCCTGGCGCTCCATGATGCCGGTGCTGATGTCGATCAGACCCTGGGTGTGACTCCGTTCCGGCGACCGCTTGAGGGTGCAGTTGATCACCAGGGCGCTGAGATCGTCGTACCGGTACGCGGTCGGGTCCATCGGCCGGCTCCTCGAAGGCGTGGGGGACCGTGACCCACCCAGCGTGTGCGCCGCGCGCCCGACGGGCCACCGCGACGGGCCCGAACGCGTGAGCGGCGGGTCCGAACGCGGTGAGGGCGGGCCGGGGCGAGGGCTCGGGGCGCGGTGAGGTCCGGCCGGGGCGGAGGGCTCGGGGCGAGTGCGGGGCCGGCCGGGGCGGCGCGGGTGGCTTCGGGCGGGCGGAGGCAACGCGGAGGGCCGATCCGACGTCTGGCAAGCGGAGAACGAACTGGGCGGACCGACCCCCAGCGTGTGAAGGGACCTGCTTGTGCTCATAGGACTGCTGACCGCCGTCGCCGCCTCGATCTGTTACGGCACGGGATCCGTCCTGCAGGCCGTCGGCTCCCGCAGGTCCGCCCGGCGCGAGGCCGCCGCGGCGGGCCAGACCACCCAGCACGGCGGGCCGAGCCTGTCGTCGACCGCGAAAGCCGCGATGACCTGGGAGTTCATCGTCGGCACGATCCTGGACTTCGTCGGCTTCGGCCTCGGCGCGCTCGCCGCCCGCCTGCTGCCCCTGTTCCTCTCCCAGACCGTGATCAGCGCCAACCTGGTCATCACGGCCGTCCTCAGCGTGCGGATGCTCGGCATCCGGCTGACCCGCGCGGAGTGGACCTCGATCGGCGTGGTCTGCTCGGCCCTCGTGCTGCTGGCGAGCGCCGCCGGTCCGGAGGGCAGCGGACACACCCCGATCGCGACGCACTGGTGGCTGCTCGCGGTGTCCCTGGTGCTGATGGTCGGCGGCACGGTCCTCGTACGGGTGCTCGGCGCCCGGGCGGCGATCCTCGCGGGCCTCCTGTCAGGTCTCGGCTTCGGCGCGCTCGGTGTCGGCGTGCGGA
Organism: Streptomyces roseicoloratus; assembly: GCF_004117935.1. GTDB lineage: Bacteria > Actinomycetota > Actinomycetes > Streptomycetales > Streptomycetaceae > Streptomyces > Streptomyces roseicoloratus. The sequence continues at coordinate 2,650 of NZ_SDOY01000108.1, read as the reverse complement.
TCCTGAACGGCATCGACCCCTTCGACCCGGCCGCGCTCCTGACGGACCCGGCGCTGTACGCGATCCTCGTCGCCGGCGTCGGCGGAATGTACCTCCACACGATCGCGCTGCAGATCGGCTCGGTGAACGGGGCGACGGCGGCGCTCGTGGTCGGCGAGACCGTGCTGCCCGGGATGATCGGCGTGTGGTGGCTCGGCGACGCCTCCCGCCCCGGTTTCGCCTGGCTGGCCGTCCTCGGCTTCGTCCTGGCGGTGACGGGCGCCGTCGCGGTGGCGTGGTTCGGCGCGCCGGAGAGCCACGGGGCGGAGCCCACGAGCCTGCCGGAGCCGGAGCCGAAGCCGGAGCGCGGGAGCCTGGCGGAGCCGGAGCCGGAGCGCGTTCCGTAGCCAGCCCGCACGCGTTCCTCGGACAGGCGGGCGTGGCAGCCGGCAGGGGAAGGGGGAAGCGGCGGGGAAGGGGCGCGCCCGCCCACGTGCCGTCGACGGGCCCGAACGGCAGGTGAGGCGTCGACGAGCCCGAACGGCAGGTGAGCCGTCGGCGAGGGCGGACGGCACGCGCTCCGGCCTCGCGCGCGCGACTCCCGGAACCTCGCCGCGCGACACCTCCTACCCCACACGGGCCGTCGCTGTCAGTCCGTAAGGTTCCGGGTTCTCCGCCGGGGAGCCGCGTCGCTACCTTCCGAACCGGCCGTCCCACGGCGCCGGGACCGGTCTCGCCACGCGTCTTCCCTGGAGGTCACGTTGACCGCGCACCACCCCTCCCGCAGGAACATCCTCAAGTCCGCCGGCGGGCTCAGCGCCGCCCTGGCGCTGGGCGCCGGCGGCGTGCTCGCGGCGGCGCCGACGGCCGCGGCGGCCGGCGACGGCTTCGGCCTGCACATCGTCGACCGCAACGAGAACGACCCCCGGATGTGGTACTACCGCTTCCGGACCGACGCCATCGGCTGGGACCCCGGTGTCAACGTGCTGCTGCCCGACGACTACCACTGGAGCGGACGCACCTACCCCGTGCTCTACCTCCTCCACGGCGGACTCGAGGACTTCATCACCTTCGACGCCCACCACGACATCCGGGGCCTGACCGCGGGCAAGCGCCTCATCGTCGTGATGCCCGACGGCGGACGCGCCGGCTGGTACTCCAACCCCGTCAGCTCCAACGCCGGCCCCCGCAACTGGGAGCACTTCCACATGGCGCAGCTGCTGCCGTGGGTCGAGGCCAACTTCCGTACGTACGCCGAGTACGACGGCCGAGCCGTCTCCGGGTTCTCCATGGGCGGCTTCGGCGCGCTGAAGTACGCGGCCAAGTACTACGGCCACTTCGCCTCCGTCAGCGCCCACTCCGGCCCCGCCAGCCTGCGCGGCGCCAACGGCGCGGTCACCCACTGGGCCAACCTGTCCTCGGCCGCCGTGGAACTCAACGGCGGCAGCGTCTACGGCATGCCGTTCTGGGACGAGGCCCGGGTCAGCGCCGACAACCCGATCCAGCGCATCGAGAGCTACCGGCACAAGCGGGTCTTCCTCGTCGCCGGCACCAGCCCCGAGGACATCCAGGGCTACGCCAACGAGAGCGTGGTCCTCGAGACGCAGCGCGAGTTCAAGGCAAACCTCGACCGCGTGGGCATCCCGCACGACTCGCACGAGGTGTCCGGCGGCCACTACGTGCGCCGGGACCTGCTGGAGCGGGACATCAACGGCGTCGTCGCCCGCCTGCGCAAGGCGTGACGGGAGGACGTCGCGTGCCTCTCCGTCTTCCCCGACGCGCGCTGCGCGTCCTGCTCGCCGCCACCGCGGCCCTGGCGCCGGGACTCCTCGCGTCCCCGGCCGACGCCCTGACACCCCTCCGGCCGCCCGCGCGGGTCCTCGGCTCCGCCGTCGCGTGCCCGGCCGCGGGTCCCGTCACCCAGCACTACCACAGCGGTCACAACGGCGTGGACATCGGCGGCGCGCACGGGGCGCCGATCCACGCCGTGGGCGACGGCGAGGTCACCATCTCCGGATACGAGCCCGGCTACGGCCAGTGGATCCGCATCCAGCACCCCGACGGCAGGATCTCCGAGTACGGCCACATGGTCAGGCGCGACGTGTTCGTGGGCGACCACGTCGTCGCCGGTCAGCAGATCGCCCTGATCGGCTCCGAGGGCAACTCGACGGGCCCCCACCTCCACCTGCGGATCTGGGGCGACCCGTCCGCCACGTACGGCATCGACCCCGAGCCGTACCTCGCCGAGGGCGGCGTGGTGCTGCCCTGCGTGCCCGGCAGCGGCCCCCGGCCCGCACCGCTGACGCATCCCGTCGAATCCGGCCGCGTCGTGTCGGCGAAGTCGGCCGACGGACGGCTCGAAGTGTTCGCGGCGGGGGCCGACGGCGTGCACCACGCCTGGCAGACGAGCAAGAACGGCGCCTGGTCGGAGTGGGAGTCCCTGGGCGGACCCGGCGGGGCCGAACTCGCCATCGGGCCCAACGCGGACGGTCGCCTCGAACTGTTCGCGATCAACGGCGACGTCTTCCAGCACCGCTACCAGCTCCAGCCCTCCGGTGCCTGGTCGGGCTGGGAGGCGTTCGGCGGTGGCGGCAAGGACATCGCCGTGGGCGCCAACGGCGACGGCCGGCTCGAGGTCTTCGCCTCGGGTCCGGTCGGCGTCTTCCACCGG
>NZ_SDOY01000107.1 GCF_004117935.1 Streptomyces roseicoloratus | reverse complement strand
TGTACGTGTTCATCGACGACCATGTGGCGCCTTGTCGCCGGATCGGGCGACCCCCGAAACTCACGGACGCCGAACTGCTGTGCCTGGCCGTCGCCCAGGTCCTGCTCGGCTTCCCCTCGGCCCGGCACTGGATCCGCTTCGCGCATGCCCGGCTGGGACACCTGTTCCGCTACCTGCCCCAGCAGTCCGCCTACAACAAGCGCCTCAACGCCGCAGGTCCGCTGATCAGCCAGGTGATCGAGGCACTGGCCCGGCAGGTGCCGACCTGGAACGACGACCTGCGGCTGATCGACTCCACCCCGCTGCCCTGCGCGGCCTCCCGCGAGACCGTCAAACGCTCCGAACTGGCCGGGCACTGCGGATACGGCTACTGCCGCAGCCACTCCCGCTTCTTCTGGGGCTTCCGGCTCTACCTGGTCACCACCGCCGAGGGCATGCCCGTCACCTGGTGTCTGGCCAACCCGAAGATCGGCGAGCGGGAGGTGATGGCCGCCCTGCTCGAACACGACCACCACCTCGTCCGCCAAGGGCAGGTGATCCTCGCCGACAAGGGCTTTGCCGGGAAGGAGTTCGAGACCTTCGTCAGCGAGCGCCTCGGCGCCCACCTCGTGCGGCCGGACCGCAAGGACGAACCGGTCCGGCACGGGAAGATCGCCCGGGTCCGACAGTGGATCGAGGCCGTCATCGACACCCTCAAAGGCCAGCTCAGCCTCGAACACCACGGCGGCAGAACCCCGGCCGGTGTCTTCGCCCGCACCGGACAACGACTCCTCGCCCTGGCCGCCGGCATCTGGCACAACTGGACCACCGGCGCCGCAGTCAAACGCTCACTGATCGCCTACGACCACTGAAAACATCGGACTCATTCATCTAGGACTGCCCGCCGCCGTCCGCGCCCGTCGTCTTCAGGGCCAGCCACAGTTCCATCCGGACGTCCGGATCGTCCAGCGAGCGGCCGAGGATCTCCTCCACGCGGCGCATCCGGTAGCGCAGGGTGTGGCGGTGGACGCCCAGGTCGGCGGCGGCCGCGTCCCACTGGCCGTGGCGGGAGAGCCAGGCGCGCAGGGAGGCCACCAGGTCGCCGCGGCCGGTCGCGTCGTGTTCGTACAGGGCCCGCAGCAGCCCGTCGGCGAAGGCGCGGACCGCGTCGTCGGCGAGGAGCGGCAGGACCGAGCCGGACGCCAGCTCCTCGTGCTCGACCAGCGCGCGACCGCGCCGCCGGGCCACCGACAGCGCCTGCTCGGCCTGCTTGTACGCGGCGGCCGCGGCGATCGGACCGGTCGGGGCCGAGAGCCCCACCACCAGGCCGGCGTCCTCCGCCTCCCGCGTCGCGTACGCCGCGCACGCGGTGACCACCGCTCCCGCGTCACCGGCCAGGACCACCAGCCGTTCCCCGCCCTCCGGGCCCTCCGGCACGGTCAGCACCGACTCGCCCGCGCGCGCCGCCGCGGCCTCCAGCGTCTCGGCGAACGCCGCGAGCGGCGGCTCGCCCTCCTTCGGCTCGGCCGAGGCGGCCGGCTCCGCGATCAGCAGCCGGAACGGCGCGTCGAGCAGCCCGCCGTACAGGTCGCCCGCCACGCCGCGCGCGTGGTCCGGCTGACCGGCGAGCAGCATCCGCAGCACCGCCGCGCCGAGCCGCTGCTCGGCGGCCTGGAGCGAGCGCGAGCGTTCGGTGGTGAGGGTGAGCAGGGCGATCGCGGAGTGCACGGCGTAGCGCTCGGCCGTGCCGAGGGGCGCGCCCGTGCCGACGGCGAGGGCGCCGCGCACCCGGCGCCCGGAGCCGAGCGACTGCAGCTCGACCCGGTCGTCCGTGCCGCCGACGACGGCGCTGGCGGGCGCGGGCCGTTCCCGGAGCCGTTCCACGTCGGAGGTGAGCCGGGCGGCCCGGCGGGCCGCCCACTCGGGCGCGGCGGCGAGCACGGTGCCGGAGGTGTCGTACAGCGCGGCCCAGCCGTCGACGTGCGCGGCGAGCCGGGCGACGACGGCGTCGGGGCCCTCGGCGAGCGCGGCCCTGGTCAGTTCGCGCTGCGCCTCGAAACCGGCGGTCACCGCCCGGTACTGGTCGGCGGCGATGGCGGCGGACACGGCCTTGCTGATGGCGAGGAACGGCGTCCGCCGCGGCACTTCGAGCAGTGGCAGGTGCTCCTCGCGGGCCGCTTCGAGCAGCGCGGCCGGGATGTCCTCGTAGTTGACGCCGACGGCGAAGCCGAGCCCGACGACACCGGCGCCGAGCAGTCGGCGCACGTAGCGCCCCATCGCCTCGGGGTCCTCGGCGTCGAGGGTGAGGGCGGTGGTGAGCAGCAGTTCGCCGCCCTCCATGTAGGGGACGGGATCGGTGAGCTCGCTGACGTGCGCCCAGCGCACGGGGGTGTCGAGGCGGTCCTCACCGGCACGGACGGTGAGCTTGAGCGCCGAGTGCTGGACGAGCGAGGCGAGGGTGGGCGGCATTGGGGACCGTCGGACCTTTGAGGTTCTGGGGAGGGTGACGCCGTCGGGGTGGGGGGTGCGTCGGGCGGGGAGGCGGCCGCCGGTGGGGGCGGCGTGTCCCCGATTCTGCCAGCCCGCACCGGGCCCCGCCCCCCGCCCGTACGGGCCCGGCCTCCCTGCTTCCCTCCTCAGCCGCGCAGGTCCACCAGGAGCGGCGGGGTGCGCTCGCCGCCGACGTGGGTGAGGGACAGGACGGCGTGGCCGGGCGGCACGGCGTGGGCGAGGTCGGAGGCCGACCAGCGCTCGCGCTCGACCTCGCGCACCGTCACCGCCTCCGTCGTGACCGCCTTGCCGGTCATCAGCTTGCGGAGGGCGTGGAAGGCCCGGGTCATCGGCTGGTCGGCGAAGACGGTGTGGTGGGCGACCTCGGTGGTCTCGACCCGCTCCGTGCCCCACGCCTCGGCGAAGGCCCGGCCGTCCCAGTTGGGGATGCCCGCGAACGCCATCCGGCAGCCGACCACCGCGAGCAGCGGCCCGTGCAGCGCGGCCGGCACCTCCGCGAGGGTACGGAGGGCGAGGACGACACCGGCGTTCTGCGGGCGCAGCCGCTGCAGGGCCCGTACGGTCCCGGCGGTGAGCGCGCCGGCGGCGTCGTCGAGGACCAGGCAGGCGAAGTGGCCGCGCGCGGAGCGCCCCCGGTCCCGTACGACGGACTGGAACTGGGCGAGCAGCAGCCGGTTGAGGAGCCGCGCGGCCTCCTCGTGGGCACCGTCGGGCAGGCCGATCCGTACCCGTACGGGGTGCTGGGCGACGGCCCGCAGCGAGAACGGGCGGCTTCCGTCGGCGCCGCCGCCGAAGAATTCGGCGAACACCGGCCGGTCGAGCGCCGAGAGGCGGTCGGCGAGGACCGGACCGAGGTCGGTGGCGGTGCCGACCTGGCGGATCCGGGACTCCAGTTCGCGCCGCATCGTCTGGGCCGAGGCGTCCTCGGGCAGCAGGTCGAGCAGGGTCCGCAGGGTCTCGGGGCGGGCCTCCAGGAGTTCGCGGAGCACCGGGACGGTGGGGAAGCGGCCGTACGCGGCCCGGTAGGGGCCGATGAGCTGGGCGATGACGGTGGCGGCGCGGCGGGTCTCCACGCCGTCCACGTCGCCGACGAGCCCTTCGGCGAGGAAGGCGGCGGCCTCGTCGGGGTCGGTCGCGCCCGCGTAGAGGTCGAGGTCGTACGGCGAGGACGGGTCGCCCAGCCGGATCACGACGTCGTACGCCGCGTCGGGGCCGAGCGGGGCGCCGGCCGCGGCGACGGCGACGACGGAGCAGCCGCCCGCGAGGGCCTGCAGGGTGAGCGACTCGGTGACCGGGGCGACGAGCGAGCGGGTCTTGCCGGAGCCGGAGGGGCCGACGGCGAGCAGCGAGGTGCCGAGGAGGCCCGGTTCGAGGGCGAGACCGGCCTGGTGGTAGTCGCGGGGCGTGCGCTCGCCGGCCGGGTAACGCCCGACGCGGACCTGGCCGAGGAGCAGGTCGTGCGCGGCCGTCCGGCCGGGCAGGTCGCGGTCGCCGGAGGGGTGGCCTCCGGCGGCCGGGCCCTCGCGGAGCAGCGTGCCGACGAGGGCGGAGCGGCGCGCGGCGTCGTGGCCGGCGTCCTGCCAGGCGCGCCGGACGCGGGCGCAGTCGACGTCGTTCATCCGGCCGTCGGCGACGGCGGCGGCGAGCAGCTCGGCGGCCTGCCGCTCGCCCGCCTCGCGCAGCTCGGGCCACTGGGAGCGGGGGACGGCGGGCGCGTCGGGGCCGGCGGACGCGGCCCGTGCGGCCGCGGCGGCCGCGGTCTTGCCGGTGCGGCGGGCCCGCACGAGGCCCTTCCAGTCGCCGAGCCGGGCGAACGGCCAGAGGACGAGGAGGGTGATCAGCGTGTAGAGGGTGTAGACGGCGAAGGGCGAGGTGAAGACGTCGAAGCCGCCGGTGAGCAGGGCGACGAGCGCGAGTACGGGCGACACGACGGGCAGCGGGTCCCAGTCGAGGCCGAAGGCCTCGGGCCAGACGAGGACGAGGGTGCCGAGGGCCATGGCGCCCGCGAGCGCGGCGCGGGCGCCGGTGCGGAACCGGCCCACGTAGTGCCGGACGATCGTGCGCCAGGAGCCGAGGAAGCCGATGGCGGCCACGAGGACGAGGAGGAACACGCCGTCGTACATGGCGCGGGCGGCCTGGCCGTGCCAGTCCACGGGGGCGGTGGTGGCGGGGTACCACCAGTCGCGGGGCGTGAGCAGCCACAGGAACTCGGTCTTGTACGGGAAGACCTCGGAGCGCCAGGCGGACCAGGCGAGCAGTCCGATCGCGACGGGGATCAGCATCCCGGCGAGGGTGACGGGCGCGAGCCGTTCGGGCCCCTCGGGCCCGGGCGGCACGTGCCGGAACCGCCAGATCCCGGGCCCCGCCTCCGGCCGCGGCGCGTCGAGCCACTCGGCCACCGCACTCGCGGCGCGCGGTGCCGTGGCGGGCCGCGGCGGCACGGCAGCGGGCGGCGCG
>NZ_SDOY01000106.1 GCF_004117935.1 Streptomyces roseicoloratus | reverse complement strand
GGTTCTAGTGGTTGTCGCAACACCCCAGTTCAAGGGGTGCGATGGACTTCCAGATCCGAGCGGACCGGACACCGCAGGGGCGTAAGAAGTTGTCCCGGGAGCGGGAGGCATACTCCCGGCTCGTGCGGCAGGGATACAGCAACACCGAAGCGTGCCGGATTGTCGGCATCGATGAGCGGACCGGTCGGAAGTGGCGCAACGGCCGCTCCGGGGAACGCAACCGGAAGCCGGTACCACCGATCAATCTGGTGGTGCCGGCTTCCGGTCCGTCCCGATACCTGAGCGAGGACGAGCGGATCCACATCGCGGACCGGCTGCGGGAGAAGGCCACGGTACGGGCGATCGCCGCGGAGCTGGGCCGAAGTCCGTCCACGGTCAGCCGGGAGATCCGCCGCAACCGCACCGACGGCACACGCGGCCAGTGGCACTACCGCCCGCACGCCGCCCAGGCCCGCGCCGACGCCCGCCGTCCCCGCCCCAAGCCCCGCAAGATCCTCCGGAACCCCGAGCTGCGGGACGCCGTCCAGACGATGCTGGACGAGAAGTGGAGCCCGGAGCAGATATGCCACGCTCTGCGGACACAGTTCCCCCAGCGGCCGGAGATGCACGTGGTCCACGAGACCGTCTATCAGGCACTTTATGTCCAGGGCAGGGGTCAGCTGCGGCGCGAGCTGGCCGGCGCCCTGCGCTCCGGGCGGGCCCGCCGCAGACCCCAGCGGCAGGCGAACTGCCGCCAGCCGCGTTTCACCACCCCGATGGTGATGATCAGCGAACGGCCCGCCGAGGTGGAGGACCGGGCCGTTCCCGGCCACTGGGAGGGCGACCTGATCATCGGCAAGGACGGCAGGTCCGCGATCGGCACCCTGGTCGAACGCGCCACCCGCTACGTCATGCTCCTGCACCTGCCCGGCGACCACGGAGCCGAGGCCGTCCTGACTGCCCTGACCGCCACCGTCCAGACCCTGCCCGCCCAGCTGATGCGGTCCCTGACCTGGGACCAGGGCAGCGAGATGGCCCGCCACGCGCAGTTCACCCTCGCCACCGACATCCCGGTCTACTTCTGCGACCCCGCCAGCCCCTGGCAGCGCGGCTCGAACGAGAACACCAACGGCCTGCTGCGGCAGTACTTCCCCAAAGGCACCGACCTGTCCGTCCACGACCCCGAGCACCTGGCCGCCGTCGCCGACCAGCTCAACCGCCGCCCACGCAAAACGCTCGGCTGGGAAACCCCGGCCGAGCGCCTGCATAAACTACTCGCGGCCTGACCAACACGACCACGTGTTGCGACGACCCCTAGAAACCGCCACCATGCCGGCGGCCCTTCGCGCGGGGGCGCGCGGACGGGTCGCGGCGCCCGCGCCTCCGGCGAACCGGCGTACCCGCGCGCCGGCCGGCCGGCCCACGCATGCGTCGCGGCGCCGGTCGTCCTCCCGTCAGCCGATGTCCGGCGGGTCCACGCGCACCCGCACCGGCTCGCCGCCGCCGCGGGCCAGTCGTGAGGCCTGCGCCCGCTTCAGGGCGGTGGCGAGCGCGGCCCCGCTGCCCGGCGGTACGCGGATCAGCGCGCGGTCCCACTGCTCGCCCGGTGGGGTGTCGCCGGGGCGGCGGGGACCGCCGGGCCGGGTCACGGGCAGCGGTACGGGTCCCAGGATCTCGGCGTCCCGGGGCAGTTCGGCACCGGCGAGGAAGGCCGCGAGGGCATCCGGCGTTCCGGACACGGCGGCCATGCGCGAGACGGGCGGAAAGCCCAGCTCGGCCCGCTCGGCCAGCTCGCGCTGGGCGTGCCCGACGGGGTCCCAGCGCACCAGGGCCTGCACGGGCCGCAGCGTGGGCTCGGCGACGACGACCACGGTTCCGCCGTCACCCTGGCCCCGGACCAGCGACGCGGCGTCGATCCAGCGGCGCAGGGCCTCCTCTCCGGCCCGCAGGTCGGGGCGGCCGAGCATGGCCCAGCCGTCGAGGAGCAGCGCGGCCGCGTAGCCGCCCTCGGCCACCGGCTCGGCGCCCGGGGTGCTCACCACGAGTGCGGGCCGGTCCGGGACCCGGTCCAGGACGTGGTCGCGTCCGGAGGTGCGGACGGGCACGGCGGGGAAGGCCCGGCCCAGTTCCTCGGCCGTGCGCCGGGCGCCCACCACCTGGGCGCGCAGCCGGGTGGAGCCGCACGCCTCGCAGTGCCAGCCGGGAGCGCCGCGCCCGCACCAGCCGCAGTGCAGTTCCCGCTGCTCGGGCGCCTCCAGCGGTCCGGAGCAGTGCCGGCAGCGGGCGGGCGTCCGGCAGCGCTCACAAGCGAGCCGCGGTACGTAACCCCGGCGCGGCACCTGGACGAGCACCGGCCCGGACTTCAGGCCCTCGCGCACCACCTGCCAGGCGAGGGTGGGCAGCCGGGCCGCGCGGGCGGCCTCGTCGCGGGCGAGGTCGGTGTCGCCGACGGTCCGCACCAGGGGAGCGGCGGCCCGCACCTGGTCGCGGCCGGCGACGAGCGGCTGGGCCCAGCCGGAGCCCACGAGCTGGGCGGCCTCGACGGTGCAGCTGGTGGAGCCGAGCAGGAAGGCGCAGCGGTCGTGGGCGGCGCGCAGCAGCAGGACGTCGCGGGCGTGCGGCTGCGGGGCGTGCGGTTCGCTGTGGCTGGTGTCGCCGTCGTCCCAGATGACGGCGAGCCCGAGGTCCCGTACGGGCGCGAACATCGCCGCCCTGGTGCCGACGACCGCCCGGACGGCACCGCGCCGGACGGCGAGCCACTGCGCGTACCGCTTCTCGGGTCCGGCCTCGGCGGTGAGCAGCGCGTGCCGCCCCTCGCCGAGCAGCCCGGTCAGGGCGGCGTCGACGCGGTCGGCGGCCCGCCCGTCGGGGACGACGACGAGGGCGCCACGCCCGGACGCGAGGGTCGCGGCGACGGCGCGGGCGATCTCCTCGGCCCAGTGCGGCCCGGGCAGCGCGTTCCACACGGCGCGCGGCACTCCGCCGCGGGCCAGCGACTCCAGGAACGCGGCGCCCCGCTCGTAGCGCGCCCAGCTGCCCGCGGCGGGCGCGGCCGGCGACGGCAGCGGCTCGGGCGAGGGCCTGCTCTCGGCGCGGGCGTTGCGCGGCGGCACGGCGAGCTGGAGCACGTCGGCGAGGCTTCCGGCGTACCGGTCGGCGACGGCCCGGGCGAGCCCCAGCAGCTCGGGGCCGAGCACGGGCTCGGGCGAGACGACGTCGGCGAGCGCGGCGAGCGGCCCGGAGTAGTCCGATTCGGCCCGCCGCTCGACGAGGAACCCGTCGATGAGCCGCCCGCCCTCGCGCCGCCCGCCCCGCACCTGGTGGGCCCCGGCGCCGAAACGCACCCGCACCCGCACGCCGGGCCGCGCGGCGGCGTCCAGCTCCTCGGGCACGGCGTAGTCGAAGAACTGGTCGAGGTGGAGCACGCCCTTGTTCACCACGACCCGTGCGACGGGCAGCTCCTTGGCGAGCGCGGCCCCGCGCCAGGTCCGCGGCTTGGCCCGCGGCACCTTGGCCTTCCGCACGGTCTCCCGGATGAGCGCGAGCTGCTCGGGCTCCCCCGGCCCCTCGTGCCCCCCGCCCTTCTCGTCCTCGCTGCTCACAGCCCCATACCTACCAGACGGCACCGACAGTGGCTCCGGCACGCCGAAGGCCCGGCACCCCTGAGGGTGCCGGGCCTTCGGTCGGTTCCCGGGCTTACAGGCCCGCGGCCGCCTTCAGGGCGTCCACGCGGTCCGTGCGCTCCCAGGTGAAGTCCGGCAGCTCGCGGCCGAAGTGGCCGTAGGCGGCGGTCTGGGAGTAGATCGGGCGGAGCAGGTCGAGGTCGCGGATGATCGCGGCCGGGCGGAGGTCGAAGACCTCGGCGATGGCGTGCTCGATCTTCTCGGTCTCGACGGTGTGGGTGCCGAAGGTCTCGACGAAGAGGCCGACGGGCTCGGCCTTGCCGATCGCGTACGCGACCTGCACCTCGCAGCGGGAGGCGAGGCCCGCGGCGACGACGTTCTTGGCGACCCAGCGCATGGCGTAGGCGGCGGAGCGGTCGACCTTCGACGGGTCCTTGCCGGAGAAGGCGCCGCCGCCGTGGCGGGCCATGCCGCCGTAGGTGTCGATGATGATCTTGCGGCCGGTGAGGCCGGCGTCGCCCATCGGGCCGCCGATCTCGAAGCGGCCGGTCGGGTTGACCAGCAGGCGGTAGCCGTCCGTGTCGAGCTTGATGCCGTCCTCGACGAGCTCCTTCAGGACGTGCTCGACGACGAACTCGCGGATGTCGGGCGCGAGCAGCGACTCGAGGTCGATGTCCGAGGCGTGCTGCGAGGAGACGACCACGGTGTCGAGACGGACGGCCTTGTCGCCGTCGTACTCGATGGTGACCTGGGTCTTGCCGTCGGGGCGCAGGTACGGGATGGTCCCGTTCTTGCGGACCTCGGTGAGGCGGCGGGAGAGCCGGTGCGCCAGGTGGATCGGGAGCGGCATGAGCTCCGGGGTCTCGTCCGACGCGTAGCCGAACATCAGGCCCTGGTCGCCGGCGCCCTGCTTGTCGAGCTCGTCCTCGTCGCCCTCGACGCGGGACTCGTAGGCCGTGTCGACGCCCTGCGCGATGTCCGGGGACTGCGACCCGATGGAGACCGAGACGCCGCAGGACGCGCCGTCGAAGCCCTTCTTCGAGGAGTCGTACCCGATGTCGAGGATCTTGTTGCGGACGAGGGTCGGGATGTCGGCCCAGGCCTTGGTGGTGACCTCACCCGCGACGTGCACGAGGCCGGTCGTGATCAGCGTCTCGACGGCGACACGGGAGGTGGGGTCCTCCTTGAGCAGCGCGTCGAGGATGGTGTCGCTGATCTGGTCAGCGATCTTGTCGGGGTGACCCTCGGTCACGGACTCCGAGGTGAACAGACGACGGGACACAACGCTCCCTGGGGTTGCAGCGGCTGCTGGCTGATCGTTTACGGACCGGCAGGGGGCTGCGCCCCGCGACGTTCCGAGAACAGTCTATCGGTCACGATCGGGCATGTGGCCAGGTTCCCGGCCGGTCGATGACGTGATCTGCGTGGCGATCAAGGCTCCGAGCTGGCCCTTTGTCCGAGTTTGCGGAACTTACCGGGCCCGCGGGGGCTCGTTCCGGACGCGGGGCGGCGTTCTGCCGGAATCTCCCGGATCTCCCGGAATCACCCGGAGAGGGGACGCAGCCGGGGCAGGACCAGGTCCCACACCGTCTCCGCCAGCGCTTCCTTCGGTCCGTACGGCACGGCGGTCTCGGCACCGTCGGCGGCGAGGACCACGGCCTCGTTCTCCTCCGAGCCGAAGGTCTTGCGCTCGCCCACCTCGTTGACGACGAGCAGGTCGCAGCCCTTGCGGCGCAGCTTCAGGCGGCCGTTGGCGAGGACGTCGTCCGTCTCGGCGGCGAAGCCGACCACGACCTGGCCGGGCAGCGCGCGGTCGGCGGAGATCTCCGCGAGGACGTCCGGATTGCGGACCAGTTCGATCGTCGGGGCACCGCCGTCGTCGGTCTTCTTGATCTTCCCGGGGGCGTAGGCCGCCGGCCGGAAGTCGGCGACCGCCGCCGCCATGACCACCGCGTCGGCGTCGGCCGCGGCCTTCAGGACCGCCTCGCGCAGCTGGACGGCGGTGCCGACCCGGACGACGTCCACGCCCGCCGGGTCGGGCAGGCCGGTGTTGGCCTCGATCAGGGTGACCCGGGCGCCGCGGGCCGCGGCGGCCTTGGCGAGGGCGTAGCCCTGCTTGCCGGAGGAGCGGTTGCCGAGGTAGCGGACCGGGTCGAGCGGCTCACGGGTGCCGCCGGCGCTGATCACGACGTGGCGGCCCGCGAGGTCGGGGGCCGTGACGCCGCGGGCCAGGACGCGACGGCAGATCTCGAAGATCTCCCCCGGATCGGGCAGCCGGCCCTTGCCGGTGTCGACGCCGGTGAGCCGGCCGACGGCGGGCTCGACGACCACGGCGCCGCGGCGGCGCAGGGTGGCCACGTTCTCCTGGGTGGCCGGGTGCTCCCACATCTCGGTGTGCATGGCCGGCGCGAAGACCACCGGACAGCGGGCGGTGAGCAGGGTGTTGGTGAGCAGGTCGTCGGCGAGGCCGTGGGCGGCCTTGGCCAGCATGTCGGCGGTGGCGGGGGCGACGACGACGAGGTCGGCGGCCTGCCCGATGCGCACGTGCGGCACCTCGTGGACCGTCTCCCACACCTCGGTGGAGACCGGGTTGCCGGACAGCGCCGACCAGGTGGCGGCGCCGACGAAGTGCAGGGCCGAGTCGGTCGGGACGACGCGCACGTCGTGGCCGGACTCCGTGAGCCGCCGCAGCAGCTCGCAGGCCTTGTAGGCGGCGATCCCGCCGCTGACGCCCAGAACGACCTTCGGCTTGGTCACCACTGCTCACTCCCGCACTCGGCTGCGTACGACTCCATGAGACACCACGGGCCCGGCGGATGTTCCGCCGGGCCCGTGGTGACGAGCGTTGTTCTGTTGCTTACTGCGCCGGGCCCTCGATGGCCTCGGAGGTCAGCAGGCCCGCGTTGATCTCGCGCAGCGCGATCGAGAGCGGCTTCTCGTGGACGTGGGTGTCCACCAGCGGACCGACGTACTCCAGCAGGCCCTCGCCGAGCTGGGAGTAGTACGCGTTGATCTGACGGGCGCGCTTGGCCGCGTAGATCACGAGGCTGTACTTCGAGTCCGTGGCCTCGAGCAGCTCATCGATCGGCGGGTTGATGATGCCCTCGGGCGCGGTGATGGAAGAGGACACGCTCTACCTTCCGACAGGGGGAAAAAGATCAGGAAACTGCCATCAAGGCTAGCAGCTCACGCGCGACGTCCTCGACCGAGGTGTTGACGAGCGTGGTGTCGAACTCCGACTCGGCGGCCAGCTCGACCTTCGCGGCCTGCAGCCTGCGCTCGATCACCTCGGGCGACTCGGTGCCGCGGCCGGTGAGCCGGCGGACCAGCTCCTCCCAGCTCGGCGGGGCCAGGAAGACCAGCTGGGCGTCGGCCATGGACTCCTTGACCTGCCGGGCGCCCTGGAGGTCGATCTCCAGGAGCACGAGCTCGCCGGCCTCCAGCCGGTCGAGGACCGCGCGGCGCGGGGTGCCGTAGCGGTTGCCCGCGAACTCGGCCCACTCCAGCAGCTCGCCGTTGGCGACCAGCTTGTCGAACTCGTCGTCCGTGACGAAGAAGTACTGGACACCGTGCTGCTCACCGGGTCGCGGCTTCCGTGTCGTGGCCGACACCGAGAGCCAGACCTCGGGGTGGACCTTGCGCATATGAGCGACGACCGTGCTCTTGCCCACCCCGGAGGGGCCGGAGAGCACGGTCAGCCGCGGACGTGCTTCTGCTGCCATGCAGCGATTATTCCAGCATTACCGGTGTGCCCGGGACCGCACGGGTCCAGGCCCGGGCGCCTCAGGCGCCGGCGCCGCCGAACTCACGCTCCAGGGAAGCGATCTGGTTGGAGCCGAGGCCACGGACCCGACGGCTCTCGGAGATGCCGAGCCGCTCCATGATCTGCTTGGCGCGGACCTTGCCCACGCCCGGCAGGGACTCGAGCAGGGCCGAGACCTTCATCTTGCCGATGACGTCGTTGGTCTGCCCCTGCGCGATGACGTCGTGCAGGGAGGCGCCGGAGTGCTTGAGTCGATTCTTGACCTCGGCCCGCTCCCGGCGAGCCGCGGCGGCCTTTTCGAGCGCGGCTGCGCGCTGTTCAGGGGTAAGGGGCGGAAGAGCCACGCCTACGTCACCTCGGATGTCGAACTGTCGGATACGGACCGGTGCAAGCTGCACGCTCCGCGCGAACGGAGCACACCCCACACCAGTGGAGCAACGACCGACGCGAGTACGCCGAACGCCGACTCTGTCCCGGAGACTAGCGGCCAAGACCGCTGGAGTCAGCGAGAACAGACGAAAAGTCCTGGTCAGCATCGACCGACCAGGACATTTCCGGCATAACGACGCTGTTTTGGGTCAACTTTTGTCAAGGAGTGAGACGGCGGGGACACGCCGCCCGACCTGCGGATTGGCGAGAACCCGCCGAAATCGGCCCTTCGGGTGCCTCGGAGCGCCTCAGACGCCCACGGCCTCCCTGATCTCGTTCGCGTAACGTTCCGCCGCGGCCCGCAGCGCGACCCCGTCCGGCCCTTCCCTGAGGACCCCGCGGCTGACGTTCGGGACGACGTTGCGGACCGCCGCGCCGAAGACCGCCGGGAGGTCTGCCGCGGTCGCGCCCTGGGCACCGATGCCGGGGGCGAGCAGCGGCCCGTTGATGTCCAGGTCGAAGGCGGACAGGTCGCCGAGGGTGGCGCCGACCACCGCGCCGAAGGAGCCCATCGGGCTCTCCCCCGCGTTCTCCGCCGCGAGGTGGGCCAGCATCGTCGCGCCGACGGTCCGCCCGTCCTCGCGGACGGCCCGCTGGACCTCCGCGCCCTCCGGGTTGGAGGTCAGCGCCAGGACGAAGAGCCCCGCGCCGGACTCCCGCGCCAGGTCCACGGCCGGCTTCAGCGAGCCGTAGCCGAGGTACGGGGAGACCGTGAGCGCGTCGGAGAAGAGCGGCGAGTCCTTGCGCAGGAAGGCCTCCGCGTAGGCGGCCATGGTGGAGCCGATGTCGCCGCGCTTGGCGTCCATCACGACCAGGCCGCCCGCCGCCCGCAGGTCGGCGACGGCGCGCTCCAGGACGGCCACGCCGCGCGAGCCGAAGCGCTCGAAGAAGGCGGCCTGCGGCTTGAACACGGCGACCGTCTCGGCGAGGGCCTCGACGACCGTGAAGGTGAAGCGCTCCAGGCCCTCGATGGTGTCGGGCAGGCCCCAGGAGTCCAGCAGGGAGGCGTGCGGGTCGATGCCCACGCACAGCGGGCCGCGCTCGTCCATGGCGGAGCGCAGACGGTTGCCGAAGGAGAGGGTCATCGGGTGGTGGCCTTTCGGTGGTCGGCGCCGACGGCCTCGGCGAGGGTGGCGTACGGGGAGGCCGCGAGGCGGGCGGCCAGCCCCTTGTGGATGGCGCGGGCGTAGAACGGACCCTCGTAGATGAAGGCGCTGTAGCCCTGGATCAGGGTGGCGCCGGCGAGGATGCGCTGCCAGGCGTCCTCGGCGTTCTCGATGCCGCCGACGCCCACGAGGACGATGCGGTCGCCCACGCGCGCGTAGAGGCGGCGCAGCACCTCCAGGGAGCGCTGCTTGACCGGGGCGCCGGACAGGCCGCCGGTCTCCTTGACCAGGGCCGGGTCGGACGTCAGGCCCAGGCCCTCGCGGGCGATGGTGGTGTTGGTGGCGATGATCCCGTCGAGGCCGAGCTCCAGGGCGAGGTCCGCGACGGCGTCCACGTCCTCGTCGGCGAGGTCGGGGGCGATCTTCACCAGGAGCGGCACCCGGCGGCCGGGCACGGACCGGTCGGCGGCCTCGCGGACGGCGGTGAGCAGCGGCCGCAGCGACTCGGTGGCCTGGAGGTTGCGCAGGCCCGGGGTGTTCGGCGAGGAGACGTTGACGACGAGGTAGTCGGCGTGCCGGGCCAGCCGCTCGGTGGACTTCACGTAGTCGGCGGCGGCCTCCTCCTCGGGGACGACCTTGGTCTTGCCGATGTTGACGCCCACGACCGTCCTGAAGACGGGGGTGCGGGCGCCCAGACGGGCGGCGACGGCGGCGGAGCCCTCGTTGTTGAAGCCCATGCGGTTGATCAGGGCGCGGTCCGGGACGAGCCGGAACAGGCGCTTCCTGGGGTTGCCGGGCTGCGCCTCGCCGGTGACGGTGCCGATCTCGACGTGGTCGAAGCCCAGCATGGCCATGCCGTCGATGGCGATCGCGTTCTTGTCGAAGCCGGCGGCGAGGCCGAAGGGGCCGTGCATGCGCAGGCCCAGGGCCTCGGTGCGGAGCTCCTTGTGGCGGGGCGCGAGGACGGCCGCGACGAAGGTGCGGAGCACGGGGACGCGGGCGGCGAACCGGATCCAGCGGAAGGCCAGGTAGTGGGCCTCCTCGGGGTCCATGCGCTGGAAGACGAGGCGGAAGAAGAACTTGTACATGGAGGTGTCCTCAGCAAGAGGGGGACACCGTTTCCGGTGTCCCCCTTGTGGGCTGCTAGTCGCGGGCCGCGGTCAGGTGCGCCGCGTGTTCCTGGAGCGAGCGGACGCCCACGTCGCCGTGGTTGAGCGCGTCGATGCCCTGGACCGCCGCCGCCAGCGCCTGGACCGTGGTCAGGCACGGGACGGAGCGGGCCACCGCCGCCGTACGGATCTCGTAACCGTCGAGGCGGCCGCCGGTGCCGTACGGGGTGTTGACGATCAGGTCGACCTGGCCGTCGTGGATGAGCTGGACGATCGTCTTCTCGCCGTTCGGGCCCTCGCCCTCGGACTGCTTGCGGACGACCGTGGCGTTGATGCCGTTGCGCTTGAGGACCTCGGCCGTGCCGGAGGTGGCGAGCAGCTCGAAACCGTGGGCGACCAGCTCACGGGCCGGGAAGATCATCGAGCGCTTGTCGCGGTTGGCGACCGAGATGAAGGCGCGTCCCTTGGTGGGCAGCGGGCCGTAGGCGCCGGCCTGCGACTTGGCGTACGCCGTGCCGAAGACCGAGTCGATGCCCATGACCTCGCCGGTGGAGCGCATCTCCGGGCCGAGGACGGTGTCCACACCGCGGCCGTGGATGTCGCGGAAGCGGGTCCACGGCATGACGGCCTCCTTGACGGAGATCGGCGCGTCCAGCGGCAGCTCGCCGCCGTCGCCGGTCTTCGGCAGCAGGCCCTCCTCGCGCAGCTCGGCGATGGTGGCGCCGAGCGAGATGCGGGCGGCGGCCTTCGCGAGCGGCACCGCGGTCGCCTTCGAGGTGAAGGGGACGGTGCGGGAGGCGCGCGGGTTGGCCTCGAGGACGTACAGGATGTCGCCGGCCATCGCGAACTGGATGTTGATCAGACCGCGGACGCCGACGCCCTTGGCGATGGCCTCGGTGGAGGCGCGCAGGCGCTTGATGTCGAAGCCGCCGAGGGTGATCGGGGGCAGGGCGCAGGCCGAGTCGCCGGAGTGGATGCCGGCCTCCTCGATGTGCTCCATGACGCCGCCGAGGTAGAGCTCGTGGCCGTCGTAGAGCGCGTCGACGTCGATCTCGATCGCGTCGTCGAGGAAGCGGTCGACGAGCACCGGGCGGGTCGGGGAGATCTCGGTGGACTCGGCGATGTACGCCTCCAGGCGCGCCTCGTCGTAGACGATCTCCATGCCGCGGCCGCCGAGCACGTACGAGGGGCGGACCAGGACCGGGTAGCCGATCTCGTCGGCGATGGCCTTGGCGCCGGCGAAGGTGGTGGCGGTGCCGTGCTTCGGCGCGGGCAGGCCGGCCTCGGCGAGCACCTGGCCGAAGGCGCCGCGGTCCTCGGCGGCGTGGATGGCCTCCGGGGAGGTGCCGACGACCGGCACGCCGTTGTCCTTGAGCGCCTGGGCGAGGCCCAGCGGGGTCTGGCCGCCGAGCTGGACGACGACGCCGGCGAGTGGGCCGGCCAGCTGCTCGGCGTGGACGATCTCCAGGACGTCCTCGAGCGTCAGCGGCTCGAAGTACAGCCGGTCGGAGGTGTCGTAGTCGGTGGAGACGGTCTCCGGGTTGCAGTTGACCATCACGGTCTCGTAGCCCGCGTCGCTGAGCGCGAAGGAGGCGTGGACGCAGGAGTAGTCGAACTCGATGCCCTGGCCGATGCGGTTCGGGCCGGAGCCCAGGATGATCACCGCGGGCTTCTCGCGCGGCGCGACCTCGGTCTCCTCGTCGTAGGACGAGTAGAAGTACGGGGTCTTCGCGGCGAACTCGGCGGCGCAGGTGTCGACCGTCTTGTAGACCGGGCGGACGCCGAGGGCGTGCCGGACCTCGCGGACGACGTCCTCGCGCAGGCCGCGGATGTCGGCGATCTGGGCGTCGGAGAAGCCGTGGCGCTTGGCCTCGGCGAGCAGCTCCGGGTCGAGCTTCTCGGCCGCGGCGAGCTCGTCGGCGAGCTCCTTGATCAGGAAGAGCTGGTCGACGAACCACGGGTCGATCTTGGTGGCCTCGAACACCTCCTCCTGGGTGGCGCCGGCGCGGATGGCCTGCATGACCGTGTTGATGCGGCCGTCGGTCGGGCGGACCGCCTGCTCCAGGAGCTCGGCCTTGTCGCCGGGCTCGCCGGTGAAGGCGAACTGCGAGCCCTTCTTCTCCAGGGAGCGCAGGGCCTTCTGGAGGGCCTCGGTGAAGTTGCGGCCGATCGCCATGGCCTCGCCGACCGACTTCATGGTCGTGGTCAGCGTGGAGTCGGCGGACGGGAACTTCTCGAAGGCGAAGCGCGGGGCCTTGACGACGACGTAGTCGAGGGTCGGCTCGAAGGAGGCCGGGGTCTTCTCGGTGATGTCGTTCGGGATCTCGTCCAGCGTGTAGCCGACGGCGAGCTTCGCGGCGATCTTGGCGATCGGGAAGCCGGTGGCCTTGGAGGCGAGGGCCGAGGAGCGGGAGACGCGCGGGTTCATCTCGATGACGATGATGCGGCCGTCGACCGGGTTCACCGCGAACTGGATGTTGCAGCCGCCGGTGTCGACGCCGACCTCGCGGATGATCGCGATGCCGATGTCGCGCAGGCGCTGGTACTCGCGGTCGGTGAGGGTCATCGCCGGGGCGACGGTGATCGAGTCGCCGGTGTGCACGCCCATGGGGTCGAAGTTCTCGATGGAGCAGACGACCACGACGTTGTCGTTCTTGTCGCGCATCAGCTCCAGCTCGTACTCCTTCCAGCCGAGGATGGACTCCTCCAGGAGCACCTCGGTGGTCGGGGAGAGCGTGAGGCCCTGGCCGGCGATGCGGCGCAGCTCCTCCTCGTCGTGGGCGAAGCCGGAGCCGGCGCCGCCCATGGTGAAGGACGGGCGGACGACGACGGGGTAGCCGCCGAGCGTCTCGACGCCCTCGAGGACGTCGTCCATGGAGTGGCAGATGACCGAGCGTGCGGACTCGCCGTGGCCGATCTTGCGGCGGACCTCCTCGACGACCTCCTTGAAGAGGTCGCGGTCCTCGCCCTTGTTGATCGCCTCGACGTTGGCGCCGATCAGCTCGACGTTGTACTTCTCCAGGACGCCCTGCTCGTGCATGGAGATCGCGGTGTTGAGCGCGGTCTGGCCGCCGAGGGTGGGCAGGAGGGCGTCGGGGCGCTCCTTGGCGATGATCTTCTCGACGAACTCCGGGGTGATCGGCTCGACGTAGGTGGCGTCGGCGATCTCCGGGTCGGTCATGATCGTGGCCGGGTTGGAGTTGACCAGGATGACGCGCAGGCCCTCGGACTTGAGGACGCGGCAGGCCTGGGTGCCGGAGTAGTCGAATTCGGCGGCCTGGCCGATGACGATCGGGCCGGAGCCGATGACCAGGACGGACTGGATATCGGTGCGCTTAGGCACGCTCGGCCTCCATCAGCGAAACGAAGCGGTCGAAGAGGTACGCGGCGTCGTGCGGGCCCGCGGCCGCCTCGGGGTGGTACTGGACGGAGAAGGCCGGCTGGTCGAGCAGCTGGAGGCCTTCCACGACGTTGTCGTTCAGGCACACGTGGGAGACCTCGGCGCGCCCGAAGGGGGTGTCGGAGACCTTGTCGAGGGGCGCGTCGACGGCGAAGCCGTGGTTGTGCGCGGTGACCTCGACCTTGCCGGTGGTGCGGTCCTGGACCGGCTGGTTGATGCCGCGGTGGCCGTACTTCAGCTTGTAGGTGCCGAAGCCGAGGGCGCGGCCGAGGATCTGGTTGCCGAAGCAGATGCCGAAGAGCGGGGTCTTGCGGCTGAGCACTTCCCGCATGACGGAGACGGGGCCGTCGGCGGTGGCCGGGTCGCCGGGGCCGTTGGAGAAGAACACGCCGTCGGGGCTGACGGCGTAGACGTCCTCGGCGGTGGCGGTGGCGGGCAGCACGTGGACCTCGATGCCGCGCTCGGCCATCCGGTGCGGGGTCATGCCCTTGATGCCGAGGTCGACGGCGGCGACGGTGAACTTCTTCTCGCCGATCGCGGGGACGACGTACGGCTCCTTGGTGGCGACCTCGGCGGAGAGGTTCGCGCCCTTCATCTCGGCCTGCTGGCGGACCTCGGCGAGCATGGTGCCCTCGTCGGGGAGCGCGCTGCCGGAGAAGATGCCGACGCGCATGGCGCCGCATTCGCGCAGGTGGCGGGTGAGGGCGCGGGTGTCGACGCCCTGGATGCCGACGATGCCCTGGTGGCGCAGCTCCTCGTCGAGGGAGCGCCGGGCGCGCCAGTTGGAGGGGACGCGGGCGGGGTCGCGGACGACGTAGCCGGCCACCCAGATGCGGGAGGACTCGGGGTCCTCGTCGTTGACGCCGGTGTTGCCGACGTGCGGGGCGGTCATGACGACGACCTGGCGGTGGTACGACGGGTCGGTGAGGGTCTCCTGGTAGCCGGTCATGCCGGTGGAGAACACGGCCTCGCCGAAGGTCTCCCCCACGGCCCCGTAGGCGCGGCCGCGGAAGATGCGGCCGTCCTCCAGGACGAGTACGGCGGGAACCTTGGCAGCTCCCCTTGTGGAGGTTGTCATCGTGCGATGCCTTCCGTCGTGCTTGCGGTGTTCGGGTGGGTGAGGGCCTCGACCCAGGCGGCGTGCTCGGCGGCCCGGTCGGAGCGGAAGCCGGAGTCGAGCAGCTTGTCGCCGTGGGCCCAGGTGACGACGAGCAGGCCGCCCTCGGTGAGGACCTTGCCGGCGATGCCCTTGTCGAGGCGGGCCTCGCGCAGGGCGCCGGCGGGGATCAGGAAGTCGTTCGCCCCGGGGCGCACGACGCTGATCCCGGCGTCCGTGAGGGTGAGCTCGGCGCGGCTGCGGGTGCCCAGGCCGTGGGCGACGATCCGGTCGAGCCACTGTCCGGCGGTGGTGGAGCCGTGGTAGCGGCCGCTGAGCGTCAGCCTGGCCGCTCCGGGCGCCTCCGGCACCTCGGGGAGGGGCGGGAGGTCGGACTGGAGGCTGCCGCGCCACTTCCATCCCTGGCGCATCAGCCAGTAGACGAAGACGACGAAGAGCAGCAGTCCGGCCACCCAGCCGAGCCGGCCGGCCCAGTCGGTCACTTCGGCCGACTTCGGTTCGGCCGCGAGGAGTACGAGAGGTGTCACGCCAGTTTCCCGTCGACGAGCGTTGCCCGGCCCCGCAGGAAGGTGTGGGTGACGCGTCCCGGCAGCTCGCGGCCCTCGTAGGGGGTGTTGCGGCTGCGGGAGGCGAAGTCGGCGGGGTCCACGACACCACGGTATGCCGGATCGACCAGGGTCAGGTTGGCGGGCTCACCAGCCGAGACGGGTCGTCCGTGGCCGCGGGCCTGCCCGATCCGCGCGGGTGCGACGGACATCCGGTCGGCGACGCCGGCCCAGTCGAGCAGTCCGGTCTCCACCATCGTGTGCTGGACGACGGACAGGGCGGTCTCCAGGCCGACCATGCCCATGGCGGCGGCGGCCCACTCGCAGTCCTTGTCCTCGTGGGGGTGCGGGGCGTGGTCGGTGGCGACGATGTCGATCGTGCCGTCGGCCAGGGCCTCGCGGAGCGCCATCACGTCGCGCTCGGTGCGCAGCGGCGGGTTGACCTTGTAGACCGGGTTGTAGCTGCGGACCATCTCGTCGGTGAGGAGGAGGTGGTGCGGGGTGACCTCGGCGGTGACGTCGATGCCGCGGGACTTGGCCCAGCGGACGATCTCGACGGAGCCGGCGGTCGAGAGGTGGCAGATGTGGACGCGGGAGCCGACGTGCTCGGCGAGCAGCACGTCGCGGGCGATGATCGACTCCTCGGCGACGGCGGGCCAGCCGCCGAGGCCGAGCTCGGCGGAGACGACGCCCTCGTTCATCTGGGCGCCCTCGGTGAGGCGGGGCTCCTGGGCGTGCTGGGCGACGACGCCGCCGAAGGCCTTCACGTACTCCAGGGCGCGGCGCATGATCACGGCGTCGTCGACGCACTTGCCGTCGTCGGAGAAGACGGTGACGCCGGCGGCGGAGTCGTGCATGGCGCCGAGCTCGGCGAGCTTCCTGCCCTCGAGGCCGACGGTGACGGCGCCGA
Source organism: Streptomyces roseicoloratus (assembly GCF_004117935.1). GTDB lineage: Bacteria > Actinomycetota > Actinomycetes > Streptomycetales > Streptomycetaceae > Streptomyces > Streptomyces roseicoloratus. The sequence goes on along the minus strand of NZ_SDOY01000106.1, from coordinate 5,924 downwards.
TGGGCTGCACGTCGCAGTAGCCGGCCTCCTTGCCGAGCCGGTAGACCTGCTCGACGACGCCGGCGGTGTCGGCGACGGGGAAGGTGTTGGCCATGGCGAAGACGGCCGTGTAGCCGCCGGAGGCGGCGGCGCGGGTGCCGGTGAGGACGGTCTCGGAGTCCTCGCGGCCGGGCTCGCGCAGGTGGGTGTGCAGGTCGACCAGGCCGGGCAGCAGGATCCTGCCCTCGGCCTCGATCACCTGGGCGCCCTCGGCGGAGAGGTCCGTGCCGACCGCCTCGATGACCTCGCCGTCGACGAGGACGTCCCGCGCCTCGGCGCCGAGTACCTTCGCACCGCGGATAAGGATCTTGCTCATGGGTCTTACTTCTCCTCGGTACGAGTGGACTGCGATTCGTTGCCGCCGAGCAGCAGGTACAGCACGGCCATGCGGATGGAGACGCCGTTGGCGACCTGCTCGACGACCGTGCAGCGGTCGGAGTCGGCGACCTCGGCGGTGATCTCCATGCCGCGGACCATGGGCCCGGGGTGCATGACGATGGCGTGCTCGGGCATCCTCGCCATCCGGTCGCCGTCGAGCCCGTAGCGGCGCGAGTACTCGCGCTCGGTCGGGAAGAAGGCGGCGTTCATCCGCTCGCGCTGCACACGCAGCATCATCACCGCGTCGGACTTCGTCAGCACGCTGTCGAGGTCGTACGAGACCTCGCAGGGCCAGTGCTCGACGCCGACCGGGACCAGCGTGGGCGGGGCCACCAGGGTGACCTCGGCGCCGAGGGTGTGCAGCAGGTCGACGTTGGAGCGGGCGACCCGGCTGTGCAGCACGTCGCCGACGATGGTGACGCGCTTGCCGGCCAGGTCCTGGCCGAGGCCGGCGTCCCGGCCGACCAGGCGGCGGCGCATCGTGAAAGCGTCGAGCAGGGCCTGGGTGGGGTGCTGGTGGGTGCCGTCGCCGGCGTTGATGACGGGCGCGTCGATCCAGCCGGAGGTGGCCAGGCGGTACGGGGCGCCGGAGGCGCCGTGCCGGATGACGACGGCGTCGACGCCCATCGCCTCCAGGGTCTGCGCGGTGTCCTTCAGGGACTCGCCCTTGGAGACGCTGGAGCCCTTCGCCGCGAAGTTGATCACGTCGGCGGACAGCCGCTTCTCGGCCGCCTCGAAGGAGATCCGGGTGCGGGTGGAGTCCTCGAAGAAGAGGTTGCAGATCGTGCGGCCGCGCAGGGTCGGCAGCTTCTTGATCGGCCGGTCGGCCACCCGGGCCATCTCCTCGGCGGTGTCGAGGATCTGGACGGCGTCGTCGCGGGTGAGGTCGGCGGCCGAGATGAGGTGACGCATCATCGGGGTTTCGCTCCGTGGTGGGAGGGTGAGGGCGTGCGGGCGCGCAGGGGTGTGCCCCGGGGACCCGTCGGGGGTGCCGGTCCGGTCGGGCCGTGCCTAGGAGGCGGGCTTGCCGCCGAGCAGCACGGTGTCGCGACCGTCCTCCTCCGCGAGCTGGACCTTGACCGTCTCGCGCAGCGACGTGGGGAGGTTCTTGCCGACGTAGTCGGCGCGGATGGGCAGCTCGCGGTGGCCGCGGTCGACGAGGACGGCGAGCTGGACGGCGCGCGGGCGGCCGATGTCGCCGAGGGCGTCGAGGGCGGCGCGGATCGTGCGGCCGGAGAACAGGACGTCGTCGACGAGGACGACGAGGCGGCCGTCGACGCCGTCACCGGGGATCTCGGTGCGGCCGATGGCGCGGGCCGGCTTCAGCCGCAGGTCGTCCCGGTACATGGTGATGTCGAGGGAGCCGACCGGGATCTTGCTGCCGGTGATGGATTCGAGCTTCTCGGCGAGCCGGCGGGCGAGGTAGACACCGCGGGTGGGAATGCCGAGGAGGACCACGTCGTCGGCGCCCTTGGCGCGCTCGACGATCTCGTGGGCGATGCGGGTCAGGACCCGCGCGATGTCGGGGGCCTCGAGAACGGGCCGTGCCGCATCACTGTGCTGCTGGGCGTCCATATGAAAACGGACCTCCTTCTCCGCCTCACGGGACGGACCTTAAAGGACGTCGGAACTGCGTCGTCCACCTTACCAGGGGCGGACGACCGGCCCGCTCACCACCCGGGCGCCACTCCGGGCGCCGTCCCCCGGAGGGGGGCGGGCGGGGGCCATTCGGCTTGACGGGAGAGTGTCACGCTGCGTAACCTCACAGTGAGTTACCAGCCGCGCGGCGCAGCCGCAACGTCGTCTCAGCGTCCGGGAGCGTTATGTCCAGCGAATACGCAAAGCAGCTCGGGGCCAAACTCCGTGCGATCCGCACCCAGCAGGGCCTTTCCCTCCACGGTGTGGAGGAGAAGTCCCAGGGCCGCTGGAAGGCGGTCGTGGTCGGCTCGTACGAGCGCGGCGACCGTGCCGTGACGGTGCAGCGCCTGGCCGAGCTGGCGGACTTCTACGGGGTGCCGGTGCAGGAGCTGCTGCCGGGCACGACCCCCGGCGGCGCCGCCGAGCCCCCGCCGAAGCTGGTCCTCGACCTGGAGCGCCTCGCGCACGTCCCCGCCGAGAAGGCCGGCCCGCTCCAGCGCTACGCGGCGACGATCCAGTCCCAGCGCGGCGACTACAACGGCAAGGTGCTGTCGATCCGCCAGGACGACCTGCGCACCCTGGCCGTCATCTACGACCAGTCCCCCTCGGTCCTCACCGAGCAGCTGATCAGCTGGGGCGTCCTGGACGCGGACGCGCGCCGCGCGGTCGCCCACGACGACAACAACTGACGCGGAACAGCGCAGCAGAAACGTGCCGCCGGGCCCCGGAAGTCACCTCGACTCCCGGGGCCCGGCGCTTTCCGTCACCGCTCTCCCGCCCCGGCGCACACCGAGGGGACGCCCCGGACACGCGGAAGCGGCCCCTGGGCAGGTCGGAGGGCCGCGCGTGTACGCCGCCCGTGGACGCCGAAGGGGCCCGCCGCACGTCGTGTGCTGCGGGCCCCTTCGACTGCCGGGAACCGACGGGAGAGACGGCCTCAGACGTCCGCGTCCCGGCGCAGGCGCGGCTTCAGGTCCTTGAAGCGCGCGAGCAGACCGTTGACGAAGGTCGGGGAGTCGTCCGTGGAGAACTCCTTGGCGAGCTGCACCGCCTCGTCGATCGCGACGGCGTCCGGCGTGCCGTCCTCCCAGATCAGCTCGTACGCGCCGAGGCGGACGATGTTCCGGTCGGCGGCGGGCATCCGGTCGAGGTCCCAGTCGACCGCGTAGGTCGCGATGAGCTCGTCGATCCGCGCCACATGGCCGGCGTAACCCTCGACGAGCTGCATGGTGAACTCGTTGACCGGCGGCTGGCGGTCGTCCGAACGGGCGAGCCGGACCTGGTCCGCGAGGACCTCCTGGACCGAGGTGCCACGCTGGTCGGCCTCGAACAGGATCTGGAAGGCCCGCCTGCGGGCCTTGCTCCGGGCAGCCACGGTTAGCTGTTCACCCGGCCGAGGTAGTCGCTGGTGCGGGTGTCGACCTTGATCTTCTCACCGGTGGTGATGAAGAGCGGGACCTGGATCTCGTGGCCGGTCTCCAGGGTGGCGGGCTTGGTGCCACCGGTGGAGCGGTCGCCCTGCACGCCCGGGTCGGTGTGCTGGATGGTCAGCTCGACGGCGGCCGGGAGCTCGACGTAGAGCACCTCGCCCTCGTGCTGCGCCACGGAGGCGGTGAAGCCCTCGATGAGGAAGTTGGCGGCGTCGCCGACGGCCTTGCGGTCGACGTGCAGCTGGTCGTAGGTCTCCATGTCCATGAAGACGAAGTAGTCGCCGTCCATGTAGGAGAACTGCATGTCACGGCGGTCGATGGTGGCCGTGTCGACCTTCACGCCGGCGTTGAAGGTCTTGTCGACGACCTTGCCGGACAGCACGTTCTTGAGCTTGGTGCGCACGAAGGCCGGGCCCTTGCCGGGCTTGACGTGCTGGAACTCGACGACGGACCAGAGCTGGCCGCCTTCGAGCTTGAGCACCATGCCGTTCTTGAGGTCGTTCGTGGAAGCCACGGTTGCGGAATCTCCTGGACTGACGTGGGACCGGGGGCGGGCGCGCCGCTACAGCGCGAGCAGCTCCTTGGTCGTGATGGTGAGTAGCTCGGGTCCGCCGTCCGCCTCCTGGCGCACGACGAGCGTGTCATCGATCCGGACCCCGCCCCGGCCCGGGAGGTGGACCCCCGGTTCGACGGTGACCGGCACACAAGCGTCCAGTTTACCCATGGCCGCGGGTGCGAGCTGCGGGTCCTCGCGGATTTCCAGACCCACGCCGTGCCCGGTGAGGGGTGTCGTCGTGTCGCCGTGACCCGCGGCGGCGAGGATCTGCCGGGCCGCGCGGTCGACGTCGCGGTACTCGGCGCCGGGCGCGAGCGCCTCGCGTCCGGCCCGCTGAGCGGCGAAGACGAGGTCGTAGAGCTCGATCTGCCAGTCGGCGGGGGTGGTCCCGATGACGAAGGTGCGGCCGATCTCGCAGCGGTAGCCGCGATAGTTGGCGCCGAGGCAGACGGAGAGGAAGTCGCCCTCCTCGACCCGGCGGTCGGTGGGCCGGTGCCCGGCCCGGCCGGAGTGCGGCCCGGTGGCGACGGAGGTGGCGAAGGCCGGCCCGTCGGCGCCGTGGTCGACGAGCCGACGCTCCAGCTCCAGGGCGAGGTGCCGCTCGGTACGGCCGACCAGGATCGACTCCAGGAGCTCTCCGAGCGCCTGGTCGGCGATCTCGGCGGCGATCCGCAGGCTGGCGATCTCGTCCTCGTCCTTGACGATCCGCAGCTGCTCGACGGCGCAGGCCAGGTCGGCGAGGCGCAGCCCGGGCGCGACCGAGCCCATCGCCCGGTGCCGGGCGACGGTGAGATGGTGTTCCTCGACGGCGAGGGCGTCCGCGCCGGACTTGCGGGCGAACTCCACGGCCGCGACCGCCGGATCCCCGCCTCCGGCCGGCAGCACCAGCTGCCGCAGCACCTCGTCCACGCGTCCGTCGGCCGGGTCGCCGCCGGGCAGGGTGGGGCACAGCAGGACGTCGTCGTCGGGTCCGAGCAGCAGCACGGCCCCGGCGGGCGAACCGCCCGTGAGATAGCGGACATTGGCGGGACGGGAGACGAGGGCCGCGGGGCTGCCCGCGGCCCCGCACCGGTCACGCAGCCGGACCCGGCGTTCCGCATACACCTCTGACATGCTCCGAGCCTACGAGCGCCCGGCCGCACCGGCCTGTTGTACGGGTCCGACCGGGCTGCGGCGGGGCGGCACGGCAGCTCCGGGCGTCCCTGGCGGTCACGCCGGGGGCGCGCCGGATATCGCGCGGGCCAGGACCTCGTCCAGGACGCGGGCCGTGGTCTCCACGTCGTACGTGGAGTTGTCGATGATCGGCAGGCCGGAGCCATACCAGCCGGCCATCCGGCCGTGGATCGCGGCGACCTCCTCGTCCGAGAGGCGGCGGTTGCCGCTGCGTTCGGCGTTCCGTTCCAGGACGACGTCGAGGCCGGGGAGGAGCACCACGGGGAGCAGACCGGGGCCGACGTGGCGCTTCCAGCCGCCGAGGCCGACGACCGGCCAGTCGGGGAAGACCGCGTCGTCGAGGATGCAGGAGATGCCGTTGGCGAGGAAGTTGCGGGCGGCGAAGCCGCAGGTGCGGCGGGCGAGGCGGTACTGGGCCTCGGAGTTCTCGTTCCATCCGGACTGGGGGTCCGCGAAGCCGGAGCAGACCCATTCGCGCACGTCGTCGAGGCTGATGTGGGCCGTCGGCACCGGCCGGCGGCCGGCCCAGTGGCGCGCGACGGTCGTCTTGCCCGCGCCGGCCGGGCCGATGAGCAGGACGGCTATGGTCGCGCCGCCGGTGCCGGTCGCCGCGGGCGGCACGGTGATGGGTCCGGTGACCTGGCCGTTGACCGGGGCGCCGGGCGCGCCGGCGGGGGCTCCGGGCGCGCCCGGCGTCCCGCCCCAGCCGG
>NZ_SDOY01000105.1 GCF_004117935.1 Streptomyces roseicoloratus | reverse complement strand
GCTCGACCACCCGGATCACCGGCCTCGTCCAAGCCGTGCTCACACTGCATTTGGCCAGCTTAGACCGATGATGGAAAAGCCTCAGTGTAGGAAAAAGGTACGGCGGAACTCTTCCAAGGCGGCCGCCCACCCGCACAATGGCCGCCTTGGGACGACGCTCCGGGCGACGGCAAGCCAAAGGCCTCGAACCTGCAAGGTGCGGGGCCTTTTTCGTCGTGGAGTTGCCTTGACCCCACGGATTTAGACGGACAGCAATAGTGGGAGTGGTTCAGGTATTCCGAGATCTTGCATTTCTGGAACTCGATGGTGGCGACGCACTTCCCGTTTACTGCCCCCGACTCCAAGGTCCACTCCGGAATTTCCTCCCGGTTGAGAATTCCCTCACAGTAGAACGAAAGCACGCCATAAGGGACTTCGCCCGTCAATCCGCCAGGGGTCTCGCTACAGGCCAGGATCGCAGACAGGAGATGCGAGATGCCCGATTCGTTGGTATTCTCTTCGACCTCCCCGAATTCGAGCATCTCGTTCGGGAGTTCCAACTTCTCATGGTGAGAGGCCATTCCGTCCCGTTCGATGCGCAGGGCGGTATCGATATACTCCCGAACGTCATCCGCGACACCTGTCGGGACCCTTTTTCGTTCCGATCAGCTATTCAGGAACGCAGGTCCCAGGGCAGCCTTTCACCTGCAGTTTCCTGAAGTCGCTCGACGCGTTCTTCGTCCTCCTCGATCAGGGTGAGGATCTCGTACGCGTGGCTGCGCGCATCAATGGATTTACTGGACAGCACTTCCGCGTACAAAGCCCACAGGCCTCGTCGGACCTCGGCCTCGCATTCAGCCGCCACATCACGCCCTTCCAGAGCAGGAAGGGGTTCCTGAGCGTCCGCCGACAGGATGGACAACAGCATCTCGAGGTAGGCGACACGGGCATACCCAGAGGTCTTCGATGCCAGTACCGCCATGATGACCGCGACCACCGGAGGGGTCGGCTCCAGGAACATGTCGGCAGGGGAGACGACATGCCGGGCGACCCCTTCATAGTCGATGCCGGCACCCGCCCCCGTCTGTGCCGCCAGCTCGAGGAGCAGGGCCGGGAGGTGCCCGCCGGACTCGCCACAACCACAGAGCATCGCGCTCCAGTCATGACGTCGGATCTCCATCTCAACGAGATCCAATTGATGCGTCATCGTCCCTACGCTCCGCCCTTGTCGGCCTGAATTCCGGGCACAAAGTTCTCCGGAGAATAGTTGGTCTGGAAATTGGTGCAAACCGGTTTGATTTTGGGCTTAAGAACGCCGTCCACACGCTTGACCTGGTGGGCGTCCATGAATATGAGCTCCGACAAGCTACCACCGAGAGCCTTGAGAGCGTTCCCCTCAGCACAATGGCCGCCGCCGGACGACGCCAGCACGGTGTCACCGGTCCTCATGTTCATCGCCCGACATATGTCCGGCCGCTGTGTTTGGCACTCCTGCCCAGCGCGGCGAACACCGGTACCCGGCGGGCCGAGGCCCTGTCGACCTCGACAATGGGCACCGTGCGGCTCTCACCTCGGGAGTTGATATCCCCTCCGCCTCCCGAGCCGCCTCCGCCTCCGGAGCCACCCCCACCGGAGTCACCACTGCCTCCGCTGTCGGCCTGCTTGGCGGCCGGAGCCTCCACGTCCGCCTTCTTCGTCGCCTTTGCCGTGTCGGTCTGCCGCTGCCAGTCGTTAAATTCCTGCGTGTACTTGGCCATCGCATTCGCGTCGTTTTCCGAACGCATCAGCATGCCTGCGGACCAGCGGACGTCGTCTTCCCGCTTGCAGTACATGGACCAGGCACGCTCGACGGCCTTCAGTACCCGCTTCGCTCAGTGAGCTTCTTCAGCGTTGCAGCTCAAGGGTGAGGACTGCCTTGGCGATTGACGTCATGCGGTTGGGGCTGCAACGGGCCCTGCGGAAGATCCGCCAGGACTTCAGGCGGGCGACGCCGCGTTCGACGGGTGCGCGTGCCCCGGCCAGGGCACGGTTGCGGGTCTTGTCGGTGGGGGTCAGTTCCCGCAGGGGCTTGCGTTTGATGCCCGTGGTCAGCCACGGACCGGCGCCCTGGTAAGCGAGATCGGCCACGATCGGAACGCCCTGGCGCTCGCAGATCTGGATGATCCGATGGGTGCGGGCAGCGGTCAGGTCGGGGGTGCGGCCCGGCAGGGCGGGCGAGAGCCACAGCAGCCGCCGCCGGGGTCGGTGACGATCTGCACGTTCACGCCGTGGCGTCGGTGTTTGTGGGAGTAGTCGGCCCGGCCGTCGCCGACCCGGTCGCATTCGGCGAGAGTGCCGTCGAGCAGGACGAAGTCGGGTTCGTGGTCGCGCAGCGTCTTGAGCAGGCCCGGTGCACGGGTGGCGAGAAGGTCGACGACCGCGCGGGTGTAGGCATGGGCGGTGGACTCGCTGATCCCGAACCCGGCGGCAATCTTCGCCACGGTGGTGTGTTCGCGCAGGTACACCAGTGCCACCATCGCGCGCTGTGACGGGCGGAGCTTGCAGCGCCGGCCGCCCTCACGGGTGACGATCAGCATGGTGACCTACTCCACGAGTGCATGCGGCAGGTCGAGTGCGGCAGGATGGATGATCAACGAGGCCCCCGAGCAGCGTGATTGAGACGTCAGACATCTCGATCAACAGCCCGGGGGCCTCGCCTGTTGCGCTTCATGGACCATCACCCGATCGGAGGCCAGCGAAGAAGCTCATTCATCCAGGAGCGGGTTCCTTATAGTCCTGGGGCTGCCCTGGCCTCCAGGGCGGGGGGACGCGGACACCCATACGTCCGCTTGTGAGTTGACATGAGAAGATTTGCGGCCCGATGGCTGCACGCGTGCGCGCCCGCCCTGGCCGCCGTCCTCCTCGTCGGGGGCCAGGCGACGCCCGCCACGGCCCTCGTCCCCGGGGACGCGACGGCTACCGGCTACACCCGCGAGTCGGTGCGCGCGGCGACCTGGAACATGTGCGGGGAGGCGGGCGGTGGGACCGCCTCCGATGCCGGGTACTGTCCCTGGCGGAACGGCGTCGCCACCGGGGAGTACGACAACAAGGGTTTCGCGAAGTTCGACGGCTCCGGCCCCACCAAGAAGATGGAGGGCGTCGTCAGGCTTATCAAGGAGCGCAACCTCAACGCCGTGATGCTCCAGGAGGTCTGCGCCGGCAGCACTCCGGGGAAAACCACGGGAAAGAGCCATGTCGATGAACTCAAGCGGCTCATCTCCGAGGACCCGGACCTCTCCTCGCAGGGGTGGAGCTTCGCCTCGGCGGGTGTGACCCGGCCCAGCGACGAGTACAGGGAGCCCGAGCGCAGGGACCCCGAGCTCATCGATTCCGAGGGCTCGGACTGCCGCACCGATTACCTGACCGGCACGCTGAGCAACGCCATCGCGGTCAGGGGAAAGATCACCTGGCGGTCGGAAGACGACTTCGAGACTCCTGTCGGCACCGGCCTCTCCATGAGCAGTAGCAATATCCTCTGCGTCGAGGTGGAGGGCTGGGAAAGCCACGTGTGCAGCACGCACATCTCCAACTTCCACGAGGACACGAAGAAGCAGAGGGACCCGAACAATCCGGAGCAGGCGGACTGGGAGGTCCCGATCTCGTCGGCGACGGCCGAGGCCTACTACCAGCAGCAGCTCAAGATCGTCGAGCAGGTCGTCATGAAGTTCCCGTCCGTGGTCCTGGGCGGCGACTTCAACACCAGCGACCAGGCGAGGCTCAAGCCGCTCTACGACCTGATGGCGGAGTGCGACCAGCGATCTTACCTGCCCGGCGACGCCGCAAACGAGCACACGAAGCTCACCCGAGTCGGCGAGGAAACGGACGGTAACGGCGGCCTCACGTCGTACACCATGACCTCGTCCAAGATCGACTACCTCTTCTCGACCGGGGGCTTCACCGGCTGCGACTCCCGGATGGAGTTCGGCGACCGCACGAACTACCTGGTCAGCGTCACTGCGCAGGCGGAGTGTAATCGGATCAAGCGGAACTGCAAGGCCGACGCCGACGCATACTCCGACCACACCCCGGTCTACGGCTACACCCAGGGCGGCCCCGTCGTCTCCTGGAAGCTCGACGGCAGCGCCACGGCGACGAGCGGCCCGACGACCTCGCTGAACGGCGCGAGCGGTGACGGTACGAGCGACTGGCGGACGGCCGAGCACGGCGGCGCCCTGTACATGGACGGCCGGGTGGACGAGGCCATCGTCGCCGGCGCTCCCGCCGTCGACACCAGCCACAGCTTCACCGTCTCCGCCTGGGCCAAGCTCGACGCCGACGCGGGTACGTCCGCCGTCCTGTCCCAGGACGGCAGCCGGGTCAGCGGCATGATCCTCTTTTACAACGCGGGCGACAACTCCTGGCGCTTCGGTCTGCCGAGGGCCGACGCCGACGGCTGGAACATCGACCAGGCCGTCGCGCCCGGTGCGGTCAAGGGTCAGTGGACCCGGCTCACCGGCGTCTACGACGCCTCCACCGGCAAGGTGAGCCTCTTCGTCGACGGCACGAAGAAGGCCGAGACTACGCACACCGCTAGGTGGAACGCGAGCGGCCCCTTCGTTGTCGGCCGTGACCTCGTCAGCGGCGTGCGGAACGCCGGCTTCAAGGGCCACATCCAGCGGGCCGAGGCCTTCTCCTACGCCCTGCGGGACGACCAGGTCGCCTCGTACGCCGGGACCATGGCGGCCCCCACGGACAAGAGCATCGCGATGCCCCTCGTCGAGGGCATGAACTCCCAGGGCTGCCACCAGCACGACGGCGGCCTCTTCGGGAACGCCTTCGGCACCGCCGCCACGCTCACGCCGACGCTCACCGCGACGGTCCGGCACCCCGACCCGTCCAAGGACGTGTGGGCCGAGTTCTCCCTGTGGGACAACACCACCTCGACCCAGATCCTGAGCCTGGGCACGCCCGGTTCGAAGAGCTCCACGGTCAAGGGTCAGGGCGCCGTCTCGCTCACCGTGCCGACGCTCACCCCCGGCCACAGCTACGGCTGGCGGGTGCGGACGGCCGACGCGACGACCAACAACAACCCCGTCTCCGCCAACTGCCACTTCCTGACGCCCGCCGCCTGATCCCGTAGGCGAACCCCGCGTGCCCCGGCCGAAGACATCCGACCGGGGCACGCCGCGTTCGACGGGCGCTCGCGCGGCGGCCAGTGGCTGGTTGAGGGTCCTCTCGGTGAGGGTGAGTTCCAGTAGGGGCGCGCCGGTGTTTGTGGGGTGCCGTCAAGCAGAACGAAGTCGGGATCGTGCTCGCGCAGGTGCACCAGTGCCACCATCGCGCGCTGTGACGGACGGCGAGGCCCCCGAGCAACGTGATGGAGACGTCAGACATCTCGATCAACAGCTCAGGGGCCTCGCTCGTTGCGCTTCAAGGCCATCACCCGATCGGTGGCCAATGAAAGGGTGGGGTGACAGCGGTCGTTGGCGGTGCTGCATCCTCGTCATGGGGTACGCGGATGGCGGCGGTCTGACCGCTGTGGGGCGGGCGAGGCGTGAGGCGGTGCGTTTCGAGGCTGTGGAGATGTTCGGGCAGGGGATGCGGCCGCCGGACCTGGTCGCGGCGGGGCCGGGCTCCGCTGGTCAGGGTGACGGGGAAGGGATTGTTGAAGCCCTTGCCCTACCGTCCGCGCAGCAACGTAATCGTCTCCGGCATCCGGGGCGCGCAGAGCCTTGTCTACCCGTTCGAGAGCACGGAGTAATCCTCGGCCGTGACTGCCATGAGAATGATGACAGCGACTCGAGAACGTGATCTCGGACCGCCCCTTAACGTGGGCGCCGAAGTGCCGCAGGGGTGGCGGAGGAGGGGACGTACCAGCATGCGCAGGGTTCCGCCGGAGATGTTCCGGTTCACCACGGGGGAGACCGCCGACCTGAACGGGGCCGTGCTCGAGGCTTTCGGGGTGGCCGGCGAGCACCTGGAGACCGCGCTCGGGCTCGACGGCGTACGGGAGCGGCTGCGTGCGGTGGGCTGGGTCTCGGACCTCGAGGACGAGGAACTGCACGAGACGCTGAAGCGGCTGGTGAAGTGGGAACTCCTCGACGTGGTCCACAACCACGCCCAAAACTACCGCACGGCCGAGGAGTACGAGCGGCGCAACCTGCACTACTCGCTGACCCGTCGGGGCGAGGCCGCGCTCGCCGGGGTGCGACACGCCCTGGAGGTACTGGCCTCCACAGGGGCGCTGCAGACCGCGGTGCTGGAGGCGATCGCCGACCGGCTCGACGAGCTGACCGTGCTGTCCGGTGAACCTGCCGCGGCCGACCGGCGGATCTTCAGCACCCTGCGGGAGCTGGAAGGTCATCTGGAGGGCCTGGTGGAGAACACCAAGGCCTTCAACGGCCAGTTGCAGAGGCTCCTTCGCGCCGAAGGAGTGGATCTGGACGTGTTCCGTGAGGTGAAGGCCGCCACCGTCGCCTATCTCCAGGAGTTCCTGGTCAATCTCGACCGGCGCGGCGAGACGGTGGCCGCCGCCGTGGCCCGCGTGGAGGAGCGGGGCATCGCGGTGTTGCGTGAGCGGGCCCTGCGCGGTGCCGAGCTGCCTCCGACCCCTGGAGGGGACCCGGCAGCCGGCTGGCTGGAGAGCCGGCGGGCGCGCTGGGCTGGGCTGAGGGCCTGGTTCCTGCCGGACGACGGGGCGCGCCCCCGGATCGAGCAGCTGCACGACATCGCCCGGCGCGCCATCGTCTCCCTCCTGCAGGTGCTGGAGCGGATCAACGAGTCCCGGCGCCGCCCCTCCAGCGCCGTACAGGACTTCCGGGAGCTCGCGCGCTGGTTCGCTGCGGCTCCCAACGAGGAGGACCTGCACCGGCTGTGGTCGGCCGCCTTCGGCCTCGGCCCGGCCCGCCATGCCCACCTCGCCCACCCGGACCCGGAGCTGATCCCCTCGTCCCACTCCTGGTCCGAGGCGCCGCCGGTACAGGTGTCAGCCCTGCTGAGGACCAGCGGACGGACCGAACGCTTCACTCGTACGGCCACGGTGCGGAACGTCGCGGCGGTCAGGGCGGAACGTGCCGAGCGGGCCCGGGCGGAGCGAGCGGAGCTGGCACGCGCCTGGCAGGCGCTGGAGACGGACGGCCCGGTACGGCTGTCCTCATTCAGCACCCTCGACCCCGCGGCCTTCGACCGACTCCTGGACCTGCTGGGCCGGGCGCTGGCCGCCCGGCCGGACGCGGGTGGCCGGCGACGGGCCACGACCGGCGACGGCCGGGTGGAGGTGGCGCTGTCGCCGCCCCCCGACGGGCGCACAGCCGTACTGCGTACCGTGCAGGGGACGATGGCAGGACCGGACTACCTCATCCACGTCACGGCCGTGGGCGGGGCGATCGGCTTCCCGGCAGCCCGCGCCGCCACGGGGCAGGAGACCGCAGGATGAGCACCCTCGCCAACCAACTGGCCTCCGCCGAACGGGAGGAGGTCGCCCGCGCCATCCGCCTCCTTCTGGCCCGCCCGCTGCTCACCGAGGCAGCCGACCCGACCGGTTTCGATCTGGTGCGCCGCCGTCGTGACCCGCTGGCTCGTTGGTTCGACTACACCTGCGGCTGGAATCTGGTCGTGGAGCCCCGCCGGGGCTACGCCCGCCTCGCCAAGGTCCGCGTCAACCCCGACGGTTCCCGCCCCGCTCGCCGGGCGCGCTCCGGCCGGGCCCCGTTCGACCGCCGACGATACGTCCTGCTGTGCGTGACCGCCGCGGAGCTGCTGTCCATGCCGATGACGACCATCGGCATGCTCGCCGACCGCGTCGTCCAGGCCATGGCGGCCGACCGCGCGCTGGCGGGGTTCGACCCGGTCCGCCGGCCGGAGCGCATGGCGTTCGTCGACGTCCTGAAGCTGCTGGAGTCGTACGACGTGCTGCGTGCGGTGGACGGCACGACCGAGACGTACGTCGACTCCGCGGAGGCGAAGGTCCTCTATCGCGTGGACAACACACTGCTCATGCGGCTGCCCACTGCGCCGGTCGGCGCCTCCCGGCTCGCCGTGCCCCCGGAGGAGGTGCCTGCGCGGTTCGAGGACCTCCTTGCCGGCCTGGTCAGGGAGCGCCGCTACGGAGGCGCTTCTGCCGACGGGACGGCCGACGACACGCACGCCGAGACCGCCGCGACCACGGACGCCCAGCGCAACCTGCGGCTGCGTCACTCGGTGCTGCGCCGCCTCTTCGACGACCCCGTGCTCTACCGGGCAGACCTCGCCGATGACGAGCTGGCCTACGTCACCTCTTTGACCGGACGCCAGATCCTGCGCCGCTCTGTCGAACAGGCCGGTTTCCTCCTGGAGGAACGGGCAGAGGGCTTTCTCCTCGTCGACCCGGACGCCATCGCCACCGACGTCCGCTTCCCCGACGACACCTCCACAGCCCGAGTCGCCGCGCTCCTCCTCCTCTCACCGCTCTGCGCCACGCCCGCGGGCCTGCTGCCCGAGCAGCTGGCCGAGGCCGGAGCGGATCTGCTGCGCCGCTTCCCGGGCTGGGCCAAGGCGTACCAGTCGGAGGAAGGCCCGGCCCGCCTCGCCGATGACGCCGTACGGATCCTGCTCGACGTCGGCCTGGCAGGCAGGGCCCGAGACCGTGTCGTCGCGCGACCGGCCGCGTACCGCTACCGCCTGACGGAGACCACCGGCCCAGCTCCGAAGAACGATCCGCCGGCCGTGACCGCCGCCGGCAGCGCCGGAGAAGGAGACAAGCAGTGAGCGTGACGGAACTCCCCCTCCAGCGACGGCCCGAAGAGACCATCGAGCCGTCGCCCGTTGACGAGGCGGACACCGGCCGCGGACGCTGGCAGCCTCATCGCGCGGGCATCCTCAACGTCTGGCGCTACTACGACGAGACCTTCACCTTCCACCAGGGTCGCTTGCTGCTGCGCGGTCAGAACGGCACTGGCAAGTCCAAGGCCCTGGAACTGCTGCTCCCCTTCCTCTTCGACGCCAGTCTCCGCCCCAACCGCCTCTCCACGTTCGGCGGTTCGGAGCGCACGATGCACTGGAACCTGCTCGGCCAGGGAGCGTCCGGAAAGACCCGTGTGGGGTATGTGTGGATGGAGTTCCGCCGCGTCGGAGACGACGGCGCCGAGCACTGGTTCGGCTGCGGAGCCCGCCTGCACGCGAGCGTGCACACCACCACGGCGCACGCCGACTACTTCACCACCACCGCCCGGATCGCCCACCCCGACGGGGTCCGCCTCGTCAACGACACCGGACAGCCCCTGACCAAGGCGGCCCTCGCCGAAGCCCTGCGCGACCGCGGCGAGGTGCATCCGTCAGCCGTCGACTACCGCACAACCGTGCGGCGCGAACTCTTCGCGGGCATGGGTGAGCAGCGGTACGAGTCCCTGCTCTCCGCCTTGCTCCAGCTCCGCCAGCCCAAGCTGTCCGAACGGCTCGACCCCTCCCTCCTGTCCACCCTGCTGTCCCGGGCACTGCCCCCGCTCGGCGAAGGAGAGATCACCGAGCTCGCCGAGGGCTTCGAGCGCCTGGACCGGCAGCGGGACCACCTCGACCGGCTCGACGCCGAGGTGACGGCCGCCGAGAACGTCGCCTCCCGGCAGCGCGCCTACGCCCGTCGGGTCCTGCGGGCCGGCGCGGCAGCGCTGATCTCCGCGACCACCGAGATGGACGACCTCACACGGGACGCCCGCGTCAGCGCCGAGGAGTACGAGAAGGCGTGCGAGGAGCGCGCCTCCACCCTGGCCCTGCGCGAGGAACTGGAACTACGGGCGCACGCCTTGGACGAGATCATCGAAGGGCTTCGGGAGAGCGACGCCTACCAGAAGGGGGAGGAGCTCGACCGGCTCCGCCGCGGCACCGAGGAACAGGTCGCGGCCGCCGCGAAGCTGCGTACCGCCGCCCGGTCCGCCGAGACCGAGGCGGAGGAGGACCGGAAGCACGCCGACGAGCTCGCGGGCCACGCCCGCTCGCGTGATGAGCACGCCCGCGCGACCGCGGACGAGGCACACCGCTCGGCCCGGTCCGCAGGCATGGAGTCCATTCACCACGAGGTGAAGACGATTCTGGACGCGGAAGGGGAAGCGAAGTCCCTCGGCAACGGGACGGCGAACACCCCGGTCAGGCCGGGGAGCAGGCGGTCCGATGCGCCTGGCACCGCCGCCCGTCGGCTGCTCCGGGGCGCGGTCACCGCCCGACGGGAGCAGGTCGCCGACATCACCGACGCGATCGACGCCCACGACCGGGCGGTACGCGACCGGGGAACCGCCGAGGGCCTGCTGGACGAGGCCCGCACCCGGCTCGCGGACGCGATCGCCCACCGCGACGCGGCCGCCACCGCCAGAGACGACGCCCTCGCCGCCCAGACGGAACGGCTGCTTGCCTGGGCCCGGGACTGCGCGGAGCTGCGCATCCCCGACCTCGATGAACTGGCCGCCAGGGCGGCCGTCGAGGCAGACGTGCGTGAGCTGGTCGAAACGGTCGCACGACCGCTGGACCAGGAGATCACGACGGAGCGGGCAGGAGTCCGCACGGCGCAACAGGGATTGGAGCAGGAACGGGACCTGCTCGTCGCGCGGAGGCGCAAGCTCAGCGGCGAGACCGATCTCCAGCCCGTCGCTCCACCCACCCGCACCACCGTCCGCACGGCTGCGGCGGGCGCGCCGCTGTGGCGGCTGATCGCCTTCCACGAGGACGTCCCGCTCCCCGTACAGGCCGCGGTGGAAGCGGCACTGGAGGCGTCGGGCCTCCTGGACGCGTGGGTGAGCGCATCCGAAGGGCTCACCCTTCCTGGGCACGACACCCGTGTCGAGGCCGGTCTTGCCACGACCGCCCCCGGCTCCAGCCTGCTGGACGTGCTGAGGCCCGAGGAGGACATCCCCGTACCGGCCGGCACGGTGACCCGTATCCTCGCCGGCATCGCGTATGGCACCACCCTGCCCGGCGGGCACCCTGCGGCAGTCTCCTCCGACGGCGCCTGGCGCCTCGCGCCGGCCACGGGTTCCTGGAGCAAGCCGGAGCCCGCCCACATCGGAGCCCTCGCCCGGCAGCGGGCCAAGCAGCGTGAGATCGCCGAACTGACCGAGCTGATCGCCGAGAAGAACGCCTCCCTGGCCACCCTCGCCGACCGGCTGCGGGAACTCGGGGCCCGCGCCGCCCGGCTGGCGGACGACCGCGCCGCCCGGCCGGACCACCGCGAACTCGACGCCTGCCGACGAGACTGGGACCGGGCCGAGGAGAAGGTGGCCGCCCGGGACGACGCCGTGCGCGACGCGACGGAGCATCTGGCCGTACGCGAGGGTGCCGTGGCCGGCGCGCTGCGCACGCTGAGCCGTAGGGCCGCCGAACACGGACTGCCCACGGACCGCGACCGGCTGCGGGAACTCGGCCGCGACGTGGAGAGGTTCCGCGACCTCGCCGATACCTGGACGGACGCCCGCATCGACGCGATCGCGGCCGCTGAAAGGGCTACGGAGACGGCCGCACGGGCGGACCGGTCACGCCTTCTCGCCGAGAAGCAGGCCGCCGACGCGGCCGCTGCGGAAGCGAAGGCGGCTGGTATGACGGCACGCCTGGAGGCGGTGGAGGAGACGGTCGGCGCGGACTACCGGCAGATCGTCGCGTGCGTTGCGGAGACCCGTGCCGAACGGGTCCGCTGCGGCAAGGAAGCCCGCCAGGCAGCCGAGCTCCTCCTGGGCCTGGAAGGCCGCATCGGAGAGCTGCGGGCCACCAGCGGCCAGGACGCCGACCGGCAGGAGAAGGCAGTCGAGGCCCGCGACGGCGCGGCGCGGCGGTTCCGGCACCTGTGCCTGGTGGGTCTGGCCGAGGACGCGGGCGTCGTACCCGAACTCGACGCCGGGGACGGCACCAAGGCCACTCTGGAGGTCGCGCGCGCCATGGCGGCACGGTGGCCCCAGGTCCCGCACGCCCCGCGCCACCTCGGCGACGCCGCCACCCGCCTCTCCGAAGCCGTCCACGAGGCCCGCCGCCACCTCGGCGTCCGCGCCGACCTGGAGCTCGAGCCCGACGACGACATCCAGCTTTTCACCGCCACCCTGGAGGGCGTCCGCGTCGGGTCGACCGGTCTGCTCGCCGCGCTCACGCAGGAGCGCGACCGCAGCCGCGACGACATCAGCACCGCCGAACGGCGCCTCTTCGACCAGATCCTCACCGGTGACATCCGCCGCCACCTCGCCGCCCGCATCCGCCGGGCCGGTGAACTCGTCGCGCACATGAACGGGCACCTGGAGCGGGTCCGTACCGCCTCCAACGTCGCCGTCCAGCTCGTCTGGGACGTCCGCCCGGACCTCCCCGACAGCACCCGCACCGCCCGCCAGCTGCTCCTGAAGGACCCCGGTCGGGTCACCGAGTCCGACCGGGAGGCCCTGCACGCCTTCTTCCGTGCCCGCATCGAGGAGGCCAAGGGCAGCGATACGGCCGCGAGCTGGGAGGAGCACCTCGGCGAGGTGCTCGACTACACCGCCTGGCACACCTTCACCGTCCGCCTCGACCGGGCGGACGGGAGCGGCTTGCAGCCCCTGACCAAGCGGCTGCACGGCGCGCTCTCCGGCGGGGAGAAAGCCATCGCCCTGCACCTGCCCCTGTTCGCCGCCGTCGCCGCCCACTACGAGGACGTGCCCCTGGCCCCCCGCCCGATCCTCCTCGACGAGGTCTTCGTAGGCGTCGACACCGTCAACCGCGGACAGGTCTTCGCCCTGCTCACCGCACTCGACCTGGACCTCATGATCACCTCCGACCACGAGTGGGGAAACTACAGGGAACTGCCCGGCATCGCCGTCCACCAACTCCTGACCGACGGAGACGACGCCGTCACCAGCGCGCGCTTCGTCTGGAACGGCACCGGAATGGAGGAAGGGTGACCTTGCGAGACCACCCTGTGTCCGGCGGGACGACCTCTCGGGAGCATCTCGCGTCGGGTGACGCGACCCTTCGCCGCCCCGAACTCCGTCCTGTCTGGCAGACGATCCACGACCGTCTCTCCTCCGGCCGCCCCGTCACACGCGTACGCCTCGGACCGCTGGACGAGACCCAGCGCGAAGCCCTCGCGGACCTCCTCGGCCTGGACCGCCTGCCGGACCCCCGGCCCTCCGTCGCCCTGGCCCGCCTGGAGGAGGCAGTCACCGAACTCTCCGGCCGCACCGTACGAGAAGTCGTCGCCGAGCTCATCGGCCCACTCGGTGACAGAGCCGGTGAACGCCGCCGCCAGGAGGGCGAACGCGCCGATCTGTGGACCTGGCTGGCTGGTCACGACACGGTACGGGCGCAACCGGTGCTCGCCGACTGGGCTGCGTCCTGTCGAGCCGCGGGACTGGTCGGCGGCTCGGCGGAACGTACCCGTACGCTCCTCACCGACGCGCTCAAGGTGCTCGCCGAACTACCGCGCCAGGCCGAACCCCTGCCCGTCTTCGCCGCCCGAGTCCTCAACGGCCACGCGCACGCTCTCGACGACGGCGCACCCGTCTCCACCCTCGTCCTGCGTGCCCTGGCGACTCTGTACGACATTGCTCCACCGCAATCCGCAGCGGAACGGCGCGCCCTGTGGTCCCGCGCCGGCGTCGCCGACGACGAGCTGTCCGCCACCGTCATCGCCGGCGGACTGCGCCCCGGCGGCGACGGCCTTCTCGCCCGTGTGGCCCGTCTGTGCACCGAGGCTGGTCAGGCCGCCAGCCTGACCCTCGCCCAGGTCAGGAACCCGGGCGAGGTGACCCTGCCCGCCGCCCTTGCCCCATCCCTCGTCCACGTCGTGGAGAACCCCAGCATCTTGGCTCTAGCCCTCCGTCGCTTCGGCAACAACTGCCCGCCACTTGTCTGCACGTCCGGCTGGCCCAACAGCGCAGCTATCCAGCTCCTGCGCCTACTCGCGGACCGAGGCGCTGCTCTCCGTTACCACGGTGACTTCGATGGCGAAGGCATCCGCATTGCCGCATACGTCATGGAGAAAACAGGGGCGCACCCCTGGCGCATGACGGCGGCGGACTACCGATCCGCGATCGTCCGCAACGCGCACGGTCCTCAACCGGGGCGCGTCACCGAAGCACCGTGGGATCCCGAGCTGGCCGAAGCCATGGCGGAGCACGACATCGCCGTGGTCGAAGAGCTGGTAGCCGATGTGCTGCTGGAAGATCTCGCTGCTGCGGCTCGCCAGGAGCATCCCGCTGGCTGTCCGTGACGCTCATTTGACGCTCCCAGCGACCGAGTGGCGCTGACCATGACTCTGCCGACTGCCGTTTCGCGTGCCATCTTTCCGATGACGCATCATGTGCAGTGCGTGGCGATTCTGGAGCCGGTGAAGTAGGGGCTCTGACCTGGGATTTGCTGGATCCGGGCCGCTCCTTCGGTGTGCTCACCCTGTACAACGGGTGGAAGCGCGAGAGTGCGTACGTGGCGGACATACGAATGCTCGTGGCGGAGCACCCGCGGGTGATGCCCGAGAAGGTCTGACCCGAGGCACCTGCGCCGGTGTTCCGAAGTGGACGAGCGATCAGCCGACCGCCGCGCCGGCGCCCGGGAGGCAAGGTCGCGCCTGGCCGCCTGCACCACCGGTCCGGGATGTCGGCGGCGGAGCCAGCGTGGGCCAGGACGTGGTGCGCCGGTGGCGTGCCTTACCTGTCCTGGCCGTCGGCCGGGAGGGAAAGTGCGATCTCAGGGCCCAACGGTCGGCCTCGGGCCAGGACCAGGCGGACCGAGCGCAGGGCTGACAGGTCGGTCAGCGGGTTGCCGTCCACGACGAGGAGGTCGGCGCGGTGGCCGGGGGCGAGTCGGCCGGTGTCGTGTGCGATACCCAGGGCTTCCGCCGCTCCTGCCGTGGCAAGGTCGATGATCTCGGCCGGGGTCATCCCGATGTGCTCGAAGAACTCCAGGCTGGAGACGAAGCCGTCGAAAACGGCGCGGGGCACACCGGCGTCGGTCCCGGGCAGGAGCGGGACCCCGTTCTCCGTCATCCACCGGATGCGCCCGAACATCTCCTCGGCCCGCTCCAGGCCGACGCGCTCCGCGAAGCCCCTCCAGTCGGGACTGGCGGCAGGGCAGACTGCGGTGCCGTGGTCGACCATGGCGGCCACCACGTCTTTGCGTACGTCGAATCCGTCGCGGGCCATCCAAGTGCAGTGCTCGACGCTGTCGACCCCGGCGGCCACAGCGGCCGCGATGCCCTCCGTGCCGTGTGCGTGGGCGGCCACCGGAAGCCCGGCCCTGCGGGCCTCTTCCACGATGACGCGCATCTCACGCGGGGTGAACTGGGCCTGCCAGACAGGCGGTCCGCCCTTGGTGATGCCCCCTCCGGTGGCCATCACCTTGATGAGGTCGACACCGCTTGCCGCGTTGCGGCGTACTGCGGCGCGGATCGCGCCTTCGCCTTCGACCTCCCCGCCGAGGAACCAACAGTGTCCGCCGGGCGCGGTCAGAGGTGTCCCGGCGGTGAGGATGCGCGGTCCTGGCAGCCGCCCGGCCGTAATCTCGTCCCGTAGGCGGACGGCCAGTCCTCCCCTGTCGCCGAGATCGCGTACGGTCGTCACTCCTGTGGCGAGGAGCTGTGCCGAGCGCACGGCCATCCCGCCGTACAGGTCGGCGTCGGACGAAGCCCGCAGGGTCTCCACGGGATCGGGGCCTGCGTCGAGTGCGAGGTGGACGTGGGCGTCGATGAGCCCGGGCAGCAACGTTCCTTCGGGGAAGTGGACGCGGGGAACCGCAGGTTCGACCAGCGCCTCGACCTCCGCGCGCGGCCCCGCGGCCACGATCACGCCCTGCCGGACGCACACCGCCCCATCGAGGACCTCCCTCCCGCCGGGGCCGGAGACCATCCGCTCCGCCGAAATCACGGTGTGCATCCTGTGCCTTCCTGGTAAGTCCGTAGCGCGTCGGAGAGTGCCACGAGCTGTCTCACGTCGTCGTCGAGGTCGTTTCCTCCGGGCAGGGCCACGGCGATGGCTCGTCCTGGTACCGGTGCTCCCGCCGCGTACGCGGCCAGCGCCTGGCGAAGGTGTACCGCTGCTCGTCCTGGTGGGAGTGCGGCCGAGGATTCCGTCGGAGCCTCCAGCTCTGCGAGGTAGGGGCTGATCCGTACGAGACCGTCCCGGCACTCGATGGCGCGCCGGTAGTACCGGCGGTGAATCCCACGGACGCGCAGCGCGTCGCGCCAGCCTCCTGTCGGCGTGCGGTGCAGGGAGTCCTCAGGGAAGGCCTCGTGCAGAGCCGTCCACAGCGGTGTCAGCCGCCGGTACATCCGACGACGATGTGCCCACAGGCGGCCGGTCATCCAGCGCGTGGTGGCCGCGGGATAGAGGATCCCCGCGACGAACAGCGGGATTGCGAGATCCAGGAGCAGCTTCGCTCCCGCTATGAGGGACGCTGGTACGGATCCGTCGGCCCAGCGCATCACGGTGAGTATCTCGCGAAGCGACCCCATCAGTACCATGGCGGTCAACGCTGCCGCCACGAGCCGCAACCCGGTGCGCAGTGGCTCGTTCGACACCTGTATGTAGCGCGATGTCCACCACAGTGCCAGGACCAGCCCGTAGACGAGGTACAGACCTGCCGCGAGGTAGAAGAGAGCGACCCCCGGTTCGCGCATGTTCGCCGTCGCGTACGTATGGGCGCGTTCTGGCCCCGGTGTGATGGCCATGGCCAATGTGGCGAAACCGATGGCGGAGGCCAGGGGGATCAGTTCCCGTCGTGCGCGCTTGTTACCCGCCAAGCGAGCCGATGCCGAATAGAGGAAGACGCATTGCAGGAAGTAGACAAGGCTGAGAAGCAGTGAGCTCTTTCCAACCTGTCGGCCAGGAGGGGCGGTTGGGCTGACAGACGGGTGAAGCCCCTGGTAGATGGGTTTTCGACTAAGAAATCCGTCTCCACCAGAGGCTTCGTGTGCTTGTCTACCCGTCGGGCGTCGACGTGTCCAGCTCCGCCCTGCGCTTCCTGTCCGCCAAGCTCCGTCAGCGCCGCCGGGAGCTCGGTACCCGCTGGCGGCGCCTGAGTGCCGGCCGGCAGGCGCTGCTCACTCTTGCCCATCTCCGCAACGGCCACCCGTATGCCCAGCTGGCGGCCGGGTTCGGCATCGGGACGACGACCGCGTACCGGTACATCACCGAGGCCGTCGAGGTCCTGGCCGCTCTCGCGCCGACTCTCGCGGAGGCGGTCCGGGCCGCATCGTCGAAGGCGTTCGTGCTGCTGGACGGGACCTTGCTGCCGATCGACCGGATCGCCGCGGACCAGCCCTACTACTCGGGGAAGCACAAGAGGCACGG
>NZ_SDOY01000104.1 GCF_004117935.1 Streptomyces roseicoloratus | reverse complement strand
TCGAAAACCCATCTACCAGGGGCTTCACCCGTCTGTCAGCCCAACCGCCCCTCCTGGCCGACAGGTTGGAAAGAGCTCAGTGGTCCGCAGGTGGCGTGAACGGCTCGACCCCTCAGCTCAGGCCGGGGTCCCAGCCCACGTCACCGTGCTCTTCCCGTTCCTCGACGAGAGCCGGATAGATGCGCGCGTCTACTCCGCTCTCGCGGACGTGCTGGGCAGCCACCAGGCCTTTGACCTGCGGTTCAAAAAATGCGGACGGCTCCCGGAAGTGCTGTATCTCGTTCCCGAGCCTGACACGCCGTTGCGGCAGCTCACGGAGGCGATCGCTGAACGTTGGCCTGAGGCCCCGCCGTATGGCGGCCGGTTTGCCGAGATCGTGCCGCACCTGACCATCGCTCAAGGTCAGGAAGACGCCGTCTTGCAGGAGATTGAGGCCGACCTCGCAAGCAGGCTCCCGTTCACGTCCCACGTCGCGTCGGTTGAACTGATGGTGCACGACGGCGTGAAGTGGCAGGAACAGGGGTCGTTCGCACTCGGAGAATGAAGCAGGTCATGAGGCTTGGCTGGTCCGCTGCCCCTTGGGCAGCGGACCAGCAGGGGGATCCAGTCAGCCGGCTGCAGCGTGCTCGGCGCGGGCTCGCGTGCTGGCGAGACGGTAGGAATCGGTGCCCTGCGGAGGGCCTGCGCGACCCACAACTACGAACGCGGCGTCGATCTCGTAGCGATCCAGCAGATGCTCGGACACTGGACGGTCAGCTCGACCATGCGTTATGTCAGCCCTTCCGCGACCTTCATCGAGGACGCCTATCAGCAAGCAGTGGCCCGCACTCTGGCGGAGCTGACCGGGAAGGACAGCAGAGCATGAAGATCCGATGGCGGCTGCGAATGGCAGCCGCTCAGCGGGAGGTCTGGACCGGGACCGAGCTCCGGCGACTGCGGGCGGAGAAAGTCGGCCTGGAGTTGTCCTCCGCGTCGGTGTCCGCGCTGTTCACCAAAGAACCGTCGCAGGTGAAGATGACCACCCTGGCCGCGTTGTGCACCGCGTTGGAGTGCAACCCAAACGACCTGATCGACGTCGACACTACCCCCGTCGAACGGCCCACCGCCCTACCCCGGCCCGTCACCGACATCCCGAAGACCGCCGCCTCCGCCCGGGGCCGATCGATGCCGCCTCTGTGACCGGTGGTCATCGCGATGGGCAAGAAGCAACGCGACTGCATCATGTGCGGAGCCCCCGTTGGCTATCCCGATCGCCAGCACTGCTGCTGGTGCTGGCTCCGCCTGAAGGAACAGGCAGCCAAGATGGCATGCCCGACCTGCGGCAAGGACCGCGTACTCCAAGTGGACACCGGCTGCTGCATCACCTGCTCGCGCGTCTGCGAACAGTGCGGTCATCCCGTCCGTGCGGCAAGCAGTCGGCTATGCGGGGTCTGTCGGCGAAGGGCCGATAGACTCGCCGCCCAGCAGCCCTGCCCCCACTGCGGCAGACCGGGATTTCTCCGCGAGGAGACCGGCTGGTGCGGCCACTGCTCTCGGCCCCGGCAAGCCAAGCAGCCGCCCCGGACCTGCCGCGAGTGCGGGCAGGACCGGCGGCATGCCGGCCTGGGTCTGTGCTCGGCCTGCTGGCAAAAGCACCCCGGCCGCCCCTTCATCCGCGGCGAACACCTCCGCGACCAGCTCGCGAACCCGCCCGCATGGCTCGACGACTTCGTCGCGCATGTCGCGTCCCGCTTCTGCGTGTCCCGGGCCTGCGGCCTGGTCACCGACCTCGGCCGACTCCTGCAGGACGAGCACTCCAACTCGCCCCAAGCCCTGCTGGAACGGTCCCGCCGCCCCGGACGATCGATGGGCCCTTTCGCCCGAGCCCTCGAGAACTTCTTCACCCATCGCGGCCTGGCCCTGCCCACTAACCAGGTTGAACGACTCGCTGCCGGGCGCCGCAAGCGTCGCATCGACGCCGTCCCCGACTCCCTCAGAGCGGCTGTCGCCGCCTTCGACGCCTCCCGCATGCGGGCCCAGGACCGGGCCCGCCGAGCCGGCACCCGGCCCCGCAGCCATCACACTCTGGAGACAGCCCTGGGTATCCTCCGCGACCTGGCCCTCTTCCTCACGGAGCACCGCGGCAAGGACGACTGGGCCCTGGCCGACGTGCACGACATCGAAGCCTTCCTGGCCACCTTGCCCAAGGCCCGCAAGCGCCGTCCTGCGGCAGTTCTTCCGTTTCGCTCGCTCGCAGCACATCGTTCTGGTCGACCCGGCACGGACTCTGACAGCGAAGGAGTCGAACGGCTTCCGCGGCAGAACACTCACCCTCGACCAGCAGCGTGAGCTCTTCCGCCGCTGGACTACCGACGAACGCGTTCACCCGCACGAGGCCCTGATGGGCATGCTCGCTCTGCTGCACGGTGCCTCCAGCTCCAAGGTCCGGATGCTGCAGGTCACCGACCTCGACCCGGTGTCTCAGACCGCCCAGCTCGGCAAGCGGCCCCACCCTGTTCCCTTGGACCCCGCCTCGTGGACGGTGGTGCAGCGGTGTCTGGCTCACCGCGAGGCATGGCCAACGGCCAACCTGCACGTGATGATCACCAAAGGAACAAAAGCCGGGCGAAGCCCGGCCTCAACCGCCTATCTCTCCCACGTTCTTGACGACTGCGGATTCCCGCCCCGAATGATCCGCAGCACCCGCCTACTCGACCTGGTGAACACGATGGACCCCAAGCTCGTCGCCGCCACCTTCGGTATGGACCCACAGGCCACTGTGATCTATCTCTCCGATCGCATCGACGAGACCCGCTTGTCGCAGTGGGAGACGGACAGAACCTGATCAGAGTACGTAGGGGTAGAGACTGACCCTCTCGCGCTCGATGAACAGCTCGACCCACGTCTTGGCGGCATCCTCGGGCAGCGGAACAGCGAGATCCAGCAGGATCAGACTGCCGTCCAAGTCCAGCACGGCGGCGCCATCCTCTGTGGGGTTCAGACGTCCTCGCAGG
The DNA here is from genome assembly GCF_004117935.1 of Streptomyces roseicoloratus. Lineage (GTDB taxonomy): Bacteria > Actinomycetota > Actinomycetes > Streptomycetales > Streptomycetaceae > Streptomyces > Streptomyces roseicoloratus. Next base: position 499 of record NZ_SDOY01000104.1, on the reverse strand, counting down.
ACAACGCAGTGAGCTCTTTCCAACCTGTCGGCCAGGAGGGGCGGTTGGGCTGACAGACGGGTGAAGCCCCTGGTAGATGGGTTTTCGACTAAGAAATCCGTCTCCACCAGAGGCTTCGTGTGCTTGTCTACCCGTCGGGCGTCGACGTGTCCAGCTCCGCCCTGCGCTTCCTGTCCGCCAAGCTCCGTCAGCGCCGCCGGGAGCTCGGTACCCGCTGGCGGCGCCTGAGTGCCGGCCGGCAGGCGCTGCTCACTCTTGCCCATCTCCGCAACGGCCACCCGTATGCCCAGCTGGCGGCCGGGTTCGGCATCGGGACGACGACCGCGTACCGGTACATCACCGAGGCCGTCGAGGTCCTGGCCGCTCTCGCGCCGACTCTCGCGGAGGCGGTCCGGGCCGCATCGTCGAAGGCGTTCGTGCTGCTGGACGGGACCTTGCTGCCGATCGACCGGATCGCCGCGGACCAGCCCTACTACTCGGGGAAGCACAAGAGGCACGG
>NZ_SDOY01000016.1 GCF_004117935.1 Streptomyces roseicoloratus | reverse complement strand
GGCGCTCCCGCCCGCCGACCCGGCGGCGGCCGACGCCGCGCACACCGCCGCCGAACGCGCCCTGCGCGAGGCCGACACGGCGCTCGCCGCCGTACGCGAACGGTGCGAGGCGCTCGACCGGCTCTCCCGGCAGGCCGACACCGAGGTGCGCCGGCTCGGCCCGCTCCGCGAGGAGTACGAACGGGTCGCCAGGCTCGCCGCGCTCACCGCCGGCACCGCCGCCGAGAACGAGCGCAAGATGCGCTTGGAGGCGTACGTGCTCGCCGCCCGCCTGGAACAGGTCGCCGCCGCCGCGACCGCCCGCCTCCAGCGGATGTCCTCCGGCCGCTACACCCTGGTGCACTCCGACGCCCGCAGCGGCGGCGGCCGGCGCGCGGGCCTCGGGCTGCACGTGGTGGACGCCTGGACGGGCAACGAGCGGGACACCGCCACCCTCTCCGGAGGCGAGACCTTCTTCGCCTCGCTGGCCCTCGCGCTGGGCCTCGCCGACGTCGTCACCGACGAGGCCGGCGGCGTCCGGCTCGACACCCTCTTCATCGACGAGGGCTTCGGCAGCCTCGACGACCAGACCCTCGACGAGGTGCTGGACGTCCTGGACTCGCTGCGCGAGCGGGACCGCAGCGTCGGCATCGTCAGCCACGTGGGCGACCTGCGCCGGCGCATCCCGGCCCAGCTGGAGGTGGTCAAGGCCCGGCACGGCTCCGCCGTCCGGCTGCGCACCGGAGGCGACGCCCTCAGCGGCTGATCGGACGGCGGGGGAGCGGCGAGGAGTAGACGACGCTCGTCGTGACCGAACCCAGCGTGCCGACCTTTCCGGAGATCTCCTCCAGGTGCCGCATGGAACGGGCGGCGACCTTCAGGACGAAGCAGTCGTCGCCGGTCACGTGGTGCGCCTCCAGGACCTCGGGGGTGGCGTCGATCAGGTCGTGGAAGGGCTTGTAGTTGCCGTTCGGATAGCGCAGCCGGACGAACGCGAGGATCGGGAGTCCGAGCCGCTCCTGGTCGACGATCGCCGTGTACCCGGCGATCACCCCGGCCTCCTCCAGACGCCGCACCCGCTCGGTCACCGCCGAAGGCGACATGGCCACGGCCCGCGCGAGCTCGGCGAAACTGGCCCGCCCCTGGGCCTGAAGGGCGTCGAGGATCCGCCAGTCCGTGGCGTCCGGGATGTATCCGCTGGTCATGAGCGCGACGATGCACGGAAACCCGGCGAGACTTCAAGTCCTCGCCGGGCTCGTCTCATCCTCCGGGCCCGAGCGCCAGGAACCACGGGCCGGGGCGCCGGCGGCCGTGCCCGGCCGCACCGCGGCCCCCGGGGGCCGTGAGGTCGGGAGCAGGAGGCCCGTGCCGGGCCCGGCACCTTACGGCCCGCCCGCGCACCGGAGGCTTCGGCCCGGCCGCGCACCGAGGCCCCGGCCCGGCCGCGCGCCCGGGGCCAGGCCGCCCCCGTCGCTCTCAGAGCCGGGAGATCTCGTCCACCAGGTCGTCCAGGCCCAGCGGGCCCTGGGACAGGGCTGCCATGTGCCAGGCCTTGGCGTCGAAGGCCTCGCCGTGTTTGGCCTGGGCGTTGGCGCGGCCGAGCAGCCAGGCGCGTTCGCCCAGTTTGTAGCCGATGGCCTGGGCGGGCATCGACAGATAGCGGGTCATCTCGCTCTCCACGAAGGCCGGCGGCCGGCTGCTGTGCCGCTGGAAGAACTCCTGCGCCAGCTCCGGCGTCCACCGCTCGCCGGGGTGGAACGGCGAGTCCGCCGGGATCTCCAGCTCCAGGTGCATGCCGATGTCCACGATCACCCGGCAGGCCCGCATCATCTGCGCGTCGAGGTAGCCGAGCCGGCGCTCCGGGTCGCCGAGGAAGCCCAGTTCGTCCATCAGCCGCTCCGCGTACAGCGCCCAGCCCTCGGTGTTGGCGCTGACCTTGCCGATGGTGGCCTGGTAGCGGGAGAGCCGGTCGGCGACGTGCACCCACTGGGCGATCTGCAGGTGGTGGCCCGGCACGCCCTCGTGGTACCAGGTCGACACCAGGTCGTACACCGGGAAGCGGGTCTGTCCGTCGACCGGCAGCCAGGTCCGGCCGGGGCGCGAGAAGTCCTCCGAGGGGCCGGTGTAGTACGGGGCGGCGGCCCCGCCCGGCGGGGCGATCCGGGACTCGACCTGCCGTACCCGCTCGGCGAGTTCGAAGTGGGTGCCGTCCAGTGAGCTGATCGCCTCGTCCATCAGGCCCTGCAGCCAGTCCCGTACCTCGTCCACGCCCTCGATGTGGGCGCCGTGCACGTCGAGGTGGGCCAGCGCCTCCCACGGGTCGGAGCCCGGCAGGATCCGGTCCGCCTCCTTGCGCATCTCGCCGAGCAGGCGGTGGTACTCGGACCAGCCGTACGCGTACGCCTGGTCGAGGTCCAGGTCGGTGCCGTTGAAGAAGCGCGCCCAGCGGCGGTAGCGCTCGCGGCCCACCGTGTCGGGGGCGTCGGCGACCGCCGGGGCGTACACGTCGCGCATCCAGTCGCGCAGTGCGACCACGGACCGGTCGGCGGCCCCTCCCGCCGCCGCGAGTTCGTCCCGCAGCTCGCGGGGCAGCGTGTCGGCCGCACCGGACGCGAACCCGGCGAACCAGCCCCGCGCCGCCCCGTCCGGCCCGGCGGCGCCGCCGCAGGCCCACTCGGTGAGCTGCCCGACGAAGGTGTGGGTGGCCCGCGGGCCCGCCCGCATGCCGCGGTCGAGACCCAGGGCGAGCGAGGCGCGGTAGCCCTCCAGAGCCGCCGGGACCGCGCGCAGCCGCGCGGCGACGGCCGTCCAGTCCTCCGCCGTCGCCGTCGGCAGCATCGTGAAGGAGAGGCGCACGCTGTGCGCGGGCGAGCGCAGGTTGCTCACGGCGCACAGGCCCTCGTCCGCCTCGTGCACCGAGAGCTGGGCGGACAGCCGTTCGCGCAGCAGCCGGGCGCAGCGCCGCTCCGCCTCGTCCTCGGCGCCAGGCCTGCGCTCCGCCGCGTCGAGCCGTGCGAGGGTGCGCCGGGCCAGCTCGGCGACCTCCTCCTGCCCGGCGGGCGAGAAGTCGGGCAGACGGCCCGCGCTCTCGGGAACTCCCAGGTAGGTGCCGGTGATCGGGTCGAGTTCGATGAGCGCGTCGACGTAGTCGTCGGCGACCTGGCGGGGCAGCGCGGTGGTGGAAGACTCTGGCATGGGGGTCATCCTGGCCCGTTCACCGTGCCCGCGTCACCCTCGTTCGAGATCAGTCGGCTGACAAATGAGCGCCCGGGACGGGCGGCAGAAGAGGCCCGCACTCCCACTGCTGGAAGATCAGCCGGGTCTCCACGCGGGCCACCTCACGCCGTGAGGTGAAGGCGTCCAGGACGAGTCGTTGCAGGTCGGCGGGGTCGGCGACGGCCACGTGGACCAGATAGTCGTCGGGTCCCGTGAGGTGGAACAGGGCCCGGGACTCCGGCAGGGCCCGTACCCGCTCGACGAACGGCCCGATGAGTTCGCGCCGGTGCGGCCGGACCTGGACGAGCAGCAGCGCTTCGAGACCGCGGCCGAGTTTGGCTGGATTCAGCTGTAGTCGGTGTCCGAGGATCACGCCGGTGCGCCGCAGCCGGGACACCCGGTCGAGACAGGTCGAGGGAGCCACGCCCACCTCGGCGGCGAGCTCGCGATAGGTGCTCCGGGCGTCGTTCTGCAGCAGGCGAAGAATGTGCAGATCGACCGCGTCCAGTTCGACGGAATCAGCCATTGGCCGAACGTAGCACGGCGATTTCCCGCTACTCCCGGGTATTCGTTCACAGTGCGCCTCATGGACATGACCAGGGACGCTTTCGCATCCTCCTCCTCGCCGGCCCCCACGAGGGCGCTGGCCACCGAAGCCGTGCACGCCGGCCGCGACGACCTCGCCGAGCTCGGCCTGCACGCCCCGCCGCTCGATCTGTCCACCACCTACCCCTCGTCCGACGCGCGGGCCGAAGCCGCCCGCATCGACGAGTTCGCCACCACCGGCGCCCGCCCGGACGGCCCGCCGATCTACGCCCGGCTCGACAACCCGACGACCGCACGTTTCGAGACGGCCCTCGCCCGCCTGGAGGGCGCGGAGGCGGCGGTCGCGTTCGCCAGCGGCATGGCCGCCCTCAGCGCCGTGCTGCTCGCCCGGGCGAGCCAGGGGCTGCGCCACGTCGTGGCCGTCCGCCCGCTCTACGGATGCAGCGACCACCTCCTGGACGCCGGACTGCTCGGCACCGAGGTGACCTGGACCGACCCGGCCGGCGTCGCCGACGCCCTCCGCCCCGACACCGGCCTGGTCATGGTCGAGTCGCCCGCCAACCCGACGCTCGCCGAGGCGGACATCCGCGCCCTCGCCCACGCCTGCGGATCGGTGCCGCTGCTCGTCGACAACACCTTCGCCACGCCGGTGCTCCAGCGGCCCGTCGAGCTGGGCGCCCGGATCGTGCTGCACAGCGCCACCAAGTACCTCGGCGGCCACGGCGACGTACTGGGCGGCGTCGTCGCCTGCGACGAGGAGTTCGCCCGCACCCTGCGCCAGGTGCGCTTCGCGACCGGCGGCGTGCTCCACCCGCTCGCCGGCTATCTGCTGCTCCGCGGGCTTTCGACGCTTCCGGTACGCGTGCGGGCCGCCTCGGCCACCGCCGCCGAACTGGTCCGCCGGCTCGCCGCCGACCCCCGGGTCGAGCGCGTGCACTACCCGCGGATCGGCGGGGCGATGATCTCCTTCGAGGTGCTCGGTGACCCGCACGACGTGATCGCCGGGGTACGGCTGATCACGCCGGCGGTCAGCCTCGGCAGCGTCGACAGCCTCATCCAGCACCCGGCCTCGATCAGTCACCGGATCGTCGACCCCTCGGACCGCCGCTCGGGCGGGATCGGCGACCGTCTGCTGCGGATGTCCGTCGGCCTGGAGGACGTCGAGGACCTCTGGCGGGACCTCGACGAGGCGCTCAGCGCCGGCTCTGCCGCGACCGCCCCGCGCCGGGCCGCGGCCGAGCCCGTCCGGGCGTAACCGCGTCGACGGTGGTGCCCGCGCCGGCGCCCGCGTCCGCGCCGGCGCCCGCGTCCGCGCCGGCGCCTGCGTCCGCCTCCGGCGCGGTGGCGGACGGGCTCGGGGTCAGCCGTGCGGTGATGACCAGGGTGCCTTCCTCGATCTGGTAGTCCAGCGGCAGGTTCAGCGCCCTCATGGCGGCCACCATGCCGGTGTTGGAGGACTGGGTCACCGCGTAGACGCTCTCGCACCCGGCCTCCTCGGCCATCGCCACCAGCCGGCCGAGGAGTTCGGAGCCGATGCCGCGCCGCTGCCAGTCGTCCTCGACCATGAGGGCGACCTCGGTCTCGTCGCCGTCCCACAGCAGGTGGCCGAGGGCGACGAACCGGCCGGAGGCGGTCTGCGCCGCGAGCGTCCGGCCGAAGCGAGGACTCAGCAGATGGTCGAGGTAGCGGCCGGCGTCCCCGACCGGGCCGTGATACCGCAGGGCCAGGGTGCGCGGGGAGCAGCGGTCGTGCATGGACCGCGCGGCGGGCAGGTCGCGCTGGTCGGCCCGGCGCACGGTGATGTCGTCGCCCTCGGGCAGGGTCAGTACGTCCCCGCCGCGCGGGAGGCGCGGCCCCAGCCGGGCGTCGAGCTCGACCAGGGCGCGGGCCCGGGCGAACTCGGTGGGCGTGAACGGCGGATGGGGCCGTTCGATGACGAACGTGCCGCCGTTCGGGTCGCGCAGCCGCATCGCGGTCTCCTCCAGGACGCCCTCCACGGGCGCGGGGGGCACCCGTGGGGCGGCCGCTGAGCGAGACGGGTGGCACCGAGCGGATGGTGCACCGGCCGAGCAGCTGACGCAGGGCCAGGGGCAGTTCGGCCGCGTCGAGCGCGGTGCGGGTGGCGAGGCCGAGCAGCCGGGTCGGGGTGTCGACGAGGTCGTGGGCGTCGGCGCGCTCCGTCCAGGTGTCCGTGCCGCCGGCCGCGGTGATCTCCCGGGCGAGCACCTCCGGCGGCAGCTCCGCCGGTGCGCGCAGCAGGAACTCGTCGACCGTGCCGCCCTCGGCGAGCGGGTGCGTCTGCAGGGTCAGGATGTCGACGCCGTGCCGGGCGAGCACCGTGCACAGCGCGGCCAGGCTGCCCGGGGTGTCGCGGACCGTGGTCCGCATGCGCCACAGGGCCGTGCCGGCGGAGTCCCCCACGGGGGTGGGGTCCTCGCCGGACGCGGCGGCCGGCGGCAGCGGGGCGGGTGCCCCGCTGCCGCCGGGATCGTCCTCCGGCGGCGCGTGACCGTGCCGCCGGGCCCACCACGTGTGGAAGGCGGCCGTGGCGACCAGCGCGATGGCCGAGAACACCAGCAGGTACGGACCGTCGGGGCCCTTGGCGACGGTCTTGGCGATGGTGTCGGCCACCACCACGGCGGTGAACAGGGCCGCGAGCTCGATCAGGTCGTGCCGCCAGTGGTGGCCGCGGCGGGTGTTCTTCGTGGGCGTCATGTCGGTCATGACCTCACTGTGGCCCAGCGGTGTTGCGTGATCACGAACGCTTTGTGACCGACGGGTTACGTGATGGTCTGGGGCACTAGTGGCCGATTTACTCCGCTTCTGTGGCCGCTTCCGCAGCCGGTGTGGAGGTCGCTCCGGAAGCCGGTGTGGAGGTCGCTGCGGAGAGCTCTTCCGGCGCCGCTCCCGACGGCGTTCCCCCGGTCCACCGGCCCAGGGCGGCCGCCAGCCTCCGCGCCTGCGTCACCAGCTGCGTCGCACCACGCCGGGCCGCCACCTCCGCCAGCCCCGCCACCTCCTGTCCGCAACCACCGCTCCGCTCCACGCACTCGGCGGCCACCGCGAGCAGCTCCCCGGCGCCGCGCACCGGCTTCGGCGCCGCGAGCACCGAGGGCAGCAGCCCGAGCAACACCTCCCGGACCGTCCCGTACGCACCGGTCGCCGCCGCCGTACGGGCCGCGTCCGCCAGCCGGTTCGGCTTGACCGTGCCGTCGGCGACGAGCCCGGCGAGCCGCGCGGCGAGCAGGGACGGGTCCAGCTCGCCGCGGGACGCGAGGACGAGCAGCGCGTCCACGGCCGTCAGCCGGTCCTCGACGTGCCGGCAGCCGAGACCCACGGCCAGGGCCAGATGGACAGCCGGGCCGACCGGCCCGTCGGCCTCCGCGAGCGCGGTGAGCCCCCAGGCCGCGTCCCGCTCCTCCCACTCGGCCCCGCCGGCCAGCGTGGGCAGCAGCCAGGCCGCGAGGGTCTCCCGGTCGTCGGGCAGGATCCCGGGCCACAGGGGACGCAGTCCGGACCAGTGGTACCCGCCACAACGCCGGGGGATCTCCGTCGGCGAGCCGCCCAGCCACTGGAAGGCCGGCGGGAACTCGTCCCGTATCGCACGGCGTTCCCGGACCGCCACCACCAGGCGGTCCGCGAGCCACCACCGCCCCGAACTCCTGTCCCGGCCCCGCTCCAGGAACCGCAGCCCCGGAGCGAGCGACTCGTCCGCCGTCAGCCACCGGGCGAGCCGTCCGCCCGCCCCGGTGCCCAGCGCCTCGGCCTCGGAGGCGGCCGCCGCCGCGCGCGGATCGGCCTTGCGCACCCGCAGCAGCGCCTGGGCCATGTCCAGCGGCAGCGGATCCACCCCGGCGGCCTGATACGCCCGCAGCCGCTCCACCAGGACGGACGGGTCGACCGACCCCGTGTGGTCGGTCGGCGTGGCCAGCAGGAAGGGCACGGGCGCGGCGGTGGCCAGCAGCCACGCCACCTCCCACACGCGGGCGTCGATCGACCGGGTCAGTGCCTCGTGGGCACAGGACGGCGTCCCGCCGGGACGACGGCGGGCGGCGTCGAGCCGCGAGACCCCCACCTTGCCCGCCAGCGCTGCCAGCACGGTGAGCAGTCCCTGGGACCCCGAGGAGACGTGGTCGCCGTGCACGAAGCCGTACGTGTCCGCGAACGTCTCCCGCACCAGGGCCGTCAGCGCCTCCCGGTCCCGACGGGCGTGCCGGACCACACCGTCGAGGGCCCGCTCGAACTCCTCCAGCGAGTCGTACGGACGGCGGACGAGCGCGACCAGATCCTCCATCAGCTCCGCGAGCGACTCCGCCGCCGGGGCCACCGGGCGCCGCTCCGGAACCGGCGGCAGCACCTCCACGTACGGCGCGTCGTCGGCGAGGGCGGCGGACCCGAACAGCTCGGCCGCAGCCGCGCGATGCACCGGGCTCAACAGCTCGGCGGCGCCCGCCACCTCCTGGCGCACCCGTTCGTCCTGTACGTCCTTCAGATGCCGGGCCACCAGGGCGAGAGCCCGCTCCTGGACCGTCGTGTCCTCGTGACCGAACGCGTCCGCCACCACCGGAAGCAGCTCGGCCGCCGCCCCCCGTTCACGCCGCAGCACCTTGCCCAGCAGCGTCAGCTGCGCCCGCACCAGCTTCTTCTCGCTGCGGAACAGCACCGCGCCGGACATCTCCGCCAGCTCCGGCACCGCGAGCCCCCCGTCCAGCGCGAGCTCCGCCAGGACCTCCTGGGCGTACCCCGCGACCGGCGAGGGCGCGTCCGCCGCCATCCCCAGCCAGTCGGGGATCCGCGACCGCCGCTCCTCGTCCGTGGTCCCGAGCAGCCGCAGCAGGGTGAGCGGGAAGCGCAGGTCACGGGGCCGCCCGCCGCGCAGCAGCCGGGACACACAGCCGTCGACCAGCACCGCCCGGTCGAGCATCCCCTCGTCGGCGAGGGTCTTCAGCGCGGTCGGCCAGTGCGTGGGCTGCTCGGGGCCGACCGTCCAGGTGAGCCGGTCGGGCATGTCCGTCAGCGCGAGCACGTGCGGCAGGAGCACCGGCGTCTGCGGGTCGTCGCGCAGCAGGTCGACCAGCCGTCGGTTCGTCAGCGACCGCGTCCAGCCCCGGAGATAGGCCTCGGTGGTCGGCACCGGGCAGCCGGAGCGGACCACCAGGGCGTGGACCAGGCGGTACTCGTCCTCGGCCACGGACGGCCGCTCGGCGAGGCGCTGCGCCACGTTTGCGAGCCAGGACGGCTCGCGGTCGGCGAGTACCCGGAGCAGGCCGTCGAGGGTCGTGTCGCCCCAGTCCGACAGATCACGCGCGGCGATCCAGGTCGCCGCCGCGGCGGGTCCCGTATGGCAGCCGGCTCCCGCCACCCGCAGGGCGTGCCGCACCTTCCGCTGCTCGTCCCAGCGGTCCCAGCCCCAGCCGCGCACCTCCTTGCGCAGCTCGGTCAGCCGTGCCAGCGCCGTCTTGCGGGCGGCGCCGTCGAGGTCCGCCACGAGCTCCGGCACCCTTCCGTGGGTGCCCGCGCGGACCGCCCGGAGCAGCTCGTCCACCGCCGTCGTCTCCGTCGTGGTCGCGTTCATCGTCGCCTCCGCCGTCGTCCCCGTCATCGCCCGCACCCCGCCGTCTCCGCCGTCTCCGTCGTCCTCGCCGTCCCTGCTCTCGGCTCCCCTTGGCCGCCCCGCCGCGCCATGCGCACCGCGAGGGCGTGCTTGCACGGTCCCCGCCGGCCCCGGTACTCCGCCCACCACGGGCACGTGCAGCTCAGCCGCCCGTCGGCCGACTCCCGCACCTGGTAGCGCCGTTCGCCGGACACCACCGACGCGAGGTCGCCGGCCAGGGTCACCGCGCGCTCCGTGAGCAGCGTCCGGGCCGCGACCAGACGCGGGTTGTGGCGCTCGGCGCGGTCCGCGTCGTACGGCAGCTCGCGGTGGAAGTAGGCCGCCTCCGCCACGTCGTAGCCCACGCGGCCCGCCGTCCCCAGCCGGGTGAGGGCGGCCCGCACCCGGTCCACCGTCAGCCCCGACTGCTCCGCCAGATCGGCGAGGTCGATCCGCGGCTCCCAGGCGAGCAGCACCGAGACCAGCTCCGCGTCCTGCGCCGCCTCCTCCGTGGCCAGCGCCTCGAGCACGCCGCCCTCGCCGGAGAATCCGCGCGCCGGGTCGGGGGACAGGGTCAGGGTCAGGCGCATGCCCGGCAGCTCCACCTCCCAGGCGCTCGGCGCCGCCGCCCCGTCCGGCACCGGCCCGTACACCCGCAGCGCGGTCGCGTGCCGCAGCACCCGCTCCAGGGCCACGAGCCGGTCCGGCCCCGCCAGGCACACCGCGCCCGGGACCGGCCGCGTCGTCGGACGCAGCGTCCGGCCGGACCGCACCCCCCACAGCGGGCCCCGGGCGCGCGCCGGGGAACGCGGCAGCGAGCGCAGGAAGCGCACCGCCTCCGCGCCGGACAGCTCCGCCCGCAGGTCGAAGCCGGCGGAGGAGACCTGCGCCTCGGCGAAGCCGCGCAGCCAGCGGTCCGGCAGCGGCACCTTCTTCTCGACGACCGGACCGTCGAGCGTGGTCACCGCCAACTCCTCGGGCCCCACCCGCAGATGCAGCGGGTCGTCGCCGGTCAGCCGCGAGAGCGCCTCCCGCAGCGGGTTGTTCACGTCCACGTTCGTCGTGCCGTGCCCGGTCTCCGCCCCGTCCAGGCCCGCGCTCAGCACGTCCAGGCGCGCGTACACCCCGCCGCAGCCCGAGAAGGACTCGAACCGCAAGCGGTCGCCGTTCCCGGTCACCACCGGGTCCAGCGAACCCGGCCGCATCCGCTGGTGGTAGCGGGCCGCGGCAACGTCGGCCACGGCCAGCAGCCCCCGCGCGGCGATCTGCGGCGACGTGAGGAACCCCGAGAAGAACCGGGGGTTGGCCTCGGCGCCGAGCGGCGTGAGACCCCCGGCCGTCTCCAGACCGAGCAGCCGCCCGGAACCCACGGGTTCAAGGGCGGAAGGGCGTGCGTAGGCGAGCGCCTGTACGGATCGCGTCATGTGAACGACCGTAGGACGCGGCACTGACATCGACGCCGGTACCGGGGTTCGGGTGCTCGTGCCCCGGGCACCGGAACCCCGCGCAACGAGCCCTGGGCCGGCCTTCCGTGACCGGTGCGCGTGCCGATCGACCGTGCGTACGGCCGAGCCCGGCTACGGTGCCGTCCCCGCCGCCCGCACGGCGCCCGGCCCGTACGCCTCCGCCAGAAGCCGTACGCCCAGGGCGATGTCCGACGGCGTCAGATGGGCGTAGCCGATGACCAGGCGGACCGCGCCGTCGTCGAAGCGGGCCGTGCCGTAGTCCTCCAGCGGCCGCAGGGCCACCCCGGCGGCGCGGGCCCGTTCCAGGAGGCGTGCGGTCGGGCCTTGATCCCGCGGCACGCGCGCGATGACGTGGAGTCCGGCGGCGATGCCGCTCACCTCGGTGCCGGGGAAGTGCTGTTCCAGGGCGCTCACCAGGGCGTCCCGGCGCTCCCGGTAGGCGCGCTGACAGCGCCGCAGCTGGCGGTCGTAGCCGCCGCTCGTCACCAGGCGGGCGAGCACCGCCTGGTCCAGGACCGGGTTGCCGAGGTCCATCGTCCGCTTGCGTTCCACGACCTCGTCGAGCAGCGCCTCGGGCACCAGCATCCACCCCAGGCGCAGCCCCGGCGCGAGCGACTTGCTCACCGAACCCGCGTACGCGACCCGCTCCGGGTCGAGGCCCTGCAGCGCGCCGACCGGCGCCCGGTCGTAGCGGAAGTCGCCGTCGTAGTCGTCCTCCAGGACGAAGCCGTCGACCGACCGCGCCCAGTCGAGCAGGTCGGCCCGCCGCCGCGCCGCGTAGCCGATCCCGGACGGGAACTGGTGCGACGGCGTCACCACCACCGCCCGCACCCCGGACGCGGCCAGCGGTCCCGGGGCCAGGCCCTCGGCGTCGACCGGAAGCCACACCGTGTCCAGGCCGGTCGCCGCGAACAGCCGGGCGTGCTCCGGGCTGCCGGGATCCTCGACGCCCACCGCAGCGTGCCCGAGCGTCCGCAGGGCGTGGCCCAGCAGCGTGGCCGCCTGGGCCACGCCCGAGCACACCACCAGGCGTTCGGGATCGGCCACCACGCCGCGCCGCCGTGCGAGCAGTGCCGCGAGCGCGCCCCGCAGTTCCGGGAGGCCCCGCGGATCCGGGTACCCGAGCCGCCGGTGCGCGAGTTCCGCGAGCACGGCGCGCTGCGCCGCGCCCCACGCGGACCTCGGGAAGAGCGAGAGATCGGGTGTGCCGGGGCGGAAGTCCACCCGCACGCCCGGCGTGCGCGGCGCGAGGTCGCGCACGCCGGGCGCGGCGGCGCGCGCCGATCCGCCCACCCACGTCCCCGAGCCCCGGCCGCTGCGCAGATAGCCCTCCGCCGTGAGCTGCTCGTACGCCTCCGTGACGAGGCCCCGGGAGACGCCGAGGTCGGCGGCGAGCGCCCGGCTCGACGGCAGCCGGGTCCCGGCGGCGAGCCGTCCCGTCCGGACGGCCTCCCGCAGTGCCTCCTGGAGCGCGCGGCCCCGCCGGCGCGCCGGTTCCGCCGCCGCGGGCAGCAACAGCTCCCATGCCGGCTGCCCGCCGGCGATCCCGCCCCTGACGTCGCCCACGTCCCCCTCATCCCTCTCGTCTCCGGACTCGCTCAGGCGCGAAGCCTCCTGAGCAAGGAAGGACGGCCCCGCGACCCCTTGGAAGACGAGGTCCCGCGACCCCCTAGAAGAGGAGGTCCCGCGCCCAGCCGAGCACCGTGAACATGATCACCGCCAGCAGCACGAAGAACGCGATGCATCCCACGTTCACCCAGTTCCACTCGCCGCCGGCGTCGAGGCCGTGGTTGTCCCGCCCGCCCGAGTCCCCGTCGAACCAGTCCATTTCCGTCGCCCCCCAAGTGGTCCCCGATCATGTCGTGGAAGTGGACCTCCAAACGGGCCTTTCCGGTTCCTAGCGTCGGTGACATGAACGCGAACTCCCTGCGCGGTGTCCTCCTGGTCACCGTCGCCTACGCCCTCGTCGGCGCCTCCTTCACCGCCAACAGCCTGCTCGGCTCCTATCCGTACGCCGGCGGCCAGGCCCTGCGCTACGCCGCCGCCTGTCTGCTCCTGCTGCCCCTGCTCGGCCGGGGCGCGCTCGCCCCGCTCCGCGTCCTCACCGCCCGGATGTGGCTGCGGATCGCCCTGGTCGCGGGCATCGGCATGGTCGGCTTCAACCTGGCGGTCCTCGCCGCCGAGCGCAGCGCGGAGCCGGCCGTGCCGGGTGTTCTGGTCGGTTGCGCGCCGGTCGTCGTCGCCGTCCTGGTGCCGCTGACGGAGGGCCGTCGGCCGACGAGGGCGGTGCTGTACGGGGCGGTGCTCGTGGCGGCGGGTGCCTTCGTCGTGCAGGGCTGGGGCCGCACCGACCCGGCCGGCCTCGGCTGGTCGGCGGCGGCCCTCGCGGGCGAGGTCGGCTTCACGGTGCTCGCGGTGCCGGTGCTGCGGCTGCTCGGACCGAAGCTGCTGACGGCCGTCGTGTGCGGCGTGGCCGCCGTGGAGGCGGCGGTCCTCGGCCTGCTCGCCGACGGCGCGGCGGCGCTGCGGATGCCGACGGCCGTGGAGGCCGGGGCCCTGGTGTGGCAGGCGGCGCTGGCGACCGTCGTCGGCTTCGTGCTGTTCTACATGGGCGTCCAGCGGATCGGCATGGAGCGCGCCACGCTGTTCACCGGAGCCATTCCGGTGGCGGCCGCGCTCACCGCGGTCGCGGTCTCGCACGGCTCCTTCGGTCCGGCGCAGGCCGCCGGCGGCCTCCTGGTGGGGGCCGGGGCGGCCCTGGGTTCGGGCCTCTTCGACGGGCGGAGCCGCCCCGGCGGGCCGTCAGACCGCGCCGGCGCGGCTGCCGTCCAGGATCACCCGGGACACCAGCGCGGGGTCGTCGTTCATGGGCACGTGACCGCAGCCCGGCAGCCGGACCAGCCGGGCACCCGGGATGACGCGCTTGGCGCGGACGCCCTGACGGCGCAGCAGGAGGCGGTCCCGGCTGCCCCACGCGACGGTCACCGGCACGGCGGGGACGTCCTCGGTGAACAGGACGTTCCCGCCCGCCGCGAGGGTCTCCTCGAAGCCGGTGGCGCGGCTCAGGGACAGCGTCTCGGCGACCGCGGCCGCCGGTGAAAGGCGCCCGGGGCGGGCGTAGACGGTGCCGGTGAGGACGGTGCGGCCGGCCGCACTGCGGGACAGCCGCTCGACCAGCGGGACCGGCATCGCCCGCGCGGCGCCCCGCATCGCGCGCAGCGTGGCGAAGGCGTAGCGCCGCTCGGCCTCCGACCAGAAACCGGCCGGCGAGAGCGCCGTCACCGAGCGCACCAGTTTCACGCGGCCGAGTTCCAGGGCGAGCAGTCCGCCCAGCGAATTGCCCGCCACGTGCGGGCGTTCGATCCCGAGCGCCCCGCAGAACGCGTCGAGCACCGGCACCACCGTGCCCAGGTCGTACGCGAGCGGCGGCGGCAGCGCGGGGGAGGAGCCGAAGCCGGGCAGGTCGACGGCGATGACGTCCCGCTCGGTGGCGAGGATGTCGATGACCGGCTCCCACGCCTGCCAGAGGTGGCCGATGCCGTGGAGCAGCAGCAGGGGCTCTCCCACGCCCCGCCGCTCGTACGTCACGGTGACCGTGCGCGGTCCGGCCGTGGACTCCACGGCGAACGAGATCTGTGCGGACATGGTTCTCCCTGTCGTGCGTGGTCGTGCCGGACGGCACTCTGCAAGACACCCTGTCAGCAAGAATTACCGGTGAGTAGAGTCGAGTTCAAGAGGCCGGTCACCGACTGGACACCGGAGATCACGTCCGCTGGGATGGAGGGCGTGCCGACCGAGACGCTGACCGACCCGACCGACCTCTTCGAGGAACACCGCGCGATGCTCACCGGCGTCGCCTACCGCATGCTCGGCCGTGCCGCCGACGCCGAGGACGTCGTGCAGGAGGCCTGGCTGCGCTGGAGCTCCGGCGACCGCGCCGAGGTCCGCGAGCCCCGCGCGTATCTCGTCCGCATCACCACCCGGCTCGCCATCGACCGGCTCCGCCAGGTCCGGTCCCGCCGCGAGTCCTACGTCGGCCCCTGGCTGCCGGAGCCGATCGTCACCGACTTCGGCCCCTCCGTGCCCGACACCGCCGAACGCGCCCTGCTCGCCGACTCGGTGTCCCTCGCCCTGCTCGTCGTCCTCGAATCCCTCTCGCCGCTGGAGCGAGCGGTGTTCGTGCTCCGCGAGGCCTTCGGCTTCCCCTTCTCCGAGATCGCCACCGCCCTCGAGCGCAGCGAGTCCGCCGTCCGCCAGCTCGCCGCCCGCGCCCGCAGGCACGTCGACGAGGGCCGCCCCCGCTACGACGTCGACCCCGCCCAGCGGCGCGACCTCACCGAGCGGTTCCTCGCCGCCGCCACCAACGGCGACCTGGAGGGCCTGCTCGCCCTGCTCGCGCCGGACGTCCGGCTGGTCGGCGACAGCGGCGGCAAGGCCAAGGCCCCCCTGCGCGTCATGGAGACCGCCGACAAGATCGGCCGGTTCATGGTCGCCGTCGCCCAGGGCGTGGCCGACGCCTACGACCTCCGCTTCGAAGAGGTCAACGGCGGCCCGGCGCTCGTCCTGCTCGTCGACGGCAAGGTCGACTCCGTCTACCAGGTCGACGTCCGGGACGGTCGCATCGCCTGCCTCTACATCCTGCGCAACCCCGACAAGCTCCACGGCCTCTTCCCGGTGGGCTGACGCGGCTTTCCCGCCGACACGCGACAGCGGACGCCCGCCCCGGAGCCGAACGTTCCGCGGCGGGCTCTTCGCTGTAGGTGCCACCTGGACGCGAACGTCCTGTGAACGATCCGGGTCAGACGGTCACATTCGGGTCCGTACGACGGAGGATTGGTCTTGACCAAGGGTGGGCCGCGCCTTATGGTCGCAGAGTTAGTGCAGGAACCTTTAATAAACAAGGGCGCGGAAAACGCCGCGGGACACGGCGAACATGCGGAGGATCAGGGTGGGGACCACGCAGCTCGAAGCAGCACCGGAGCCGAAGTACTGGCACCTCAAGACCGTGATCAGCGAAGCCCTCGACTCGGAGTTCGCGGTCGGGGAGATCCTGCCCAACGAGCGCGAACTGGCCGCCCGCTTCGGCGTCGCCCGGGCGACCCTCCGCCAGGCCCTGGACCAGCTGGAGCTGGAAGGCCGGCTGCAGCGCCGCCGCGGCGTCGGCACCACGGTCGCCCCGCCGCGCGTCGGCGTCGACGTCTCCACCACCCAGCACGCCTGGCCCGGCGCCGGCGAGGACACCTGGCAGTCCGTCGACTGCGCCGCCGACACCGCCCCGCCGGCCGTCGCCCGCCTCCTCGACATCCAGCTCGGCGAGCGCGTGCACATCGTGCGCAGGCTCCGCGTCACCGACGGCCGGCCCGTCGCCGCCGAACTGCTCTACGTGCCCGCGTCCTCCGTGCCCGGCCTCGCCGACGCCGACGCCACCGACGGGCCCACCCGCGCCCGTGCCGTGCTGCGTGCCCTGCGGCAGCTCGACCTCGACGGCCAGGACCGCGCCGTCGAACTCGGCTCGGCCCGCGCCGACGACGCCAGGGAACTCGACCGGCTGCCCGGATCCCCGGTCCTCGTCGTCACCACCCGCTACCTCTCCGGCGGCGGCACCGCGGCCGTGTCCGTGGCCACCTACCGCGCCGACACCTGCCGCCTCACCTTCGGCGACTCGGGCGACCTGGCCATGGCCTCCTGACACCTCCTGACACGCGCGAAGCGGTACGGGGAAGGCCCCGGGCACCTGTGCCCGGGGCCTTCCCCGTATCGTCTTCCCGTCGTCTTCCCGTCCTCTTCCGCCGTCCTCCCGCCGTCTTCCCCCCGGTCTCCGGTGCGGCGCGTGGACGACTCAGCGCCGGGCCGTGACCCGGTCGTCCACCGCGAACAGCTGCTCCTCCACGTGGTCGAGCGCGAGACGCAGCGCGCCCGTGCCGACCGCGGCCTCGCCCAGCAGCGAGAGCACCACCCGCGGCGGCCGCAGACAGAACCGGGCCAGCTCCTCGCGCAGCGGCTGCAGCACCCCGTCCAGGCCCGCCGCCCAGCCGCCGATCACCACCAGCTCGGGATCGATCGCGAGGACGAGCGCCGCCACGTCGTGCACCAGTCGCTGGATGAACCGTTCCACCGCCGCCTGCGCGGGCGCGTGGCCTTGCCGGGCCAGCGCGAACACCTCCGCCACCGCCTGCTCGTCGAGCGGGTGCAGCGGCTCGTCGGTCGGCGACAGCAGATGCTCGGGCGTGACCCCGCGACCCAGTAGGTGCAGGGCCCCGATCTCGCCGGCCGCCCCGCCGAAACCACGGTGCAGCCGCCCGCCGATCAGCGAACCGGCACCCGGGCTCAACCCCGCCAGCACGAACACGATGTCGTCGGAATCCGTCGCCGCACCCTTCCAGTGCTCGGCGACCGCCGCCGCGTTGGCGTCGTTCTCCACGATCACCGGGCAGCGGAACGAGCGCCGCAGCCGCTCGCCCAGCGCGAGCCCCGTCCAGCCCGGCAGCGCCGTGCCCAGCCGGACCGTCCCGTCCGCCTCCACGATCCCGGGCGTGCCGACGCCGACCGCCCGCAGGTTCGAGCGCGGTACGCCGGTCCGCCGCAGCACGTCGGCCACCACGGTCCGCACCCGGTCGAGGCGCTCGTCCTCCGGAGCGGTTTCGGAGACCTCGCGCGAACCGGCGCCGATGATCCGGCCGTCCAGACCGGAGATCAGCGCGGCCACCCGGTGCGGGCCGATCTCGATCCCGAGCAGATGCCCCGCCTCCGCCCGGAAGCGGAACCTCCGCGCCGGCCGGCCCTGCCGTCGGGCCTCGCCCTCCTCGGGCGCCGCCTCGACGACCAGACCGCTCACGATCAGGCCCTCGGTCACCCCCTCGACCGTCGGCCGGGAAAGACCGGTGATCCGGGTCAGATCCGTCAGCGTGAGCGCGTCGGAGCCCCGCAGCGCATGGAGTACCACCGCGGAATTGATCCGCCGCAGCAGCGACGGATCCCCGCCGGTCAGCCGCCCCACCGTGTGTCCTCCCAGCTCGTGCGCCTCTTTGGCCGGATGTTACTCAATGGACCCGGCAGCGGCGAGCGCCGTCCACGGCCCGCGGACGGGAGTCGGGGGGTCCCGCCCGGCCGCCGGCGGATGACGCACCGCCAACTGTTGTCAGTGGCGGGCGCTTTACTGAACCCATGGACACGGCACAGCACCTCGCGGCGCTCGACGAACTGCTCGGCCGGGCCTTCCCGGAGCGCGACGAGCGCACCGGACACCGCGACAGCGGTCCCGGCCACCACGTCGCCACGCTCGCCACCAGCGAGGACTTCTGGGAGGACGACGGCACCCGCCGGTCAGCCGTCGAGGAGCAGTACGAGGCCGAGCGGGACGGCCTCTCCACACTGCTGGGCGCCCGCTGGGGCCCGCCGCAGGTCTTCAGCCTGTGGTCGGTCCTCGACCGGAGCATGTCCGGCGAGGACATACCCGAGCCCTGGGGCGTCCTGAGCAACCACACGCCCGACGTGCACCTCTGGCGGGCGGAGCACCGCTGGGTCGCCCTCGGGGTCTCCCAGTGGGACGACGAGCTGCCCTTCCAACTCCTCGCCGTCGTCACCACCGTCGACCCGCCCTGACCGTACGGGTTCAGCCCGTGCGCCGGTCCGGCACGTCCGCCGCCTCCCGCAGCCGGGCGAACTCCTCCGCCATGCTCCGTGCCGTCCAGTGGGCGTTCAGACCGCTGGGGCTGGGCAGCGCCCAGATCCGGGTGGTGCCGTGCGGCCCGGTGATCGTCCGCTCCTGCGGACCGATCGCCGCCCCGGGCTCGCCGAAGGCCGTGCGGTACGCGGTGACCCCGGCGATCGCGAGCCAGCGCGGCCCCAGCCGCGCCACCTTCTCGGCGAGGATCCGGCCGCCCTCCCGGTACTCCTCCGCGCTCAGCTCGTCGGCCCGTGCGCTCGCCCGCGCCACCACGTTGGTGATGCCGAGCCCGTACCGGAGCAGCTCCTCCTGCTCCGCCGGCGCGAACTGCCTCGGCGTGAACCCCGACAGGTGCAGGACCGGCCAGAGCCGGTTGCCGGGGCGGGCGAAGTGCAGGCCGGTCGCCGCCGTCATCAGGCCCGGGTTGATGCCGCAGAACAGCACGGAAAGACCGCCCGCGGTCACGTCGGGGACGAGACGGTCGCGGGCGGCCTCCAGCTGCTGCGGGGTGAAGCGGGTCAGAGGATCGACCCGGGGGTGTAACCGGCGGCGTCCGGGTGCTGCTTGACGATCTCCTCGATGCGGGAGACCACGGAGGCGACCTGGTCGGCGGCGGCACCGGTGAAGGACAGCTTGTCCGCCATCAGCGCGTCCAGCTGCGCGCGGTCCAGCGGGATCCGGTCGTCGGCGGCCAGCTTGTCGAGCAGCTCGTTGCGCTCGGCGCCCTGCTCGCGCATGGCGAGGGCGGAGGCGACCGCGTTCTCCTTGATCGCCTCGTGGGCGACCTCGCGGCCCACGCCGGCCCGCACCGCGCCCATGAGGACCTTGGTGGTGGCCAGGAACGGCAGGTAGCGGTCGAGCTCGCGGGCGACGACGGCCGGGAAGGCGCCGAACTCGTCGAGCACGGTGAGGAAGGTCTCCAGGAGACCGTCGAAGGCGAAGAAGGCGTCCGGCAGGGCCACCCGGCGGACCACCGAGCAGGACACGTCGCCCTCGTTCCACTGGTCGCCCGCCAGCTCGCCGGTCATCGACGCGTAGCCGCGCAGGATGACCATCAGGCCGTTCACGCGCTCGCAGGAGCGGGTGTTCATCTTGTGCGGCATCGCGGACGAGCCGACCTGGCCGGGCTTGAAGCCCTCCGTGACCAGCTCGTGGCCGGCCATCAGACGGATCGTCTTGGCGATCGACGACGGGGCGGCGGCCAGCTGCACGAGCGCGGTGACCACGTCGTAGTCGAGCGAGCGCGGGTAGACCTGGCCGACCGAGGTGAAGGCGTGGGCGAAGCCGAGGTGACCGGCGATCCGCTGCTCCAGCTCCGCCAGCTTCGCGGCGTCGCCGCCGAGCAGGTCGAGCATGTCCTGGGCGGTGCCGACCGGGCCCTTGATGCCGCGCAGCGGGTAGCGGCCGAGCAGGTCCTCCAGGCGCGCGTACGCCACGAGCAGCTCGTCGGCGGCGGTCGCGAAACGCTTGCCGAGGGTGGTCGCCTGCGCGGCCACGTTGTGCGAGCGGCCGGCCATGACCAGCTCCGCGTACTCGGCGGACAGCTTGCCGAGGCGGGCGAGGACGGCGACCGTACGGTCCCGCATCAGCTCCAGGGAGAGCCGGATCTGCAGCTGCTCGACGTTCTCGGTGAGGTCGCGCGAGGTCATGCCCTTGTGCACGTGCTCGTGGCCGGCGAGGGCGTTGAACTCCTCGATGCGGGCCTTCACGTCGTGCCGGGTGACCTTCTCGCGCTCGGCGATCGAGCCGAGGTCGACCTGGTCCAGCACGCGCTCGTAGTCGGCGAGGGCGGCGTCGGGAACCTCGATCCCGAGGTCCTTCTGCGCACGCAGCACGGCGAGCCACAGCTGACGCTCCAGCTTCACCTTCTGCTCGGGGGACCAGAGGACGGCGAGCTCCGCGGAGGCGTAGCGGCCGGCCAGGACGTTGGGGATGCGGGGCTTCGCAGTCGCAGCAGTCACGTGTCCAGAGTTTACTGGTGATTTCTGCAGGCCAGCGCCAGGGTCCGGGCTGGAGCTTGCTACGAGACGGGGGTCACGTCAGGGCGTCCCGGGCGCCTCGTACGGCAGCAGCTCCGGGCGCTTGGGCGGGCGGCCGTCCCCCGAGGACCGGCCGGTGAGCCGGCGGCCGATCCACGGCCCCAGGTGCTCCCTGGCGAACCGGGCGTCGGCGACCCGGCGGGCGGCCCAGCCCGGGCGCGCGGTCGGCGCGAGCGGCGAACGCCAGTCGTTCTCCTCCGGCAGGCCGAGCGTCTGCCAGACCGCCTCCGCGACCCGCCGGTGCCCCTCGGCGGTCAGATGGAGCCGGTCGACGTCCCACATCCGCGGGTCGGCGAGCGATGGAGCGCCGTACAGGTCGACCACCAGGGCGCCGTGCCGGGCGGCGAGCTCGTCGACGTACGCGAAGAGCTCTTCCATGCGCGGCCGGAAACGCTCCAGGACGGGGCCGTTGCGGCCCGGGCTGCGCATGAGGACCAGCTGCCCGCAGGCGGGGGCGAGACGCTCGACTGCCTCGCCGAGCAGGCCGCGCACCCGGCCCATGTCGCACTTCGGCCGCAGGGTGTCGTTGAGGCCGCCGACCAGGGTCACCACGTCGGCCTTCATCGCCGCCGCCGCGTCCACCTGCTCGTCGAGGATCTGCCCGATGAGCTTGCCGCGCACGGCCAGGTTGGCGTAGCGGAAGCCGGGTGTGCGGGCGGCGAGCCGGCCCGCGAGGACGTCGGCCCAGCCCCGGTAGGAACCGTCGGGCCGCAGATCCGACATGCCCTCGGTGAAGCTGTCGCCCACGGCGACGAGACTGGTGTACGTGGCATTCATTTCCATGACCCGGCGATCATACCGCCCGGTATGGAGCGGGTGCGGACCCACCGGATGCGCGAGCGCGGAGAACGCGAGCACGGGTGGGACCGAGCGCCGGTGGGGCCGAGTGCCCCAGGGCACGGGTGGGACCGAACGTCGGTGGGGCCGAGCGCCACAGAGCACGGGAGGGCCCGAGCGCCGGAGGGCCCGGAACGCCTATCGCGTTCCGGGCCCTCCGGCAGGGCGTGCGGGCCGTCGGCCGGCTACGGCGCCGACGGGCGTCCCACCAGCTCGCGCAGCACGTCCTCCATCGTCACCAGACCGGCCAGCCGACCGTCCTCGTCGAGGACCGCCGCCAGGTGGGTACGGCTGCGGCGCATCGCCGTCAGCACGTCGTCGAGCGGCGTCGCCGCCCGCACCCGGGCGATGGGCCGCATCGCCGACACCGGGAACGGCAGGTCGCGGGGCGTGATGTCCAGGGCGTCCTTCACATGGAGGTAGCCGAGGATCCCGTGGTCCGCGTCGACCACCGGGAAGCGGGAGAACCCGGACCGCGCCGACAGCGCCTCCAGCTCCTCGGGGGTCGTGCCCACCCGCGTGTGCACGACCTTCTCCACCGGCATCACGACGTCCCGCACCGGGCGTCGGCCCAGTTCCAGGGCGTCGTGCAGCCGTTCGGCCGCGCGGTCGTCGAGCAGACCCGCGTCACCGGCGTCGGTGACCATCCGGGCCAGCTCGTCGTCCGAGAACGTGGCCGCCACCTCGCCCTTGGCGTCCACCCGCAGCAGCTTCAGGATCCCGTTGGCGAAGGCGTTGATCGCGAAGATCACCGGCTTCAGCGCCCGGGTGAGGGTCACCAGCGGCGGGCCGAGGAGCAGCGCCGTACGGGTCGGCTCGGCCAGCGCGATGTTCTTCGGGACCATCTCGCCGAGCAGCATGTGGAGGTACGTCGCCAGCGTCAGCGCGATCACGAAGGAGATCGGGTGCACCAGACCGTGCGGCACGCCGACGGCGTCGAAGACCGGCTCGAGCAGGTGCGCGATGGCCGGCTCGGCGACGATGCCGAGCACCAGTGTGCTCAGGGTGATGCCGAGCTGGGCGGCGGCGAGCAGCGCCGAGACGTGTTCGAGCCCCCAGATGACGCTGCGCGCCCGGCGGTCGCCGGACTCGGCGTGCGGTTCGATCTGGCTGCGGCGCACCGAGATCATGGCGAACTCGGCGCCGACGAAGAAGGCGTTGACGACCAGGGTCGCCAGACCGATCAGCAGCTGGATCGCGGTCATCGGCCGGCCTCCTCGTCGCTGTCGCCGGAGTGGGGGAGCGGGGCGTGCAGCAGCACACGGGCCGCGCGCCGCCCGGAGGCGTCCACCACGTCGAGCCGCCAGCCGGCCAGCTCCATGCTGTCGCCCACCGCCGGGATCCGGCCGAGCTCGGTGGCGAGCACGCCCGCCAGCGTCTCGTACGGGCCGTCCGGCACCTTCAGGCCGATGGCCTGGAGCTGGTCGGTACGGGCGGCGCCGTCCGCCGACCACAGCTCGCGGCCGTCGGTGTCCTCGCCCGCCCGCGCCAGGTCCGGCGTCTCGTGCGGATCGTGCTCGTCGCGCACCTCGCCGACGACCTCCTCGACGATGTCCTCCAGGGTCGCGACGCCCGCGGTACCGCCGTACTCGTCGATGACGACGGCCATGGTCTGCTTCCCGGACAGCTGGTCGAGCAGCTTGTCCACGGTCAGGCTCTCCGGCACGAGCAGCGGCTCGCGCAGGATGTCGCCGACGGAACGGCGGGGCCGCTCGTCGGCCGGTATGGCCAGCACGTCCTTGATGTGGGCGATGCCGACGACGGAGTCGAGGCTGCCGCGGTAGACCGGGAAACGGCTCAGACCGGTCGCGCGGGTCGCGTTGGCGACGTCCTCGGCGGTGGCCTGCGCGTCCAGGGCGGTGACCTGGACGCGTGGGGTCATCACGTTCTCCGCGGTCAGCTCGGCCAGGTTCAGCGTACGGACGAACAGTTCGGCGGTGTCCGCCTCCAGCGCGCCCTCCTTCGCGGAGTGCCGGGCCAGCGCCACCAGCTCTTTCGGGGAGCGGGCGGAGGCCAGCTCCTCGGTCGGCTCCATGCCGAGCCGGTGGAGGACCCGGTTGGCGGTGTTGTTCAGATGGCTGATCAGCGGCCTGAAGGCGGCGGTGAAGATCCGCTGCGGGGTGCCGACCACCTTGGCGACCGCCAGCGGCGAGGAGATCGCCCAGTTCTTGGGCACGAGCTCGCCGACGACCATGAGGACCACGGTCGACAGGGCGGTGCCGAGCACCAGGGCGAGGGAGGAGGAGACCGACTCGGAGAAGCCGAGGGACGTCAGCGGCCCGCGGATCAGCGCGGCGATGGACGGCTCGGAGAGCATGCCGACGACCAGGTTGGTGACGGTGATGCCCAGCTGGGCGCCGGACAGCTGGAAGGTGAGCGACCTGACCGCCTTCAGCGCGCCGGCCGCGCCGCGCTCGCCGCGCTCGGCCGCGGCCTCGAGCTCGCCTCGCTCGACGGTGGTCAGCGAGAACTCCGCCGCGACGAACGCGCCGCACGCCACGGCGAGCAGCAACGCCACCAGGAGCAGCAGCACCTCGGTCATCGGTTCACCTCCGTCCCCGGGTGAGTCCCATGATCAGTCAGGGGAGGAAGGACCGCGCGATGTCGGAAGCGGAAACGGCTACTGGGAGGCTCGCCCATGGGCGGACGCTCACACCTTTCGGTCGGATGATCGGATTGTGCCCACCCATGGTAAAGGATCGGCAAAGCGGGGCGGTCGGGTGGCGACCCGTCGTCGGCCATGCGGGCGGGGTGGACGGAGAGACCCTACGCGGCCGGCCGGCGAGGCCACGCCGCCGGGAGATGGGCGAGGCCATCCGCTGGGCGATGGGCGAGGCCACCCCGCTGGGCGATGGGTGAGGCCACCCGCCGGGCGGCCGGTCACGCCACCGCGGGGCCGGCTCCTCCGCCAGGCCGACGGAGAAGCCGCCCTCCGCCCGGACCGACCGGGCCGACGCCCGTGCGTCGGGGCGACGACGGCCGTCCGCCGGGCCGACGGCCGTATGCCGACCGACGGCCCTATGCCGAGGCGGTGTCCTTCCGCCGGGCTCGGCCCGGGCGCCGCGGCGAGGGCCGTCGGCCGTGCTCGCGCTCGTACGCCGACCCCTCGGCCGTCCGTCCTGCTCACGCCCGTGTACCGGGCGACGGCCGTCGGCACGTGCGGGTCAGGCCGGGAGGGGCTTCACCCAGCGGGTCCACTGCTCCTCCGGGCCGTACTCCGCCGCCCGCCACGCCGCGCGTCCGAGTTCGTTGCGATCGAGGACCATCGCGTCCGCGCGCCGGCCGCCGAGCCGTACGAACCGCTCCTCGGCCGCGGCCAGGAGCGCGCCGCCGATGCCGCGCCGCCGGTGCTCCGGGTGGACGGCGAGCCGGTACAGATGACAGCGCCAGCCGTCGAAGCCGGCGATCACCGTCCCGACCAGCTCACCGCCCCGCTCCGCGAGCAGCAGAGCCTCGGGGTCCCGCTCCACGAGGCGGGCGACGCCCGTCGGGTCGTCACTGATGCTGGTGCCCTCGGCCGCGTCCTTCCAGAAGGCGAGCACGGCGTCAATGTCGGCCGCGACCGCGGCCCGTATCCGAAGATCGTCCATGCCCGCATCCCACCACCGGCGCCGCCGGGCGTCGAGCGCGTTTCACCTGTCAGGACGCCTCGCGTCGGCGCAGCTCGGCGATCACCGGGCCGAAGGCCTCCAGGGCGTCGTCGAGGACCGTGAAGGAGGAGATCCCCAGCCGTTCACGGAGCCCGGTGAGCCGGTCGGCGATCTCCCGGACCGATCCGTTCGCGAGGATCGGCAGATCGAGCACCTGCTCCTCGGTGAGGTACGGGACGACCGGGCGGATCTCCGCCGCCGCGGCGGCCGGGTCGGCTGTCACGCGGCCGCGCCGGAGCAGAAGGTTCCGTTCCGCCGGGCGCTCGCGCCCGGCCTCAGCCTCGAAGCCCTGGTACGTCTCCACCCGCGCGGCCGGTTCCTCGGCGGTCAGGACGGTGACCGAGTCGCCGGTGAACCGCCCGCCGCTGAAGGCCGTCACGTCGGCGTGCCGGGCCGCGAGCCGCAGCACGCCATTGCCGCCGACGAGCAGCGGGGTGCGGGCGCTCGTGCCGTCTCCTTTGAGGGTGCCGGCCAACTCCTCGACGGTACGGGTCAGATGGCGTATACGAGCGGCCGGCGGCAGGAACGGGATCCCCGCCTCCTCGTGTTCGGCCCGCACGTAGCCCGTTCCCAGGCCGAGCTCCAGCCGGCCTCCGGTCAGGGCGGCCGTCGTGGTCACCTCACGGGCCAGCAGCGCAGGGTTCCGGAAACCGGTGTCGAGCACGAACGTCCCCACACGCGGCCTGGTGGTCGCCTCCGCCGCCGCGACCAGCGAGGGGAACGGGGCGGGCGTCCCGAGGTGGTCGGCGACCAGGATCAGGTCGTAGCCGAGTTCCTCGGCCCGGCGGCAGCGGGTCCGCCACTCCTCACCGGATCCGGGCCTGATCATGCTGACGGCGAAGCGGAACGGCAACACCACGACGTGGGCTCCCTCGCTGGACGTGGCGCGCCTCTGGCGGACGCCTGACGTCCCTTCAGGCGGTCACGAAGCAGAACTCGTTGCCCTCGGGATCGCGCATCACCTGGAAGGACCCCTGCTCGTCCGTCACGATCCCGCCGACCCGGCTCGCACCGAGCGGCAGCGCCCCGTCGGCCGCCTCGGCCGGATCGGCGACCTCCAGGTCCAGGTGGACGCGGTTCTTCACCGCCTTGCCCTCGGGCACCCGCTGGAAGGCGAGTCGGACGAACCCCGGAGGGTCGACGTACGACCAGTCCGGGCTCCGGTCGACCGGAGCCCCGCCGAGGAGCGCGGCCCAGAACCGCACGAGGACGTCGGGGGCGGCGCAGTCGAAGACGATTTCCTGAACACGGGCGTGGGGCATGAGAGTCAGGGTAGGGCGTGCGGTGCGGTGCGGTGCGGTGCGGTGCTGTGCTGCGGTGCGGTGCCGTGTGGGCCCCGTGCGGCCGGGGCTGGTCCCGTCCGGCCCGGTGCGGTCGCGCCCAGCGCCGTCCGGAGCGGACCCGCCCCGTGCGGTCCGGGCCGTTCCCGATCAGGCGCCCGCGGTCGCCGTGAACTCGGCCGCGTCCCAGGTGCCGCCGAGCGCCGGTGCCAGCCAGCCGGGCGCCGCCGACCGGAACGCCTCGGGCGCCAGCCCGCCCGCGCCCTCCGGCAGCGCGCCCAGGAGCGGCGCGCCCGCGGCCTTCGGCAGATCCGTCAGGTTGCAGCGCGCCGCCAGGTCCGGCGCGTCCGGCCAGCTGCCGACCACCACGCCCAACTGCTC
This sequence comes from Streptomyces roseicoloratus, assembly GCF_004117935.1. Taxonomy (GTDB): domain Bacteria; phylum Actinomycetota; class Actinomycetes; order Streptomycetales; family Streptomycetaceae; genus Streptomyces; species Streptomyces roseicoloratus. The sequence goes on along the minus strand of NZ_SDOY01000016.1, from coordinate 753 downwards.
GATGCCGCGCGCACGGAGCGCCTCCGCCGTCAGGGCGGTGGAGTTGAGCGTGCCCAGGCCGGCGGGGACGACGACGAGGACCGGCGCGCCGAGGAGTTGTGCGGCGTCCGCGAGGGTTCCGCCCTCCTCGTCGAACCGTACGAGGAGACCGCCGGCGCCCTCCACGAGCACCAGGTCGTGCTCCTCCGCCAGCTTCCGCGCGGCCTCCGCGACGTCGGCGGGGCGCACCGGCGCGAGACCGGCGCGCCGCGCGGCGGTGTCCGGCGCCAGGGGCTCCGGGTAGCGGGCAAGTTCCGCCCCGGTCACCGCGGGACCGGCCAACCGCACGACCTCGTCGGCGTCGCCGGCCTCGCCGGTGGCGACACCGGTCTGGGCGGGCTTGAGCACGGCGACGGTGCGGCCGGCGGCGGAGGTGAGGGCGGCGAGGGCGGAGGTGGCTACGGTCTTGCCGATTTCGGTGCCGGTGCCGGTGATGACGATGATGCTCAAGGGGTGTCCTTTCGTTCTGCTTGATACCGGCGGCGCCGGTCGCCGCCCCACCTGGTGGAACGTCCCTCCCCGGTGGGTCCGGGCCCGCCGTCCTGTGTGGGCCCGCACCCGTTGCGCCCCGCTGCCGGGGCCGGGCCGCGCCCGGGCTGTTGTGGTCGACGCCCCCGCCCGCTCGTGCGACTCCCTTGCGGGGCGGCGGGCCCGCGGCCGCGGTTCCGTTGTGGGCGACGCGCCCCGCCGTCTCGTTGTGGGCAGTCGTCCCGC
>NZ_SDOY01000103.1 GCF_004117935.1 Streptomyces roseicoloratus | reverse complement strand
GTCCTACCTTCTTCTTGGGTTGATCGGTCATTCGTAAGATCGATGGCCCAGGGGCTCTGGGTATGGCTGGCATGTGGCCGCCGTTGGATGGCTCAGGAGACTTGGCCGCCCGGAGTCCCGCGACGACTCGACCGCTAATTGGGAGACGCGACGCGATCGCTGTGTAGGACAACGTCGGCGAGGTCGTCTGCTGGGTTCACGCGCGACGAGTTGGTGGAGGTGGCTGTGCCCGAGATCTGGGCCGGAGTGGACATCGGCAAGGAACATCACCACTGCGTGGTGATCGACGCCCAGGGCAAGCGGCTTCTGTCGCGACGGGTCTTGAACGACGAGATCGAGCTGCTCCAGCTCACTGCCGACGTCCTGGAGCTGTCGCGCGACGTGCTGTGGGCAGTGGACATCAACCACGGCGGAGCCGCGCTCCTGCTCGGCCTGCTGGTCAGCCATGACCAGCACATCACCTACATCACCGGACTGGCCGTCCATCGTGCCTCGGCCGGCTACCGGAGCCAGGCCAAGACCGACGCGAAGGACGCCTTCGTCATCGCCGACCAGGCCCGCATGCGCACCGACCTCGGGGTCCTGCGGCCCGGCGACGAGATATCCGTCGACCTGCGCACCCTGGTCAACCGCCGCACCGATCTGGTCTGCGACCGGACCCGGCAAATCAACCGTCTCCGCGCTCAACTCCTTGAGATTTTCCCCGCGTTGGAGCGTGCCCTGGATCTGACCAGGAAGGGGCCGGTCGTGCTGCTGACCGGCTACCAGACCCCGGCCGCCATCCGCCGCGCCGGAACCTCGCGCATCACCACCTGGCTGAGGAACCGCAAGGTCTACGGCAGTGCGGCCTTGGCCCGGACCGTCGTGGAGGCGGCCGAGGCCCAGTTCACCGCGCTGCCCGGCGAGAAGCTCGCGGCCACCATGGTGGCCCGCCTGGCGAAGGGGGTGATGGCCCTCGATGAGGAGATCGCTGAAGTAGAAGCCCTGATCGAGGCCCGGTTTCGCGAGCACCCGAGCGCCAAGGTGATAGAGAGCCTGCCCGGCATGGGCACCATGCTGAGCGCGGAGTTCCTCGCCGCCACCGGCGGTGACATGGAGGCCTTCGGCACCGCGGACCGCCTGGCCGGCTACGCCGGCCTCGCACCCGTCCCCCGCGATTCCGGACGCGTCAGCGGCAACCTCCACCGCCCGCGCCGCTACCACCGCGGCCTGCTCCGTGCCTTCTACCTCTCCGCCTTCGCCAGCCTGCGGACCTGCCCTGCCTCGAAACGGTTCTACGAGCGCAAACGCGCCGAAGGCAAGGGGCACAAACAGGCGCTGCTGGCACTCGCCCGTCGCCGGACCAACGTCCTGTGGGCCATGATCCGCGACGGAGCGTGCTACCAAGCCACACCACCAGTCACAGCAGTGGCTTGACAACGTCATTGGGAAGTCTCCTGGGGTACGGGTCAGGGGTGCGGCGTCCACGGGGCGCGGGCCCGGCCGGTCGGTGTCACGGGCCGGGCGGCGGGCGACGACGGGGGCGACGACGGGGGTCACGACGGCACCAGCTCCGGGCGGACCAGGAGGTCCCGGGCGAGGAACGCCGCGCCCAGACAGCCGGCCCGGTCCCCGAGGCTCGCTCCCACGACCTGGGGCAGGGCCTGGAAGGTGAGGCGTTCGGCGAGCGCGGCGCGCAACGGCACGAGGCAGGCCTCGCCGGCCCGGGAGAGGCCGCCGCCGATGACGACGCGCTCGGGGTCGTAGAGGGTGATCGCGGTGGACAGCGCGTCGGCGAGCGCCTCCATCGCCTCGGACCAGACGGACGCGGCCACCTCGTCCCCGGCCCGGGCGCGGGACTGGACGTCGCGGGCGGTGGCGCCGTGGCGGTGGGTGGCGCGGACGTAGCGGCGGGAGATGGCGGAGGCGGAGGCCACGGTCTCCAGGCAGCCCCGCGCGCCGCACCGGCAGCGTTCCCCGCCGGGCCGCACCACGACGTGCCCGAGTTCCCCGGCCCGGCCGTGACCGCCGGTCAGCGCGCGGGCGCGGCCCTCGGCGAAGACGGCGGCGGCGATGCCGGTGCCGACGGGGACGAACAGGAAGTCGGCGCAGTTCTGTCCGGCGCCCGCCCGGGCCTCGGCGAGGCCGCCGGCCCGGACGTCGTGGCCGACCGCGACGGGCAGGCCGAGGTGTTCGGCCAGCCAGTCCCGGAGGGGTACGTCGCGCCAGCCGAGGGTGGCGGCGAACACGGACACGCCGTCGTCCTCGTCCACGACGCCGGGGATGACGACGCCGGCGGCCTCGGCGCCGGGGCAGCGCGCGGCCAGTTCGGCGGCGCAGTCGAGCACGGTCTCCAGGACGTCGTCCGGGCCGCGGTCCGCCCGCGTGTACCAGCGGTCGGCGTGGCTAAGCGTGCCGTCCTCGGCGAGGACGCCGCCCTTGATGAAGGTGCCGCCGACGTCCAGGGCGATGACGCTCATGAGCCGGGAAGGACGACGGAGCGGGTGAGGTTGCGGGGCCGGTCCGGGTCGAGGCCGCGGCGCTCGGCGAGGGCGACCGCGAGGCGCTGGGCGCGGACCAGATCGGCGAGCGGGTCGTCCGTGGAGACGGAGGCGTGGGCGCCGGTCGCCCGCACCTCGTCGAGCAGGCCGGCCGGAGGCGCGCCGAAGAACCAGACGGTGCGCCCGGGTGCCGCGATGCTGACGGGGCCGTGACGGTACTCCATGGCCGGATAGGACTCCGTCCAGGAGAGCGAGGCCTCACGGAGCTTGAGCGCGGCCTCGTGGGCGAGGCCGACGGTCCAGCCGGTGCCGAGGAAGGTGAACTGCTCGGAGGTGACGGCCCTTTCGGGTAGCGGGGCGAGCAGGGCGCGCTCGGCCTGCTCCGGCAGGTCCTCGGGGACGAGGCCGAGGCCGGCGCGCAGCAGCACGAGGACGGTGGTGGCGAACCGGGTCTGCACGACGGAGCGTTCGTCGGCGTACGAGAGGTCGACGACGACGTCCGCGGCGTCGCGGACGGGGGTGTCGAGGTCGCCGGTGAGCGCGACGGTGGGGGTGCCGTCGGTCCTCAGGAGGCGCAGCGCGTCGAGCACCTCGGTGGTGGTGCCGGAGCGGGTGATCGCGAGGACGCGGTCGTAGCGGCGGGCCGGCGGGTAGGCGGATGCGGCGAAGGCGTCGGTCTCGCCGAGGCCGGCGGCCTCGCGCAGCTCCGCGTAGGCCTGGGCCATGTGGAGCGAGGTGCCGCAGCCGATGACGGCGACGCGTTCGCCGTGCTCGGGCAGCCCGGTGGGACCGGTCTCGAGCGCACGGCGCCAGCAGGCGGGCTGACCGGCGATTTCCGCTTCGACATGGCTCACGGGCACTCCCGGGTGGTTCACGGCCGGCTTGCACACCGACTGATGATTGAAGATGGAGTTTTTATAGGCTCTCTGCGCATGACTGCGCAAGACCGCGCACATGCTCACGGTGCGTCCCCGCGCCGGCGGGATACGCTCGGCACCCGAAGCACGCGGGTCGAAACGAGCGAGGAGAACGGCGATGGGCACGCACGAGCGGTGGACGCGGCTCCTCGACGCCCTGAGCGAGCGGGGCAGCATCGAGGTGGGCGAGGCGGCCGAACTGCTCGACGTCTCCCCCGCCACCGTCCGCCGGGACCTGGAGGAACTGGCGCGCCAGCAGCTGCTGACCCGGACCCGGGGCGGCGCGGTGCTCAGCGGCGTCACGTACGACCTGCCGCTGCGCTACAAGACCGCCCGCAAGGCCGACGAGAAGCAGCGCATCGCCCGCGCCGCCGCCGCGCTCGTCCCGCCGGGCGCGGTCGTCGGACTGAACGGCGGCACGACGACCTCGGAGGTGGCCCGTGAGCTGGCCACCCGCCCGGACCTCGCCGAGCACACGGCCGGGACGGCGCTGACGATCGTCACCAACGCCGTGAACATCGCCAACGAGCTGGCCGTCCGGCCGTACGTGAAGACCGTGGTGACCGGCGGCGTCGCCCGCCCCCAGTCGTACGAGCTGACCGGCCCGCTGGCCACCGCCGTCCTGCAGGGCCTGTCTTTGGACTACGCGATCCTCGGCGTCAACGCCGTCGACCCGGGCTTCGGCGCCTCCACCCACGACGAGGGCGAGGCGAGCGCCAACCGGGCCATGGCCGAGCGCGCCGACCGGGTGATCGTGGTCGCCGACTCCACCAAGCTGGGCCGGCGGGCCTTCGCCCGGGTCTGCACGATCGCCGAGATCGACGTCCTCGTCACCGACCACGAGGCGCCGGACGAGTTCGTGGAGCAGCTCACCGGCCGCGGCATCGACGTCCACTGCGTGTAGGTCCGCTCCCTCCGCCCCCGATCACGCTGGTCATCCGGCATGCCGACGGCGTGCCGGACCGTCGGCATGCCCCGAGGCAGGCCCGAGACGTGCGCAGGGATGCGCGTTTCTGATTGAAACAAGGTGTGCATGAGCACTTGACGTCATTCCATGGGACTGTCGAGCATGGCGCGTCAGCACGTGTTGTCGGCGGCGCCGCGGACGGCGGTGGCCGCATGGCCCGAAAGGCGGCTGTGATGCACCAGAGCTCCGTACGTCTCCTACGCCCGTGGGGAGGGGGAGGCAGGGTCCGTGGCGGGCGACCGGTGATCCTCGGCCTGGCCGCTGCCCTCGTACTGGCCGTCCTCTCGGTGGTCGCCCCCGCCTCCCCCGCCGCGGCGGCGAGCGCCGGCAACATCACCGGCGTCAGCCAGTCCGGGAACACCGTCACGATCAGCACGTCGACGTCGGCGAAGGCCAGGGTGGTGATCGCCCGTCAGGACATCTTCCGGATCTGGCTCTCGCCGAACGGCACCTTCACCGACGACCCGGCGGGCAAGGCCCTGGCCGTCGACACCGACTTCGGTCCGGTGTCCACGAGCGTCACCGACGCCGGCCCGTACTACCGCATCAGCACGCCGGCCCTGAACATCCGCGTCGAGAAGTCCCCGCTGCGCTTCTCCGTGTACCGCGCCGACAACAGCACGCTCGTCTGGGCCGAGTCGCAGCCGCTGTCGTGGACGGGCTCGCAGACCAGCCAGTACCTGACGCAGGGTGCCGACGAGCAGTTCTACGGCACGGGCCTGCGGCTCGGCGAGTGGGCACTGCGCGGCAGGACCGTCCCGGTGGCGGTCCAGAACACGTGGAAGGAGAACAGCAACGCGAGCCCGGCGCCGTTCTACATGTCCACCAACGGCTACGGCGTCATGCGCAACACCTGGGCGCCCGGCAGCTACTCCTTCGGCGCGCCCGGCACCTTCACCCACGACGAGAGCCGGTTCGACGCCTGGTACTTCGTCGGCGACTCGCTGAAGGGCGTGCTCGACGCGTACACCGACGTCAGCGGCAAGCCGTTCCTGGCCCCGATGTGGGGCTTCGAGCTCGGCAACGCCGACTGCTGGAACGCCTCCAACCCGGACTACCGCGGTGACCACGACCGCCTCCGGCACCAGACCACGAAGGACGTCCTCGGCTACGCGGCCGACGCCCGCGCCGCCGACATGCCGTCCGGCTGGTTCCTGCCCAACGACGGCTACGGCTGCGGCTACACCGATCTGAAGGCCACGGTCGACGGCCTGAAGGCGAAGGGCTTCCAGACCGGTCTGTGGACGTCGACCGGCCTCGCGGACATCGGCACCGAGGTCGGCACCGCAGGCACCCGGGGCGTGAAGACCGACGTCGCCTGGATCGGCTCCGGCTACAAGTACGCCTTCGACGGCGTCCAGCAGGCCGTGGACGGCATCGAGAAGAACTCGGACGCCCGCCGCTACGTGTGGACCGTCGACGGCTGGGCCGGCACCCAGCGCAACGCCGTCGTGTGGACCGGCGACACCCCGGGCACCTGGGACGCCATGCGCTGGCACGTCCCGGCCATCGCGGGCGCGGGCCTGTCCGGCTTCAACTACGCCTCCGGCGACGTCGACGGCATCTTCCAGGGCAGCCCCAAGACCTACGCCCGCGACCTGCAGTGGAAGGCGCTCACGCCCGCCTTCATGACGATGTCCGGCTGGGGCGCCACCCACCCGGAGGCCGGCTACCAGGACAAGCAGCCCTGGCGGTTCTCCGAGCCGTACCTCTCCGTCAACCGCAAGTACCTCAAGCTGAAGATGCGGCTGATGCCGTACCTGTACTCGGCGAGCCACGTCGCCGCCGAGACCGGCACGCCGACCGTCCGCGCCATGGTCCTGGAGTACCCGGACGACCCGGTCGCGCGCGGCAACCAGACCAGCGGCCAGTTCATGTCCGGCGACTCGCTCCTGGTGGCACCGGTCGTGACGGACACGACCACCCGCGACGGCATCTACCTGCCGGCCGGCACCTGGACCGACTACTGGACGGGCAGGACCTACGCCGGCCCGGGCTGGCTCAACGGCTACCACGCCCCGCTCGACACCCTGCCCCTGTTCGTCAGGGGCGGCGGCATCGTGCCGATGTGGCCGCAGATGAACCACACCGGCGAGAAGCCCGTCTCCACCCTCACCTACGACGTCTATCCGCGGGGCTCCTCGACGTACACGCTCTACGAGGACGACGGCCTCACCCGCCAGTACCGGAACGGCGCCTACGCCACGCAGAAGGTCGACGTCACCGCCCCGGCCTCCGGCACCGGCGACGTACGCCTCGCCGTCGGCGCGAGCACCGGCACGTACGCCGGGAAGCCCGCCTCGCGCGGCTACGAGTTCACCGTCCACGCGGCCGCCGCCCCCTCGGCCGTCACGGCCGACGGCTCCGCCCTGCCCGCCCTGACCTCCAGGAGCGCGTACGACTCCGCGACCACCGGCTGGTACTTCGACGGCGCCGACCGCTCCGGCACCCTCTGGATCAAGACCGGCAGCAAGTCGGGGGCCTTCACGGTCACCGCGAGCGGCCTGACGCTGCTGCCGGCCACGGCGGTGCCGGCCTCCGGCACGCCGATCCCGAAGGCGGGCTGGACGGTCCCGTACGCCGACAGCCAGGAGACCTCGGCCGAGAACGGGGCCGCCGCGAACGCCGTCGACGGCAGCTCCTCGACCCTGTGGCACACCGCCTACTCCGGCGGCAAGACCGCCGCGCTCCCGCACGAGATCCGGATCGACCTCGGCGCACGCCACGACGTCGACGGCGTCTCCTACCTGCCGCGCCAGGACGGCGGGGTCAACGGACGGATCGGCTCGTACGAGATCTACGTCTCCGACTCGACGGCGGACTGGGGCAGCCCGGTCGCTACCGGCACCTGGGCGGACACCGCCGCGGAGAAGAAGGCCGCGTTCGCCCCGAAGACCGGCCGCTACCTGCGGCTGAAGGCCCTGTCCGAAGCGGGGAACCGGGGCCCGTGGACCAGTGCCGCGGAGATCTCGGCGACCGGCCGGGCGACACCGCTCCCGACGGACGCCACCCTGGTCAACGCGGCTTCCGGAACCTGCGTCGACCTGCCGTACGGCGCCACGACCGCCGGCACCGAACCCACCCTGTACACCTGCCACGGCGGCACCAACCAGCGCTGGACCTTCACCGCCGCCGGCACCCTCACCGGCAAGGACGGCGTCTGCCTCGACGGCTCGAGCAGCCGCGTGGCCGTCCGGCCCTGCGACGGCTCGGCCGGCCAGAAGTGGCAGCTCGGTCCCGACGCGGCGATCACCAGCGGCGGCCGCTGCCTGGCGCCGGTCGGGTCGGGCACCGCCAACGGCACGAAACTGACCCTCGCCACCTGCTCCGCCTCCTCCACGGCCCAGCGCTGGACGCCCACGCCGTGACCGCTCTCCCCTGACCCCTCTCCCCCACCCCCCACCGGTGCCTCCGGCCCTCGCGACGCGTCGGCCGGAGGCACCACCGAGAACCTGTGTTACGGTTGACGTGTTGCAGTTGTGGTACCCATGAACCTATGTGCGCCTGACAGGAAATGCTTCCTCGGGCGCATGTTTTGTTTTCCGGCATCTCCGGATGGGGCCTCTGCCTACTGAAGGAGAAATGTCATGGCTCAGGGAACCGTGAAGTGGTTCAACTCCGAGAAGGGCTTCGGCTTCATCGAGCAGGACGGTGGCGGCCCCGACGTGTTCGCCCACTACTCGAACATCGCGACGCAGGGCTTCCGTGAGCTCCAGGAGGGCCAGCGGGTCTCCTTCGACGTCACGCAGGGCCAGAAGGGCCCGCAGGCGGAGAACATCGTTCCCGCCTGACAGCCGGACACGATTCCCCCGCCGGGGTCCGCACTTTCGGTGCGGGCCCCGGTTTTTGTGCTGTTTCGAGGAAGGTTCAGACATCCGCATGTCCCGGAAGGCCCAGAAGCCGGGCCGACGCACGCCGTCACCCGCACCCGCCGCGCCGAAGGAATTCCGGCTGCCGCAGAGCACGACCCCCGCGCTGCCCGCGGTCGAGGAGTTCGGCGAGCTCGACATGCCGACGGCGCTGCTGAACACGCTCACCGCCCAGGGCGTCACCGTGCCGTTCCCCATCCAGGCCGCCACCCTGCCGAACTCGCTCGCCGGCCGTGACCTGCTGGGGCGGGGCCGCACCGGATCGGGCAAGACGCTCGCCTTCGGCCTGGCGCTGCTGGCGCGTACGGCCGGGCTGCGTGCCGAGTCCAGGGCGCCGCTCGCGCTCGTCCTCGTGCCGACCCGTGAGCTGGCCCAGCAGGTCGCGGACGCGCTGGCACCGTACGCGACGGCCGTGAACCTCCGGACCGCCACCGTGGTCGGCGGGCTGTCCGTCACCCGGCAGGCCGCCGCCCTCCGGCGCGGCGCCGAGGTCGTCGTGGCCACCCCGGGTCGGCTCAACGACCTCGTGGAACGCGGGGACTGCGAGCTCGGCCAGGTGCGCATCACCGTGCTCGACGAGGCCGACCAGATGACCGACCTGGGCTTCCTTCCGCAGATCACCAAGCTGCTGCGGCAGGTCCGGCCGGACGGCCAGCGGCTGCTCTTCTCCGCCACGCTGGACGGCAACATCGACCGGCTGGTGCAGCAGTTCCTGTCCGACCCGGTCGTGCACTCCGTGGACCCGTCGGCCGCGGCGGTGGCCACGATGGAGCACCACGTGTTCCACGTCCTCGACGAGACCGACAAGAAGGCCGTCGCCACGCGCATCGCGGCGCGCGACGGCCGGGTGATCCTCTTCCTCGACACCAAGCGCTCCGCCGACCGGCTCGCCAAGCGTCTCCTGAGCTCGGGCGTCCTGGCCGCCGCGCTGCACGGCGGGCGCTCCCAGTCGCAGCGGACCCGCACCCTGGAGCAGTTCAAGAACGGCCAGGTGACGGCACTGGTGGCGACCAACGTCGCGGCCCGCGGCATCCACGTGGACGACCTCGACCTCGTCGTGAACGTCGACCCGCCCGCCGACCACAAGGACTACCTGCACCGGGGCGGGCGCACGGCCCGCGCCGGCACGTCCGGCAGCGTCGTCACGCTCGTGCTGCCCGACCAGAAGCGGGACGTCGACCGGACCATGTCCCACGCGGGCATCCGTGCCCGCACCACCCGCATCACGTCGAGCGACCCGCAACTGGCGGCGCTCACGGGTGCCCGCGAGCCGTCCGGCGTGGCCGTCACGGTGGAGGTGCCCGCGCCCGCGACCCCTGCGCCGAAGGCGGCGAAGTCCTCGCGGCCAAGCCGTTCGAGCCGGTCCGGCCGCGCGGACCGGACGGGCCCGGCGGGCCCGTCCGACGCGGCCGAGCCGGGCAGGCGGCCGCGCCGGCCGCGGAAGGACACGCCCGAACCGGACCAGCGTCCTCGCCGGCACCGGAACGGCGGCGGGAACGGCGGCACCGCGAACGGTGCCGTCGGGAACGGCGGCTCCACGACCGGCGGCTCCGCGAACGGTGGCTCCGCGGGCGGCGCGAGCGGAAGGGGCCGCGGCGGGAACGGGTCCGCGACCGGTGCCGCCGCCGGACGCGGCGGCAGGGCGTCGGACCGGACGGCGGGATCCACCGCGAGGACGGGCCGCCGCACCGCCACGGCGGACGGCCGCGGCTCCGGCCGTCCGGCCGCCTCGGACGACTCCGCCGCGCGGACGTCCCGGCCGGGCCGCGGCCGCGGCGGCGCGGCGCGCGGGACCCGCTGAGTCCACGCCGGAGGAAGGCGGGACTCTCAGGGCGCGGGGCTCGGTCCGCTTCTCGGGACGAAGCGCGGCCGAGCCCCGGCCCCGTCGCGGACCGCCGCGAGCACCGGACCGGCCTCGGCCGGCTCGGCGGCACCGCGCACCGCCAGTGCCGCCTCCGCCGCCGCCCACAGCACGGCGGTGTGCGCGGGCGGTGATCCGTCGACACCGACGACCACCCTGCCCGGGCCGGTACCGGCCGTGGTGCCGTTCATGGCGCCTCCTCACGGGTCCGAGCCACGTCGAGCGCGGGTCCGGGCGCTGCCCCTGCCCCGAGCGTCCGGGCGGCTTCCTCACCCCGTCCGGACGGCTTCCGCGCGGGGCCAGGGGCTTCCCCGAACGTCCGGGCGGCTTCCCCGCGCATCCGGGGCTTCCCCGAGCGTCCGCGGCTTCCCGAGGCTCCGGCGTGTTCCCTCAAGGGTTCCGGAAGCCCTCCCCTCCACCCCGGCAGCCGGTCCCGCACGGCCGGAGAGCCCTTCGGGTCCCCTGGCTGGGCCATTCGGCCCTCGTCTCGGCCACCGTGCGCGTCAGAGGCCGGTGACGCGGGAACAACCGCACACGACGCACGTCTCACAGGCAGACAGGACGAACCGTGTCCCCCACCGCTCTGACCCGACCGCTCGTGACGTCCCTCGTCGAGGACGCCGTCACGGCTCCCTCGATGCACAACGCACAGCCCTGGTCGTTCCGCTGCGAGGAGGACGCCGGCGTCGTCGAACTCCACGGCGATCCCCGGCGCGCCCTGCCGCGGGAGGACCCGGAGCACCGCGCGCTGCACCTCGGGTGCGGCGCCGCGCTCCTCGGCCTGCGGGTCGCCGCCGTGCACCGCGGGCTGCGCCCCGTGGTCGCGCCGCTGCCCTCCCCCGACGACCCCTGGCACCTCGCCGACGTGCGCTTCGACGGCCCCGAGGGCGCCGACGGCGACCTGGAGCCGCTCCACGCAGCCCTGGCGCGCCGGCACACCAGCCGCTTCCCGTTCACCGAGGAGCGCGTCCCGACCGAGGTGATGGACGGCCTCCGGGCCGCGGCCCTCCTGGAGGGCTGCCGGCTCGTCGTCCCGGGTCCGTGGCACACCGACACCGTCATGGGTCTCGTCCACGCCTCCGAGCTGTTCGAGGCGGCGGACGAGGCCGTGCGCGCGGAGATCGCCGCCTGGACGCGTACGGGCGCGGCCGGCGAAGGCCCGGACACCGAGGGCATCCCCTCGTACGCCTTCGGGCCCCGGCAGTACGACGTGACCTCGCCCGTCCGGGACTTCGGTGCTGCGGGGCAGGCGTCCGGCCGTGGGTCGGCGCGCTTCGAGAGGAGCCCGCAGATCGCCCTGCTCGGCACGGCCGGCGACACGCCGGAGGAATGGCTGCGGGCCGGCCAGGCGATGCAGCGCGTGCTGCTCCAGGCCACCCTCGACGGTCTCGCCACCTCCCTGATGTCCCAGCCGCTGGAGTGGCCTGAGCTGCGGTCCGACGCCCGCGATCCGGGCTCGTCCGTCGGCTTCGTGCACATGGTGTTCCGTCTGGGCTACGGCCCGCCGGGACGAGCCACACCGCGTCGGCCGGTCTCCGAGGTGCTGACCTTCGGCTGACCGCCGGCTCGTCCTCGCGGGCCGGCCGCCCGTCACAGCCGGAACCACCGTTCCTCGCCGGTCGGGACGGTGACCCGCCGGTCGCCCGGCAGCAGCACGACGAGCGGGCCCTCCGGTGAGGCGGGCACCCGGACGGCCAGCCGCCCGGGCAGGATGCGCAGCCGCACGCCCCGGTGCCCGCCGACGCACAGCGTGAAGGCGAACCGGGGGATCTCCGCGAGGGGCACGGGCTCCACCCGCAGCCCCTCCGGCCCCGTCACCAGACCCGTGATCCCGCGCTGGACGAGGTCCACGGTGCCGGCCATCGCGCCGAGGTGGATGCCCTCGCCGGTCGTTCCGCCCTGGACGTCGGCGACGTCGGCGAGCAGGGCCTCCTCGCAGTACCGCCAGGCGTCGGGACCCTTCTGCCGGGCCAGGACCCAGCCGTGGACGAGGCTGCTGAGCGTCGAGCCGTGGCTGGTGCGCCGCAGGTGGTACGCGACGGTCGCCCGCCACACCGCGTCGTCGAGCACGTACCCGAGCCGGCCGAACAGGCCGTACAGCTCCTCGGGCCGGAAGAGGTAGCCGAGCATGAGGGTGTCGGCCTGCTTCGACGCCTGGTAGCGGTTGACGGTGTCGCCCTCGGCCTCGAGGATCCGGTCGAGCCTGCGGATGTCGCCGTGGCGGGCCCGCAGGCCGTCCCAGTCGAGCTCCGCCAGCTCGCCGTAGCCCTCGAACTGGCTGACGACGCCCCGATGGAACGGCACGTACAGACGGCGCGACACCTCGTCCCAGCGGGCGAGCTCGCCGTCGTCCAGCGTCAGCCGCTCCGCGATCTCGGCGCGCCGGGCAGCGGGCAGCTCGCCGAGCAGGTCGAGGCCGCGGGCGAGGACCCAGGCGGCGGTCACGTTGGTGTAGGCGTTGTCGTCGATGCCGGGCGTCCCGGCGCCGGGATAGGCGTCGTGGTACTCGTCGGGCCCCACGACCCCGCGGATCCGGTAGCGGCCGAGCACCGGGTCGTACGTGGCGGCGGAGGACCAGTAGCGGGCCACGTCGAGGAGGATCTCCGCCCCGGCGGAGTGGAGGAAACCGCGGTCGCCGGTTGCCTGCGCGTACCGCCAGACGTTGTACGCGACGGCGGAGCCCACGTGGCGCTGGAGCCGGGAGTGGTCGGGGATCCAGCGGCCCGAGCGCGGGTTCAGGTGCAGCGTCTGGGTCTCCTCACGGCCCGAACTCGCGCTCTGCCAGGGGTACATGGCCCCTCGGCGGCCGGCGGACCGGGCGGCCTCGCGGGCGGCCGGCAGCCGGCGGTGCCGGTACAGGAGCAGCGCCCGCGCGACCTCGGGGAAGTGCAGACCGAGGAAGGGCAGGACGAACAGCTCGTCCCAGAACACGTGCCCCCGGTACGCCTCGCCGTGCAGCCCGCGGGCCGGGACGCCCACGTCGAGTTCCGCCGTGTGCGGGGAGAGCGTCTGCAGGAGGTGGAAGACGTGCAGCCGCAGGATGCGGCCCGCCTCGCCCGGCACGTGCAGCTCACCCTGCTCCCAGACCCGCTGCCAGGCCGCCTCGTGGGCCGCGCGCAGCGCGGAGAAGTCCGGGGCGCGGGCCGTCGCCCCGAGGGCGGCGGAGAGCGGGTCCGCGCCGGGCCGGTCCAGCGAGGTGCACAGCGTCAGGGTCTTGACGACCGTCGCCGAGCGGCGGGGCCCGACCGGCAGCCGGTAGGTCTGCACCGTGCCGGCCGGTGCGGCCTCCTCGCGCGCCTGCTGTACGGGCCGGGTGGCCGTGCGGACGGCCAGGGCGATCCGGACGCCCGGATCGGTCGTTCGGCAGGTCAGCCAGGCGACGCCGAGGGGGCCGAATCCGGAGGTGTGGTCCCGGAGGTGACGCCCGTCGAGGTGCCGGTAGCGCTCGACTCCGGCGTTGGTGACGGCGCCGTCGAGCACCGACCGCACCTCGACGGTGCCGCTCCAGCCGTAGGCGCGGAACACCGTGCGCTGGGCGGCGAGACCGGGGTCGGCCATGTGGACGAGGCGCGTGTGGCCGACGCGCAGGCCCCGGCCGTGGGCGTCCTCGAAGTACAGGCGGCGGGTCAGCAGGCCCGCGCGCAGGTCGAGGTGCACCTCGTGGTGGCGCAGTTCCGCCGAGTCGGGCGTCAGCCAGTCGCCGGCCGGGCCGTCGTCCGGCCGGCAGCGGTAGCGCAGCGGCGTCCAGTCGGGAAGGTTGACCAGGTCCTCGTTCTCGACCCGCTCGCCCGCGACGTCCGAGGCGAGCCGGTCGTAGCAGCCGGCCAGGTAGGTGCCGGGGTAGTGGACGCCCCCGGCGGCGCACTCGGGGGCCGAGCCGCGGGTGGCGAACCGGCCGTTCCCGAGGGTGCAGAGCGCTTCCACCAGGGGTTCGCGGTCGGGCTCGTAGCGGTCGTACCGCCAGGTCCAGCCGTCGCTCATCCGCGCTCACCCCACACGCGGCGGACCAGGGTCGCCAGGTCGGGGACCACCAGGTCGGCTCCGTGCTCGCGCAGCGGGGCGGCGGCCTGCCGCAGCGGTGTGCGGTCGACGCCGACGACGAGACCGAAGCCGCCGCGGCGCGCCGCCGCGACGCCGGCGAGCGCGTCCTCCGCGACCGCGGTGTCCTGCGGGCGGCTGCCGAGGAGGGCGGCGGCGCGCAGGAACAGCGCGGGGTCCGGCTTGCCGGCGAGGCCGAGCCGGGCGGCGTCCTCGCCGTCCACGACGCCGGCGAGGAGACCGTCCAGCCCGGCGGCGCCGATCAGCTGCCGGGCGTGCCGGGAGGCGGACGCCGCGGCGCACGGCACGCCCGCCGCGCGCAGGGCCGCGAGGGCCGGGCGGACGTCGGCGAAGGCGTCGACGCCTTCCGTGCGGAGCAGGTCGACGAACGCCCGTTCCTTGAGCGCCGCCACCCCCCGGACCGTGTCGGTGCCGGGCGGGTCGCGGGGCGTGCCGGCCGGGAGGTCGATGCCCCGGGCGTCGAGGAAGGCCGCCGCCCCGTCGTGGCGGGACCTTCCGTCGACGTACCGGCGGTACTCGACGTCGGCGTCGAAGGGCGGCTGCTCCGCACCGGCCACGGCTTCCAGGCAGGTGTCCAGCGCGGCCTTCCAGGCCGCCGCGTGCAGCCGGGCCGAGTCGAGGAGCACACCGTCCGTGTCCAGGACGAGGGCACGGGGCGGGCGGGGGCCGCCGGGAGGAGCCAGGCCGCGGGGAGGCACCGGACCGCGGGGAGGCACCGGACCGCCGGGAGGCACCGGGCCGCGGGGAGGCACCGGACCGCGGGGAGGCACCGGCTCGCCGGGAGGGACAGGGTCCATGCGCGTCTCCTCCTCGGCTGCGGTCCCTTCCAGGGTTTCGCGGCCTCGCCGTGCCGCAACCGGGAGCGGGGAGGGCCGGCCGGTCCGGGGGCGTGACGTCACGTGGACGAGATCGGCGTCCGGGCCGGCGCCGGGGTCGGCGCCGGGGTCGGCGCCGGGGTCGTCAGGCTGTCCGGCGAGGGCCGCGACGGCGCGGTCGTCCCCCTCGACGGCCCGTCCGGCCGGGCCGTCGAGGGCGTGGTCGACGGCGTACGGTGCGGCCTCGCCGCGCTGGGCCGGACCTCGGTGAGGCCGCGCCGTCGTCGTGCCGTCAGGTGACGGTGATGAAGCGGGCGGTGCTCGGCACGCCCTGGGAGTCCAGCGCGAAGAGCATGTAGGTGCCCGGCAGGACCACGCCCTTGTCGGCCGGGACGGTCACCGTGTACGAACCGGTGCCGGAGGCGGTGGAGACCAGCGGCACGCGCCGCTGGTCGTTGTCGGTGGAGTGGGTCGCGGCGGCCGCCCGCATCAGGACGAAGGAGGCCACCGGGCCTTCGGTGGTGACGGTGAGCGAGGCGCCGGCGGCGGCCCGCGGCGGTACGCCGCCGGTGATGACGGGCCGCGGCTTGGGCGAGCCGTCCGCGTTGAGGAGGTACGGCGGGGTGAACACGGCGCCGTCGGCGTGGTTGGTGGCGCAGTCGCCGCACAGTCCGCCGCCTCCGGAGAAGACCCGTCCGTCGGGCAGGAGGTTCGCCACGCTGTGGTAGTTGCGCGGGATGGCCATGCTGGCGAGCGGCGTGAAGCGACCGGTCGCCGGGTCCCACAGCTCGGGGGTCAGCACGGAGGTGGCGTCGCTGAAGGGCACCGGCAGCGCCTGCCCGCCGAACACGGCGACCTTGCCGTCGGGCAGGACGACGCTGTTGCTGAAGCCGCGGGTGTGGCCCATGTCTCCGGTGCGCGCGGTGTGGACCCGGCCGTCGCCGCCGACGTCCACGGTGTACGCGCGCCGGGTGGCGGGCTGGTTCTCGTAGGCGGGCGAGCCGCCGAGCGTGAGCAGCTTGCCGACGTCGTACGCGACGGCGTTGCCGGTCATGGCGTCCGGGCTGTCGGCCCGGGTGCCGGCGGAGGTGATGCTGCCGTTGCCGGCGGTGGTGATCCAGTTCATCTGCTTGCTCGGGCCGAGCTGGAGGACCTTGCCACCGGAGGTGGCGTACAGCCACATGTGGTTGTCGGCGCGGTAGGCGCCGGTCGGGTCGGCGGTCATGGCGGGGGTGGCGGGGACGCCGGGGAGCCTGCGCCAGGTTCCGGTGGTCGGCGACCAGACCTCGCCGGACTTGTCGCCGGGGGTGCCGCTCCAGGATCCGCCGAGGACGAAGGCCTCGCCGCTGGGGAGCAGGGTCATGGCCTGGTAGCCGCGGGCGATGTTCATGTTGCTCGTCGCGGACCAGGCGTCGGTGGCGGGGTCGTAGATGCTGGCCTTCTCGGCGTTGCTGCCGCCGGTGACGAGGACGCGGCCGTCGGCGAGCATCGCGATGCCCGGGCAGAACATGTCGTGGCCGGTGTTGTCGATGCGGCGCTGGGTGACCTTGCCGGTCTTCAGGTCGAGGATGGCCGTCTGGGTGTAGCCGTTGCTGCCGCCGAAGCGGTCGACCGCGTACGCGGACCAGGCCAGGAGTTTGTCACCCGGCAGGACGGCGGTGGCGACCGGGACGAGCGGGAAGCCGGTTATTCGGCTCCAGGTGCCGTGGGTGGCCGGCGCGGCCGGTCCGCTCAGGCGTATCTCGGCGGCGGAGGTCCAGGGTCCGCGGTTGCCGGCCTCGCTGGTCGCGGTCAGGCGTATGTAGCGGGCGGTGACGGCGCGGGTGAACGTGGCGGTCTTGACGGTGTCGTCGTCGCGCCAGGTGCCGGAGGAGACGGGTGCGCCGAAGGTCGTGCCGTCGGTGCTGGTGGTGACGGTGTACGCGCCGACCCGCCCGTGGGTGTTGCCGGTGCGGGGCTGGTAGACGAGGGCGGAGACGGCCGCGGTGCGGTGCATGTCGACGGTGATGCTGTGCGGCAGCGGGGCCGCCGTCCCGGACCAGCGGCTGTGCCAGATCGTGCCGGCCTCGCCGTCGAGGACGTTGGCCGCGCGGCCGTTCTCCTTGGCCGTCTCCTCGTCGCTCGCGGTGGCCGTCCACCCGGTGCGGGGCAGGTCGACGGTGGCGGCCGGGGTTCCGGGGTCGCCGAGCAGGTTCAGCTCGGCGGCGGAGCTCCACGGGCCGCGGTTGCCGGCCTCGGTGAGGGCGGTGAGGCGGACGAACCGCGCGCCCTGCGGGGCGAACCCGAGGGTCTTCGCGCCGGCGTCGTCCGCGAGGGTGCCGGTGGCGACGGGACTGCCCCAGTGCTGACCGTCGGTGCTCAGACTGATGCTGTACTCGCCGACGCGGCCGTTGGCCTTGTCGGTGCGGGGCTGGTAGACGAGCGCGGAGACGACCGTGGTGCGGTGCATGTCGACGGTGATGCTGTGCGGCAGCGGGGCGGGGGTCCCGGACCACCGGCTGTGCCAGATGGTGGCCGTGTTGCCGTCGAGGACGTTGGCCGCGCGGCCGTTCTCCTTGACGGTCTCCTCGTCGCTCGCGGTGGCCGTCCACCCGGTCCGGTCGAGCACCGGGGCCATCGGCTCCATGGCGTTCGCCGGGGCGACGCCGTGGTGCGGCGACTGCTGGGCGGTCTGCTGCCCGGACGGCGTGGCGACCGGCGGAGGCGTCGGCCCCCGCCCGCCCGGTGCGGCGTCCGCGACGCCGAGCCAGGGAGTCAGCCCGAGGGACAGCGACCCGAGGGCGAAGGCGATGAGGAGAGGTGGCCGGCGGAATGCTCCGGCCATGGCGCGGACACGTCTGTGCTGCAATCGGACCTCCTGGGCGAGCGCGAACCGCGGGCCCCAAGAAGATAGGTCGAGAAGCAGCAACTGCACTATGGAAAAGGAGAGTTGGCCCGATTCCACCCCTTGCACCCGGAACCACCCCTTCCGGCCGGCGAGTCGCCGACGGCGCCGCACCGCCGGGCGCGGTGGCGGGCGCGGTGGCGGGTGCGGGCCGGGCCTCGGGCCGGCTGCGGTGTCGGGCCGGCTGCGGTGTCGGGCCGCCGGGGCGGGGCCGTACGGGATGCGGCGCCGGATGCCGGACCGAGGGTCGGGCGGGGCGGGGCAGCGTGGGGACGGGGCGGTGCGGGGTCAGACGGTGCGCCAGCTGTCGTCCGGCAGGTGGGAGCCGGCCATCGGGCCCACGCGCAGCATGCCCCCGTCGACGGACCAGGAGGCGCCGGTGACGTACGAGGCGTCCGGGCCGGCGAGGAAGGCGATGACGGCGGCGACCTCGCGGGCGTCTCCCGGGCGCCCGAGAGGGACACCGGGACGGGGCTCGGCGGTGACGTCCTGGTCCTCCTGGCCCGTCATCGGCGTGGCGATCTCGCCCGGGGCGACCGCGTTCACGGTGATGCCGTGAACGGCCAACTCCAGGGCCATGACCTGGGTCAGCAGCCCGAGTCCGCCCTTCGCCGCGCAGTACGGCGCCGTCCCGACCCGCGGCTGGTGCTCGTGGACCGAGGTGACGTTCACGATCCGGCCACCGCGCCCCTGGCCGATCATGCGGCGGGCGGCGCGCTGTGCGCACAGCAGCGGGCCGACGAGGTCGACGTCGAGGATCCGCCGGACGGTCTCGTGGTCCAGGTCGAGGAAGGGCGTCGCCGTTCCGGTGCCGGCGTTGTTCACCAGGACGTCGACGCCGCCGAGCCGGTCGGCGAGCAGGTCGACGGCCTCGGCGGCGGCCGGCAGCAGCGTGAGGTCCATCGGCTCGACGCACGCCTCCCGACCCAGGCTCCGTACCTCGGCCGCGGTCTCCTCCGCGCCGCGCAGGTCCCGGTGCCAGGTGATGCCGACGTCCACGCCGGACGCGGCGAGGCGCACGGCGGTGGCGCGCCCGATCCCGGAATCGGCTCCCGTGACGACGGCGGTCCGCGGGTGGAACCTCGACGGACTGTTCATGACGGCACCCTCCTCGCCACCCCCGCGAGCGCCCCTGCCCGCGCGAGCGCCGCGTATGCGCGGCCGGAGGCTCGGACGGGGGCTCGGACGGAGGCTCGGACGGGGGCTCGGACGGGGCGCGCGTCCGGTGGGTCCGGGCTCCGGGAGCCGGGCTCCCGGGCCCGGGCAGGGATCCCGCGCCCGCCGGCTCGGGCGGCGGGCCGTTTCTCCGCGGCCCCGCGGGGCACACGCGCGGCACGCCCTCGGGGCGCCGTCCGTGTGCCCCGGCAAACGAGACGGAGGAGTGCCATGGACCACTCGCGCGCACCGGTGCTCGAAGCGCTGGAGGCCTTCCGGCGGCGTGGGGACGTCGTGTTCGGACCGCCGGGTCACAAGCAGGGCCGCGGCGTCGATCCCCGGGTCGGTGACGTCGTCGGGTACGACGTGTTCCGTTCGGACGTGCTGCTGCTCAACGGTCTCGACGACCGGCGGGAGTCGCAGGGCGTGCTGGAGCAGGCCCAGGAGCTGATGGCGGACGCCGTCGGCGCGGAGCGGGCGTTCTTCTCGACCTGCGGGAGCTCGTTGTCGGTGAAGACGGCCATGCTGGCCGTCGCCGGTCCGGGCGAGAAGCTGCTGCTGTCGCGGAACGCGCACAAGTCGGTGATCGCGGCCGTGGTGGTGAACGGGGTGGAACCGATCTGGGTGCACCCGAAGTTCGACGCCGACCGGCACCTGGCGCATCCTCCCGAGCCCGACGACGTACGCGCCAGGCTGCGGGAGCACCCGGACGCCAAGGGCATGTTGCTGATCACGCCCACCGACTGGGGCAGCTGCGCCGACGTGAAGGGCGTGGCCGAGGTGTGCCACGAGGCGGGCGTGCCGCTGATCGTGGACGAGGCATGGGGCGCGCACCTGCCGTTCCATCCCGACCTGCCCGTCTGGGGCATCGACGCGGGCGCGGATCTCGTCGTGACCAGCGTGCACAAGATGGGCGGGGCGATCGAGCAGAGCTCCGTCTTCCATCTCCAGTACGACCGGGTGTCGCCGGAGGTCCTGAAGCAGCGGGAGGACCTGCTCGGCACCACGAGCGCGTCCTCGCTGGTGTACGCGACGCTCGACGGCTGGCGGCGGCAGATGGCCGAGCACGGCCGCGAGCTCCTCGACGGCGCGCTGCGCCGGGCGGCCCGGGTGCGCGAGGCGGTGGCGGAGCTGCCGGGACTGGTGCCGATGGGCGCCGAGGTGGTGGAGGCCGGTCTCGCGGCCGATCTCGATCCGCTCAAGATCGTGGTCGACGTGCGGGGCCTCGGCATCAGCGGGATGCAGGCGGCCGAGTGGCTGCGGGACGAGTGCCACGTCGACGTCGGAGGTTCCGACACCTGCCGGATCAACGCCGCGCTCACGCACGCGGACGACGACACCACCGAGAAGGTGCTGGTGGACGCGCTGCGGGCGCTCACCGAGCGGGCCGGTGAGCTGGAGCCCCGGCCGCCGGTGCGGCTGCCGGAGCCGTCGGGCCTGGAACTGGAGCAGGCCAGGCTGCCGCGCGAGGCGTTCTTCGGGGAGGCGGAACACGTGGCGGCGAGGGACGTGGTCGGCCGCATCTCGGCCGAGACGATCAGCCCGTACCCGCCCGGGGTCCCGGCGGTGACGCCCGGCGAGGTGATCAACGCCGAGGTGGTCGAGTACCTGCGCAGCGGCGTCGCGCACGGCCTGCTGATCCCCGACGCCGCCGACCCGTCCCTGGAGACGTTCCGGGTGGTGGCCCGCGGCCAGGGCCACTGAGGCCCGGGCCAGGACCGCTGACGCGCGGGCCAAGAGCACTGAAGGCCGGCACCACCGAGCGTGGCCGCCGGGTGGGGTCAGCGCCGACCTGACCCGGTCCGCGTCCCCGCCGCGGGCACCGTCCGCGGGAGAAGGAGCGGTTCGAAGCGCCCGTCCCGTCCGCCCGTATGCCCGTCCGCCCATATGGCGGGTTCGCGTACGGGCGGGCGCCCGTCGCGAACCCGCCCGTACGCGCCGTGTGCCGCGGCGGCCCGCTCAGGGGCCCCTGCGGTCGGCTGCCCTGCGGCGGAGCCTGAAGGGCAGCACGTACCAGCACAGGGCGAACCAGACCATGACCCCGCCGACGATCACCTGGGCGAAGGGAGTCGGCAGCACGGCGTTCAGGATGAACAGCAGCGTGCAGGCGATGGTCAGGGCCAGCAGCACGATGCCGCACGTCATCATGCGGCCGGCGGCCTCGACGACTTCGCGCTTCATGCGCAGCCCGGACAGGCAGCGGTGGATCGACACGGGGGCGATCAGGGCGGCTGTCGACGACGCGGCCAGGACCACGGTGACGACGTAGAGCACCCGGTCGAAGGTCGACAGGGTGCCGAAGCGCGGGGTGAAGGCGATGCTCAGGAGGAAGCCGAAGAGGATCTGCACGCCGGTCTGCGCCACGCGCGTCTCCTGCAGGATCTCCGTCCACCGCCGGTTGACGCGTTCCCGCGCCGTCTCCGGCGGCCCCGCCCCGTCGAAACCATCGGCCCCGTCCACCCCGTCCACCCCGTCGAGGCGCTCGTCGGCCGGCTCGGGCGGCCCGGCTACCCCGGTCGTGTTCCCCGAGTTGCTCGACGTGACGGTCATGGCGGCGGCCTCCTCTCCCGGCGGGCGGTTCCCGGCGGGTGTACGCGATCAGTCGTCTCCGCGGTCGGTCAGGCATCTCCGCGGCCGGTCAGTCGTCTCCGCGGATGATGTGCCGCTCCGGATCACCACCGTTCCGCTCGTCCGGCGAGGCGTCGTCCGGCGCGATCCGGGCGGGTCGGCACGTGCACAGGCTGGTGTCGCGCGTGGTCATGACCTCGTCGGCCGGTGGCGTGTCGCTCCACGTGTTCATCGTCGCCATCTCCTCTTGCCTTCAGGGCCCTTCTCATCACGGGCCCCCGCCCGCGGTCGGAGCGTCGGACACGCGCCTACCCGCCTGAGCGGCGGAAAGTCGCCCTTCCGTCCACGAAGTCGACTTTTGTTCGAATTCGTCGAGATCGACTCCCCGTCACCCTCCGTCACCCCCGCCCCTCCCGTCACCCCATCACCCCATCACCCTGCCGCCCCGCCACACTCCATCGCGCGACGAATACGAAGAATGCAAAGAATGCGAAGAACGTGATGAACCGGTGGACGTCGCCGCCCTGCACGATGCCCGTCGGAAGGCCCACCGGCGTCACCACCCCCACGGTGGTGACGCCGGGTCGGACGGACGGCGGTCAGCGGGCCGCTGTCATCGGGCGCAGGGCCGGTGTCACCCGCCGAGCCACGCGTCGTGGATCGCCAGCGTGGACACGTTGCCCTGCTTGTCCGTGACCGTGGCGGACAGCGAGAGTCCGCGGTCCTTCGCCGGGCTCTTCACGGAGATCCGGCCGTCGCGGACCCGCACCTGCTTCCAGGTCCGGCCGTCGTCGTAACTCACGGAAACGGTCAGCGACTTCAGGTTCCTCCCGGCCGCCGCGCCCTGCACCGTCACCGGTACCGAGACCGTCGTGCCCGCCGGGATGCGCGAGGTGAGGTCGACGGGGGCGGCGAAGCGGACCGTGGACACCGGCAGCGCCGTGGTGTCCGCGACCTGCTTCGACCGGAAGGTGAAGCCGGCCTCGACGCGGGTGGAGACCGCGGCGAGGGTGACCGGGCGCTTCACGGAGGTCACCAGGCGGTACTCCGCGTCGGCGCCGTCGACCGTGAAGGGCTGCCTGCCGGTCAGCGGGTCGTCGTTCTCGCCGACCTTGACCCCGTCGCGGTACAGCGTCGTCGTGGCGGAGAGGTCCGGCAGCCAGTCGTCCCGGTGGCCCTTGCCGTCGGCGAACAGCGGCAGGGAGCCGACGATCTGCTGCTCACCCGTCCCGGGGTCGGGCGCGGTGCGGAAGACACCCTCGTGCTCGCCGACCAGCGGGCCGAACACACCCGTGTTGAACGTCTCCCGGTACGTCCGGCCCGTCTTGTAGCGCTTCGGCCGGAGCATCGAGTACTCGCCCTCGAAGGCCGGGTAGCCCCACTCGTCGGGCTCGCCCAGCTGGTCGAGCTTGGTGAGCCAGCTGACCTTGTCGGCGGTGGAGACGTAGAAGGTGCGGGTGCCGGGCGCGGCCTGCGGCGCCGAGTACCCGATGCCCAGGGGCGCGCCCGGGATGCTGGAGTGCGGGGAGGCGAGGACGGCCTTCCCGGGTGCGGAGGCACCGAGGCCGACCTTGATCGTGGCCAGTTCGGACGCCCGGACATGCCGGGTGTAGCCGGTGGCGATGCGTTCCGTCCTGCCGCCGAAGGCAACGGTGTACTGGCTGGTGGCGTCCTTGAGGAAGTGCGCGTCCCAGGTCTGCAGCAGGGAGCCGTCCGTGACGGCCGGTCCCTGGTGGGCAAGGCGGAACCCGGTGAAGCCCCGGAGCTCCCAGCCGGCACCGACCCGGCCGATGCCGGTGGCCATCTCGAAATACGTCTGCGCGTAGTCCGCACGGTCGATGCCGGGCACGGTGACGGTGACCGGCTTCGTCGTGCGCGCGTCGGCCGTGACCGTCATGTCGCGGGTGACGTCCAGTCTCGGCTGGACGATCCAGTCGGTGCCGCGGGCGAGGTCCGTAGGGTCCTGGTAGAGCGAGGAGTAGAAGACGTACGAGCCCTTGGGCACCCGGACGGTGTCGCTGCCCGGCCCGTCGGCGACCCGGGCGGCGAACCCGGCGGCGGGTCCGCCGACCCCGATGAGCGTGTCGGCGTAGTGCGCGGCGGCGGTGCCGTCGCGGTCGATCGTGCGGAGGGTGAGGTCGTAGGCCTCCGCCTCCCGGACGACCACGGCGGCCGTGCGGACCGACTGGCCCGCGCCGGTGGCGGTGACGTAGCCGGAGTAGCTGCCGTCGGCGTCGCCCAGCCGGGTGTCGGCGACGAGGTCGACCTCGGCCCGGCCGCCCGCGGGCACCGTCAGCCGGGAGGCGCCGAGCGAGAAGAACCCGGCCGGTGCCGGCTTGCCTTCCGGGTCCAGGGTCGTCACCGACAGGTCGAGGGTGACGTCGGTGGTGCCGAGGTTGCGGTAGGCGACCTTCTTGGCGACGGGCCGGTCGTCGGCGTGCGGCCACTGCGCCGTGCCGAAGTGCAGTGAGACCGGATCGGCGATCACGGTCTGCGCCAGCGCCTTGTCCGCCTGGATCCGGCCCGAGCCCTGTTCGAAGGCGGTGTACGCGCCGCCCTGGGCGGACGCCATGAGGGCGCCCTTGAGTTCGGCGGCCGTCCAGTCCGGATGCCGCTGCTTCAGGATCGCGGCCGCGCCGGCGACGTGCGGGGTCGCCATGGAGGTGCCGTCGATCTGCAGGTATCCGGGCGCGGGGTGCGGGACGCCCGGCTTGGTGTCGAGGGTGCTGCCGGGGGCCGCGGCCGCGGCGATGGCGACACCGGGGGCGGTCACGTCCGGCTTGACGGCGCCGTCGCCGACGCGGGGGCCTCGGCTGGAGAAGGGCGCGAGCCGGTCGTTCTTGTCGACCGCGCCCACGGTGAGGGCGGCGTCCGCGGTGCCGGGCGAGCCCAGCGTCGATTCGCCGCCCTCGCCCTCGTTGCCCGCGGCGACGGCGAACAGGATGCCCTTCTCGGCGCTCAGCCGGTTCACCGCCTCTTCCAGCGGGTCGACGCCGGGGCCGTCGGGGCCGCCGAGGCTGAGGTTGACGACGTCCGCGCCCTCGGCGGCGGCCCACTCCATCCCGGCCAGGATCGCGGAGTCCTCTCCGCTGCCGTCGTCGTCGAGGACCTTGCCGCTGATCACCTCCGCGCCGGGCGCGACGCCCTTGTAGCGGCCGCCGGACCTGGCGCCGGTGCCCGCGGCGATCGACGCGACGTGCGTGCCGTGCCCGACGCGGTCGACGGCGTCCGGGGCGGGCGAGAAGTTCTTCTCGGCGACGACGCGGGTCTTCAGGTCGTCGTGGGTCCTGTCGACGCCGGTGTCGAGGACGGCGATCCTGACGCCCTTGCCGTCGAAGCCCGCCGCCTGCGCGCGGTCGGCGCCGATCTGCGGGACGCTGCGGTCCAGGCGCGCGCTGCGGACGCCGTCCAGCCACACCCGGCCGACGCCGGTGGCGGTGGCGCGCAGGCCGGTGCGCTTCCCGTCGGTCAGCGCGTCCCACACCCGGCCCAGGTCGTCGGGGGCGGCGCGGACGGCGTCGGCGCCGATGGTCGGGAACGTGCGCCGGACCTCGGTGTCGCCCGCCGCGCGCATCTCCGCCCGCGCGCCCGCGGCACGTCCTTCGTACTGCACGATCAGCTTGAGCCCGTCGCCGTGGCTCTTGCGCAGCCGCGGGTCGGTGAGCACGCCGAGGTCGAACAGCCGCTGGTCCAGCCGTCCCGAGGCGATCAGCGGCTCGGCGTCGGCGGGCAGCACGAGCGTGTGGTCCCCGGTGCGCCGCACCTGTACGGGTATGCGCTCGCGGCCCTCGGCGGCCTCGAAGGCCACCATCCGGCCGCCGCCGTCGACCACGACCCGGTCGCCGGTGACGAGCGGAATCCGCCGGCCACCGTCGAGCCGTGCGAGGTCGGGCGTGGCCTCCGCAGACGCGGCGTTCGCCGTCGCGGGGCCGGTCATGCCTGCTACCAGGGCCACCGATGTGGCCGCTGCGATGGTGAAGGCGCGTGCTCTCTTCACGTGTGCGCGCAAGTCTCCCCCAGGAGCTTGGGATGAGGTCGATGGGTCGGTTCCGGCGGGGCGCACGGTCGCGCCCGCCGCCGGTCAGCGCAGTATGTGACGTGATCAACGACCGTGCTGGAGGCGGGCGTTGCGACGGAACACTTCAGGTCAGCAAGCCTGCGGGAACTTCGATGGGGCGACGACGGCACCGTGACCGTTCCATGACGGCGGGACGATCTCTGTGCGACGGCGACGCCGGCCGGCCGGCCCGCCCCGGGCTCCGGTGCAGGCCCGCACCGGTTTCACGGACCGACGCCCTCGCGGGCGGAGTGCGCGCCTCCCATTGGCCGTATCCGGTCGCGGGTTGCGCCGGGTGTGGGGGGGCTTCATGGTCGCCTGCGCCTGGCTGATCTTCGTCATCTCGATCGCCGACGACCCCGGCCCCGTGTGCGGCACGGGCCAGGACAAGGGACCCTGCTGGGGCCCGTACGGTCGTGTGCCCTCAGGCCACGCCGCGGATACGGGTGACCAGGACGCCGCCGACGAGGATGACCAGGGCCGCGACGACGTAGAGGCCGGTGTAGCCGCCGAGGTGGGCGATGACCGGCGCCGCGAGCGCGGGCGCCAGGACCTGGGGGCCCGAGTTGGCGATGTTGATGACGCCCAGGTCCTTGGCGCGGTCGGCGGCCTCGGGCAGGACCTGGGTCACCAGGGCCTGGTCGACGGCGAGGTAGATGCCGTAGCCCGCGCCGAGGACCGCCGCCGCGAGGAGGGCGGATGGCCAGGTGTGGAACAGGGCGAGCAGCAGCGCCGCGGCGGCCATCACCAGCGAACAGAGGACGACGAAGCCCTTGCGGCGCCCGACGCGGTCGGACAGCACGCCGACGGGGACGGCAGTGAGGGCGGCGCAGACGGTGTAGACGAGCGTGAGGACGAGTACGCCGGTGCCGGGGTCGCCGAAGTGGACGGCGTCGGCCAGGAAGTAGAAGAGGTAGAGGGTTCCGAGGGCGTTGCCGAGATTGATGAGGAACCGGGTGAGCCAGGCCCAGCCGAAGTCGGGGTGCCGCCGGGGGCTCACCCACAGCGAACGGGCGAAGGCGCGGGCGTCGAAGGCGGGGCGCAGCGCCCGGGGCAGCGGCGGCTCGGCGTGGCGGAGCACGAAGGGCAGGGCGAGGACGACGGTGAGGACGGCCAGGGTGACGTAGCCGGAGCGCACGCCGGTGACCAGCAGGGTGGTGATGAGCGCGCCGAGCACGAGGCCGACGGACTGCATGAGGCCGGTCCAGCCGGAGACCTGGGCGCGCTGGGTCAGCGGTACGCGGTCGGCGACCGGGGTGGCGACGCCGGCCAGCATCGCGTTCAGCCCCGCCTGCGCGAGGCACCAGCCGAGGGCGACCCCGGCCACGGTGTGCTGGACGGCGGTCACCACGAGCCCCGCCGCCCCGGCCAGGGCCCCGCCGAGGATCCAGGGCCGCCGCCGGCCGAACCGGCTCGTGGTCCGGTCCGACCAGGCGCCGGCGAGCGGATTGGCGAGCACCGCGACGAGCGCGCCGAGACCGGTGACGAGGGAGAGGGCGGCGTTCTTGTCGTGCGGGTCGATGTGCTCCAGCTGGAGCGGCAGCAGGATCTGGATGGGCGTCATGAAGGCCATGAACACGGCGAGCGTGGCGAGCGAGAGGCTCGTGGTCCAGGCGGCGGTGACGGGGACGGTGGGTTCGTGCAGGACGGCGGTGCCGGCCGGGAGACCGGAGCCGGGATCGGCGACGGCGGCATCGGTGACGGCGCCGGCGGTAACGGCGCCGACCGTAACGGCGGCATCGGCGACCTTGGGGACGGCGACGGCGGGATCCGCGACCTCGGGAACGGTGACGGCGGCATCCGCGACCTCGGGAACGGTGACGGCGGCATCCGCGACCTCGGGAACGGTGACGGCGGCATCCGCGACCTCGGCGGCGCTGCCCACGGAGTGCGCGCCGCGATCCGCGCGGCCCGCACCGTCCGGCGCGGGAGCAGAGGTCATGGTGGCTCCGTCGCTCAGGACCGCTGGGAGGCGATGAGGTCGCGGTACCAGGCGAAGCTCGCCCGGGGTGTCCGGCGCAGGGTGGCGAAGTCCACCTCGACGAGGCCGAACCGCTGGTGATAGCCCTCGGCCCACTCGAAGTTGTCGAGCAGCGACCAGGTGAAGTAGCCGCGTACGTCCACGCCGTGGCCGAGGGCGTGCCCGACCGCGGCGACGTGTCCGGCGAGGTAGTCGATGCGTTCCTGGTCCCGCAGTCCGGCCGGCTGCGAGCAGCCGTTCTCGGTGATCCACACCGGCGGCAGGGCCGCGCCGTAGCGCTCCCTGAGCCCGGTGAGCAGCTCGGTGAGCCCTTCGGGGACCACGGGCCAGCCGAACGCGGTGCGCCGGTACGCCTCCTGGGGCTCGGCGAGGTCGAAGGGCAGTCCGGCGGTCGGGTCGCCGGGGGCGGTGACCCAGGTCGGGTTGTAGTAGTTGATGCCGAGGCCGTCCAGCGGTGCGGCGACGGTGGCGAGATCGCCGTCGCGCACCACGCCTCCCCACTCCGGGTCTGCCATGCCGTACGCGGACAGGTCCGGGTAGCCGCCCGTCACGATCGGGTCGTTGAACAGCCGGTTGTGCAGGATGTCGTAGGCCTCGGCCGCGGCGACGTCCTCGTCCGACCGGGCGTCGGTGCGCAGGCGCACCGGGGTGCAGTTGTTGGAGATGAGCACCTGCGCGTCGGGAACGGCGGACCGCAGGGCGGCGGTCGCGAGCCCGTGGCCGAGCAGCTGGTGGTGGGCGACGGGCAGCGCGTCCAGCATCAGCGCGTGGCCCGGGGCGTGGACGCCGAAGCCGTAGCCGAAGGACATGTGCACGAAGGGCTCGTTCAGGGTGATCCACCGCTTGACCCGGTCGCCGAGCCGTTCCGCGGTCACGGCCGCGTACTCCGCGAACCGGTGGGCGGTGTCCCGGTTGAGCCACCCGCCCTCGTCCTCGAGGGCCTGGGGCAGGTCCCAGTGGAACAGGGTGGGCGTCGGCTCGATCCCGGCGTCGAGCAGGGCGTCGACCAGCCGGTCGTAGAAGTCGAGCCCGCGCGGCTCGACCTTGCCCGTGCCCGCCGGTAGCACGCGCGGCCAGGAGACGGAGAACCGGTACGCGTCGAGGCCCAGTCGGCGCATCAACGCGACGTCCTCGTCGAACCGCTGGTAGTGGTCGCAGGCGACCTCACCCGTGTGACCGTCACGCACGGCCCCGGGCCGCCGCACGAACGTGTCCCACACGGAAGCACCCTTGCCGTCCTGCTCGGCCGCGCCTTCGATCTGGTACGCGGCCGTGGCGGCACCCCAGACGAAGCCCTCGGGGAACCTGGGGAGCCGGGCGAGGTCGGCGGAACTCGTGGTCACAGGCACCTGCCTCCGTGACGGGCACGCGGAGAACCCTCGAGGGGTCGCTCCAACGGCACGTGAGAGGACGGCAGTTGAGATCGAGCGGGCCTGCCGTCCGGGGTGGGCCGCACACTAACATGAACCAATGTTCGCGTTCTATGGGTCGGAGGGCGCAGCGAGACGGCCGCACGGGCGGGGGCAGGGGCGGGATCAGGGGCCGGCGGGCGCGCCGATACGGCCCGGAGGCGCGCTGGAGGGACTCAAGGAGGCCGGACCGACATGGACGGGCGGGCCAGAGCGGCATAGACAGGCGGGCCAGAGCGGCATGGACGGGCGGGCCGGAACGGCTCCGCTCACGCCTCCGCGGCCGCGCGCACGCCTCCCAGCCCCCGCTCACGCCTCCGCGGCTGCGCTCACACCTCCCCGCCTCCGCTCACACCTCCCCGCCTCCGCTCACACCTCCGCGGCTCTGCTCACGCGTCCCCTGCCGCGCTCACGCATCCGCGGCTGCCGACGACCGCTCGCGCAGGTCCGCCCAGTAAGCGTTCAGCATCCGCTTCAGCTCCTCGACCGTTTCCAGGTCCGGCTCGCCGTCGCCCTTGAACGCCTCGTGCAGCACGGCGTTGGCGGCCCACACCACCATGCGCGTCGCCCGTCGCAGCCGCTCGCCGCCGGGCGTGCCCGTCACGTGTTCCACGATGCGCCGCAGGCCCTCGGCGATGAGGGCGTTGCTCGTCTCGTCGGCCCGGGCCAGCTCGGGACTGAGGTGACGCCCCGCCCACAGCGCCATGCCGCCCGGCTGGGTGCGGAACAGCTCGGCGTAGACGTCCACCATGGTGTCCACCAGATCGGGCAGCCCGCCCTCGACGGCCCGGTCCACGAGGTCGTCGATGGTGATCCGGAACGCGTCGAGGTACCGGTGTCCCAGCGCGTCCACGACAGCGGCCTTGTCCGGGTAGAACTGGTAGATGCTGCCGACCGGCGCGCCCGACTCCTCGGCGATCCGCCGCATCGTCAACGCCTCGTAACCCTCCTGGGACAGGATCCGGTCGGCCGCGGCGAGCACCGCCTCGACCCGGGCCCGGCTCCGCGCCTGCTGCGGCTGCCGCCGCAGGCGCGCCCGCGGGGCCGGCTGCGACGCCGACTGCGGTCCCGTTGTTTCCGTCACCCCACGCTCCCGGTCGGTCGTCCGACGCAGGGGAACGTAGCACGCGGCCCGCGAACGGACCGCGTGCCCGACGAGGTCGAGGTTCGAGCAGGCCGCGCCCTGAGGGACGCGGCGCGGACCGGCGCACAGACGCCTTCCCGGCCGCAGGAAGGAAGGGTGCGCACGGCGGCCCCGGTCGAGACGCCGGTCGCGCGGCGATAACCTGAAGTCGAGGACCGTCACGGCCGCCCGGCCTCTGACCACACAGGGGAGGCGAGGGCGCGCGGAGCCTCCGTCACACCATCGTCACGGGCCGCTGACGCGGGCCCTTCGGTGACGAAGGGAGCCACCATGAACGTCCGCAGAAGCCGGCACCGTACGCCGGTGCTCCTCTGCACCGCCGTCATGTTCGCGAGCGGCCTGGCGGCGGCGCCCGGCGCGGCCGCCGCACCGGCGCCGGCCAAGGCACCGGCCACGACCCCGGAGGCACCCTGCACCGTCCGCGACGGATATCCGCCGGGCGCGCGCAACACCGGCATCGGCGGCAGCCCCATGAAGTACAGGTTCGCCAACTCGCCCTACGTCGGCGCCCGTTACGACAGCTGCGCCGGCACGCTCAAGCTCTACTACGGTGGCCACACGAGCCCCCGATGGGCCTACTACGAGGTGCAGTACACCCACCCGACCGGGCGCGACTGGAAGACCTGGCAGGTCCGCATCGGCGAACGCCGCGTGGCGACCTGGGACGACCCCGAGCGCGGCAGCTGGAACTTCAAGGTCCGGGCATGCGCCCAGTCGATCGACGACGCCCAGGGACGCAACTGCACACCCTGGTCCCCGCAGCTCTTCGTCTACACCGGCACGGGCTGACCACTCCCCCTATGGCCTGTCCGGCTGCGAAGAGCCGATCGGGCCACCGGCACGCCGCTCCGTTGCCCCTGCCGGACGCTGCTTCGGCCCGGACGGAGTCCGTCTGGTTGCCGAGCCGGTGGGGGTGCCCAACGGTTGAGGACGACGGAAGGAGTCCCGCATGAGAGTCATGCTCAAGGCCCACATCGACACACCGGCCGGCAACGAGGGACTGAAGAGCGGTGCCCTGCCGCAGACCGTGAAGAGCCTGATGGAATCCCTGAAGCCGGAAGCCGCGTACTTCGGCGTGGACGAGGGCGTACGGACCTGCTGGATGGTGTTCGACCTCGAGGACTCCTCGCGGATGCCTCCTCTCCTGGAGGACCTCTTCATGCAGTTCCACGCCGAGATCTCCGTGGTGCCGGTGATGAACGCCGACGAGCTCGCCAAGGGCCTCTCGGAGATGAAGGCGACCCGAAGCTGACCGGACCGGAAGCCGACCGGACCCGTCACGGTCCGACCCCAAGCGAACCGGACCCACCACGACCCGGACCCACCGTGACCTGCCCCGACCTACCCCGGCCTACCCCGACCTGCTCCGACGTGCCCCGACCTGCCCCGCACCGTCGGTGCGCGTACGGCCGCGGCACCAGTCCTGGCGGGCGCAGGCTGCGGCCGACCGGCGGTCGCGGTGGGTTCATCTGTCTTGTGACGAGATGCCGTAGGGGACATTCGAGTGGAGTGCGCGGTGCTCCGCAACCTCCGCCGGTCTCCCTTCTGTCGTTGTCGGCAGTGGTACGACGACCAAGGAGGCACTCGTGACCGGGTTCCAGGCTTTCACCACGGGCACCGCTGCACTGCAGGATCTCGACCCCTACCGGTTCCCGGCCGCGGTCTTCGACGGTGAGCCGGAGCGCACGCCGTCGGCGTACGGCGTCATGGAGGCCGACGACCTCGTTCTTCCCGCACCGGACCCGGCGAGCCGCCTGTGCGCTGCGCTCGCCCCGGTCGACCGCCGCCGTCTGGAGCTGCACGCGGCCCTGACCACCGCGGGCGTCGCGCCCCTGCCCGGCGACCTCGACGCCATCGAAGCCCTGTGCACGCTCGACGACACCACCCACGCGGTGCTCCGGCGCTGGATCAACCACGCCATGTGAGACGGCTCGTGGCGGGGCGGTGACGGGCGCTACGCGCGGTAGAGGGCGTGGGCGCGCGCCAGATCCGCGGGTTCGTCCTGGCCGACGTGGAGGAAGTAGTCCACCTGCCACGCCTGGGTGCTGCGGGCCTGCCGGCTGGTCGTGGTCACCCACGGCGGGTAGACGCGGAACCCGCGCTTCCCGCCGGCGCCGCCGCGGGAGACGATGCCGCGCTCGCACAGCGCCTCGCACGGGAACACGAACTGTCCGAAGCCGCCGCCGTCGCGGCTGCTGACGACGAAGAGTTCCACCCGGTCGTCGGCGTCGAAGGGCCTGATCGGCCCCTCCTGGGACCGCTGCCACACGGTGACGAACTGACCGGCCTTCGTCGGAGTGGTCTTGGCCGCGCGGAACCGGACCGAACGCCCGTCGAGCGTGAACGAGCAGGCCGCGTACTCGGCGCTCTCAGGTTCGGGCACCGGCGACGAGCAGGCGAACCCGCCCGGGTCGTACACCCGTGCCTTCGCCGCCGACAGGTCCCCGTGCAGCCTCGCCCACGGCTCGTGCGTCACCATGCGCACATCCTGCCATCACGTCCGGGGGCACCGTCTCGACCCGGCTGACGGCGGTGGCCCGGAGGGAGGGTGCGACCCCGGTGCGGCAGCCGTCGGCGGCGGCGCAGGCCAAGACCCGCCGGGACGGGCACGACGAAGGGCCGGGCCCGACGGTCGCTGTCGCGGTGGGCGAGCCGACTGCCTGAGACGCCGACTCATTGGGCGAGGTGTCGCCGGACAAACGGTGCCGTTCCCAGGACGAGTGCGGCGAAGACGGTCAGTCGTTGAAGGCCGGGCTGGGCAGCGAAGCTGCTGTGCTGGATGCCGTAGTCCGCGTACCAGTTGGCGGCGAGGTCGGTGGCCATGATGGCGCAGGCGAGGTCGATTCCCAGACGTTCACCCCTGATCAGGAACACAGCGGCAAGCGTGTCGAAGAGCGCCAGGGACGACCAGTAGAGGTTGAGCCGGCTCGGTGCCCAAGCGTAGGGGTGCAGACCGTGGCTGAGAAGGTCGGCTGCATGCGCGGAAGCGCCGACGAAGAGCAGCACGGCCGCGATCACACAGACCGAAATGACCGACCAGCGCGGGGTGTGGCGCATCCATCCGATCATGCTGCGGATCGTCCCCTTTCCCGGGCGTGCCAGGCAGGCCACCAGCTTGCGATGGCGGACGAGAGCGGCTGCGATGCCGTCGTATGGGCCATCATCCGACGCGCCGACGCCCGGGCCCAGCACACCGGCTGGGTTCCCGGCCCCAGTGACACCTGCCCAAGCATTCCGGTCACAGTCGAAGCCAAGGCCGTCGGAGTCACGAGACGACCCTTACGGCAGACCTCATTTGGCGAGTTGAGTCTGCAGTATCCGCTTCGGCATGAATTTGAGAGAGGGCTGCTTGTGACGAGGCTGCGGACGGCTGTGGCCGAGGAGGGTTGCCACGCAGGATGATGAGCACATGCTCCCTCCCCGACTGCTGTGGTGCGACCCGCGTCCCATTCCCAGGGACAACCTGCAGGAACCGGTGACGCTCGTGGTCCGTGACCCTGGCTTCCACGAACCGACCGATGAGGACGACTGCACGTCCTTCGGATACGTGTGCCAGTCCCACGACGGTCCGTACCGAGGTGACGCATGCCGGGGTGGACCATCACATCTCATCGCCCTGGACTGCGCGGAACACGGGCTGGAGAACATGTGGCCGGACGGCCGCATGCTGATGCTTCCAGACGGATTCACCCCGCCGCTGAACGATGAGCAGTTGGTCTGGGCACGTGCGGAGAACGACTTCCCGTAAGGCGCACACCGGGCCCGGTGCCGCCCCTCGGCATCGGGGTCCGCCGATCAATGGGGGCGACAGTCCGGATCAGCGGGTGTCACCATCCGGTCATGTGCGAAGACTGCCTGCCCGGCTACACACGCTGTGTCCACGTCACCGCTGACGCCACCGACGCGTACCGCCAGGCCATGCGGCTGTGCGCGCTGATGGAACACCGCGGTGAGGAGGCGGAGCTGCTGACGCATCTGGAAAGCGTCGGCGAGGTCCGTCGAATGGCAGCGGCGCTGCCGAACCCCCGCTTTGTCCACCGCCCTTACCCTGGCTCCCGACCCCCTTGCGGCGCCGGCGGCTGCGAACCGGACGTGCCGGTCATGGACGACAGTGAACTGGAGGCACACCTGCCGCTCGAGATGTCGGCACGGTTCGCACCGGGGACGGCCGAGGACCGGGTCATCGCGGCCCTGGGCGACGACGGCAACGCGGTCTTCCTCGTATGGCCGGGCCGCTGGCCTGACAGACCCGAGCACGGCCTGCACGGCTTCCGCCACGACGCGGTACAGGTCGCCTTCCGCGGCGACCACTCCGACCCCGCACTGCCGTCCGGCCGGCACGCGGTCCACGTCCACGTGTCCAAGGAGTCCGGCCACCGCGGCGCCGAGTATCTGGCTGCGCAGGCGGGCGTGCACCCGTGACCAACTCGGCGCTCGTGCCTAATGTCTGCCAGCGAACGTCCCGAGCCATGGTGCGGCCCGGGCCGAGGCATGTGAGGCGTCGGCACTCACTGAGCTCTGTCCCACTGCACGCTGAGCCGGTCGGATGTAGGGCGAGGACGGCTTCGACGAGTTCGGTGATGCGGACCGGACGGCGGCATGTGATGGGCCGCGAGATCGTTCACCCGAGAACGGACGTCACTGTGTGGGACGGCCCGTGTCGGTGTACGGCTCTGATCTTCCCGGCTGCGTAGGACGGCTGTCCTCAGCGCTCCGCCTTGCCGACCTCTTCGCTGCCACGTAATTCATGCGACAGGGAGCGCCGGCTCTGGGACTCTGCGGTCCGGGCCCGGGGGACAGAGTGATCATTCGGTGCGATAACTGGAGTGGTGATCAACGGGCTTCGTGCTTGAGGGACCGGTTCTGGAGGGCGCAGTCGTATGCCTGGAGCCGCTGAGCCACCGACATGCGGAGGGCTTGGCCCCGGCGGCGGAGGAGAACCGCGGCTCGTATGGGTTCACATGGGTGCCGAAGGCCACCGAGGTCGAGGGATACATCGACGCCCAGCTCACCCGCGCCACTGACGGGAAGCTTGCCCCGTACGCGCAGGTGGATCGGGTTTCGGGGCGGGCGGTCGGGGCCACGGCTTACGCGCATCCAGGTCAGCCCGCGGCATCCCGTCGATCACGGCCAGGCAGGGATCGATACCTTCGGCCGCGGCGGCAGCTGCCCACGAACTGCGGACAGGCGGAATCGAGGGGCTTGCGGACGGTCCGCCACGAGACGTTGCACGTGCGCTCAAGTGCACGGACCGTCCTGCCGGCGCGGTGATCGCGCCGGATCGGGGCGCCCGGATCCGGATCCCGATCTCCTGGCGGCGCCATCGGGCCGGGGTGCGGGGTGCGGGGGTGCGGGGGCGATGAGATGCGGGCGTCGTGCCCTGCGGGCAGAGTGGGGAAGGACCTGTTCGTACCGAGGTGGTCCCCTGGGGTCCCGCGTGCTGGAGACGGGACGGAGTGATACGAGGATTGTCGTGACGTCGGAGTGATCGATGTTCCGAAAACGGCCGGCCGACAACAGCGAGGATCTTCTGGTCCGGCTCGGGTCGCTGACCGCCAAGGCTCGGGAGCTGGCCGAGACCCAGCGTTCCCGTGTCGAGCTCGCCGTGGCCCTGCAGCGCGGCATGCTGCCCTCGGACCTGCCCAGTTTTCCGGGCGCCCGGCTGGCCGTCCGCTACGAGCCCGCCAACCACGGGCTCAACGTCGGCGGTGATTGGTACGACGCCTTCTCCCTGCCCGGCGGGCAGATCGGCATGTCCATCGGTGACGTCCAGGGGCACAACATCGAGGCCGCCGCCTTCATGGGACAGGTCCGCGTGGCACTGCGCGCGCTGGCCTCCGTCAGCGGAGACCCGGGAGAGCTGCTCGGTCGCACCAACGACCTGCTGGTCTCTCTGGGCGCCGACCTCTTCGCCACCTGCACCTTCCTGCGGCTCGACCCCGCTGCCGGCATCCTGGAGTGCGCCCGGGCCGGTCACATCCCCCACATCTGGGCCACCAGCGACGGCCGCTCCGGCATCGACGACAGCGAGGGCGGGCCTCCGCTCGGTGTGCTCCGCGGCGTCGACTACCCGGCCACGCGCCACCGGCTCACCGCCGACGGTGTCTTCGTCCTCCTGACCGACGGGGTGGTGGAGGGGCCCTCCCTCCACGTCGATGAGGGTCTGGACCGGGTGACGAGGCTCGCCGGGATCACCGCCGTCGCCGGGCTGGACGTCGACGCGCTCGCCACCGCCGTCATGAAGCTGGCAGCCACGGTGGGGCACGAGGACGACGCAGCCGTCCTGGTCGTCGGCCATGACGGCGGTCCCGCTCCGTCGACGGTCGAGGGGTGAAGGGGCTCGCCCATGGGCGGCCCGGGTCGGCCGGGGTTGGCCGGGGCCGGCCCGCCCCCCTGTCGGCCCGCCCCGGTTCGGGCCAGACCTCGGGCCGGTCCTGACTCCGCCAGCCGGCCAGTCCTGACTCCGCCAGCCGGTCCGGACTCCGCCAGCCGGTCCTCACTCCGCCGGCCGGTCCGGACTCGTGCCGTACGGCGGCGCCCGACACGCAGGGGTCCTTGCCCGGCCGTGGCGGCCCGGCCGGTGTCTTATGGCTGGCGTGTTCGTTAATCGGCAGTTCCGGCCCCTTACCGACGCGGCGCTGATTTCGCTGGCCGTGGCGGTCTGCTACTACGCGGCCGGACGGCTCGGCCTGCTGGGCCGCCTCGTCGTCGAAGGCGTGGTGGCCACCCCCATCTGGCCGCCCACCGGCGTCGCCGTCGCCGCCCTGCTGCTGTTCGGCGCGCGGGTCTGGCCCGGGATCGCCCTCGGCTCCTTCCTCGTCATCACCTCCCTCACCACCCCTGGGCCCACCACGGCGGTCACCGTGGTGAGCAACACCGTCGCGCCGCTCTGCGCCTTCCTGCTGCTGAGACGGGCCGACTTCCGGCTTGACATGGCGCGGCTGCGGGACGGACTCTCACTGATCTTCCTTGGGGGCTTCGGCGCCATGCTGATCAGCGCGACCGCGGGGGTCGGACTACAGGTGGTGAAGGGCTCCCTGGACAGGAGCGAGTTCTGGGCCGTGTGGCTGGCCTGGTGGGCGGGTGACACGATGGGGGTTCTGCTCGTCGCTCCGCTCCTGCTCGTCCTCGCAGGGCCGTCCGGACGGTTCCGGGTACGGCGCTGGAAGGAGGCGGCCTTTCTGGGGCTGACGACCCTGGTTCTCGTCCCCCTGGCCGTGCTCAGCCCGATGGGCCTGCTCTTCCTCGTCTGCCCCCTGCTGGTCTGGGCGGCGCTCCGCTTCCAGCTCGCCGGAAGCATGCTGTGCGCGCTCTTCGCATCCGTGTTCGCCACCGTCGTGGCGACCTCCGACCATGGCTCGTTCTCCCACCTGTCGGACGTCGAGATCATGGTCAAGCTCCAGACGTTCAACGGTTCCGCCGCCCTGACCGCCCTGCTGCTCGCCTCCGTCATCACCGAGCAGCGTGCGACCCGCCGTTCGGTGCGCCACGCCTGCGAGGAACTGGCGGAGGTCCTGGAGCACCTCGCGGTGGGCGAGCCCTCCCCGGCTCCGCCCACCGGGCCCCCGCCCGAGCCCTCCGAGAGCCGGCCGGCCCCACCCGGCGGCCTCCGGGATCCATGCCCCTCCGCGTCCACGACGGATCCCCTCAACGGCGGTTGCGGCGCTCACGGTCGGGTCGTTGGTCCGGGAGGGGGCGGGCCGTGACCGTGGCCGTGTGGGTGAGGCGGCCCAGCTCGGCCGCGATCACGCGGACCGTGGCCTTCTCCCGCAGCCGGTCGGCGCGGTGGATGCGGTCTGCCTCGTTCAGGTACGGCGACGGCGCGGAAGGCGGCACCACCTCGTGGATCGGTGGTGCCGCCTTGCTCCCGCCGGACGCGCATCGTCCGTTCCGCCAGCGTCTGCCGGTCTCCGGGTTGATCCCGACGATCCGGCACGCTTCCTTGCTGCTCAGGCCCTGCCGCAT
Organism: Streptomyces roseicoloratus; assembly: GCF_004117935.1. Taxonomy (GTDB): domain Bacteria; phylum Actinomycetota; class Actinomycetes; order Streptomycetales; family Streptomycetaceae; genus Streptomyces; species Streptomyces roseicoloratus. Next base: position 24,896 of record NZ_SDOY01000103.1, on the reverse strand, counting down.
GAGCTGGGAGTATGCCTCCCGCTCAGCCGTCAGCTTCTCGGGCTCCTGAGGCTTCCGGACCCAACGCAGAAGCCCTGCCAGGACGCACACCTGACAGGGCTTCTACTTTGCTGCCGCTACATAGCGCTTGCACCTACGCACTAGCTGCAAAACTCAGCGCAATCGGCACGCTATTCAACCTCGATCAAGTCGATGCGATATTCACGGCGCACGTCCTCTACGAGACGCTTCCCGCCAGCCTTCACCATGCCGCGAGCCCACCAGAATTCACCTGGAATCCCAGGAAAAACTTCTGGAATCAGAAGCGCGCGGAACCTTGAATCGATCTCTTCCACCCTTGCGCGCAGATGCGACATTTCAGGGAATTCCTGCAACTCCACAGAAGTCAGAGCCCGCTCCAAGGAATCTCTTGAGGTGAGATCATTGAAGTAGTCCTCAGCATCGCGCGGGTAACCCTGCTCGCAATCGTCAACGAACCTCGACCAGCGCCCCAGCAGCGCCTCTGGGGCAGTGTCCCGCCAGCGGCCCGACGCCCTGATAAAGCTAGAGAATTCTTCTTCGAAGTTGGCAATTCTTCGAGTCACCTAGCCGCCTCCCTCGCGAAATAGGTAGCGGGGTCATCCGGTCGAAAATAGGTCGTGATAGTGTTCCCGTTCTTCATCCCAACTCTTCCCTGCGTGTCCATTCGGATAACTACACCGTCACTTCGAATGGCCTCACGGGCGCCAGCCGGGCAGGTACTCGAACACATCAGAGACTTAGCGTCGGCCACATAATTGTCAAAACCCTTGTCGAGGTCCGGGATGTCGTACTCCGGCATATCCGGCGTACGCGTCGGCTGGCCAGCGTTGTCAAGCCCCAGCACATGCTTGTCGAAGTGCTCATCCGCCTTACCGGGGGCGAAGTTGCAGTTGTGAACGAGTACGGGCGTGGCCCCCGCCAGCACATAGTACGTGTGGATGTTCTCGACCGTCAGGTTGTGCACCCGCCGGTGTTCTGTCCACGCCCGGACCGCCGTGACCTGCGTGTACGTGCCGCTGCCCGTGCGCAGCAGCGTTCCCGGGGCGAGGTCCGCCGCACGGACCCACGCGCCCAGCGCCGGGACCCAGAACGGGTGGCCGTCCGTGGCGACGACCTTCGCGGTGGCGTGATCGGCGGTCGCGATCGTGATCTCGACGAGGTGCTTCTCGCCCTCGCCCACGATCAGCCGGGTCACCGGTCGCGCGCCCGCCTCGCCCGTTTCCGGGTCCGTCGCCATGACCTCGTCGCCCAGCCGGACTTCGGAGATCGGTTTGTGGGTGCCGTCGGCCATGAGGACCGGGGTGTCAGGGGTGAAGCTGTTCGTGGTGCAGGAGGCGGGGGTGGGGGCGGGGGCGTCGTCCGCGGCCTTGACCGTCTTCGCCGCGTCCGTCGCGTTGGTCGCGTTCTTGGCCGCCTGAGTGGCGTCCAGGGCCCGGTTGCCGTACTTCGCCGCGTTCGCCGCGTATCCCGCGCCCGGGATCGCCGCGGCCGCGGACAGGCCCGCGTTGACGTAGTCGCCTTCAGCCGCGTACCAGCCGGCGTTCGTCAGGTCGGCCGCCTCGCCGACGACGGGGACCATGCCGACGACGTCGAGCGTGGTGTGCCCGATGGTCTTCCAGGACGGCATCTTGGGCCACTTGCCGGTGGGGTCGGTCAGCTTCAGCGGGTTGTTGTGGGTGTACGTGTACGCCGCGAGGTTGCGGGGCTCGTCGAGGCCGCCGGCGATGTCCTTGTCGAGGTAGTCGGGCAGGGCGGGGTCGGGGCTCGCCCAGAGCTGGGTTCTGGGGTTGTAGTAGCGGGCGCCGTAGTAGTAGAGGCCGGTCTCGGCGTCGAGTTCCTTGCCGGTGAAGCGGTAAGGGGTACCGGGCGCGTCCGGGTCGCCGGTGCGTTCCTCGACCCAGGTCTCGCCGAACGGGAAGTACTCCAGGTGTTCGGTGACCGCGCCCTCCTTGTCCGTCACGTAGCCGGAGGAGCCGATGTGGTCGGCGTGGAAGAACCACTGTGCGTCCTCGGTCCCGGTGGCCACGACCGTCTTCGTGGTCAGGCGGGTGTCACCGACGAAGATGTGCTTGTAGCCGGTGGTGTCGCGTTCGCTGTAGGTGCGGTTGGGGTAGAGCGAGAGCCCGTCGCCGCGCTTGACGACGCGGTCGCCCTTGTCGTCGTAGGTGTAGCCGACGGTCGCCCCGGGGCAGCCGGCCGGGTCCTGGGTGACGGTGGCCGTGGCGGTGTCCTGGTTGCAGGCGAGGCGGTTCTCCTCGTCCCACACGTACTGGCGCCGCTTGCCGCTGACGGCGGTGTTGACGGCGCCGGTCAGGTTGCCGTTGGCGTCGTACGCGTGGGTGACCGGGCCGACCTTGCTCGGGGCGTGCGGCCTCGCGGTGTCGTAGGTGTACGTGTAGTCGTAGCTGGTGCGGTCCTGGACGTCGGCCGGGTTCGACGGGTCGTCGACCGGCTCGATCGGTCCGGCGCGCCCACCGGTGGCAGGGAAGGCCGGGACGCCGCCGACGACCTCGTGGTGCTGCGACTTGCTCGTGGTGTTGTGGATCGAGTCGTAGCCAAGGTTCAGGGTGTACGTGTTGAGCCGGTGGTTCCTGTCGGTGTAGCGGCCGGACGCCGAGGTCAGCCGGTACTGGTCGTCATAGCCGAAGGTCTGGCTGCTCGGGCCGCCGGTCGGGCCGCCCTGCGGGGCGTTGTCGGCGAGGCCGGTGAGGTTGCCGATGTCGTCGTAGGTGTAGCCGAGGTTCTGGAAGGCGGTCCCGTTCGCGGCGGTCGACGCGAGCCCGGCGAGCCTGCGGTCGGCGGCGTCGTAGCTGTACGTCGTGCGGACGCCGTTGCCGGTCTGCTGGAGGACCTTCTGGCCGAACTTGTCGTAGTCGAGGCGGTCCAGGTAGGTGTAATCGGTGCCGTTCTTGGTGCCGGTGGCCCGGGTGACCTGGCCGCCGGAGTCGTAGGCGTAGCTCAGCACCTCGCCGTCGGGGTAGGTGAGCTGGAGGACCCGGTTGAAGGCGTCGTAGCGCCAGGCGGTGGTGTAGGTGCGCGGCGCGCCGCCGGTGGCGGTGATGGTGCGGGTTTCCTTGGTCACCTCGCCCAGCGCGCCGTAGGCCCGGGTCACCGTGCCAGCCGCGTCGTGGACCTCGGTGATCCGGGACGCCGCGTTGTCGGGGGCGCCGGGGGCGCCGTAGGAGTAGCTGACGTCGTTGCCGGGGAAGGTCGGGTAGCGGATCGCCTTGAGGCGCGAGTAGTCGTACTCGTAGGTGATGGTCCGGCTCGCGGCCCGCAGGTTCGGGGTGATCTTGGCGGTGATGTTTCCGGCCAGGTCGTAGCGGGTCTCGGTGCGTCCCGCGTCGGGACTGTCGAAGACGGTGCGGCGGCCGAGCCCGTCGTACGCGGCGCGGGTGACGTTGTTCTTGTCGTCGGTGATCGCCGTGACTCGCCGCAGCGGGTCGTTCGTGTAGCCGGTCCAGATCGCGGTCGGGCCGTTGAACTCCTTGACCGCCGTGGTCACGCCCCGGACGTCGGTGTACGTGCGCCGCTGCTTGCCGTTGCCGTCCGTCACCGTGGTCTCGAACCGAGTGGTCCCGGCCCGGTCGGGGCCGAAGGCGTACGCGGTGCTGGTGGTGATGCCGTCCGGCTGCACGGTCTTCACGGACCTGTCGAGCACGTCGAAGGTCTCTTCGGTGGGGGCGACGGTGTCGAAGGCAGTGTTGAAAGTGGTGTTCGTGGCGCCCTTCGGCTCGGTCACCGGGTAGTACTTCTCGACCGCGTGGCCGAAGGCGTCGAACTTCAGCCGGCCGGACACCGTCATCACCCGGGCCGGAGTGGCCCCGGGCGTGGCGGCGACGTCGGCGTCCTTCTTGGTCTGCAGGATCCGCTTGAGGCCGTCGCTGAAGGTGATGGTGTCGATGGTGTCGGTGCGGACGCCGGTCGCGGTGCGGTCCAGGTGCTTGCTGGTGGCGTACGGGACGGGCGCCTCGGGGTGGTACTCGAAGTCGATGGTGGCGGGGCCGCCGCCGGTCTCGTACGGCCCGGTCACCGTGTCGAGGCGTCCGACGCTGTCGTACGACATGCGCACCGACTGGTCGTTATGGTCGGTGTTGCGTTCGGGCAGGCCGTACTTGAGGTTGTGGGTCGAGGACGAGCGGTAGCCGAAGCTGTCGACGACGGATTCGACGTGGACGCCGACGACGGTGTCGTAGCCGTAGGTCAGGGTGTACCGCTGCCCGGTGGCGTTGGGCGGGCCGGTGGACGTCCTGAGGTTGCCGTCCGGGTGGTAGGTGAGGTCGGACACGGCGGCCGTGTCGTCGTCGAGGTACTCGCGGACCTGGCGGATCTCGGTGGTGGCGCAGTCGACGTCGGCCTCGCGGTGCCGCAGCACGGTGCCGGTCGCGGCGGCCTTCTGGCGGAGCGCGTTGGCGATGCCGACGACGCCGCGGTCCCGGCAGGCGGGGTCGGCGGCGCTGTAGCCGTAGGTGGTCTCCAGGTCGTCCGCGGTGCCCTCGTCGGCGGTGTCGAGGGTGCGGACGACGTTGCCGTAGGCGTCGTAGGAGAGGTCGGTGTACGTGCTCCGCCCCTCGGTGGCCACGCCTTCGTGGTACTTCTCCTCGACGCGGACCAGCTGCGGGAAGACGGCGGCGGTGGGGCTGTCCGGATCGGCCTCGGTGCCGGTCGCGGTGTCGTGCAGCCGGTAGCTGTTGAGAGTCTCGCGGTACGGGCGGCCCGCGCCGTCCGTGGTGAGGGAGCGGGTGAGCAGGCCGCGGCCGACGTGGCCGTCGGTGCGGTACTCGTCGGTGACCATGCGGCGGACGGCGTCGTCCGCGGCGGGGTCGCGGTGCTCGGTCACCACCCGGCCGAAGCCGAGGAACTCGCGCTCCAGGCGATCGTGCCGGCCCTGCTCGTAACGGAAGGTGGTGAGCCGGGTGTCGACGCCGTCGCCGGTGACTCCGTCCTGGACGGTGGTGCGGGAGAGCGACCAGCGGCTCTCCGGCATCGCGGCGGTGTTGCCGGTGCGGGTGTAGTCGAGGTCGATGCGGGCGCCCATCGGGCGGCTGACGGAGCGCAGCAGGTTGGTGCGGCCGGTCTTGTTCACGGCGACCAGGAGTTCGTCGTCCCGGGTGGACTTGACGTGGTCGGCGAGGCCGTCGCCGTTGACGTCACGCAGACTGGTCTCGGCGCGGCCGATGCCGGTGGTCGCGTTGACGCCGGGGTTGAAGACGAAGACGCCGACAGGAGTGGGCAGGCCGACGGTGAAGTAGACACCCCCGCCGAGGCTGGCGTTCTTGTCGACCGCGATGTCGGGGAAGCTGCCGCGGAACGGGGTGGGCGCGGTGAAGCCGGTGCCGGTGTTGACCGCGACCTTGATCGGGTTGGCTCCGTCGGTGAACACCCGGTCGACGAGGCCGTCGCCGTTGACGTCCGTCATGCTCGCGTTGGTGTACGAGGTTCCCAGCTCGGCGGACAGGCCGCCGGCGAAGCCGTAGCGGTCGACGTTGAACCCGAGGTTGACGCCGACGTTGCGGGTGGAGGCGTCGTTGATCGGCCCGGCCGACCAGGGTTCGCGAGCGGCGAAGGAGTAGCCGAGGTTCAACTGGGCGTCGCCGTTGGCGAACACCTTGTCCGGCAACGCGTCCCCGTTGATGTCCATCAGGTCGACACGGGTGTCGGACTCGCCGCCGCCGAGGCTGCCGCCGATACCGAGCGACGGCTGGACCGCGCCGGTGGTGGCGGTGTTGGCGCTGGTGCCCGCGTCGGGCGCGGCCATGCCCTGTGCGCTGGCGATGGTGGCGGTCTCGCTGCCGGCGGACAGTGACACGTTGCCGGAGACGTTGTCCGCCTCGCGAACGTTGCCGCCGAGGGTGCCGCGGGTGGCGCCGAGCGCGCCGTTCATGTCGGAGAACTGGATCTCCTTGGCGCCGACGACGTCGGGGTAGCCGTCGCCGTTGAGGTCGAGGTAGTCGACCGAACCCGCGGTGATGCCGCCGACCACGGTGCCGCCGAACGGGCCGGCCGCGAGGGTGGCCGACACCTGGCCGGTGACTCCGCGGCGCATCACCGTCCGGTCGCCCTTCACATCGGCGTCGGTGACGATGTCGATGGTGTCCGCGCCGAGGCGGGAACTCGTCGCCATCGCGGCGGTGATCCAGGAGGACTCGTCCTGGGCGGCCCAGCCGCCCTTGGCGGGAACGGGGGCGAACACCGCGAGCCGCGGCATGGTGAGCCGGGGATTCGCGGCGAACGGCGCTACGTCCGCTTCCTTGGGTTCCTTGGGAAGCAGGTCTTTGAAGCTCTGGTCCAGCGCGAGTTCGGCCTGCTTGATCGGTTGGGTGGCGCGGTCGCGGTTGCCCTGGTAACCGATCACACCCCAGCCGCGGTATGGCTGGGCGAAGGCGCCCTGCCCGACGGAACCGTGCATGGCGCTCGGCGCGGGGGTGAAGGCCGGCCAGTTCGAGGTCACGTCGTAGGTGACCGACGCGGACTGCTCGACAAGCAGTCCGAGCAAGCCGGTCTCCACCGTGGAGTAGTCGATGTAGAGCTCGTCGCCGGCGGTGACCGGCACGGTCAGGTCCAGGTTCTTGCCGCTGAAGGGGGAGGTGTCCTTGGCTTGGAAGGTCCGTTTGCCGAGCAGCTGTCCGCCGCGCTTCTTCACCGTGAACGCGATCTTGGCATCTCCGAGGAGATTGAAGTCGAAGGACAGCTTCGGCCGCACCTTCAACTGGCCGGTCCTGGGCGCCTTGTAGGACTGCTGCGGCGCGGTGAGGGTGTCCGCCGGGAACATGGTCATGTCGTACGGAGGGGTGATCACCAGCGTGGGATCGCCCTTGGCGTCGACGACCGAAGCGACCCCCTGCGCGGCCGTGTAGTGCGCCTTCGGCGCCCAGCTCACCGCCGAGACGTCGATCGGGGAGTCGGTCTTCAGCTTCCACGACATCTTCTCGAACATGCTGACCGGGATGCTCACGTCGATCGCGGTGGTGCCGGTCGACGCGGCGGGCAGGACCTTGCTGTACACCGCCGTGCCGGGGTGGACGCCGTTGCCCTTCTCGATCACGACGGTCACGTCGTCCGAGGTCGCCTTCGACTTGACCACGTCACCGGTCAGCCGCAACGTGCCGTTCACCGGCACGGTCACCAGGGACGGCCTGCCGCCGAAGGTGAAGTCCGTCGACGCGCGGAAAACGGTGTTCGCCAGCCCGTTCGCGTCCGTGCCGGCCGGCAGGTCGGTGTAGGTGATCTCCGGGTCCCACGCCACGGTGTCGTACTTGCCGTCCAGAATGGACTGTGTTCGGAAGTAGAGCGCGTCGCCCTTCTTCACGGGGATCGACGCCACGTTGCCCGGGGTGAACTGGGTGTGGTCGTCGGGGCCGATCCGCTGTGCCCAGAGTTCGGCGTCCTTGTGCTGGATGGTGACCCGCACGCCGTCGGCCTTGGTGTAGGCCGCCCGCGCCGGGGAGGGGTCCTCGGTCAGCTGCACGCCGCCGTCCACGCGGACGGTGCCGTCGAACGGGGCGACCCAGCGGCGCACCGTGTCCAGCAGCGGCGAGTTGTCCACCTGCTGGTTGAACTGCGCGGTCTGATCGCCGACGATCTCGCCGGTCACCGCGCCGCCCCCGACCGGCACCGGGGTGCGGGTGGAGTCCGCGCTGTAGGCGGGTTGCCCGTTCGCGTCCAGGTAGCCGAACAGCACGCCGCCGTTGTTCACCAGGTCGGCGATGCCGTCGCCGTTGACGTCGCTGAAGAACCGGTCCGAGGTGGTCGTGGTGCCCACGAAGTCCAGCTGGGCCGAGGTCGTGAGGACGTACGACTCGACGCCGATGGTGCCGGACAGCGTGCGCTCGGTCGAGATTCCCGGGAGGTTGGTGAGCTTGACGGGCGTGTCACCGAACTTCTGCGCCCCACCCGGTCCGGCCAGATTGGGCCGGTAGAAAACGTCGTTGTTCTTGCGGAACACCTTGTCCGGCAGGTTGTCGCCGTTCACGTCGGTCAGCGTCGACAGGCCATCGGACTGGCCCGCGCTGAACCCGACCTTCAATCCGATGGAACCCTCCTTGGTCGTCAGCCCCTGCACGTTGTAGCCCGCGAACAGGTGCGCGCCGAAGCCGGCGGACGTGTTCGCCGAGATCGCGCTGGCCTCGCCCTCGCGGATGTTCAGCCCGAGGTCGTCGTCCGGCACCGACCAACTTGCCGCGGTGCCGAAGGCGTTGTAGGCGCCCGCCTGGTCCCGTACGTCGTCGAAGTAGTCGAACGTGTGGGTGGTGAAGAGCTTGTCGTCCTCGCCGAACTGCGACACCGACTGCAGCAGTGTCTTGGCGAACGCGCCGGTCCGGTAGTTGAGTTCGTAGGCACGGATCAGCCGGTCGTCGAGCTTGACCTCGATCCGGCGCAGCAGGTCGGCAGTGACCCGCTTGAAGCCGTAGCGTCCGTCGATCTGGACGTCGCCGCGGCGCGGTTCGCCCCGGTCACGGTCGCGGAGGAAGGTGACCGAGTAGCGGCCCTCGGTGTCGCCGCGTCCGGTGTAGGTGATGCGCTGCGGGTACAGGGCGCGGCCCGGCACGGTGGCTTTGGCGACGCCGCCGTCCTCGACCCGGACGTGGTGGTAACGCATCAGGTTGTCGTGCGCGTCACGGACCTCGCGGGCCGCCCACACGGCGATGTTGCCGGCCCCGTCGGCGAGCGTGGCGTCCGCCGCGCCGCCGTACACGGTGCGGGTGCCTTGCTTGTCGGTGACCTCCCACCAGTAGGTCGACGGCTTGTCGCCGTGTCGCACGATCCGGTCGAAGCGGCCCTCGACGCGTGGGTGGAAGACCTTCTCGGCGGTACGCGCCTGGAGTTCGCCGCGGTGGGCGACCGGGGTGAGCTGTTCCCCGTTCAGCAGGTACGACTCCGTCTCCTTGCCCGCGTCGTACCGTGGCACGCCCCAGCGGGTGTCCACGGTGATCGACGGCGTGCTCACGTCCCAGCCGAGTCCGGTCCACCCGTTGCCCCCGGCCGAGTTGTACGCGACGGCCAGCTCGGGCTGCACTCCGCCGCGGCCCTTCGGCACTTCGAGCGGATACGAGAGGCGGGCGTCGCCGGTGCTGTCGGCGGTCGGCGGTTCGATCAGGTTCACCCCGGCGCCGGGGTCGGCCGCCTTGATGTCCTTGATCTGGTTGGGGTTGAACGAGGTCCCCTCCGGTCCCTCCGGCCCGGTGACCGCGGTCCCCGCGTCCGGCCCGGCGGCGACGCTGCGGAACGGCCAGGGCGAGGTCAGCCCGGACATGAGCAGGGCGAGGATCAGGAGGAGCACCACCCCGGCCCGTCGCCGGAACACGCACAGGACAGTCATCGCTTGGCCCCCACCCCGTAGGACTCCCCCAGGAGCGCGCGTCCTACGACGACCACGGCCCCCTCTGCACTACCGAACGGTAGGTCGCGGGCGGGAGGCTTCGTACGGCATTTCTCGCCAGGATCGATCGACGACGGTCACGATCCGACAACGGGCGGTCGCTATGGGCTGTTTGCCGCGAGCGCTCCCCTGGCGAGGCGGTTCACGGTCTCGCCGTACGCGGCCGCATTCGTGGGCATGGGGTGTGCGGGACGCGGGGCGGGGGCTGACGGTGAGGACACGGTCGGACCCGTCGCCGCCGTTGATGGCGTCGTCGCTCAGCGCGTCTCTGGCGGCCGGTCCCGACGCTCGCCTCTTCACCGGGCCGCGCGGCGGGCGTGTCTCCACCGCCGTACTGCGCGACGCCACCCACCGGGACGTGGTTGTCAGCAGGCTCGGGTACGAGCGCCTGCGCCGCCACGACCTCCGCCACACCGGACTCACCTGGTTCGCCGACGCCGACGTCCCGGCGCACCTCCTGCACAATCCCGCGCAAGATCACCGGGCACGGATCGCTCACCACCACCCAGCGGTACCTGCACCCCCGACCTCCGCCAGATCACTGCCCTCGGCGCCGCCCTCACCGCGCACCCCGGACCCTGCCCACCGCCATCGCGGTCGCGGTCGCTCGCTGACGCGGTCAAGGCGTGTTGGTCCCGAAATGGCCCCCGAGAACGATCGAGGGCCGTTTCAGATTGCTCTGAAACGGCCCCTGATCTGCGACTCTTTCGAGTCGGGACGACAGGATTTGAACCTGCGACCCCTTGACCCCCAGATCGAGGGGTCGGGTGAAAATTCATGACGTATGCCTCAATCTATGGGCACACAGCGTGCACATCCGTACGTGCTGTGCGCCCATCAACATGGGCGCTGGTCCCCAAGCAGGCCACCTGACCCTCGGCCCGCCCAGCCGTCTCGGACGGCTCGGCGGGCGCGGCGAGTCAGGGAGCGGTGCGGAGCCGATTGCTTTCGGCCCGGCGGCGAAGGTCGCCGACGACCTCACGCCAACGCCACCGTCCGTCCCAGTTGACGTTCTCGTGGCCGCCGGGCTCCCAGGCCTTGAGCTCGTCCAGCCGCTTGCGCAAGGCTTCCGGTTCCACAGGAGCGCGGTAGGTGTGCTCGTCGTCGAGCTGGCCTGCGATGTCGTGAAGTCGGTGGGCAGCGCGATAGTAGGAGAGCTGGGTGTCGGTCAGCCGGCGGGCAGAGTAGCCGCCGCACTTGCTGCACCAGTCCCAGTCGTCACGGACCGGCAGGTCGGAGACACTGAGGAGGTCGTCGCTCTGCGCCAGACCTCGGTCCCGTGTGTGTCGGCAGAAGGGTGAATGCCCCTTGCCTTCGCACGCGGGATCCGCGTTCGTGGCGTAGATCTGCACTGGTCCCAGAACTCCCAGCGGTAGGCCGCTGCCGCGGCGCCAGCGGTCGGTGCTGGGCGCTCGGAACGGCGTCAGGTCCAGAGGGCCGGGGGTGAGCAGGCCCTCCCAGACCGCGACCGACAGCACGCCGGAGCGGCCGGTGTCGAGGCTCCGCAAGTCGGGAACGCCGCGTGCCATGGCGAGCAGCCGCAGATTGTGCTCTTTCGCGCGCTCCCCGTGCACCCGTCGGACAGCCGCCTGATCCCCGCCTGCAAGACCCAGGTCAGCCCCGGAGCTGTCATCCTGCCTTGCGCTGTCGTGGCCGAAGTGAGGGCCTTCGTCGGCCTCCGATGCAGGGGTGGCTTCCTTGACCCACGGGCTGAGCAGGCTTTCGGGAAGATCCGACGCGCCAGCGACGATGACACCCAGCCAGCCCTGCTCGACGCGCTTCTCGATGGTCTGAAGGGGCAGGACTTCCGCACCTCCGCTCGTCGAAAAGACGATGTAGAGCTGGTCGGCGGCGTATGAGTAGGTACGCAGCGCCCGCAAGTGAGCAAGGGTAACGGGCTGGCGATCGAAGACGGCGGTGTCGTCGAAGACCCCGGGCCGCAGGGAGCCGGGATGCGCCTCGGAGACGGCCTCCGCCGGCGCGGCTTCGGCCCCACGCTCGCAGGAGAGGACGCTCGAAGATGCGAGCAGTCTGTCGGCGACGCGGGTGGGGACCTTGAGCGTCAAGGTACGGAGGCTCCAGTCGGCGGCCACGGTCCAGGTCACCACCACCCCGAGGGTCCACCGATCCAGGCCGTCCAGGACATCACGTGTATCCCCGCGCGAAGGCTCCTCCGTGTCCTCCGGGGGTGCCGCGACCACGTGACTGTTACGTCTTCTCTCCGTTCGGGGTGGGCATGGGGCGGGACGATCTGAGCGATGCGGAATGGGAACGGCTGCGGCCGTTCCACCCGGTCAGCAACAAGCGTTGTGGCAGGTGGCAGGGTCCCCGGCAGATGATCGACGCTCCTCGAACTCGGCATCGGCACCGGCCGCATCGCCCTGCCCCTCGCCGGGCACGGCCTGGCCGTACACGGCATCGACAGTTCCCCCAGATGGTCGCGCAGCTGCGCTCGAAGCCCGGGGGGCCACGACATTCCGGTGACCATCGGTGACTTCTCCGCTCCGCCGGCGACCGGCGGCGCCGCGACCGCCCTCGGCCATAACGATGGTGCGACCGGCGACGGTGATCCACGAATCCCCGCCGGCGGTGGGAACGCCGTCGCGTCGATCGGGGGAGTCGAGGGCTGGCCGCCCCGGCCGATGTGGACCTCGAACTCGGTGCCCGGCATGACTCCCGTCAGCCGGTACTCGACGTCACCGCAGCCGGCGCAGCCCCCTCCGCGCACCTCATGGTGCTCCGTGCACCTCGTTCGCTGCCTGTCACGGCAGTTGTCGCCGTCTGGCCGGCGAGACTCCCCTGGCCCTCAACTGGTCCCCAAAAACGATCAAGGGGCCGTTTCAGATTGCTCTGAAACGGCCCCTGATCTGCGACTCTTTCGAGTCGGGACGACAGGATTTGAACCTGCGACCCCTTGACCCCCAGGAGTGAGGGTCAAGGGTATTTTCTGGATATAGCGGACTTAATCCGGGCGCAAGTTGTGCGTGGAAGCAGGCATCGTGCACCACCGCGCGTAGCGTGTGGTCCCCAACTGGTCCCCAGGATCACCGTCCTGGCGACGAGGCACTCACTGGCATCTCTGGTCCTGCAGGGTGGAGAGGGCGGATTGACCGGCGGACTGTCAGTGCCCACGCATAGCCTGCCGACATGTCCTCGACTCGCGATGAGCTTCGCCACGTCATGCTCGGTTCCCTCTTCACACCTGAGGTTCCCCTGGGACCAGCCCGGGACATACTCCTTGCCTGCCACGTCTCAGCAACAGGCAAGGGCAGGCTCCACGGAAGCCCCGAGTGCCGCACGCTGCGGTCAGCCGCCTCTGCGAACCAGATCGACGTCCCATTCGGCGAAGCCGTGGAGCGGCTCTGCGCGAGCTGTCGGTGGCCTCTGCCCACAGACAGCCCCATCCTCCCGCTTGGCGCCGCTGTGAGCGAGGTGGATTCACTCGCCATCTGGCTCGATCGGGAGTCCAAAGACGAGGAGGACCTCGAGGCCGAACGTGACGCCGCCATCGCTCTCACCGCCGGCGAGTACCCGCCCCGCGCCAGCGCCTCCAGCGACGACGAGGAGGAAGACGACGAGGCCGGGCGCGACGAGGAACGGGAGCGGTACGAGCGCGCCCGCAGCTTCCGCTCCCGGCGTCACGAGCACTGGCGTCGGCTGTACTCCTACCTGGCACGGAGCAACGAGGCCGTGGCCGAGTACCCCTTCCTCGCGTCGTGGGCCGACGGTCTGCAGAGTCGCCTCGCCACGGCCCTCGACGAGGAGCGTCGGGCCTTCGCGGCCCTCGTACAGCCGATCCGCCTGCTGGAGGCGGCTGCCGTACGTGTCCTGCCCACGCCGAAGTTCTCCGACGATCCCGGCTTCGCCGGGTTGGGAGCGGAGGCGGAGAAGACCTTCCGGCGAGCGTGGTACGAGTGGAGTCGGCGAGCCATCTGGTCCTGGCGCCGCCTGGAAGATCAGGACTTCTCGGTCTACACCGTCGTCAGCGACGCCTTCGGGCGTCGCCGTAAAGGGAAGCCCGAGGCTCACGCCGAGTTCCGCCGGTTCACCGCCGACTGGATCCGCCAGGCACGCGAAGAAGCCGGCCGCCCCGGCAGTACGGCATGGCAGCTGGTGGCGGTAAAGGCTCCCGCCCTCCCCCGTACTCACCGCGGCGAGCCGGAACGCGACCCCCTCACCTTGTGGGAAGCAGCAGTCATCGCCACCTACCAGGTGGCCTTCAACCGGCAGGCAGGCACCACAGCCCTACTCGTTCCCCACCTCATCGCCGAGCAACTGCTCGCATGCGCCTCCGACGACATGCCGGTCCAGCGCCTGGCTCCCGACGGCAGCGCGCTGCCCGCAGAGGTGCTGCTCAAGCAGTGGGACCACGCGGGGCTCACCCTCGCATGACCGCCTTTCCCGTACTCGTGGAGCCGAGCAGACCTCCGAGCGTGCGGGCCGACCCGCATGGCCGCAACCACCGCGAACCGCATCCGCCACCTCCACGAAGCCTTCCACAAGCCCCTCTCCCCCGCACCACCCGTCATCAGCACCACGGCGTACCAGCCCCCGCCCTGGCATGCGACCGCACTTCGACCACCACGCCTCCAGACGCACGAAGGTCGCCCCTCCCATGGATGAGAGAACGTCCTCCGATTTGCGTTTCCGCGTGGTCGGGACGACAGGATTTGAACCTGCGACCCCTTGCCCCCCGGACTTAATCCGGGCATAAGTTGTGCGTGGAGGCATGCATCGCGCACCGCCGCGCGTAGCGTGTGGTCCCCAACTGGCCCCCACGCGACCCCTTAGTCGTTTCCGCTGGTCAGCGTCCACACGAGGCTTGTACCACCAACGACCAAGAATCTCCTCGTCTCGTATTTGCCGAAGAAGCTCGACTTCTTCGGCAAATACGAAAGGCGGCGCCTGAGCTGGGCCTTTGCCCGTCAGGCACCGTTGGCTAGACCCGCTCAACGCGGGTATCAAATTCTTCTTCCTCCCAGTTTCTCCCGCTCCAGACCTGCTGTTCCAGACCAGTCACGGACCAACCGAGTTCACCAGAGCCGGCCTCGATGGCCGGCGGTTGCGAAGGAGCTGGAGTCTGGAACGGTCGACGCTGTCATCACCTGGGACCCCGAGGAGGAACACCCGGCTGTCTGGGACGGTAAGGCGGCCCGACGGTAGCTGCTCTAGGGGCGGCTTAAGACGCCGGGCTACGTGCAGGAGACGGGCAAGGACGCGTCAGACCAACAGGCCGTAGCGGAGGAAGCACCAGGGGGCGGCAGCACGGCGGCTGGCTGGTCGAGTCGGGCTGAGGCGGCTCCGCACCCGTTCTCGTGAACTTGCCACGCTTGCCTGGGCGTGTCCGCAGATGCGTCCTCGGGCAACGCATATGCCTGCATAAGCTCCCCGGCATGGACATCGTGATCCCGCTCTTCAGGCTCTTCGAGCCGCTCGACGCCGTCGGCCCGTACGAGCTCCTGGCGAACGTCCCCGACGCCCAGGTGCGCTTCGTCGCGCCCGAACCGGGGCAGATCGCCGACGTGCTGGGCGCCATGCGGGTGGACGTGCCCACCCGGTACACGGAGGTCGAGTCCTGCGACGTGCTGCTCGTCCCGGGCGGTGCGGGGGCGCGACTGATGCTGCACGACACGGAGTTCATCGACTGGGTGCGCCGGATTCACGAGACGACCCGCTTCACCACCTCGGTCTGTACCGGTGCGCTCATCCTCGGGAAAGCGGGGCTGCTCAAGGGGCAGACCGCGACCACCCACTGGCTGGCAATGGACCACCTGGAGACATTCGGCGCCACCTACACCGCGGAACGCGTCGTGCGGCACGGCAAGATCATCACCTCGGCCGGGATCTCCGCCGGTATCGACATGGCCCTGGGGCTGTGCGCGTTGCTGAGCGACGAACTCACCGCACGGGCCATTCAGCTCCTCACCGAGTACGACCCCCAGCCGCCATACGACAGCGGCTCCCTGGCCACGGCGACGCCCGAGGTCGTGGCCCGGGCCCGGGAGCTCGTCAGCGGCGGCTGAGCCCGCTCAGCCCCAGCGTGCACGCGGCAGCTCAGTTTTAGCCACCAGCTCCCACCTCGTAGGCGACCGACCCGCCGTGAACGCCGGCCTTACCTTGCCCTACCGCAACGGCCACGCCGAAGGCGTCAACACCCGCGCCAAGAGGATCAGGCGACAGATGCACGGAAGTGCCGGCTTCAATCTCCTCCGCCACCACATCCTCCTACGCTGACGGACGCCCAGCGTTACCACCGATTGCGTGAAAGAGCCGAACGACTACAGTCCCACTGGCAGGTCAAGACTCCCTCTTCACTGCGAGGAAGCTGGCTGTCTGTCCGGCTCTAGCGAGGTTGGCGCCGCTGCCGTGGTCCTTGGCACGAAGGACGGTTCCGGCGAGCGTCATCCGCTGCCCCACTCCCGTCGGCCAGTGCCGGAGGACCACGCCGTCGTACTCGTAGTGGAAGTCCTCGATCGGGGTTCCCGGAACCCCCTTGCCTGTGAGTGTGATTGTCAAGGGCGTCCCGTCCGCCTGCCCGACCATCTCCATCGCCAACGGTTCCTCGCCCGCCGGTGCCGGGAAGACCAGCAGACCACTCACGCTGCCCGCCGAAGAGGCTGTCAGCCTGAGCTCCAGCTGAGCGAACCTGAGATCGTTGAAGTCGTCTACGGGCTCCGGCCTGTCGATAAAACTTCGGTAGGTGTAGGTGCCCGTGATGTCTGTCGCCTGCACTGTTCCTCCTCGGCCATGTCGTGATTCCGAGCGAGCGGATCCACGAAAGGGTCTGTGATGGATTTCCGTCGTTTTAGGGAAATCCGGGCGCGCAATCGGTGGGTGCGTTCAGTGCTCCTGAACGCCGGTGCTGTCATGGATGAACAGTGTCCGGGTGTCAGTGGCCCTGTAGCGTTCCTTGAGCTCGAAGGCACCAGCGGTACCGGCTACCGGGGCGTCGGGCGGTTCGAAGTACAGGACGTAGGTCTTCGCCGTGTCGGACTCGCTTTCCAGCTGGAGCCACCCTTGGTAGCCGGCGGCAGGAAACGTACCGGTCGCCTTGATGGTGACAGCGCCGGTCGTGCGTTTGACCGTGATCTCGGCGGCACCGACCTCCAAGCGCTTGCGACCGCCCTCCTTCCAGCGCCGGAAGAGATCGATCCACTCCTGTGGCCACGGCCCGCCGACTTCTGGCGGCGGCATGGTCCGGTTCGGGTCCGCGTCCTCCAGAAGTTCGAGAATCTTCTCGGCGTGCTCGACCACCTCGTCGTAAGACCAGAGGTTCAGCGAGCGGGGGATCATGTGGTCGCGGTCCGTAGCGGTGAACATGGGCCGGATGTGCAGCTCGTACACCGGGGTGCGCATCAGAAGTACACCTCGATGCGGCCGTCCGCGAGGTCGACCCCGTCGAGCGGCGGCAGGGGGTGCGCCGCGCCAGTGAGGGCGTTGATGTCTTTGCGGGCCATGGGCATTTTCCTCCATAGGGGGGATAGGCACAGCACGCAGGCCGCTGTTGCCCTTCTGATGCCAGAATTAGAAATTCGGAAGGATGCCGCAAGCCAGCGGCGCGTCCGGAGTAGTCAGTGACCCTTCTCCAACCTCACCTTGATGCGAGATGAAGGACGAGAACGGCCTGCACGACGTCGGTGATTCGGTTGGTGTCCGCAAGAGGCGCCACCCCTTGCGGGTGGCCATGGCCTGCTCGCCGACCCAGCGGATCTTGGCGTGGGTGGTGTTCTGGCGGTGCTTCTACCGCTTGAGGCGCCGGCCCCGAAACGGTACGCGGACGGAGCCGCCAGCGCCCTGGTACGCCTTGTCCGCCCGACATCTGAGCCCCGCTTCGGCGAGGGCTTCGATGATCCCGTGCTGTCGCGCCGCGGTCGGGTCGTGAGCCGACCCGGGCAGCGCCGGCGAGGCCCAGAGCAGCCGCCCGAGCGGATCGGCGATGACTGCACGTTCATGCCGTGGCGCTTGTGCTGCCCGGAATAACAGAGGGTGCCGGCGGCGACGCGGTCGATCGGCAGCAGGCTGCCGTCGAGGATGACGAACACCTTCGTCCGGATCGTCCGCATCGCCTCGATCAAGGACGGGGCAAGATCGGCTAGGGCCTCGACGGCCTCGCGGAGCGGTAGACAATCGCGACCCCGATGCCGAACCCGGCGGCCAGTTGGGCGTAGGTGTCACCGCACCGCAGGCAGACGCCGCAAACGCGTCCCAACCTGCCGCCTGACCTTCGGCCGCCCAGTCAAGAACCGCAGGGTGCGATTGGACATATCGACCGAGGATGGGTAGCCAAGCACGCGAACTCCTGGCAGACACGGGTGCTCTTGGCCGAGAACCCGTCTACCAGGAGCTTCGTCGTCGCGCATGCGTGTCCAGCACGCGGTCAGCACCGTCAGCTGGGAAAGGCTGAGTGGCGCAGAATCGTCGCCCTGGCCTGCTCGATCCTCTCGGCCGACCGAGTTGTGTGATCCGGCGCGACAGCAGCGCGTACACGTGGGCACACTGGAATTACCGGCGGCAAGAAGAACGTCGTTCTCCTTGAGCCGACGGGACCGGCAATGCAGATCTGACGATCGCGCTTGTGGTCCGTGTCCACCACTGCAAGCGTCGTCAGCTCGCTGGAGCGCCCTCGGCATCAGTGGGTGCTCGCCAGGCCGCCAGAAGCGCGGGCAGGTGCGAGATCACAGGCCGGGACTCTGGGCACATCGAAAAGTCAGGTGGTCGACAATGACACTCGGCGATGGAATTCGGCGCGACGTCGCAGAGGTCTCACCCGAGGAGCGCACTCTGCTCCGTGACGCATTCGTCTCACTCAGTGACGATCCCGCATTCCGGTATCCGGACGGAGTCTCGTACTGGGACAAGCAGAACGAGATTCACCAGGCCACGCACGTCCACGCATTCGCCCCTGCCCGTGGGATAGCGTTCCTGCCGTGGCACCGCGAACTCTGCAACCGGCTGGAAGTACTGCTGCGCACAGTGGACTACCGGCTGTCGCTCCACTACTGGGACTGGACCACCAACCCTCGGAATTCGAGCGGAGTCAATCTGCTCACGCCGGACTTCATGGGAAGCCCGAGGGGCGAGGCAGGGTGGCCGTTCCAGAACTTCGAAACCACCGGGCCGGCGGATCCGGCCTCGACGGATCCCCGCAATCGGAAGATCTGGCGTGACGTCCCCAAGGGATCGCCGCCGGCCCCCACCGATCGCTCCATTGTCGACGCTGCCGAGGACGACGACCTGCCCTTGGGGCAGCAGTACTCCGCGTTCCGAAAAAGGCTGGAGCGGGCGCACAACCAGATGCACGGATGGTTCGGCGGTACCGTCGGCGGGGACCCTCACTTCCCCTTCCACGACCCGTTCGTCTTTCTGCTGCATTCCAATGTCGACCGGCTCTTCGCCCTTTGGCAGACGTTCCAAGCCGAACGGCTCGACCCGGAAAAGGTGTACGGGGACGAGGGAGACAGCGACATCGACCCCACCATCCCCGTCTACGACCCGGGAATCCTCACCATGCTCGAGCCATGGGCCGGCAACCCGAGCGACAACCCGGACGTAACGGCGATTCGGCCGTGGACCGAGCCGGAGAACGAAAACCTGCTCCCGGAAAACCAGAAGAACTGCCGACACATCACGGTCGTCACCCCGCCCCGCTACGACACGAACCGCCCCATCCGCAAGGAGTCGCCGGAGGAGCCGGTGGATCCAGATCACGGATAGCGTGACGACGCCTCATCATCTGCTCTCTTCGACTGACCAGATCGCCAAGGGGCCGGTAGGGAGCGCAGTTCAGGTTCGGCAGGACGTCGAGAACTGCCGCGCGATCAACCCGGTGAACGGGACTCCAGGCCGGCTCCGACGCTGTGATCAAACCGGCCCCGGCGAGATCGTCCCAGCTTGACCACGCTGCGGGGCCGCCTGCCCTCGGGGACGTCATGCAACGCGTGGGGATCCTTGTATCGCTCACTGGTCCCCAGGTTTGGTCCCCAGGCCCTCGGCCG
Source organism: Streptomyces roseicoloratus (assembly GCF_004117935.1). GTDB lineage: Bacteria > Actinomycetota > Actinomycetes > Streptomycetales > Streptomycetaceae > Streptomyces > Streptomyces roseicoloratus. The sequence continues at coordinate 5,501 of NZ_SDOY01000103.1, read as the reverse complement.
GAAACGGCAGCGCTAGGCAGTTTCGTTTGGATCAGCGGGCGAGTTTCGGATGCCGTTGGTGATCTTGAATGGGGTATCTACCGTGCTGCGCGGCAGATCTCCGCTTCGCGTGGCCCTGACGGCGTGTTGACCGACTCGGATGGTCCCCAGGATCGGAAGCTGGCATTGCGGCAGGCAGTGTCGGGCTCGGAGCCGGAACTGCGTGACCGCCCTCAAGATCGCCGAAACCATCCAAGATTTGGGCCAGGGCCAGGCGGGGCTCGCGTCCCCTGTACGGGTGTATCTCTCATCTTTCCGGGTTGACGCCGTGTATCCGATGGAACCGCTCAAGTGGACCGGCGTGTGAAGTCCCAGACGCTCACCGGTTCTTCTTCCCGTGGGTGCCCGCTGAGTAATTGTCAAGACTTGTGGATCAGTGAGGCACCGAAGAAGTGGGCCTTACCGAGTGACGAAACGCAGGCAGGGGCCGGTCGGGCACCGTCAGGATGTGCCTACGTTCGTGCCCTACCGACCTTCGTGGAAGGGCATGCTGGCCCACCTGCGCGGGAACTCCACGCGTCAAAGGTCACGTTCCTGCAGGTCAACGAACTCCGTCGGTTGTTCGGGACCCTGCGCCTCGTGGCCACCCGGCGTCACGGCATGCCCGCACCGTGATGCCCCGGCTGCACACTGCGGACGGGCTACGTCATCAACTCGATGTGCGGATGCTCGGGCTCGGCTGGGCAGACGAACAGGTGCTGCCGGTAGCCGCTACCTATCTGGACGCCGGTCGCGTTGTAGCCGCGGTGGCCGGGGTACGGTCCAGCGCCTGGGTGGGGGTGCGGTGACCAGCTGTTCGCGTCGTCGTCCCCTTCCTCGAACGTGGCGACGGTCATCAGAATCTCCATGCCGGTGCCGCACTCGGAGCAGTGCTGCGGGCTGGGGTCGGTAGAGCTCCAGCCAGCCCAGCCGCCCACCTTCCAGCCGGGCGCGTTGGACAGCACAAGGTCGTAGTACGTGTCCGGGGTCAGGTCTTCCTCTGCTGCCTGCGGCACACTCCACTGCTCGATCTGCTTCCGCAGTTCTTCGCTCAGCTCCAGATGGTCGGGGTACTCGGTGATCTGCTCCGGTTCGAGTACGCACGGATCCGGTAGATAGCCGTCGAACTGCACTGCGGGCGGCTCGGGGGGCGTGTCGAGGACGTCGGTGACGGCGGCTGCCGAACGCCAGAAGAGCAGGGTCCTGGGCATGATCGGATGATCGAAAGGGCACCACAGAACCTGCAGCAGGTCCTTGCCCTCCGGCGGGCTCAGATCGGGCACATCCCGTACGTACAGCTGCGCGACGGGCAGCATCGCTATGGGGCCCTCGTACGGCTGGACCGCCACCTTCACCGGATACGTTTGAGGGGGCCGGATCCGCGCCAGAGTCTCCCGCTCCTCCGGAGTCATTTCCCGGCCGTGGGAGGCGGCGAAGATCCGTCGTTCCAGCCGCAGATCCGCCGGGGACCGGGCTGGGTTGATGCCGTCCACCACATGCGGTTCCTCGCAGTGCGGCCACGGCTCCTCGGCGGGCCACAGCAGCGGCCCGCCGATCGAGCTGTCGTGCCACGTCGGCGCCCCGGGGCGGGGGTGCAGGCGGGTCGCCGTGCGGGCCAGCGGAGCCAGTTGGGGAAAGACCGCGACAACGTCGATCGGCCGTGGCGGAGTGACAGGAGTGACATTCATGGCCGCAATCTTGCCAATGACCTCTGACAACGGCCCTCGTGGCCGCCCCACGACGAGCTCGGGATCCCACATACGTGACCGAAGCCATCACCGCAGGTCAGCACATTTCGTCGGTGGCCCTCAGTTGAGGTGGATCACGCTGCGAGGGTCTCATCTCGTTCGACGAGGAGGCCGTTCTCGAAGCGGGCGCCGGCTCGAACGAGGGCGACGAGGTGCGGTGCGGTGACCGCTCGCCAGCGGGCCTGGGCGGACTCAACGAGTTTGAAGACCATCGCGAGGGCCGCGGCCGGGCTGCCGGCGCCGCGGGTGACCTTGGTCCGAAGCTTCACAGTGGAGAAGGTCGACTCGATCGGATTCGTTGTCCTGAGATGGACCCAGTGCTCGGCGGGGAAGTCGTAGAACGCCAGCAGCTCGTCGACCTCGCCGGTGATCTTCTTGACAGCCTTGGGGAACTTCGCTCCGTACGCCTTCTCGAACGCGGAGACCGCCTTCTCCGCGTGCGCACGGTCCTCGGCGTTGTAGATCTCCTGCAGAGCCCTCTTCGCGCCGGGCTGCGCGGACTTCGGCAGCGCGTTCGAGACGTTCCTTGTTTTGTGAACCCAACACCTCTGATGCCTGGCCTGCGGAAACACCTCCGACAGCGCCCTCCACAGGCCCATAGCACCGTCGCCGACCACGAGCATCGGGTCGCGCATCCCGCGCCGCCGACAGTCGCGCAGCAGGTCCTCCCAGGACTCGGTGGACTCACGCAGACCCTCGGTGATCGCGATAAGTTCCTTGGTGCCGTCGACGCGGACGCCCATCAGGACCAGGAGGCAGGAGTGCGTCTGGGACAAGCGGATCTTGGGATGGACGCCGTCGGCCCAGACATAGACGTAGTCGGATCCGGCCAGGTCACGGCGCTGGAACTCGGCGTGGTCGACGGTCCACTGCTGCGTCAGCCGGGTCACCGTGGCCGGCGACAGCCCGGCCGAGGAGCCCAGGAACTGTTCCATCGCGGGCACGAAGTCGCCCGACGACAGGCCGTGGAGATAGAGCAGCGGCAGCACCTCGCTGATCTTCGGGGACTTCCTGCACCACGGCGCCAGGATCTTCGAGGAGAACCGCTGCCGTTCACCCGTCGTCTCGTCGACCCGCTTGTCGTTCACCCGTGGGGCGGCCACCTCGACCGGCCCAGCAGCCGTGGTCACGGTCCGCGGCCGGTGCCGGCCGTTGCGGACCACCAGTCGGCGACCTGCCTCGTCACGCTGCCCGGCGAGCTCGGCTATGTACTGGTCCACCTCCGCCTCCAGGGCGGCGGCCAGCATCCGCCGAGCACCCTCGCGGACGATCTCGTCGATCAGGGAACCGGCCTCGGTGGTGCCTTCTTCGTTGACCACTCTGAGCACGGGCGTGCCTTCCCGACCCGCGTTCGTAGCGCGGGCCTACTCGGTGACTTGACGATCACTCGCTCGGGAAGGTACGCCCTTCGCGCGTCCTCCAAAGGAGCTGATCCACAAGTCCTGAGCATTGCTCGTGCCCGCTCGCGGGACCACCGAGGAAAAGGCCCGCATCGATGGCGACGAACGATGATCAGGCAGAGGCACGGGACATCGCAGGCGGGGTACGCGACCTGCTGCGCGGGACCGGGTCACGCGCGGACGGCAAATGGATGCGGGGGCTGCGGCAGGCCCGGGAGAGCAACGTGCTCTTCGGGGTGGCACTGCACGCCGCGGAACGCCGCAACCAGGGTCTGGGCCTGAACAGTCTGGAGCGGGACCTGCTGGACGCGCTCGGCACGATCCTCACCGACGCGGAACTCGCCGCCGCCGGCTCGGAGTACCGGGCCGCAGTTTCCGACCTCGGAGAGGTGGCGGTCCTGCCCAAGGTCGTCACCGACAAGCCGGTGTCCCAGGGATTTACCGTCGAAGACCTGAAGGCGCACCTGCCCAGGATCCGCGCGCAGAACGCCGGGCGGGCGAACTGCGCGGTCGTGGACCTGGGCGCGGTGAGCGCGGGGGCGCCGATGGACAGCCCCGGGTTCGAGGCGGCGGTGGGCGACGTCGGTTTCGGCACCACTGTGGTGGTGGGCCCGCCGCAGGTGGAGGCGGACACCGGCCCGGAGTATCCCGCCTACAACGCCAAGTTCCAGTTCGAGAGCTTCACCTGTCGGCGCGCGGTCGGCGACCAGTGGGGTGGCCGGGACGAGATCTACTGGACGGCCGGCTTGCGTTCGGACAAGCACGTCGCCCCGGCGTACAAGTCCTTGGAGTTCGGGGCGGTCAAGGAGGGCCAAACCCGCGCCTTCGCCAGCGTCGACAAGGTGGTGTTCGATGCGGAGGCCGCCAAGTTCGTGGCCGGGACGGTCATGGTGTGGGAGGCCGACGAGAGCCCGTCCGCGTTCTACCGGGCGCTGATGGGGTTCATCGACGCGTGGATGAACAAGCCCGTCTGGGTGGACATCACCCTCGGCATCATCACGGCCACTCCCGGCGGCGGCTACGCGGGCGTGGTCATGGACGTCATGGACTATGAAGTTTCCCCGTGATCTCGGACACTCGTTCGTTATGCCGCGAGGGCGTGTTGGTGCCGCTGTCTGGTCTCGGCCGGGGTGAGGTAGCCGAAGATCTTGTGCTTGCGTAGGCGGCGGCGGTTGTAGAAGGTCTCGATGAAGGTGAAGACCTCGGCGCGGGCGGTGGCCCGGTCGGGCCAGGTCCGGGTTCCGATCTCTTCCTTGAGCAGGGCCCAGAAACTCTCCGCCGCGGCGTTGTCGAAACATGATCCGGTGCGTCCGCAGCTCTGTCGCAGCCCCAACTCCCGTATTCGATCTCTGAATTGCGTCGATGTGTACTCGCTGCCGCGATCGCTGTGGATCACGCATCCCGGCTCCAGGCCGCCTCGGCCGTAGGCCATGTCGAGGGCGTCGACGACGAGCTCGGCGCGGTGGTGGTCGGCCATGGCGTAGCCGACGACCTCGCGGGTGGCCAGGTCCAGCCAGCAGGCGAGGTAGAGCCAGCCCTCGGCCGTCGGCAGGTAGGTGATGTCGCCGACCAGCTTGATCCCGGGACGCGCGGCGTGGAAGTCGCGGCCGATCAGGTCCGGGGCCGGCTTCGCCTTCTTGTCCGGCCGGGTCAGTGAGCGGTGCTTGCGGCGGGTGACGCCGCGGATGTCGCGCTCGCGCATGACGCGGGCGATGCGCTTGCGGTTCACCCGCCGCCCCAGACGCCGCAGCTCGGCGTGGATGCGCGGGACGCCGTAGGTGCGACGGGAGGCGATGTGGAGCACGGTGATCTCGTGGGCGAGCGCGTCGTCGGTGGCCTGGCGCTCTCGGCGGGCGGCCTCGCCCTCGCGCCAGGCGTAGTAGGAGGAGCGGGTCACGTGCAGCACCCGGCACAACAGCACGATCGGGTAGTTCGCCTTCTCCGCATGGATCAACCGGTACAACATGGTCACCGGTCGCTCTCCTTCACGAAGAAGGCCGTCGCTTTTTTCAGGATCTCGATCGTCTGCTGCTGTTCGCGGTTCTCCCGCCGCAGCCGCTTGAGTTCCTCACGCTCCGCGCTGGTCAGCTCGCCCGGGACGCCCTCGCCCTGGTCGGCCTTGGCCCGGCGGTACCAGCCGCGCAGGGACTCGGAGCTGATGCCGAGTTCCCGGGCGACGGCGGTGACCGTCTTGCCCGAGGAGTCGACGAGCGCGATCGCGTCCCGCTTGAACTCCTCGGTGTACCGCTTCGTGTACTTGCTTCCCACCTGGTGCTACTTCCTCTGGAACCTCAGATCCCAGTCTCCAGGTGTCCACGATCAAGGGGAAGCTTCA
>NZ_SDOY01000102.1 GCF_004117935.1 Streptomyces roseicoloratus | reverse complement strand
TATTGAGCCGGAACTGATGGGTTGCCTGCTCGTTGATCGGGTGTGATCGAGGGTGGGGATATGCGGCGTCTGCCGCCCGCTGCGCAGGAGGATCTGCGGTTGCGGGTGGTGAGCGCGCTGGAGTCGGGGCGGGTCCGGACGTACGGCCAGGCGGCGGAGATGTTCGGGGTCTCCGAGCGGTCGGTGGGCACGTGGTGGCGGGCCAGCCGCGCCGGTGGGAGGCGGGCACTGCTCGCGGCGGCGCGTGAACCTCGGGCAGGCAAGGGTGAGTTGATCGACGAGTCCGGCCGTGGGGCGGTCTTGCAGGCGATGCGTGATTACACGCCGGCCGACCTCGGGCAGAGCGGGGTGATGTGGACCCGGGCCTCGGTGCGGACTCTCATCCGGTTGGTGTGCGGGGTGTCGATGACCGATCGGGGTGTGGGCAAGTGGCTGCGCCGGCACGGCTTCACCCCGCAGCGGCCCGCCCGCCGCTCCTACCGGCAGAAGGGCGACGAGGTCAGCCGGTGGCTTCAGGAGGAGTATCCGGCGATCCGGGCCCGGGCGAGCGGGGAGAAGGCCGAGCTGGTCTGGGCTGATCAGTGCGGTCTGCGCTCGGACACTGCCCCGCCGGGACGCTCGTGGGCTCCGGCTGGGCAGACCCCGCTGGTGCGGGTGAACGGGCGCCGTTTCAGGGTCAACGTCATGTCGGCCGTCGCCTCCCGCGGGGCGCTGTGGTTCACCGTCTTTCCCGGCAAGTTCACCTCACAGGTGTTCTGCGCGTTCCTCGACCGCCTCGCCCGGCACGCCGGGCGCAAGGTCCACGTGATCGCCGACCGGCATCCGGTCCACCGCAGCAGAGCCGTCCGGGCCTGGCTCGCCGAGAACGCCGAGCGCGTCGAACTGCATCTGATGCCCGGATACAGCCCCGAGCTGAATCCCGACGAGCTGTTGAACGCCGATCTGAAGCACCACGTCCACGCGGCCCGAGCCACCTCAGCCGACGACCTCGCCCACGAGACCCGCCGCTTCCTGCGGCGACGCCAGAAGCAACCCCACATCGTCTGCGGCTACTTCGCCGCCCGCCACGTCCGCTACACGATCCAGTAGGAAACCCATCAGTTCCGGCTCAATATGGTCCATCACTGTTGCAGCACAACCTGCGAATTCAGACACGTAATCGGAATGCCTTCCCTACGCCGGCTTGACCAGACGGCTGCGGGCGCCGGTGCGCTCACAGGACATGTGCAGGCTGCTTCCTGTGCTCGGTTCACACGCGGCCGGTACCGCCCCGACGACATGCCCCCAGACCGTCGGATCGCCGCACGACGGCCTGCTCCCCTTCCCGCACCCACTGCCGTCCTCTCTTCCAAGGAACTTCCATGCCCCGCATCAATCGTCGGTCCTCCTGGATCGCCGCCGGCGTGACCGCTGCCGTCGGTACCGGCCTGCTGTCGTCCATGACGGCTCAGGCCGCGGTCGGCGCACCCGACACCGGCTCCCTCGCCTACACCGGCCGGGTCACAGTGGGCGACGAAGCCACCTCCCGTGGCTGCTCGGCGACCCTGGTCGCCGGCGACTGGCTCCTCAGCGCCAAGAGCTGCTTCGGCACCGACGTCGCCGCAGGAGCGCCGAAGGACCCGGTGAAGGCGTTCGTCGGAGCGAAGACGTACAAGGTCACCGAGGTCGTGCCGCGCGCCGACCGGGACGTGGTCCTGCTCCACCTTGACGGCGTGGCCACCGGCACGACCCCGGTCAAGCTCGGCTCCGCCGCCCCGGCCGCCGACGCCGCCGTGACCGCCGCCGGCCACGGCCGGACAAAGACCGAGTGGCTCCCAGGGAAGGTCCACACGGCCTCCTTCAAGGCCACCACCAGCGACACCACCACCGTCACCCTGGAGGCCGCGGAAGCCGGCAACACCATCTGCCAGGGTGACGCTGGTGGCCCCGTGCTCAACGCCGCCGGAGAGCTGATCGCCCTCAACAGCCGCTCCTGGCAGGGCGGGTGTCTGGGAACCGACCCGGCCGAGACCCGCACCGGCGCCATAGCGGTCCGCACCGACGATCTGACCTCCTGGATCACGCAGAACCGGATCACCGGATCCGGCTGGAAGACCGGAACCGTGATCCAGAGCGGTTCCACCCTCTACCAGGGCATCCGCCTGGCCGACGGCACCTGGACCCGGTTCGACGACGTCCAGACCAAGGCGAGCAACATCGGCGGCATCCGCACCGCCACCGCCGCCGGCATCAACGGCGACACCCACGTCCTGGCCATCGCCACCAACGGCACCCTCCAGCACACGATCCGCAAGGCCGACGGCACCTGGATCCCCTTCGGCAACGTCGGTGACGTCGCCGGCCACCTGGGCAGCCTCACGCAGGTCACCGCCGTCTCCATCGGCAACGATCTGCATGTCGTCGCCGTCGCCAACGGCAAGGTGTTCCACTCCCTGCGCAACGCCACCGGGCACTGGAGCCAGTTCGCCGACCTCGCCGGAGTCGTCGGGCCCATCGGCACCGTCACCCAGGTGGCGGCCGCGAACGCCGATGGCCAGCTCCAGCTTCTCACCGTCAGCGGCGGCAAGGCTCTGCACACGCTCCGCACCACCGCCGGCCACTGGTCCACCTGGGGCAATATCACCCAGGCCGCCGCAGGCCCCACCAGCCCCGTCACCGGCGTTGCCATCGCCGGCGTCGAGGGCGACGCCCACGTGGTCGTCACCACGGACAACGGCGCCCGCCAGTACCACGCCATCCGCAAGGCCAACGCCAGCTGGGACGCCTTCGGCGAGCTGACCGGCTACCTCGGCAACATCACCACCAAGTCCCTCTCCGCCGCCCATGTCGACGGCGAACTCCAGCTCACCGCCGTCACCACCGACAACAAGGTCGTCCACACCATCCGCCACGCGGACCGCACCTGGAGCACCACCCCGATCACGCTTCCCGGCGTCTCCGGCACCCTCGGCACCATCTCCATCACCGGCACCCTCTGACCCAGCCACGCAGGGGTCTGCGGCGCAGCCGACACGGCCCCTGCCACGTGCGAGCGGCGAGCAGCGACCAGCGAGCACTCCACGGTCCTCCGCCCCGCATCGACGACATGTCCGCACACCCTCGCACCTTCACCGCAAGGATCCCCATGAGATTTCGCCACACCCGAGCCGCCCAAGCCGCCCGAGCCGCCGTCACCACGGCCGCCGTCCTCACACTCGCCTCGGTCGGCGTCTCGGCCTTCGCGGGCGACCTGCCCTCCGAGGCAGCAGGGGAACAGGGGGCAGGTCCGGAGACCATGCCCTACGCCGTCGAGGACTTCCCCCGCACCTTGCAGGTGATGTCGTGGAACATGTGCGGCTCCCAACGCGCCTCATGGGGCTGTGACGGCACGGGAACACACGAAGACAAGATCGGCGTCGTCACCCGGAACGTCACCGTGAACCGGGTCGAGGCGGCCCTCCTGCAGGAGGTCTGCGAGGACGATCTCACCCTCCTGATGAGCCGCCTCGGGACGCACTGGAGCTCCGCCTTCCAGCCCTACCAGTGGTCGCAGGAAGGCAGGACGACCCCCAGCCGATGCGGGGAGGACGGCACCGGACGCGCCGACCGCATCGGCACCGCCATCCTCGCCAAGGGCCCCCTCGGCGACCCCAAGCCGTACCCCACCACCCAACCGACCACCGGCCTCAACACCCCCTTCCACTGCGCGACCACCCTCACATGGAACGTGCGCCTGTGCACCGTCCACGCCGCCCGCCTCGGCGCCGAACAGGCCCACCCCACCTGGGACTACCGCGACGACCAGTTCGCCCAGATCAAGAACGTGGTGGACACCTTCCCCCACACCGTCATCGGCGGTGACTTCAACGCCCAGTCACCGGACACCCCCGGCAACACCGCCGCATGGATCTGGCCGGCCGACCTGTACTCCACCGGCCCGGGCACCCCCGGATACCTGGAATGCGACCAGACCGGCACCACCCGAACGGGCCGCCCCACCCACAGATCGGGAGTCAAGATCGACTACATCTTCGGCAGCGAACCCCGCAACTGGTGCAGCGTCGCCCCCACGCCCTACTCCGACCACCACGTCCTCGTCGAAAGCTTCGACGGCCCCTGATCCAGGGGACCAGGACTCCTCCGAGCGGAACCCGGAACCCCGCCGAACGATCGCGCCGGGATCGACCACGACTCGGCTGCTGCACCTGCCGAGACCTCGTCCGCAAGCTCTGACGAAGGCCGGGAGGCGTGAGCAGACGTTCATGCGCCTCGGTGAGCCGGTCCGCCGCCTACGACGCTGCGACCGGTCCGCGCAGGGCTGCGCGGACCGCTTCCGCGTCGGCGGCCTCCGCGCGCGCCCGGGACCAGCGGCCGGCACCTGCGTCAGGGGCGGGGGTAACTGATCGTTTCAGAATGAGTTCCGGAGGCGGCGGAGGCATATGAGGCTGCAGGCCAGTTCGAGCAGGCCCTGGTGGAGATCGGCGCGTCCTTCGTAGCGGGTGCGGAGCCGTTTGAACTGGTGCAGCCAGGCGAAGGCGCGCTCGACAACCCAGCGCGCCTTGCCCAGTCCGGAGCCGTGGGGGACGCCGCGTCGGGCGATCAAGGGTTTGATGCCGCGTTTCCACAGCAGGCGGCGGTACTTGTCGAAGTCGTAGCCCCGGTCGGCATACAGACGCCGGGGTTTGCAGCGGGGACGTCCCCGCACTCCTCGGACCGGTGGGAGGGCGTCCAACAGCGGTAGGAGCCGGGTGACATCGTGCCGGTTGCCGCCGGTGAGCGTGACGGCGAGCGGGGTTCCGTGCCGGTCGACAATCAGATGGTGCTTGGAGCCGGGCCGGGCCGGGCACGGTCGACGGGCGAGGGGCCGACATGATCCCCCCTTTGAGAACCCGGACGTGCGATCCGTCCACAGAGCAGTCGTCCAGGTCCAGCAGGCCCGGCGCGGCGAAGCTCGGCCAACAGGGCGGTGTGCAGGCGTGGCCAGACGCCCGCCTCGGTCCAGTCCCGCAGCCGGCGCCAGGCCGTCACACCGGAACAGCCCACGGTCTCTGCGGGGACATCGCGCCACGCGACACCGGTCCGCAGTACATACATGACGCCTGCGAGCGCCACTCGGTCGGGAACACGCAGCCGCCCGGGGTGGCCCGGCACGAGCGGATGATCGCCAAGGGAGCCGTCCGCCTGGAGCTGGACCACTACCTGGAGGTCCTGGTCCGCAAGCCCGGCGCCTTCCCCGGCTCGACCGCTCTCGAACAGGCCCGTTCGGCCGGCAAGTTCACCCCGGTCCACGACGCCTGGTGGACCCAGGCCATGAAGATCCACGGCGAGCGGGACGGCACCCGCGCGCTGATCGAGGTGCTGCTGCTCGGACGCCACATGGCGCATGAACATGTCGTCGCCGGCCTGGCGGCCGCTCTGCGGGCCGGGGCCCTGACCGCGGACGCGGTCGCCCTGGAGGCCCGCAAGGCCGCCCAGGCCGAGACCGAGACCGCACCGGACGTCCGGACCCTCGGCCAGCCGCCGGCGACAGTGACGTCCCTGCACGAGTGGCGCCTGGCGCATCTTCCGCCGGACACCAGGCCGCTGCCCTCGGTCCCCGCCAGCGAGGCTTGACCGAGCAGGCCGCCGATGCCGCGATCGACTCCGCCTGCCGCTTGCTGCGGCTGCCGTCGATCCGCAACGAGTTCTCCGACATCGCCGACCGGGCGATCAAGGACCAGATGACCTACCGCGGCTTCCTTGCCGAACTGCTTATGGCCGAGTGCGACGACCGGGCCCGCCGCCGCTCGGAGCGGCGGATCAAGGCAGTCGGCTCCCGCGGGAGAAGTTCCTGCGGTCCTTCGACTTCGACGCCAACCCGAGCATCGACCCGGCCACCATCCGCACCCTCGCCAGCTGCGAATGGATCAAGAAGAGCCAACCGCTCTGCCTCATCGGCGACTCCGGCACCGGCAAGTCCCACATGCTCATCGCCCTAGGCATCGAGGCCGCGATGAAGGGCTACCGCGTCCGCTACACGCTCGCGACGAAGCTGGTCAACGAGCTGGTCGAGGCCGCCGACGAGAAGCAGCTGAGCAAGACCATCGCCCGCTACGGCTGTGTCGATCTCCTCTGCATCGACGAACTCGGCTACATGGAACTCGACCGGCGTGGCGCCGAACTGCTCTTCCAGGTGCTGACCGAGCGCGAGGAGAAGAACAGCGTGGCCATCGCCTCCAACGAGTCCTTCGGTGGGTGGACGAAGACGTTCACCCACCCCCGCCTCTGCGCGGCCATCGTCGACCGCCTCACCTTCAACGGCACCATCATCGAGACCGGCACCGACTCCTACCACCTCGCCAGCACCCGAGCCCGAGCCGAGGAACCCGCCCAGGCCGGCTGAGCGACATCACTGCTCGCCGTTCAGCAGCGAATATACGAACATGTCCCGCCGCTCGGCCCCCACCTGCTGCCAGCCCCGCAGCAGCCCCTCCCGCTGGAACCCCACACGCTCGGCAGTGCGCACGAAACCCGTGTTCCACGGCTCGACATACAACTCGAGCCGAGGAATCCGCAATTCGTTCAAGGCCCACTCGGCGACGGCGCCGACTGCGGCCCCGGCCGCCCCCTGCCCACGGGCCGACTCAACGACCCAGTAACCCAACGATGCCCGCCCCTGCCCCAGGTCCTTCAGCCACAGCCCCACATTTCCGACCGGCCGACCATCAGCGCTCACGATGACGAACGGATACCCAGTCCCCGCGGAGGCCCGACCCCACTGCCGCTCGACGAACGCGACAGCTGCCGACTCTGAATAGGGCGAGGGCACCGTCGTGATCAACGGAATGTAATCGTCCTCGGATGCCTCGCGGACAAGCTGAAGATCCGAAAGGCGCCACGGCCGAAGACTGAACCCCGCACCAGCAGCGAGTTCGGGGACGTCAAGTGGTTGCTCCATCCACCCATCCTGCCGTGACACGCAACCGGCCGCACCCAGATACTCCCACCGTTCCGCGCTCTGCTTCCCCGCTGGAGCGACGAGCCACGGAGGCTTTTCCATCATCGGTCTGAGCTGGCCAAATGCAGTGTGAGCACGGCTTGGACGAGGCCGGTGATCCGGGTGGTCG
>NZ_SDOY01000101.1 GCF_004117935.1 Streptomyces roseicoloratus | reverse complement strand
CGTGTCTTCTCCGTGTCTTACAGGACCTTGGAGAGGAAGGCCTTGGTGCGGTCGTGCTGGGGGTTGGTGAGGACGTCGCGGGGGTGGCCGGATTCGACGACGACGCCGCCGTCCATGAAGACGAGGTTGTCGCCGACCTCGCGGGCGAAGCCCATTTCGTGGGTGACGACGATCATTGTCATGCCGTCCTCGGCGAGCTGGCGCATGACATCGAGGACGTCGCCGACCAGTTCGGGGTCGAGGGCGGAGGTGGGCTCGTCGAAGAGCATGAGCTTGGGCTGCATGGCGAGTGCGCGGGCGATGGCGACGCGCTGTTGCTGGCCGCCGGAGAGCTGGGAGGGGTAGTTGCCCATGCGGTCGCGCAGGCCGACCCGGTCGAGGAGTCGCTCGGCGCGTTCCCGGGCGACGGCCTTGGACTCGCCCTTCACCTGGATCGGTGCCTCCATGACGTTGGCGAGGGCGGTCATGTGGGGGAAGAGGTTGAAGCGCTGGAAGACCATGCCGATGTCGCGGCGCTGGGCTGCGACCTCGCTGTCCTTGAGCTCGTAGAGCTTGTCGCCCTTCTGGCGGTAGCCGACGAGCTGGCCGTCGACGGACAGGCGTCCGCCGTCGATGCGCTCGAGGTGGTTGATGCAGCGCAGGAAGGTGGACTTGCCGGAGCCGGAGGGGCCGACCAGGCAGAACACCTCGCCGTTCTGCACCTCCAGGTCGATGCCCCGCAGGATGTGCGCCGCGCCGTAGGACTTGTGGACGCCTTCGGCCTTGACCATGGGCTCGGTCATGCTGACATCTCCGGGGAACGCTTGAACGTGGTCAGGTTCTTCTTGACCCGCTGCCACGGGGTGGGCGGCAGGTTACGGGTCGAACCGCGGGCGAAGCGGCGCTCCAGGTAGTACTGGCCGACGCTGAAGACGCTGGTGAGGGCCAGGTACCAGATGGAGGCGACGAAGAGCATCTCCATCACGGCGCCGGCCGTGCTGCCGATGTTCGACGAGGCCCGCAGGAGCTCGGTGTACTGCACCGCCGAGACCAGTGACGAGGTCTTGAGCATGTTGATGAACTCGTTGCCCGTCGGCGGCACGATGACCCGCATGGCCTGCGGAAGAACGATCCGCCCCATGGTCTTCGTCTGGGACATGCCGAGCGCGTGCGCCGCCTCGGTCTGGCCCTCGTCGACCGACTGGATGCCGGCCCGGACGATCTCCGCCATGTAGGCGCCCTCGTTGAGGCCGAGGCCGAGGAGGGCGACCATGAACGGCGTCATGACGTCCACGGTCTCGTTCTTGTAGATCGGCCCGAGGTTGATGTACTGGAAGATCAGCGACAGGTTGAACCACACCAGCAGCTGCACGTACACCGGGGTGCCGCGGAAGAACCAGATGTAGAGCCAGGCGACCGCGCCCGTGACCGGGTTCTTCGACAGGCGCATCACGGCGAAGACGATGCCGAGGACCAGACCGAGGGCCATGGACGCGATCGAGATGATGATCGTGTTGGCCAGACCGTCGAGGATCGACGGGTCGAACACCTTGTCCCACACCGTGTCCCAGATGATGTTGCCCTGGGAGAAGGCGTAGAGGAGCCACCCGAGGAGAACCACGACCACGACGCCGCTGATCCAGCGGCCGTAGTGGCGTACGGGGATCGCCTTGATCGCCTCGTACGGGCTGCCCGAGGGGCCGGAGCCGGCCGGCGTGGCGTCGGCCGGTTCCTTGGAGATCTTGTCAGTCACGACGACTGCCCTTCAGTGGTGCGAGGAGATCACTTGCCGGCGTTGACGGTCGCCTGCTTCACGGCGCTGCCCTCGACGTCCCACTTCTTCAGGACCTCGGCGTAGGAGCCGTCCTTGATGATCGCGTCGAGCGCCTCCTTGACGGCGTCGCGCAGCTGGGTGTTCTCCTTGGAGACGCCGATGCCGAAGAGGCCGACGTCGCTCTGGTTGCCGACGACCTCGAAGTCGTTGCCGCCGCCCGAGGTCTTCGCGATGTACGAGGCCACCGGGTAGTCGTTCAGGTCGGCGACGGCGCCGCCGGCCTTGACGCGGGTCTGCGCCTCGGCGTCGGTGTCGAAGGCCTGGATGGTGAGCTTCTTGTCGCCGCACTTGGCGGCCTGCGCCTTGAAGGTGTCCTCGTAGATCGTGCCGCGCTGGACGGCGACGGTCTTGCCGCACAGGTCGTCGAGGGAGTTGACGCCCTGCGGGTTGCCCTTCTTGACGAGCAGGGAGACGCCGGAGGAGAAGTAGTCGACGAAGTCGATCCCCTTGCCGATCTTCTTCCCGTTGTCGTCCAGGCCCTCCTGGCGCTTCTTGTTGTCCGTCATCGAGGACATGATCAGGTCCTGGCGGCCGGTGTAGATCGACGTGATCAGGCCGTCGAAGGTGCCCGAGGTGAACTCGAACTTCACACCGAGCTGCTTGCCCAGGGCCTGCGCGATGTCGGGGTCGACACCGACGATCTTGCCGCCCTCGGTGAACTCCATCGGCGCGTACGAGGCGTCCGTGCCGACCTTGATGACGCCGGCCTTCTGGATGTCGGCCGGGAGCTTCGAGAAGAGCGGGGCGTTGCTCGCGGCGGCGGAGGACGAGCCGCCCTCCTTGGTGGAGCCGCCCTCGGTCTGGTCGCCGCAGGCGGTCATCAGCATCGAGCCGGCGACCGCGATGGCGGCGACCGCGGCAAGACGGGAGGTGCGGGTCTTGGCGGCGGTCGTACAGCGCGTGGAGCGTGCGGTCATGGTCGGGTTCCTCCGGCGTGTGAGGGAGTTGCCTGAGGCCGCGCACGCACCTTCGAGTGCCGCGACCTCGTGTGATTACGGGCATCTTGCCATTCGGACTGCCTCAAACCGACGGCCACGGATGTCAAAATCGGATAACGGGTCGCGGCCGAATCGCGGTGGCCAGTCCCCCCAAGGCAAAACCTTCTTCGGAGAGGTGCCATCTGCACCGTAAATTCTCCCGGCTATCTCGCCATCCGGACGACAGGAAGGCCGCTATTCGGGTGTCAGGTGCATCTATCCGGACATGGAGTGACGAGTCATTCTCTATCCGTGCTCCATCCGAGGCCGGTAGCACTCGGTATGAGTCGCATCACCGAGGAGGTATGGACTCGTCTCCGGAGCCTTCTGTCCGGTAAGAAGGATCCTTACACCCCTCATCCGGGGCTCAGGGCGCGTTGTGCGGCGCGCCCGCGCGGCTGCCAGACAGGGCGGCCGCGGGACCCACCCACCCCTCCTCAACAAGGAGTGGCCACCCTCAAATGAAGAAGACTTAAGGGGTCAACCCAATGGCAGCGGAGATCGTCAATCCTCGCAGCGAGAGCGGTACGGAAGGGGCTCCCGGCGAGCCCTTCGATCCGGTGTTCGCGCTGCACCGCGGCGGCAAGATGGCCATTCAGGCCACGGTGCCGCTGCGCGACAAGGACGACCTGTCCCTCGCGTACACGCCCGGCGTCGCCAAGGTGTGCACGGCAATCGCGGAGCAGCCCGAGCTGGTCAACGACTACACCTGGAAGTCCCAGGTCGTCGCGGTCGTGACCGACGGCACGGCGGTGCTCGGGCTCGGCGACATCGGCCCGGAGGCCTCCCTCCCGGTCATGGAGGGGAAGGCCATCCTCTTCAAGCAGTTCGGCGGCGTGGACGCGGTTCCGATCGCGCTCGCCACCACCGACGCCGACGAGATCGTCGAGACCGTCGTCCGGCTCGCCCCGTCCTTCGGCGGCGTGAACCTGGAGGACATCTCGGCGCCCCGGTGCTTCGAGATCGAGCGCAAGCTCCAGGAGCGCCTGGACATCCCGGTCTTCCACGACGACCAGCACGGCACGGCCATCGTCACCCTCGCCGCCCTGCGCAACGCGGCGAAGCTGACCGGCCGGACGCTGGGCGACCTGCGCGCGGTCATCTCCGGCGCCGGCGCGGCCGGTGTGGCGATCGCGAAGTTCCTGCTGGAGGCCGGCATCGGCGACGTGTGCGTCACCGACCGCAAGGGCATCGTCAGCAGCGACCGCGAGGACCTCACGGACGTCAAGCGCGAGATCGCCGGGCTCTCCAACAAGGCGGGCCTCAGCGGCTCCCTGGAGACCGCGCTGGCCGGCGCGGACGTCTTCATCGGCGTCTCCGGCGGCACGGTGCCGGAGGAGGCGGTCGCGTCCATGGCGCCGAACGCCTTCGTCTTCGCCATGGCCAACCCGAACCCCGAGGTGCACCCGGACGTCGCGCACAAGTACGCGGCGGTCGTGGCCACCGGCCGTTCGGACTACCCGAACCAGATCAACAACGTCCTCGCGTTCCCCGGCATCTTCGCCGGCGCGCTCCAGGTCCGGGCCTCCCGGATCACCGAGGGCATGAAGATCGCCGCGGCCGACGCGATCGCCGGCGTGGTCGGTGACCGGCTGTCCGCCGAGTGCGTCATCCCGTCGCCGTTCGACGAGCGGGTCGCCCCGGCCGTCGCGGCCGCGGTCGCCGCCGCCGCCCGCGCGGAGGGCGTCGCCCGCCGCTGACGCGCGCGACACGGCGACACCGCGAGAGCGCGACACCGCGAGAGCGCGACACGAGAGGCCCCGCCCGGGTTCGGCCGAACCGGGCGGGGCCTTGTGGCGTACGGGTTTCCGGTGGAGGTGCGCGAAGGCTGCGGTCTGCGGGCTTCGACGGCTTGGCCTTCGGGCTTCGGGTTTCGAAGGCATCGGGCTTTGCAGGCATCGGGTTTCGAAGGCTTCGGGTTTCGAAGGCTACGGCCGTGGGCTTCCGGGGCGGCGGGTGCGAGGGACATGCGTCACAGCGGTGTGTGGTTCCGTGACTCACCGTCGGGCCCCTAGGGTCGGAGCCATGTTCGCTGCCTACGCCGCCCGAATCGACCGCGACCAGCCGCTGAACGGCCTCGAACTGGGGGAGCGCCCCGAGCCCGAGGTGCGGCCCGGCTGGACCACCGTCACCGTCAAGGCCGCCTCGCTCAACCACCACGACCTGTGGTCGCTGCGCGGGGTCGGGCTGCCCGAGGAGAAGCTGCCGATGATCCTCGGCTGCGACGCCGCCGGCATCGACGAGGACGGCAACGAGGTCGTGCTGCACTCCGTCATCGGCCAGACCGGACACGGCGTCGGCCCCCGCGAGCCGCGCTCCATCCTCACCGAGCGATATCAGGGCACCTTCGCCGAGCGGGTCACCGTCCCCAGCTGGAACGTGCTGCCCAAGCCGAAGGAGCTGTCCTTCGAGGAGGCCGCCTGCCTCCCGACCGCCTGGCTGACCGCGTACCGCATGCTCTTCACCAACGCCGGGGTACGGCCCGGCGACTCGGTCCTCGTGCAGGGCGCGGGCGGCGGCGTCGCGACCGCCGCGATCGCGCTCGGCAAGGCGGCCGGACTGCGCGTCTACGCCACCAGCCGGGACGAGGCCAAGCGGAAGCGGGCCGTCGAACTGGGCGCCGTCGAGGCGTACGAGCCGGGCGCGCGGCTGCCGCAGCGCGTGGACGCGGTCATCGAGACGGTCGGTGCCGCGACCTGGTCCCACTCCGTCAAGTCGCTGCGCCCCGGCGGCACGCTCGTGATCTCCGGCGCGACCAGCGGAGACCGCCCCTCGCACGCCGAACTGACCCGGATCTTCTTCCTGGAGCTCAAGGTGGTCGGTTCGACCATGGGCTCCAAGGACGAGCTGGAGGACCTGCTGTCGTTCTGCGCCGCCACGGGACTGCGGCCGGTCATCGACGAGGTGCTGCCGCTGGACCGGGCGCGCGAGGGCTTCGAGAAGATGGCGTCGGGCGAGCTCTTCGGCAAGATCGTCCTGACGACGTCCTGACGACGTCCCGGCGCGTGAGGCCCCGACGCGACGTCCTGAGGTCCTGACGTCCCTCGAAGTAATTACCTCCGACCTCTTGATGACTCGTCAGTAGTACTGATGGGATCTCCGGCACGTGAAAGGTGAACATCGCTCACTTCCTCGTGCTGGAGGTCCACCGTGCGAACCACCCTCGTGGCAACCGTCGCCGTCGCCGCGCTCCTCGCCCCCGCGGCGACCGCCGCGCACGCCGAGACCGGAGGGAAACCGGGCGGGGGCGGCGGGATTCCCGCGCTCACCGACTCCCGGGGCCGCGTCCTGACCCTGCGCGGCTGGAACGTCGCCGACAAGGCACACCGCGGCGACCAGGCCTTCAGCGCCATCACCGAGAAGCACTTCCGCGACATGCGCGCCAAGGGCTTCAACCTCGCCCGCGTGGTCGTCTTCTGGGACGACCTCGAACCGCGCCCCGGCCACTACAGCAAGGACTACCTCCGCAGGATCGAGCGCCTCCTGGACTGGGCCCACACGTACGACATGAAGGTCGTCATCGATGCCCACCAGGACGTCTTCGGGCCGGCGTTCGGTCACCGCGGCATCCCGGAGTGGGCGACCCGGACGGACGGCCTGCCCTTCACCCCGAACCCCGACGACTGGTTCTCCGAGTACTTCGAACCCGCCGTCCAGCGCGCCTTCACGCATCTGTACGAGGACGAGGACCTGCGCCGCGCCCAGGCGCGCATGTGGCGGGTGCTCGCCGACCGCTTCGAGGACCACCCGGCCGTTTTCGGCTACGACCTCATCAACGAGCCGATGGGCGAGCTGCGGGAGGGCGAGGACCTGGCGACGGCGGCCCGGCGCATCGAGCGGGAGCAGATCACCCCCATGTACGACCGGATCGCGGACTCGGTCCGTGCGGTCGACCGGGACGGCTGGATCTTCGTCGAGCCGACCCCCATCGTGGGCGAGGGCGTGCCCACCGGGCTCGGCCGGATCGACGACCCGAAGGTCGTCTACGCCCCGCACTTCTACAACGCGGGCATGGAGGCGGGCGCCGACTACGACCCGTCGGCCGGCTGGATCGAGTCCTACGAGGCCGCCGTCACCCAGTACCCGAAGGAGTACGGGGTCCCGGTGCTGGTCGGCGAGTGGGGTCCGCTCAACAGCTCCCTGCCCCACATGAACCGCTTCTTCCGCGAGGCGATGGCCTCGCTCGGCCGCTACAGCTCCGGCTGGGCGGGCTGGGAGTGGTGCTACGGCGGCGGCTACTGCGCGGTGGACGGCGCGGGCGCCTTCCGTACGAACAAGGAGCTGACCGCCGAGCCGTACGCGGAGGCCGTCGCCGGCACCGTCCGGCGCTCCGCGTACGACCCGGCCGCCCGCGTCTACCGCCTCGAGTACGACGCCGCCGGGCCCCGCGGCTCCCGCGTCACGGAGCTGTCCCTGCCCCCGGGTTCGTGGCAGGTCGAGGCCGGGGGCAGGGCGATCGTGCTGCGCCCGAAGCCGGGGCGCGCCGTCGTCCTCGCCGCCCCGGGCGCGCGGGTGACGGTCACGGTGAAGGCGACCGGCCGGGGCTGACGGCGCCGGCGGGGCGCCGGCCCCGCCCTCTTCGCCTCCTCCTCGTCACGGCTTGCCGCTGTTCGGGGCCAGGAGGCCGAGGACGTGGTCCGCCGCCGTGGCCAGGTGCCGGCGGGCCTCGGCGAGCTGGGCGCGGGACACCCCGTGGTCGCGGGCGGCGTCACGGATGTCGTCGCGGAAGCGGTCCAGGAGCCGGTCGAGCTCGCGGGCCGGCTCGGCCGCGCCGTCGATGTCCTTGGCCCAGTCGGAGACCGCCTGCTCGGGCGAGGCCGGGCGGGCGGACGTGCCGTGGACCGTGCCCGTCACGAGACTGCCCAGCTGGGCGGTGATGTCGGAGATTCCCTCCCAGACGCCCGTCGGCCAGTCCCCGTGCTTCACACGGTCCTGGACCTGCTCCTGGACCTGTCTGGCGATCCGCTGGAACTCCTTGGCCTGGCGGCGAGCCGACTGGGCCTCGGCGCGGGCCTGGCGGGCCTGCTCCTTCCATTCCTGCTTCGCCTTGCGCAGCTCCTCCTTCGCCTCGGCGAAGGACGGCGAGCCCGTCGACGCGTTCCCCGTCGAGCGGGTGGCGCTCGCCGCCGCCCGCATCTCGCTGCGCAGCTTCCCCGCGGCGCCGCGCACGTCGTCACGGATCTCGGCGGCCAGCTCGGAGACGGACTCGCGGATCTCCACCTCCAGGTCGGCCAGTTCGCCGCCGCGCCCGGCGAGTTCGGCACGGCCGGCGTCGGTGATCGAGTAGACCTTCCGGCCGCCCTCGGTGGCGTGCGTGACCAGGCCCTCCGCCTCCAGCTTGGCGAGCCGCGGATAGACCGTGCCCGCCGACGGGGCGTAGAGGCCCTGGAAGCGCTCCTCCAGCAGCCTGATCACCTCGTACCCGTGGCGGGGCGCCTCGTCGAGCAGCTTGAGCAGGTAGAGCCGGAGACGGCCGTGAGCGAAGACGGGTGGCATGTCAGAGGACCTTTCCGGGCGTGGGGGAGGTGGCGGCCGAGCCGTCGTCGTGGCCGTCGTCGTCCGGCTCGGTGTCGGGGCGGCGCAGCAGGGCGATGGAGCCGGAGATCGTGGTCGCCTTGAGTGCGCCCCGCCCCGCGCCGAGGGTGCCGGTGAGGGACTTGGTGCCCCACTGGCCGCCGACCCGCAGGTCCTCGAAGGCGCTGGAGAGGGAGCCGCTGGTGGTGCTCGCCTCGACCTTGGCGTCCGCCGGGTGCGGCAGCCGGATGGCGACCTCTCCGGAGACGCTGGTGAGCCGGATGTCGGCGGGCGGCCCGTCCAGGTCGGCGGCCGGGTCGAGGTCGATGACCATGTCTCCGCTGACCGTCTCGGCCTTCACCGCGGAGCCGGCGCCGTCGATCACGGTGATGTCGCCGGTCACCGAGTTGAACTGGAGCGCTCCGGTGACCGACTGGGCCTCCAGGTTCCCCGAGACGGTCTCGGCGCGGACCGGACCGCGCAGGCCCACCAGCGTCGTGTCACCGGAGACGCAGCGGACCGCCGTACGCCCCCGGACGCCGGAGACCACGGTCTCCGCGGCGACCGAGCCGACCTCGACGTCGGCGCCCGTCGGGACCGCGACCGAGACGACGGCCCGGCGCCGGTGTCCCTTGGGGTCGAGCCACTTGAGGAAGCCCTTCCAGTGAAGGTCCTCGTACGAGACGGTCAGCGTGGAGCCCTCCTGCGAGACGATCAGCGGCGGGCCCTCGATCTCGGAGATCTCCAGACGGGCGGAACCCTCGTCGGTGCCCACGACGTTCACCGCTCCGTTGACCACCCGCACCCGCACCCGGGTCACGGGGCCGGCCAGCGGGATCTTTCCAGGCTCGGTGACGGACCACTCTGTCATGGTGCTGACCTCCCGTGTCGCGAACGCGACGCAACATATCGCGTCTCCGATAGACACGATATATCGCGGCTTCGTCAAGTCAACCCTGACTCACCCCTGACAGGGGTCCTCGGGGACGCGTCGGAGGCGGGCCGGGGTCGCGTCGGAGGCGGGCCAAGGTCGGGTCGGAGGCAGGCCGGGGTGGGGTCGAAGGTAGGTCGGGTCCGGTCCGGGCCGGGTTCGAGGGCGGATCCGAGACCGAGACCGAGATCGAGACCGGGTCCGGGGGCGGGTCCGGGCCGGGTCCGGCGACCGTTCCGAGGGCGGTCCGAGGGCTCCCGGGACAGCGCAAAGGGGTATTGATCACGAGCGTCGCGCCACCCGTGATCAATACCCCTCAAGCGGTCCTACTCCTGGTCGTCCGCCGTCACTCCTCGTCGTCCTCGTCGTCGAGACGGGCCAGCCAGGTCGCGAGGCGCTCGACCGGCACCTCGAAGTCGGGGTTGAGGTCGACGAACGTCCGCAGCTGCTCGGCGAGCCACTCGAAGGTGACCTCCTCCTCGCCGCGCCGCTTCTCCAGTTCCTCGATGCCACGGTCGGTGAAGTACATGCGATCAGAATAGGCCGTGCCGGGCGGACCCGACCGCGTCCCCTGTTCCTCTTCCGCACCACGGACTAGCCTCGTTCATCATCGTTTCGGGGAGCGGGGGCCGCTGTGACGCATGGGATCGCTCGGATACGGCTGGACGACGGCACGCCCGTCTGGGCCCGCGTCAGCGGGGCGGAGGAACTCGGCCGGGGCGGCGGGTTCCAGGACACCGGCATCGGCGACCGGGTGGTCTCGATGGCGGGCGGCCTCACCGACGTGGTGCGCGGCGTGGTCGGCTCGCTGCGCGCCGGACTCGACCCGCAGGGCTCGGTGGAGGTCGCCGTCAGCTTCGGCATCGAACTCTCCGCGCAGGCGGGCAAGGTGATCGGCGTGCTCGCCGACGGCGGCGGCAAGGCCTCCGTCAACGTCTCCCTGACCTGGACCGAGCCCGGCCGCGAACCGGCCGCCGACGGCACCGGCACCACGGCGCCCGCCCTGCCCTCGCCCGTCGTCTCCCCGGAGAACGGCCCCGGCGCCGTATGAGCGCCTTCGACGCGCTCGTGCGCCCCGCCCTCGTGCGCATCTCCGCTCCCGAGGGCGGGTATGACCCGCACGGCGACCCGTTCTGGGGCACGGGCTTCTTCATCGCCCCCGGCTGGGTGCTGACCTGCGCCCACGTCGTGGCCAAGGGGGGAAGCGCGGTGTGGAGGGAAGAACCGGCCGTCGGCATCACCTGGGAGGGCGGCCGGACCACCGGCCGGGTCGTGCTGGCCAAGCCGCGCCCCGCCACGCCCGACCAGGAGCTCGCCTCCTGGGACTTCCCCGACCTCGCGCTCGTCCGCGTCGACGGCGCCGAGCACGCCGACTGCGTACGGCTCAGCGAGCGGCCCCCCACCACGCCCAGCCGGGTCAGCCTGCACGGATGGGCCCTCCAGACCGGCGAACCCGGCGTCCGCGACGTGGAGGGGGAGGCGTTCGGCGCCGTGGGCAAGGCCCTGCTGGTGCGCGACGCCGTCTTCATCGAGGGCTGCTCCGGCGGCCCCGTCGTCGACCTCGGGCGCGGTGCCGTCATCGGTGTCATCAAGGGCCGCGGCGACGGCGAGGGCGCCGTCGTCCCGCTGACCTCGCTGCGCGAGCTGCACGACGTCTCCGAAGCCCCCGTGCTCCACGACGCGTTACGGGCCCACGACCGGCACCACCGCCGGCGCGCGAGCCGCCCCGGGCACAGCTGGACCGCCGCCCAGACCGCCCTGTGGTCGCCCACCGCGCGCGGCGTGAGCCCTCGCCGCCGGGCCCAGCTCTACGGCCACTTCGCCGAACTCCCGCCGCCCGACGGCCCCGGCGAGGTCATGTCCCTCGTCGACGCGGTCAAGCGCCGCGTCCTGCACCCCGACTACCAGGCGGTCCTGGAGACCGACGCCCGCACCTGGCGGGACGGAGTGGGCCGGCTCCACGAACTGCCCGCCGGCCCCGGCCGCCTGGACGGCACGGACCTCGGTCTCGACGCCGTCCTGCTGTACGCGGCGCACGTCGCGCGCCACGTCACCGATCGGTACGGCGAGGAGGCCGGACCGGCCGGACTGACGGGCCTCGTCGACTGGATCGCCGGCGAGTCGGGAGAGGCGCACCCCGCCGTGCACGAGGAGATCACCGCCCTCCTCGCCCCCGGGCCGCCGCCCGCCGCGGCCGTCCCCGCGCGGAAGGCGGGCGCGCGGGCCGACGTCCGCGTCGAGGTCGACCCCGTCCCGTACAGCACCCCGCCGCGGTACGCCTGGCGTGTGATGCTGCTCTTCGACGGCCGCACCGTCAGCCCGCTCAGCGGCGACGACACCGGAGTCACCCGCGACCGGCTCCGCGAGACGCTCCGCGGCCCGCTCGCCGACGCGCTCGGCCTCGGCGACAGCGGCGACCACCTCGCAGCCGTCGAAGCGGTGCTGCCGCGCGAGCTGTTCGACGAGCCGCTCGACACCTGGCGGCTCTCGCCCGACGACGAGCCCTTCGGCGAGCGCTCCCTGCCGCTCGGCCAGCGGCGCGCCGTCGTCGTCCGCGACCGCTACCGCAGCCACCATCCGCCGTCCCCGGAGTGGCGGCGGCGCTGGCGGGGCAGCGAGAGCGGCCCGCTGCGGGCGGTCCCACTGCGCGCCGAAGTCCTCACCCAGGGCGCGGAAGGACACGCGCCGCAGCTGCGCAGGGAGACCAGGATGGCCGCCTTCATCCGCCTCGACGCGGCGGCCGACGGCAGCGTGCCGGTGTACTGCGGCCCGGCGGGCGGCGGCGACGGCCAGCGGGCCATGGAGGCGGCGCTGGCCGCCGGCCACCCCATCGCCCTGTGGCGGCACTCGGCCCGCGAGCACACCGACTGCGCCGACTTCCACAAGCGGGCCGGCATGTTCCTCGACGGCGTCCGGGGAGCCGAGGGGCTGCACCGGCCGGTGCGCACCCTGCGCCGGATGCGGGCCGACGACGCCGAGGCCGGGCCCGAGGAGCGGTCCGAGCACGCCTGGGCCGAGGACCTGGCCGTCCTCTACGACCCGCCCGACCGCCCTCCGTACGAGGTTCCGCTCCAGGGCCCGCCGCTGCTCGGCGAGGGCGAACGGTGAGCCGCCCGGACCGGCGGCCACGGCCGGACCCGACGGGACCCGAGCCGCGCTACGTGCTCCCGCCCGCGCCGCGCACCGAGCGCCCGGCCGCGCCGCGCACCGAGCGCCCGCCCGAGCCGCGCCACGGACTCCCGCCCGCGCCGCGCTACGTGCTCCCGCCCGGGCCGCGCACCGAGCCCCCGCCCGCGTGGCGGTCGGCTCGCTCGCCGCGTCCGGCGGTCGGGGCCTCGCGGTGCGGCGGGCCGTCGACTCGTGGGCAAACGGGCCGGTTTGGGAGTCGGCAGGGCGGGGCGTCGGGCGGTACCTTCGTCGGGGCCGGCACAGGGATCACAGCCAGGAGGAGTCAGGCGTGAACGATTGGCGGATCTACCGTGGGGCCGGCCATCCGCACGAGGAGATACGGCGGCTTCCCCCGCCGCCGCCCTGGCGCGACTTCTCCGCCGGTGGCGCCGACGACACCCTCGCCGGCTCCGACCGGCGGCTCGGCGTGCGCCGCAGGCTGGTGCAGAACCACCACCCCAGGCCCGCGGAGACGGACGCGGTGAACGCCGCGCTCTACCTGCGCCGCCCCCTCCTCGTCACCGGCAACCCCGGCACCGGCAAGTCCACCCTCGCCCATGCCGTCGCCCACGAGCTGGGCCTCGGCCGGGTGCTGCGCTGGCCCATCGTCAGCCGCTCGACGCTCCAGGACGGGCTCTACCGCTACGACGCCATCGGCCGCCTCCAGGACGTGCAGCTGGAGCGCGCCCGCGCCGACGCCCAGGGTGGCGCCGCGAGCCCGGCCGGCATCGGCTCGTACCTCAGGCTCGGACCGCTCGGCACCGCGCTGCTCCCCTCCGAGCTTCCCCGTGTCCTGCTCATCGACGAGCTCGACAAGAGCGACCTCGACCTGCCCAACGACCTGCTGAACGCCCTGGAGGAAGGCGAGTTCGCGATCCCCGAGCTGGAACGGCTCGCCGACCGCGAGCCGGTCGTGGAGGTCCTCACCGACGACGGCCGCAAGGTTCCGGTACGCGGCGGGCGGATCCGCTGCACCACCTTCCCGTTCATCGTGCTCACCTCCAACGGCGAACGGGACTTCCCCGCGGCCCTGTTGCGGCGCTGCATCCGGCTCGAGCTGGAGCCGCCCGGCGAGGAACAGCTGAACGCCATGATCGAGGCCCATCTCGGCGCGGACGCCGCGGCGTCCGAACCCGGTCTCGTCGCCCGGTTTCTCGACCGGGAGCCCGGCGAGGTCATCGCCACCGACCAGCTCCTCAACGCGCTCTACCTGACCCAGCACGCCCCGCGCGCCGAGCGGGTGACCCGGGACCGCATCGCGGACATGCTCATGCAGCCGCTCGATCAGCCGAGGTGATGGCCGGATGCACCGGATGCATCTGGAAGAGCTCACCCGCAGACTCCGGGCCGGCGGGCAGGACCCGACGGCCGAGGAGCTCGCGGACGCCGTCTGGCTCGCCCAGTGGCTGCCGCGTGCCGGAGCGGACGGCTCCGGAGGAGGACCGGGGGAGGGCGGAGATCCGCACCGGATCCCGGGCGGAGACGCCGACGCGGACCTTGCGCGGGATCCGCTCCGCGCCGGCCGCCCCACGGGAACAGCGGGCGCCTCCGGGGCCGGTGCGGACCGTCGAGATCCGGCCACCGGCACACCCGCCACCGCGGCACCGCCGACCCCACCCGACACCCCCGCATCGCCGGCCCGCCCGGGCGAGACCGTCGACCTCCTCATGCCGCCGCCCCGCGGCGGCGGAACCGCCGGCCCCCGTGGCGGCCGGCCGCCCGGAACCGGGGGCGTGCGCGGCCTGCCGGGCGCCGCCCTGCCCGTCCGCGCGCCCGGCGCCAACGCCCTGCCCGGGCTCCTCGGGCTGCAGAAGGCGCTCCGACCGCTGCGCCACTACGCCTCCCACCTCCCCGCCCGGCCCGGCGAGGAGCGCCTCGACGAGGAGGCGACCGCCGAACACAGCGCCGCCTCCGGCATCCTCACCCCCGTCCTGCGCCCCGCCGCCGGCCAGCGCCCGGACATCCAGCTCCTCATGGACGCCGGCCCGGCGATGGTCGTGTGGGCCCGCATGGTGGAGGAACTGCGCCAGGCCTGCCAGCAGTCCGGCGCCTTCCGGGACGTCCAGGTCCACCGCCTCCACGACACCGGCGAGGGCCCGCCGCTCGTCACCACCACCTCCGGGCCCGACGGCCGGCCCCGGCTCCGGCCCGGCGACCAGCTCCACGAGCCCACCGGCCGTCGCCTCACCCTCGTCGTCAGCGACTGCGTCGGCCCGCTCTGGCGGCGCGGCGCCGCCCAGCGGCTGATCCACCAGTGGCCGCGGCACTCCCCGATCGCCCTCGTCCAGCCGCTGCCGCCCCGGCTGTGGCAGCGCACCGGGCTGTCCGTCGAACCCGGCACCCTGGTGCGGCCCGCGACGCCCGGCGGCCACGTCCGCTTCGAACCCGACGAGCAGGCCTGGGAGCCCGTCGCCGCCGGCCTGCGGGCCGTGCCCGTGCTCACCCCGACCCCGGAGGCCTTCGCCTCCTGGGCCCGGCTGCTCACCGGCCACGGCGGCGGAGCGGTACGCGGCTGGGCCGCGCGCATCGGGCCCGCCACGGGCACCACGTCCGTCGGCACCACCCCGGCCACCCCGGCCACCGCGGCGACCCCGGCCATCCCGTCAGCCTGGGCCGCCGCGGCCGCCGCCACGACCACCCCTCCGACATCCGCCGGAGCCGGAGCCGGAGCCGGAGCCGGAGCCGCAGCCGGAGCCGCAGCCGGGCCCGGATCCGATGCCCGAGCCGGAGCCGCATCCGAAGCGCGTCCCGAGGCCGGCGCCGTAGCGGGGCCCGGGCGGGCGCTCCGGCGCGAGGACGAGGAACTGCTGCGCGCCTTCCGCGCCGGAGCCTCCCCCGGAGCGGTGCGGCTCGCCGTCCACCTCGCCGCCGCCCCGCTCGCCCTGCCCGTGATGCAGCTCGTCCAGCGCGCCATGCTCCCCGACACCGGCCCCATGGAGCTCGCCGAGGTGCTGCTCAGCGGCCTCCTGTGGCGACTGCCCGAGCCCACCCCGTACCCCTGCTTCAGCTATCCGCCGGCCGTGCAGGAACACCTCCTCGGCTCGCTCGACCGCAGCGCCGCCGCCCTCGTGCTCAAGCACTGCTCCGAGTTCGTCGAGCGCCACTTCGGCCAGGGCATGCGCAACTTCCCGGCGCTCGCCGCCGCCCGGCTCGCCGGACACGGCACCGACGAGGAGGAGACGCGCGCGCCGGGCACGCGCGCGCACGGGCCGGTGGAGGAGGACGAGGAGCCGGCCGGCGCCGCCTCCGAGCTCTTCGCCCGCATCCCCGCGCGCGTGCTGCGCTTCTACCACCCCGACCTCGTCACCCCCGAACCGCTCGCCGCCGCCCGCCGGCTGCTCGACCAGTGGCGCGCCCAGTCCGACCCCTCGCTCCTCGACTCCGCCCGCGCACTCGTCGAGAACGCGCTCGCCGCCGACGGGCCGCCGGGCAGCCCCGCCGAGATCGCCGCCGCCCGGCTGGTCCTCGGCCAGGTCCTCCACGCGCAGGCCGGCACCGCCGCCGTACGGGACCGAGGACAGCGCCGGGAGCTGCTCGAACGGGCCGTGACCGAGCTCGTGCGGGCGGCGGAGCTCGCCGGCCCGGACGGCACCGACCGGGCCGAGGCCCGGCTCGAACAGGCCGCCGCCCAGCACGCCCTGTGGCGACTCGGCGGCGACGGCCGCATGCTCGACGCGGCCCTCGCCGCGCTGGCCGGCGACCCGGCGGACTGGCCCGAGGGCCACCGTCACGCCCTGCTCGTACGGCGCGGGCGGCTGCTGCTCGCCCGTGGCGAAGGCGCCGCCGCGGCGACCGCGTTCACCGAGGCCCTGGCCACGGAGGAGAGCGGCCCGGTGCTGCTCGACCTCGCTGACGCCCATCGGCTCGCCGGCTCCGGCCCCGCGTCCGTGGCCGACGCCCTCGACCGGGCCGCACCCCTGCTCGGCGACTCCGTCGCGCTGCGGCTGCGCTGGACCACGGCGCGGGCCCGGCTGTACGACAGCACCGGCGACGGCCCGGCCGCCGACGAGGCGTACGAGAGCGCCACGCTGCTCACCCCGCCCGAGGGCGAGCAGCGCGGCCGGCTCCTGCTGACCTGGGGCGAGTCACTGCTGCGCCGGGCCGCCGCCGGCACCGGCACCGCCCCCGTCGACCGCGCCGAATCCGTCCTTCGCGAGGCCCTGACCTGCCTGCCCGCGCGGGACGGTGCCCGGTCCCGGGCCCGGATCCTCATCGGCAGCGTGCTCGCGCTGCGCTTCGACCGGGCCGGGTTCCTGCCCGACCTCTTCGAGAGCCGCCACCTCCTCGACGAGGCCCTGCGCACCGCCCGTGAACCCGGCGAGCGCGCCGAGGTGTGGCTGCAGCTGGGCTGGGTGCGGCTCCAGTTGAGCGAGGTCGCCCGCGACGGCCCGCTCGTCGACGCCCTGACCGCCTACCAGCGCGCCGCCGACGACACCCGCGCCGCCCACGGCGACGATCCCGGCACCGTCACGCTGGCGCGGGCGCTGCACGCGCAGGGGGCGGTGCTGTTCCTGATGGGGAGCGCGGGACGGGCCGCGGCCGTCCTGCGGTCCGCCCTGGGCCGCTGGCGCGGGCTCGACGCGGCCCTGGTGGACGTCGACTGGGACGACGTGGAACGCACCAGAGCGCTCCTCGCGGAGACCGGCAGCGGTTCCCTCCCGCCTCCCGACCGCCTCTCCCGCGAGGAACGGCGCCGGATCGCACCGCCGTGGTGGGCCTGGGAGGGCACGGACGGCTGAGGCCCGAACCGGAACGGCTGGATAACGGGGGCGCGCATGGGCGCAGTTGAGTCGAACACGTTTCTCACTTTGCGGCGTCGGGAAGAACCGCTCCGCCGCTACGACCGTGGGGGACACGCGCCGGTGAGGAGGAGCCGAGAGTGTTGGAGCACATGGAGTGGGTGGCCGATGTCGACCGGGAGGAGGCCCGCCCACCGCACCTGCCCGATCTCACGGCCGTCGACCTGCGGACGCTGCGTTTCATGGAGGATCCCGAACTCGTCGCGGCCGTCGAGCGACTGCTGTGGCAGCCCGGTGAACTGGCCGACGCCTGGCCTGAGGGCGCCCTCACCGAGGACGACGGGAACCGCGTCGCCCACTGACCGCTGGGCCCGTCGACGGCGTCGGTTTCCGGCCAGAGACGCGCGCCGGCCGCCGGACGCGGCCGCGCGGCGGCCCGACCGGGCCGAGACGCTCCCTGGGGCGCGCCGGCCGCGGGGCCGGGTGGTGAGGTGGTCGTGACCTTCGCCGGGCCCCACGCCGAGGCCCTCACCGAGCTGGCCCGTACGCGCTCCGCGGTCAGCAGCGCGGCCCTGCTGAGCTCCGCCCTGCACGCCCGGCGTCTGCTGCTGCTCAAGGCCCTGCTCGTCCGCGTCCAGCGGCACCGGGACGGCGTCGACGGCGCCGCGTACCGCCGCTTCGGCGCCGCCTGGCAGCTGCTCGAACGGGCCGAGCGGCGCCGTCCCGACGTCGTCCGTGACCTGCTCGACTACCCGACGACCGGCGGCTGGCTCGCCGCCGCCCTGGCCGAACCGGTCGGGCCGGCCCTCGACCGCCATCTCGCCCGCCTCGACGTCCTCGCCGTCACCGCCGCCCTGCGGTCCGGCTGCCCCGTGAACACGACCGTCGACGCTCCGGGCGGCCTCCTCGCGCTGCCCGGCGTCGGGCGGCTGCGGGCCGGCGCGTCCCGGGTGCGGATCAGGTCGGATTCCCGGACCGGGCGGGTCCGCCCCGACGTCCCCGGGCACGCCCCGCCCGTCGTCCTGCTGCTCACCGACCCGCGGACCGGCGCCCTGGCCGGCCGCGGTCCCGGCTGGAGCGGCCTGCACGTGCTGAGCGGTTCCGCCGCCCGGCTCGACGACATGGACCCGTACCGCGTGCCGGCCGGCGGCATCGGCTCGCCGCCCCGCGGCGCGGAGGACCACGGCACGACCGACCGCGCCGCCTGGTCCGCCCGCTGGGAGTCCGGGCTCGACCTGCTGCACCGTACGGACCCGGACCGGGCCGGCGAGGTGCGCCGCGCGGTGCGTGCGCTCGTGCCGCTGGTGGCACGGGGTCCGGGCGCCTTCGGGGCCACGATGAGCGCCGCGCCCGGCGCCGTCCTCACCTCGCTGCCGGCCGGGGCCGAGGACATGGCCGAGACCCTGGTCCACGAGCTGCACCACAGCAAGATGGCCACGCTGCACGAGCTGGTCCCGCTCTACCGGCCCGGCCGGGCCGCCGTGCACCGGGTCGGCTGGCGCGCCGACCCGCGGCCCATCCCCGGGGTGATGCACGGGACCTACGCGCATCTGGCGCTGACCGACCTGTGGCGCCGCGCCGCCGTCGCCGAGGGCGTCCC
Organism: Streptomyces roseicoloratus; assembly: GCF_004117935.1. GTDB lineage: Bacteria > Actinomycetota > Actinomycetes > Streptomycetales > Streptomycetaceae > Streptomyces > Streptomyces roseicoloratus. The sequence goes on along the minus strand of NZ_SDOY01000101.1, from coordinate 48,031 downwards.
GGCGGCCTGGCGGATCCGGGCCGGACAGCAGTTCGACCGTATCTACGATCAGGTGGGCGAGGGTCTGGCGATCCTGCTTGAATCTGATGAACTGACCAGTGAGGGGCGGAAGTTCGCCCGACAGATGGGCAGGCACCACGCGAGCCTGGGAGCGGCGCCGGGGGCGACTGGGTCACACTGTGCCCACGGCACATGACACTGCGTTGCGCGGGAGCGGGACGGGAGAATCGGATGGCGGAACAGCGGTCGGGCGGCGGTGCGGCGGCGGATCACGGCGGAAGAGCCGCGCCGGAACACGTCCTCGTGGTCTTCCCCGGCTACCACCGCCCCTGGGCGACCTGGATCAACCAGCGGCTCGAGGCCCACGGCGTACGCGCCACCCTCCAGCGCTGGGACCCGCCGCGCGAGACGCCCCTCGTCGACTCCCTCGGCGACCTGCTGCTCGCCCGCGGCACCGTGCTGCTCGTCCTCGACGACTGGTTCTTCCAGCTCGGCCCCCGCCCCACCGGCGAATGGAACGAGGTCCTCCGCGGCTTCGTCCTCGAACGCGCCGAACGCTTCGCGGCCGTCAACCTGACCAACCGCACCCTCCTGCCCGCCACCGCCGTCCTCGAACCGGTCAGCCTCTGGGGCGTCGGCGAGGAGGAGGCCGAGGCACGCCTGCTGAACCGGCTCGGCATCGAACCCCGTCGCCAGGCCGGCCGCCGCCTCACACCCGGGTCCCTCGTGCGCTACCCGGAGACACCGCCCGAGATCTGGGGAGAGGTCCCGCGCCGCAACCCCCGCTTCACCGGCCGCGACGACCTCCTCACCGAGCTCCAGGAACGGCTCATGGACGCCGAGCGCGGCAAGGCCGCCTGCACGCTCCTCGGCATGTCCGGCATCGGCAAGACCCAGATCGCCGCCGAGTACGCCCACCGCTTCAGCCCCGACTACGACGTCGTCTGGTGGGTCAGCTCCGACGACCGCAACGTCCAGCGCGACCGCTTCGGCGAACTCGCCGCCGTCCTGCGCCTGCCCAGCGGCAACGAGCCCGGCGAACGCATCCGCGCCGTCCGCGAGGCCCTGCGCCGCGGCGACCCGCACGCCCGCTGGCTCGTCGTCTTCGACGGCTGGGACGACACCGACGGCGCGGGCGTGATGCTGCCACAGGGCCCCGGCCACGTGCTTGTCACCTCCCGCAACCGCGCCTGGGCCGAGCACACCGACATCCTCGACGTGCCCGGCTTCGACCGGGCCGAGTCCACCGCCTACCTGATGCGGCGCGCCCCGCACATCACCGCGCCCGAGGCCGACGAGGTCGCCGCCGAGTTCGGCGACGTGCCGCTGCCGCTCGTCCAGGCCGCCGCCTGGCTCGGCGAGTCCGGCATGGAGGTCGCCGACTACCTGCGGATGGTCCGCGACGGACGCCTGTCCACCGTGGACGAGCGGGTCGGCGACGGCTTCCCCAACGCCTCCCTCACCTCCTGGTCGATACTGATCAACCGGCTCCGGCGCGCCCAGCCGCAGGCCATCGACGTACTCAGCCTGTGCGCCTCCTTCGCCCCCGGCCGCATCCCCCTCGGCATCGTCCGCGCCTACCCGCAGGCCGAACTGCCCGAGGACCTGCGCTGGATGACGACCGACCTGCCCGCCTGGAACCGCGCCCTCGACACCCTGGTCAACTACTCGGTGCTCAGCCGCGAGTCCCGCGGCCCCGTCGCCGGCGTCGAGACGGGCCCGCACCAGGAGTCCGTGCACATGCACCGGCTCGTCCACGACATCGTCGCCCGGCTCACCGACGGCGAACACCGCGCCGCCCACCGCAAGGCGGTCCGCACCCTGCTCGCCGAGGCCGACCCCGGCAACCCCATGGACAGCCGCCACTGGCCCCGCTACGCCGAACTCCTCCCGCACCTGGAGCCGTCCGGCGCCCTCGCCAGCCGCAACCCGCGCGTGCAGACCGCCGTCCTCAACTGTCTGCGCTACTGCTTCCGCAGCGCCGAGTTCCGGGCCGGCATCCGGCTCGCCGAGCGGATCCGCGAGCACTGGTCCGCCTTCATGGACCCGGTCAGCGCCGAGATGCAGGAGCTCACCACCCAGGAGTGCTACATCCTGCGGGCGTTCGGCCGCTTCCGCGAGGCGTACGAACTCGACCTCGCCCTGCGCGCCCGCCTCGACGAGGCCGCCGCCCGCGACGAACTCGGCTCGCTGCGCTCGGCCGTCTCCATCGCCAGCGACCTGCGCTTCCTCGGCCAGTACCAGGAGTCCGAGCGGATCCAGCGCGAGGCCTTCGACGAGGCCCGGCGCCTCCTCGGGGACAACGAGTTCCTCACCCTCGTCGCCGGGCACAACCTCGGCGTCATGCTGCGCATGCTGGGCCGCTACAAGGAGGCGTACGAGCACGACGTCGCCTCCCTCGCCCGCAGCGAGAACGCCCTCGGCGCCCGGCACTCGCACACCCTCAGCGTCAGCAACGCCGTCGCCCAGGACCTCCGGCTCCTCGGCAACTACCGGGAGGCGCTGGCCCGCCAGGAGAACAACGTCCGCTTCCACGCGCAGGTGCTCGGCCCGCAGCACCTGAACACCCTGTACGCCCGGGCCCAGCTGGCCCTCTGCCGCCGCCGGGAGGGCGGCTTCCAGCAGGACCTCGGCGCCGCCTTCGAGAGCCTCCTCGACCAGATGCAGCAGGTGCACGGGCGCGAGCACTACATCACGCTCTCGTCCATCAACAACTACGCCAACTACCTGCGCGAGCACGGCGACCTCGCGCACGCCCGGGACCTCATCCAGGAGGCCGAGGCCGGCTACCGCGCGCTCGTCGGTCCCGCCCACCCGGTCGCCACCGGCGTCTTCGCCAACTCCGCCCTCGTCCTCCAGGCCTCCGGACAGCGGGCCGACGCCCTCGCCATCCTGGAGGGCGCGCTCGCCGGACTCACCTCCTCCCTCGGCCCCGACCACCCCTGGGTGCTGGGCTGCGCGCTCAACACCACGGCCGCCCGCAACTTCAACGGCCGGGTCGGCGACGCCGCCGAACTCAGCCGGGAGACCCTGCGCCGGGCCCGGCACGTGCTCGGCGGCGAACACCCCCTCACCCTCTCCTGCCAGGTCGCCCTCGCGACCGACCTGCGCGGGCTCAGGGAGAACGAGGAGGCGGGCAAGCTGGAGGAGGACGCCCTGCTCACCCTCACCCGGACGCTCGGCGCCCAGCACCCGCACACCCTGTCCGCACGCCAGCGGAACCGGCCGTACTGGGACTTCGAGGCCAACCTGGGCTGAGCCCCGGCCGGCCGGCACCCGAAGCGGGACCGGCCGGCCGGCGCGGCGCCCGGTGCGGAGAGGCCGGCCGGCGCGGCGCGCGGAGCCGACACGCCGGAGGCCCGGCACCCCGAGGGGGGTGCCGGGCCTCCGGTCGTACGGACCGGGTCCGGGATCAGGCGTCGAAGACCTCGGACACCAGCTGGGCCTGCTCGGCCTGGTGACGCTTGGCCGAGCCGACCGCCGGGGACGAGGAGTGCGGGCGGGAGATCCGGCGCAGGCGCTCGCCCGCCGGGATGTCCGCGCCGACCGCCAGGTCCAGGTGGTCGATCAGGTTCAGCGCGATGAACGGCCAGGCACCCTGGTTCGCCGGCTCCTCCTGGGCCCAGATGTACTTCGCCGCGTTCGGGTACTTGGCGATCTCGGCCTGGAGCTCGGCACCCGGCAGCGGGTACAGGCGCTCCAGACGGATGATCGCGGTGTCCGTCACGCCGCGCTTCTGACGCTCGGCCTCCAGGTCGTAGTAGACCTTGCCGGCGCAGAAGACGACCTTGCGGACGTTCGCCGGGTCGACCGTGCTGTCGCCGATCACCGGGCGGAAGCCGCCGGTGGTGAACTCCTCCACCTTCGAGGCCGCGGCCTTCAGACGCAGCATCGACTTCGGGGTGAAGACGATGAGCGGCTTGTGGTGCGGGTTGTGGACCTGCCAGCGCAGCAGGTGGAAGTAGTTCGACGGCAGCGTCGGCATGGCGACCGTCATGTTGTCCTGGGCGCACATCTGGAGGAAGCGCTCCGGGCGGGCGGACGAGTGGTCCGGGCCCTGGCCCTCGTAGCCGTGCGGCAGGAGCAGGGTGACGCCGGAGGTCTGGCCCCACTTCTGCTCGGCCGAGGAGATGAACTCGTCGACGACGGTCTGCGCGCCGTTGACGAAGTCACCGAACTGGGCCTCCCAGACGACCAGGGAGTCCGGGCGCGCCAGCGAGTAGCCGTACTCGAAGCCCATCGCCGCGTACTCGCTGAGCAGCGAGTCGTAGACGTTGAAGTGGGCCTGGTCCTCGGTCAGGTAGAGCAGCGGGGTGTAGTCCTCGCCGGTCTCCTGGTCCACGAGCACCGCGTGACGCTGGCCGAAGGTGCCGCGGCGGGAGTCCTGGCCCGACAGGCGGACCGTGGTGCCCTCCATGAGCAGCGAGCCGATGGCGAGGGTCTCGCCGAAGCCCCAGTCGATGGTGCCGTCGTCGATCGAGGCCGCGCGGCGCTGCAGCTGGGGCAGCAGGCGCGGGTGGACCGTGACCCGGTCGGGGACGTTGACCTGCGACTCGGCGATCCGCTTCACGACCTCCTGGGAGACCGCGGTGGTGACGGCGACCGGGAACTCGGGCCGGGCGTCCGGGACCTGGGTCGGCGCCGGGGCCGAGGTGGCCTCGCGGACCTCCGCGAAGACCTTCTCCAGCTGGCCCTGGAAGTCCTGCAGGGCCTGCTCGGCCTCTTCCAGGGTGATGTCGCCGCGACCGATGAGCGACTCGGTGTACAGCTTGCGCACCGAACGCTTCTTGTCGATCAGGTTGTACATCTGCGGGTTGGTGAACTGCGGGTTGTCGCCCTCGTTGTGACCGCGGCGGCGGTAGCAGATGAGGTCGATCACGACGTCCTTGTTGAACGTCTGGCGGAACTCGAAGGCGAGCCGCGCCACCCGGACGCAGGCCTCCGGGTCGTCGCCGTTCACGTGGAAGATCGGCGCCTCGATCATGCGGGCCACGTCCGTCGCGTACATGGAGGAACGCGAGGACTCGGGGGCCGCGGTGAAGCCGACCTGGTTGTTGATGACGATGTGGACCGTGCCGCCGGTGCGGTAGCCGCGCAGCTGCGACATGTTCAGGGTCTCGGCCACGACGCCCTGGCCCGCGAAGGCCGCGTCACCGTGCAGGGCGACCGGCAGGACGGTGAAGTCCGTGCCGCCCTTGTTGATGACGTCCTGCTTGGCGCGGACGACACCCTCGAGGACCGGGTCGACCGCCTCCAGGTGGGACGGGTTGGCGACCAGGGAGACCTTGATCTGCTCGCCGTCGAGACCGGTGAAGGTGCCCTCGGCGCCCAGGTGGTACTTCACGTCGCCGGAGCCGTGCATCGACTTCGGGTCGAGGTTGCCCTCGAACTCGCGGAAGATCTGCGCGTACGACTTGCCGACGATGTTCGCGAGGACGTTGAGGCGGCCGCGGTGGGCCATGCCGATGACGACCTCGTCGAGGCGGGACTCCGCGGCGGAGTCGATGACAGCGTCGAGCAGCGGGATGACCGACTCGCCGCCCTCGAGCGAGAAGCGCTTCTGGCCGACGTACTTGGTCTGCAGGAAGGTCTCGAAGGCCTCGGCGGAGTTCAGGCGGCGCAGGATGCGCAGCTGCTCCTCGCGCTCCACGCGGGCGTGCGGGCGCTCCACGCGGTCCTGGATCCACTTGCGCTGCTTCGGGTCCTGGATGTGCATGAACTCGATGCCGGTGGTGCGGCAGTACGAGTCGCGGAGCACGCCGAGGATGTCGCGGAGCTTCATCATCGACTTGCCGGCGAAGCCGCCGACCGCGAACTCGCGCTCCAGGTCCCACAGGGTGAGGCCGTGCTCGGTGATGTCCAGGTCGGGGTGCTTGCGCTGCTTGTACTCCAGCGGGTCGGTGTCGGCCATGACGTGGCCGCGGACCCGGTAGGAGTGGATCAGCTCGAAGACGCGCGCGGCCTTGGTGACGTCGTCGTCGTGCGAGGCGTCGATGTCCTTGAGCCAGCGGACCGGCTCGTAGGGGATGCGCAGCGACTTGAAGACGTCGTCGTAGAAGCCGTCATCGCCGAGGAGGAGGCCCGCGACGATGCGCAGGAACTCGCCGGAGGCGGCACCCTGGATGACCCGGTGGTCGTAGGTCGAGGTCAGGGTCATGACCTTGGAGATGCCCAGCTTGTTCAGGGTGTCCTGGGAGGTGCCCTGGAACTCGGCCGGGTAGTCCATGGAGCCGACGCCCATGATGACGGACTGGCCGGGCATCAGACGCGGCACGGAGTGGACGGTGCCGAGGCCGCCGGGGTTGGTCAGGGAGACCGTGACGCCGGTGAAGTCCTCCATCGTCAGCTTGCCGACGCGGGCGCGCTTGACGATGTCCTCGTAGGCCTGCCAGAACTCGAAGAAGTTCAGGGTCTCGGCCTTCTTGATGCCGGCGACGACGAGCTGGCGGTCGCCGTTGGGCTTCACCAGGTCGATCGCGAGACCGAAGTTCACGTGCTCCGGCTTGACCAGGGTCGGCTTGCCGTCCTTCTCCGCGAAGGAGTAGTTCATCGACGGCATGGCCTTGATCGCCTGCACCATCGCGTAGCCGATGAGGTGGGTGAAGGAGATCTTCCCGCCCCGGGCGCGCTTCAGGTGGTTGTTGATGACGATCCGGTTGTCGAAGAGCAGCTTCACCGGGACGGCGCGGACGGACGTGGCCGTCGGCATCTCCAGCGAGGCGTTCATGTTCTTCGCCACGGCGGCGGCCGGGCCGCGCAGGGTGATGAGCTCGGGGCCGGCGGGCGCCTCGGCCGCGGGGGCCGCGGCCGGCTTCGCCGGAGCGGCGGCGGGCTTCGCCGGGGCGGCGGGAGCCGGAGCCGGGGCGGCGGGCGCCGGGGCGGCCGGGGCGGGCACGGTGGCGGCAGGCGCGGCCTGTGCGGGGCCCGCCTGCGGCGCGGCGGGCGCGCTCGGCGTGGTGACGGCCGGGGCCGCGGGGCTCTCGGAGGCGCCGGGCTTGTAGTCGGCGAAGAAGTCCCACCAGGCACGATCGACCGAATTCGGGTCCTGGAGGTACTGCTGGTAGATCTCGTCGACGAGCCACTCATTGGCACCGAAGGCGGTCGCGGGGCTCATGCCCTGCCCGTCTTGGTCGGCCGGGGAGCTCGGGGTACTGGGGGACTGAGACGACACGGCGGCAACCGCCCTCTTCCGCTTCGCAAGGTGATGGACAGCGGAAATAAAGGCTACGCCTCCCCGGCCGGGAGGTGCAGGCCGGGCGCTCCAACGTCGCGCAAGTCACACTTGACGACGTGTTTCGGTGCCATGAATGGCGGGAAACAAGCGGGGTTCCGGTTCTGTGAGGGTACGGGGAACCGCGGCTGCGGCCCCGTGAGCCGCACCCCTGACCGGATCCCACGGGTATCCGGTACGAGCGCTCGTCCGAGCAGTCGTACACGTACACGCAGAACGAGAGCTTCCGGTTCGAACCCTACGTCAATGTCGGGGCGGAAGGCTCCCCGGAAGGGTGAGCTGGATCCGGCAGCCGCGTGAGGATTCGGCCACTCCGATGTGGCCGCCGTGGAGGTCCACCGCCCAGCGGGCGATGGCCAGGCCGAGACCGGTGCCCCCGTCGCTGCCCGGGCCGTGCTGGGCCGGGACCGCGCCGCGGTTGAAACGCTCGAAGACCTTGTGCCGTTCCGACTCCGGGATGCCCGGGCCCTCGTCCTCGACCTCGATCACCAGCGACTCGGGGCACAGCCCGCGCCGCGCCCGCACCGTCACGCGCCCGTGCGGCGGCGAGTGCTTCACGGCGTTGTCGATGAGGTTGGCCATCACCTGGTGCAGCCGCTCCGCGTCCGCGTGCGCGACCAGCTCCGGCGGCGACACGTCCAGGTGCAGATGGACGTCGGTGCGGTTGTGCAGGCCCGAGGTGGAGGGCAGGCCGCGCTGGGTGGCGGCCAGATTGGCCTCGCGCAGCACTCCGGACAGGTACGGCCAGACCTCGAAGCGGCGCTTCCTGAGCGTGACGACACCGTTGTCGAGCCGTGACAGGTCGAGCAGGGTCTCCACGAGCCGGCCCAGCCGCTCGGTCTGCTTCAGGGCCGTCCGCATCGTCTCCGGATCGGCCTCGGAGACCCCGTCCACCACGTTCTCCAGAACGGCGCGGAGCGCGGCGATGGGCGTGCGCAGCTCGTGCGAGACGTTGGCGACCAGCTCCTTGCGGTGCCGGTCGACCGCCTCCAGGTCGTCCGCCATGCGGTTGATCGTCGAGGCGAGGTCGCCCAGCTCGTCGCGGCGGTCCGCGCCGCGCACCCGCCGGCTGAAGTCGCCGCGCGAGATCGACCCGGCGACGTGGTTCATCTCGTCCAGCGGCGCCGTCAGCGACTGCGCCACGAACTGGGTGATCAGCAGGGTCGCGATCATCGCGAAGATCGTGATGTAGCGGAACTCCGTGGAGGTCCGGATCGCCACCAGCGCCAGTCCCGAGGTGAGCAGGACCGCCCCGACCACCAGCGCGCCCAGCTTGGTCTTGATCGAGATGACGATCCGGCGCCTGCCGCGGCGCTCGGGGTCCGGCCCCCGGCGGCTCACGGCGCCGGGGTCTCCAGCGCGTACCCGACCCCGTGGACCGTACGGATCCGCTCCGCGCCGATCTTCCGGCGCAGGGCCTTGATGTGGCTGTCCACGGTCCGGGTGCCGGAGGCGTCCGCCCAGTCCCACACCTCGGCCAGCAGCTGCTCGCGCGAGAGCACCGCGCGCGGGGTATTCGCCAGGCAGACCAGCAGGTCGAACTCGGTGGGCGTCAGGTGCACGTCCTCGGCCCTGACCCGGACCCGGCGCTGCGCGTGGTCGATCTCCAGCTCGCCGAGCCGCAGGATCCCGCTGCGCGGGGTGACCGCCGCGAGGGCGGCCCGCTCGACCCGGCGCAGCAGCACGTGCACCCGGGCGGCCAGCTCGCGCATCGAGAACGGCTTCGTCATGTAGTCGTCGGCGCCGACGCCGAGGCCGACCAGCATGTCCGTCTCGTCGTCCCGGGCGGTGAGCATCAGGACCGGGACGGGGCGCTGGGCCTGCACCCGGCGGCACACCTCCAGACCGTCGAAGCCCGGCAGCATCACGTCGAGCACCATCAGGTCCGGCTGCCACGCCTCGGCGGCGTCCACGGCCGCCGGGCCGTCGGTCGCGGTCTGGACGAGGAAGCCCTCCGCCCGCAGTCGCGCGGAGATCGCCTCCACGATGGTGGCGTCGTCCTCGACGACCAGGACACGGCGTTGGGCTCCCGGAGTCGTCGCCGCACCCTGGTTCGTGGTGTGTGTCTGCTCCATTGCCCCGCCTCGCGTCGCCGATGTCGGTGCAGCAGCCTAGAGGCACCGGCGGCGTCAAGGCTACGCAGGTGATCAGGCGGGACGGACGGCGAGGTGGACCGCGTCCGGTACGCCCCGGGCAACGGGCACCTCTTCGGTCCGTACCCCGCTGAATCCGGCATTCCGCAACGAGTCTTCGAAATCGGCGGACGGCCGGGCGGACCACACGGCGAGGATCCCGCCCGGGGTCAGCCGCTCCCGGCAGGCGGCCAAACCCTCGGCGGAGTACAGGGATTCGTTGTCCTCGGTGACCGTCCAGTCGGGCCCGTTGTCGATGTCCAGGCAGAGCGCGTCGTAGTGGTCGGAGGTGGTGCGGAGGTAGTCCATCAGGTCCGTGTGCAGGATCACGGTGCGCGGATCGGCGAGCGCGCGCCCCGAGAGGGCCGCGAGCGGACCCTGCCGGTGCCAGTCGATGATCGCCTCCTCACGCTCGGCGACGGCGATCCGTCCCCAGCGCGGGTCGGCGGCGGCGTGCGCGAGAGAGAAGCCGACGCCGAGTCCGCCGACGAGGACGGCGGCGCCGGGCCGCCGGTGCTCGGGCAGCGCGTCCATCGCGGCGTCGACGAGCAGCCGCTCCGAGCGCCCGTCGGAGGTGTCCATGAGGAAGGTGCCGTTGGCGATGATCTCGTAGTGGGTCCGGTCCTGCGCGTCCCGTCGGCGCAGGACGACTTCTCCGTACGGGCCCTCGCGGCGGTCGAGGGTGACGGGGCTGGTCATGCTCACTCCGTGGCTCGATGTGTACGTGTTCGTCCCGGCCATCCTGAGCACGCCCGGGCGGCGGGACAAGCCGTCGACGAGCCGGATCGCGGGGCGGGGCGGGTTCAGGGCGCGGTCGGCGGGTGGCCGCCCGGGAGCGCCCTGAAGACCCGGTCGAGCGCGGGCGGCCGGTCCTCGCCGTCGCGGGTGACGACGACCCGGTGGGCGTGGGTGACGGAGTACTCGAAGCCGTCCGGCGCGGGCGAGCCGGTGGGCCGGTCCGGGACCTTCGCGTACGCCGGGTCCTCCAGGGCCGCGCGCAGCTCGGCGGCCTGGGCCTCGGTCATCCGGCCCGAGGTGGGCTTCCCGGTGCCCTTGCGGAGCTCGTACGAGCCGTCGTAGTGGACGACCAGCTTGTTGCGGACGCCGGCGAAGCCGCCGTTGACGACGACTTCGACCAGCACCTCCTGGGGCGCCGGCCGGTCCGTCCCGGGCGTCGGCGTGCCGGGGGTCGGGGTGCCGGGGGTCGGGGGGACGCTCAGGCCCGAGTCGTCGGGAGGGGCCGCCGGGGACGTGCCGCAGCCCGTCACGGCGACGACCGCGGCCAGCACCGCCGCCGTCCCGTACCGCTTCACGTACTCCATGGTCCCGAGCATGCCCGCTCACCCGGTGTCCGCGCAGCCGGAACGGCTCAACCGGTGCGGACGACCCCCGTCAGCGGGCCCCGGTACCTCCAGTCGAGCGCGTCGTAGAGGGCCATGCCGTCGGTGGTGGCCGAGAGGACCCCGGTCTCCGCGCCCGCCTGCGCGGCTGCCGCCTCCAGGGTGCGCATCACGTTCGCGCCGAGGCCGCGGCGGCGGTGGGCCGGGTCGGTCTCGATCCGGTCGGCGACGGCGGTCGGCCCGGTCGGCGCGATCCGGCCGCCGGCGGCCAGGGTCCCGTCGGGCGCGAGGATCCGGACCTGGATCACGCCGTCCCTGGTCTCGGTGGTGCGCGCGTAGCCCTCGGGCGGCGCGGGCCGGACCGAGGGGTCGAGCCGCTTGGTCATCATGAAGCCGGGGTCGTCGGGGATCGTCCAGCCCTCGGTGATCCAGGGCGCCACGTCCTCGGGCGCCGCCATCACCTTCAGCCAGGCGCCGGGTTCGGTGATGCCGGCGCACAGCTTGCCCACGGACACCTCGTCCGGGTGCGGCAGCACGTGGCGGAAGACGTGGCCGGGCAGCCCCACGTCGATGCGGTAGCCCCAGGGCTCGACGACGGCGGGCGGTGTGCCGCGGGAGACGGTCCAGCCGGCCACCCAGGCTGATGTAATGGCTGAGATATCCATGGAGGTATTACAGACCCTGTTCGCGGGCTGTGGGTGTCCTTTGCGTGTGATGTCTGCGACACGCTGAGCCAGGTGCTCTGCGGCTCGCGGGAATCGGCTGGCGACTCGGCGCCGACTCCGTGCAGATTGGCCTTGCGAATTCGATGGAGACGGGGAGCGGATGGAACCGGGCGGGCTGTGGGCGGACGGCAAGGGTGAAGGCGAGGGCGATGTTCACGAGCGCTGGTTGCAGCTGCTCAACCGCTCTACCGGGGACCCTGGATACCGGGATGAGTGGTTCGACGAGCAGTGCGGCGGATGCCGCTTCTGGATCGCGCTGAGCGGCGAGCTGGGCCTGGACTGGGGAGCGTGCGCCCGCGCCGGCTCGCCGTTCGACGGACGGGTGCGCTTCGAGCACGACGGCTGCGAACGCTTCGTCGCCCGAGCCGACGGCGCCTTCGGCTGAAGGCGTTTCGGATCAGACGTTTCGCAACTTCCGGGTGGACTGCGCGACATCCCTCGCAACCTTGACTCGGAACTCACGGGGTTCACCTGTACGGGACAGTGGGTGGCTGATCGCTCAGAGCGAACATGGGGTGGGGAACATTCGGCGGCTCACCTGCATTGAGTCGGTACAGCTCAACTTGACTGCCGAAGGGGAGATCATGGCTTCTGAGTCCATGGCGTCCGCGCCGCTCACTCTGCCTGTGCTGCCGCTCGACGACGAGGTGGTGCTGCCCGGCATGGTCGTGCCGCTCGACCTGTCCGACGCGGACGTGCGGGCCGCGGTCGAGGCCGCGCAGGCCGCCGCGCGCGGCGCCGCGGGCAAGCCGCGCGTGCTGCTCGTGCCGCGGGTGGACGGCACCTACGCCGGGACCGGTGTCCTCGGCACCGTCGAGCAGGTCGGACGGCTGTCCGACGGCGACCCCGGCGCGCTCATCCGCGGCCGCGGCCGCGTCCGCATCGGCGCGGGCACGACCGGGCCCGGCGCGGCCCTGTGGGTCGAGGGCACCGCCGTCGAGGAGACCGTGCCCGACCCGCTGCCCGGCGCCGTGACCGAACTGGTCAAGGAGTACAAGGCGCTGGCCACCAGCTGGCTGAAGAAGCGCGGGGCCTGGCAGGTCGTCGACCGCGTCCAGCAGATCGAGGGCGTCGGCGCCCTCGCCGACAACTCCGGCTACTCGCCCTTCCTGACCCTGGACCAGAAGGTCGAGCTCCTGGAGACCGCCGACCCGGTCGCCCGCCTCCGGCTCGCCACCGCGCAGCTGCGCGAGCACCTGGCCGAGCAGGACGTCGCCGAGACCATCGCGAAGGACGTCCAGGAGGGCGTCGACAAGCAGCAGCGCGAGTTCCTGCTGCGCCGCCAGCTGGAGGCCGTCCGCAAGGAGCTGCGCGAGCTCAACGGCGAGGGCGAGGGCGACGAGTCCGACGACTACCGCGCCCGCGTCGACGCCGCCGACCTGCCCGAGAAGGTCCGCGAGGCGGCCCTCAAGGAGGTCGGGAAGCTGGAGCGCTCCAGCGACCAGTCGCCCGAGGGCTCCTGGATCCGCACCTGGCTGGACACCGTCCTCGAACTCCCCTGGAACGAGCGGACCGAGGACGCGTACGACATCCAGGGCGCGAAGGCCGTCCTGGACGCCGAGCACGCGGGCCTCGAGGACGTGAAGGAGCGCATCACCGAGTACCTGGCGGTGCGCAAGCGGCGCGCCGAGCGCGGGCTCGGCGTCGTGGGCGGCCGGCGCGGCGGCGCCGTGCTCGCCCTGGTCGGCCCGCCCGGCGTCGGCAAGACCTCGCTCGGCGAGTCCGTCGCGCACGCCATGGGGCGGAAGTTCGTCCGGGTCGCCCTCGGCGGCGTCCGCGACGAGGCGGAGATCCGCGGTCACCGGCGCACGTACGTGGGCGCGCTGCCCGGCCGGATCGTGCGCGCGATCAAGGAGGCCGGGTCGATGAACCCGGTCGTCCTGCTCGACGAGATCGACAAGGTCGGCTCCGACTTCCGCGGCGACCCGGCGGCGGCGCTCCTGGAGGTCCTCGACCCGGCGCAGAACCACACCTTCCGTGACCACTACCTGGAGGTCGAACTCGACCTGAGCGACGTGGTGTTCCTCGCCACGGCGAACGTCCTGGAAGCCATCCCCAAGGCCCTGCTCGACCGCATGGAGCTGGTCCGCCTCGACGGCTACACCGAGGACGAGAAGGTCGTCATCGCCCGTGACCACCTGCTGCCCCGGCAGCTGGAGCGGGCCGGCCTGGAGAAGGACGAGGTCGTCCTGGAGGAGGCGGCGCTGCGCAGGCTGGCCGGCGAGTACACCCGGGAGGCGGGCGTCCGCACCCTGGAGCGCTCCATCGCCCGGCTGCTGCGGAAGGTGGCGGCCCAGCACGAACTGGGCGAGCGGGAACTGCCGTTCACCATCGGCCCGGACGACCTGCGCGCCCTGATCGGCCGTCCGCACCATGTGCCCGAGTCCGCCCAGGACCCGGCCGAGCGCCGCACGTCCGTGCCCGGTGTCGCCACCGGACTCGCGGTGACCGGAGCGGGTGGTGACGTCCTCTTCGTCGAGGCGTCCCTGGCCGACCCGGAGACGGGCGCGGCGGGGCTGACCCTGACCGGTCAGCTGGGCGACGTGATGAAGGAGTCCGCGCAGATCGCGCTGTCCTTCCTCCGCTCGCACGGCGCGGAACTGGAGCTGCCCGTCACCGGTCTCAAGGACCGCGGCGTGCACATCCACTTCCCGGCGGGCGCGGTCCCGAAGGACGGTCCGAGCGCGGGCATCACGATGACCACGGCCCTGGCCTCGCTGCTGTCCGGCCGGCTGGTCCGCACGGACGTCGCGATGACCGGCGAGGTCTCCCTGACCGGGCGGGTCCTGCCGATCGGCGGCGTGAAGCAGAAGCTCCTGGCGGCGCACCGCGCGGGCATCACGACGGTCGTGATCCCCAAGCGGAACGAGGCGGACCTGGACGACGTGCCGGCCGAGATCCTGGAGAAGCTGGACGTCCACCCGGTCACGGACGTCCGCCAGGTCCTGGAGCTCGCCCTCACCCCGGCGGAGATCCCGGTGACCGCGGCGGCCTGACGCACCGGTGGGGCGCCGCCGGGGCGCCCTGCCGGGGAAGCACTGCCGGGCGGGCGCCCTACCGCGCGGCGTTCACGGGGCGGGCGGCCCAGGGTGCGGCGGTCACGGGTCGGGCGTCCCACCGCGCGGCGGCCACGGGGTCGGCGCCCCACCGCGCGGCACCGCTCACGAGGCCGGCGTCCGGCGGCTCCCCGGTCGGCGGCTCCTCGCTCGGCGGCTCCCCGCCTGGCGGCTCCCGGGTCGGCGGCTCCTCGCCCGGCGGCGCCCCACCGCGCGGCACCGCTCACGAGGCCGGCGTCCGGCGGCTCCCCACCTGGCGGCTCCCGGGTCGGCGGCTCCCGGCTCGGCGGGCCCCGGCTCGGCGGCTCCCCGCCCGGCGGCTCCCGGCCCGGCGGCTCCCCCTGTCGGGGGGCGTCACGGTCAGGCCGGGACCGTTCGGCGTACGGCGTCGGCGACGACCGCGGCCAGGTCCGGGTCGCCGTCGTGGGCGGCGCGCTGGAGGTCGGCGCCGGTGCCGCGGGCGAGCAGCTGCGCGACGCCGCGCTCCGCCAGGTCCCGGTCGCCGGCGGCGTCCAGGGCCGGGCCGACGTGGTCGAGCAGGGCCTCCAGGACCTCGGCCGCCGCGGCCGGCTGCCAGGTCAGCGGGTGCAGCAGTTCGGCGCCGAGGCCGTGCCGGCTGGCCCGCCAGGCTGCCAGGCGCAGCACGGCGGTCGGTACCGGGTCGGCCTCCAGACCGGCCCGCCAGGACCTGGCTTCGGTCTCCACCAGAGCGCGGACCAGGACGGCGAGCAGCACGCCGTCCTCGACGTGCTGGCAGACGTCCCCGACCCGGACCTCCACGGTCGGGTAGCTACGGGACAGCCGGGCGTCGAAGTAGACCATGTGGTCGTCGACGAGCACCTCGCTCGCCAGCATCGCCCGGGTGGTCTCCTCGTACGCCTCGACGTCGCCGTACAGCTCGCTCGGCCCGGCCATCGGCCAGCGCGACCAGAGCTGGTGGCGCCAGCTCGCGTAGCCGGTGTCCCGGCCCTGCCAGTACGGCGAGTTGGCGCTGAGCGCGAGCAGCGGGGCCAGCCAGGGCCGGATCCGGTCGAGGACGCCGACGCCCTCCTCGGCCGAGGTGAGGTGGACGTGGACGTGACAGGCGCAGGTGAGCTTGTCGTCGACGAGCCGGGCGAACCGGTCCTCGATGCGCCGGTACCGCTCGGCCGGGTTGAGCCGAGGGTCGAACCGCACCGGCGCGGTCGCGAGCGCCGCCACCGCCGCGCCCGCCTCCTTGGCGGCGGCCGCGGCCGCGATCCTGGCCTGCCGCAGCTGCTCGTCGAGCTCGGCCGAGGTGACACAGGGCCGGGTGCCGATCTCCAGCATCTCGCAGAACAGCTCGGGCTTCACCGGCTCCAGCCGGTCGGCGGGCCGCAGCACGTCGGCGTGCCAGCCGGCGATCTCGGTGACGGGGCCGGAGAGCGGCTGCGGGACCCCGGTCTCGGGATCGACGAGGAGCAGTTCTTCCTCCACTCCGAACGTGCGCAGCCCTTCTCCGCGGTGGTAGGTCCACGGCTGGTCATGGCGCATGGAAGGCACTCCTTCATGGGCGGGGCGGGCGGGGGTGCGCGGGACGGCTGTTCGAACAGAGCCTTCCCCAAGGGTGTCCAGGACCGCGCCCGCTCTCACCCGTCCGCGCCGACATGGCGCGAAATGCCGCCCGGGGCACCGCCCGGGGAGCCACCGGAGGGGCGCCCGGTGCGGATGCCCCTCCGTGAGCCGTGTGCGGTGTCAGTTCTCGCCGCGCCGCCGCGTCAGCAGCAGGCTGCCCGCGCCGAAGGCGGCCAGGGCGCCGGCGCCCGCCAGGGCGAGCGGGAGGGGCGAGGCGGGGGCATCGGCGGTGTCGGCGGACAGGGCCGGGGCCTGCTCGTCGCCGCCGTGGCCGGCGTGGCTGACGGTCGACAGGGAGGCGCCCGCCGCGATCTCCGCCTCCGTCGGGGCCTGCGCGGTCCCGGCCGTGGCGGCCCGGGACGTCGTGGTCGCGGACGTCGTGGTCACGGCCTGGGCGGCGCCGCCGAAGGTGACGTCCGAGCAGCTGTAGAAGGCCTCGGGGCTGTCGTTGCGCTGCCACACCATGTAGACGATGTGGCGGCCGGTGCGGGCGGGGAGGTCGCCGGTGAAGGCGTAGTAGCCGTCGGTCGCGGTGCGGGTGGTCTGGTGGACGGCGACCGGGGTGCTGTCGAGGTCGGACCACCTGAGCGGCTGGGTCGGGTCGAAGCCCTGCTTGGTGAGGTACATCGTCATGGTGCCGGAGTGCGGCGCGGTCACCCGGACCTTGAACCCGAAGGCGCCGGAGTTCACCGGCGTGGCGGGCCAGTCGGTGCGGGCCCAGTCGAGGGCGCGGTACTTCTCCCGGTTCGCCGAGCAGAGCTTGCCGTCCGGGATGAGGGCCTGGTGGTTGCCGTCGGCGTTGGCGATGTTGACCTCGTTCCAGTCGTACAGCGGCTGGGTGCCGGAGTCGGCGACGAGGTCCTTGCACACCTGGGACGTGGGCGTCTCCGGTCCCTCGGCGTAACAGGCCGCGATCCGGCTGACCGGGTTGAACACGGCGCCGTGGGCCTGGGCGGCGGCCGGGGTGAGGGAGACCAGCGCGGCGGCGCCGGCGGCGGTGAACGCGGTCGCGGCGGCGGCGCGGCGGGTCCGTGAGGTCGTGATGCGGGGCATGCGGGCAGCTCTCTCTCGTGCGTGGGGGAGGACGTGACGAGCAACAGGCCTGCGGCACGCGGCAGTTGCGGATGCCGCGCACGGTCCGAGGGTCGCATTGGTCCATACCAATGGGCAAGAGGTGCGGCGAAAGAGACGGGCTCCCGGGTGCGCTGCCGCCACCCGGGAGCCCGTCGCCCCCTTCTCGTCACGCCGTCCGCCGTACGCACCCGTCGTCGGTCCGTGCCGCACCCGTACGGCGCGGACGTCCGTCGCAGGCGTCCGGCGTGCGCCCGTAGGCGTCCGGTGGGCGCCCGTCAGCCGTTCGCGAGCGCCTTCACGCGGGTGAGGTCCCCGTTGAAGTGGTTGTGGTCGCCGACCGTCGGGCCGGACGAGGTGTACTGCCACATCGTGTAGTAGCCCCAGCCCGCCGGGAGTTCGCCGACCGTGGACGCGTACCGGGCGATCCAGAGCGGGTTCGCCGTGGCGAAGCCGCCGTAGTTGCCGGTGCACTGCTTCCACCAGCTGGTCGCCGTGTAGATCACCGGGTCGCGGCCGGTCCGGTACTTGTAGCGGTTCACGAAGTCGCGGATCCAGGAGACCATCCCGGACTGGCTCTTGCCGTAGCAGGTGGCGCCGTACGGGTTCCACTCGATGTCGAGCGCGCCGGGCAGCGTCCGGCCGTCCTTGGACCAGCCGCCGCCGTTGTTCACGAAGTAGTCGGCCTGGGTTGCGCCGCTCGTCGTGTCGGGCGTCGCGAAGTGGTACGAGCCGCGGATCATGCCCACGTTGTACGAGCCGTTGTACTGCTGCGTGAAGTAGGTGTTCTTGTAGTAGGTGCCTTCCGTCGCCTTGACGTAGGCCCACTTGACCCCGCTGTTCCACAGCGTCGACCAGGCGACGTTGCCCTGGTGGCTGGAGACGTCGACGCCCTCGGTCTGGACGGCCTGGACCGAGATGCCGCCCGGCCGGGCGCCCTGGCCGTCGTGGGCGATCACGCCCATGCCCATGTAGGCGGAGCCGCGGGCGGGCACCTGTCGGGCGCCGGGGTCCTCGGCGGCGCCGGCGGGGCCGGCGAGGGTGAGGGGGAGGAGGAGGGCCAGGGCCGCGAGGGCGGCGCCGGCGAGGGACGTTCCGGATCTGTGCACACGCATCGCGTGCCTCCGAAAGCTCGGTGGGGGAACCTGGCGGACATGCCCCGGGGATTTATGGTGTGGACATGTCAGGCGGTGTCGCCGGACACGACGCTACGCACGTAGACCGCCCGGCGGAAGAGGGCCTGGGTGCCGCCGTTGGTCTACGCCTGCGAAATACTGAAGGAGCTGCGGCGATGGCCGCGGCCCGAAGGAAACTTTCAGCGAGCGGAAAGCGCGCGAGGGGTGCTGACGTGCACGGAAGCGGTACCGGGAAGGACCCCGGACCCAGGGGCGGTCATGGTGTGGACCAGGAATTCCTCGCCCTGGAGCGGGAACTGGCGGTTTTCCTGCGCCGCGCCCGCGCCCAGTCCGGCGAGATGGCCCGCGAGGTCCACCCCGAACTGGAGCCCGCCGCCTACGGCCTGTTCGTACGCCTCGACGAGGCCGGGCCCCAGCGCGCCACCGACCTCGCCGGCTGGTTCGGCGTCGGCAAGGCCACGATGAGCCGGCAGCTGCGCGCCCTGGAGGAACTCGGCCTGGTCGCCCGCGACCCCGACCCCGCCGACGGCCGCGCCTCGCTGGTCCGGCTCACGGAGGAGGGCCAGGGCCGCTTCCGGCACGTGCGGGACGCCCGCCGTGAACGGTACGTGCGCAAGCTCGCCGACTGGGACCGCGCGGAGGTCGCGGAACTGGCCCGGCTGCTGCACCACTTCAACGTCCGGTCGGCGGAGGGCTGACCCGGCGCCCGCACGCCGCCGGCCCCGCCCGTCGCGGGGCCGCGTGCTCGTCGGCGCGCCACGGCCCGCGTGCGCACCGGTGCGACGGGGTCGGCGTTCGCGTGCCCGCCGACGCGTCACAGCACCGCGTACACCGCCGACGCGTCGTCATGGAGCTTCCGGCGGTGCGGGCCGCCCGCGCCGGCGCACGCCGTCTCCAGCGTGCGCACCCGCCGCAGCAGGCCGTACGGGCCCTCTCCGTCCAGGACCGCGAAGAGGTCCGCCCAGTCGCCCTCGCGGAACCGCTCCACCCAGCGGGTCGCCCCGTCCGACAGCGCCGCGAGCGCCCGGACCTCCGCCCTCGGGGTCGTACCGGTCACCGCGCGGTCCGCGACCGACGGATCGGCGGCGGCCGTGAAGAAGCCGCCCTCCTGGTTGCGCAGCCGGTCCGTCGCCTCCCGGGAGCGCAGCACCTCCGCCGGGACGTGGTCGAGCCGGTCGTCGAGGACCGACCGCACCGCGCCGTCCGGGCCCTGGAGGAGCAGGGCCGCGTCGGACAGTACGAGGTGCTCCACCGCGGTCGCGCCCCAGCGCGCCATGGCCACCGTCGCCTGCGGCGTGCGCACGTGAGAAAGGTCACAGGTGTTCCGGTGGGCGTCCGCGGTGCGCCGGATTGCCAGGGAGAGGACCCCGGGCAACGTCAGATCACCTCGCGAAGCGGACAGTTCCGTCAAAGCGCCCCCGAGGCGGGCGGTGAACCACGGCACCCCGTGCGCACAGCCGTCGCCGTCCGCCGGCGGCGTCACCCCGTCCAGGACCACGACCACGCCGCCCACCCCCGAGGCGGGCAGAACGGCGGCCAGCCAGTCCTCATTGGGCCGTTCGGTGCTGCCGGGCAGGGACGCCGCTTCCGTACGCATGATCCACAGTCTGCCCCGCCGGGCGCCCCCGCCGCACCGGTCCTCCCCGACGCGTCCGGACGACCCGATATGGCCTGTACCAAAAGGTTCCGACGGTGGCGGCGGGGCAGGAGCCGGGGGCTCCGGAAGCTGCGGGCGGGCATCCTGCCAAAGCCCGCGCGGAAGATCCAACCGGCGGTAAGCCCGGCGCCCCTGCGCGCACGGAGGCGAGTTGTTCCCCAACTACGGAGTGTTGTTCACTCGTTCGGGTGGCGGAGCGGCCGATGCCAGTCCCCTGACCAGAACCGCTGAAATGGTCGGAAGACACACCAGGGGTGGGGGCTCTTACATGTGACCGGTCGTCACCTCTGCTTCATGGGCGGACGAGTCAAGAATGCGAGCACCGGTGCAGAAGAAGCGGCCTCGGAGCAACAACGGCGCGCGGAGCCAGACCCCCGGTGACCCGCAGAACCCCGGGCTGCCCGCGGAGCCCGCGACCCCCGAGCCCGTGACCTCCGGCGGCCGCGCCAAGCGCGTCCGCGGCCGCCTCGTCGCCGGAGTCGCCCTGGTCGGCGTCACCATGCTCGCCGCCGGCGCCCCCATGCTCCTCACCGCCTCCGCCGACCTCGACGAGTCCGTCGGCCTGGTCGCCCTCGCGGAGCTCGACCGCCAGGCCGTCACCCTCGCCCACTCCCTGTCCGACGAGCGCGACGAGGTCGTCGCCTACATCGCCGCCGGCCGCGACGACCAGGGCGGCGACGGTGCCGCCAAGGACAAGCGCCGCATCACCGACGCCCGCTCCGCGCGCGTCGACCGCCAGATCGACGAGATCCGCCCCGCCGCCCCCGAGGAGCTGCGCCGCGAACTCGCCGGCGTGCCCTCCATCCGGCGCGCCGCGCTCACCGGCAAGGGCAGCGCCCTGGAGGCCCACAAGGCCTACACCGACGTCATCGCCAAGCTCCAGGCCCTCGCCGACCGGCTCGCCGCCCACACCCCCGCCCGCGCCGCCGAGGCCGTCCGCGCCCCCGCCGCCCTCGGTCGCGCCACCGAACAGGCCTCCACCGAACGCGGACTCCTCCTCGCCGCGCTCGCCGTCCCGCGCCCCGAGCCGAGCGGCGCCACCCACTACGACCCGGCCACCGGCACCTACGTCACCGACCGGCCCGAGGGCGCGGAGGAGGCCGACCGCGCCCGCAACGCGCTCACCGCCGCCGCCCAGCAGGCCCGGGTCCGCGAACTCGCCGCCCTCGCCGACTTCGACCAGGCCGCGGACACCGAGGCGCGCGACTCCCTCGCCGCCACCGTCGCCGGCCCCGAAGTGAAGAGCGCCGAGCGCCATCTGGCCCGCCTCACCGACCGGCCGGAGCTCTCCGAGTCCGAGCTCGACACCGACCCGGCCAAGCTGGACGCCGCCCTCTCCTCCCGCATCGAGCAGATGCGCGGCGTCGAGTCCTCGCTCGCCGCCCAGCGCGTCGAGCGGCTCTCCGCGCTCCGCGACGACGACGTCACCGCCCTCGAGGTCCGCGTCGCCTTCCTCGGCGGCTGTCTGCTCGTCGCCGTCGGCATCGCCACGTACGTCGCACGCAGCATGACCCGGCCGCTCGCCGCCGTCCGCATCGGCGCCGCCCGGCTCGCCGCCGCGCCCGAGCCGCAGCACGAGCAGCCGATCCGCTTCACCGGACGCAACGACGAGTTCGCCCAGGTCGTACGGTCCCTCAACACCCTTCAGGGCAGGCTGGCCGCGCTCTCCGCCCAGGTCGAGCGGCTCGACGGCGAACGCGCCGACCTCGCCGAGGCCCGCGAGGCACTCGCTGCCGAGCTCGCCGCCCAGCGCGCCGAGCTCCAGGGCCAGAACGCCCTGCTCACCGCCGAGCTCGAACGGCTGCGCGACACCGTCCACCACACCTTCGTCAACCTCTCGCTGCGCAGCCTCGGGCTGGTCGAGCGCCAGCTCGGCGTCATCGAGAAGCTGGAGGAGCGCGAGCAGGACCCGGACCGGCTCGCCACCCTCTTCAAGCTGGACCACATGGCGACCGTCATGCGCCGGCACAGCGAGAACCTGCTGGTCCTGGCCGGCCACGAGCACCACCACGGCCACCCGGGACCGGTCCCGCTGGTGGACGTGCTGCGCGCCGCGGTCAGCGAGATCGAGCGCTACGAGCGGGTCAGCATCCAGTCGCTGCCCCCGCACGCCCAGGTCGCCGGCTTCGCGGCCGACGACCTCAGCCACCTGATCGCCGAACTCCTGGAGAACGCGACCTCCTTCTCGCCGCCCGACACCCAGGTCCAGCTCTCCGGCTGGCTCCTGGAGTCCGGCGAGGTGATGCTCTCCGTCCAGGACGGCGGCATCGGCATCGCCGCGGCCCGCCTCGCCGAGCTCAACGCCCGGCTCGCCGACCCCGGGACCGCCGGCGCGGACGGCGAGGGACTCGGCATTCGCGTCACCGCGCTGCTCGCCGCGCGCCACGGCGTACGGGTGGAGCTGCGCGAGCACACCCAGGGCGGCACCACAGCCGTCGTGGTCCTCCCGCTTCCGCTGCTGCCCACGGCCCCGCCGGCCACCGTGCCGCCGACCGTGACGCTCGCGGCCACGGGCGCCCAGGCGCCCGTCCTCAACCTCCCCGGCTCCGTCGCCGAGGCCAACTCCAACACGCTGCCCTCCCGCCACCGCGACCCGCTGGTCGAGGCGGCGGAACGCGCGATCGCGGAGGCGGAGGCCGCGGAGGCCGAAGCCGCGCAGGCGGCCGAGGCGCAGGCGGCGACGGCGCCGGAGCCGACGTACGAGGGCGTCCCCGCCCCGGAGGCACGGCAGCAGCCCGAGGCCGGGCAGTTCGAGCAGGCCGGGGAGCCAGGGCAGGCCGGGCGGTTCGAGCAGCCCGGGCAGTTCGAGCAGCCCGGGCAGTTCGAGCAGCCCGGGCGGTTCGAGCAGACCAGGGAGTCAGGGCAGGCCGCGCAGGCTGACCCGTCCGCGCAGACCCGGCAGACCCGGCAGACCGCGCAGACCGCGCATGCTGCCCCGTCCGGGCAGCCCGTGCCGTCCGTCCCCGCCCCCGGACAGTCCGTGGCCGAGACCACGCTCCAGGTGCGGCTGCCGGATCCGCCGGCCGAGCCGGACGTCCACGAGCGGGCGCCCGAGGAGCCGTTCGCGGAGGCACCGGCGGCCGGGGAGCCCGAGCCCGGTCCGCAGGCCGGGCGGTGGGAGCGCGTCACCGACAAGGGCCTGCCCAAGCGGACGCCGCGGACCGTGCGCCAGACCAGGACCTCCGCCGCCCCGATACGACGCGGCGGCGTGGACGCCGAGGCGCTGCGCAGGCGGCTCGGCGGCTTCCAGCGAGGAGCCGAGAACGGCCGCCGCGACGTGGCCGCCGAGATCCGCGCCGCTGAGACCGCACGGCCCGATACGTACACGGAGAACACGGGGGACACCGTCGAGGAGGCACGCAGTTGACCGCGACCGGAACATTCGGACTGAGCAGCGAGGCCCGCAACCTGCAGTGGCTGCTGGGCAACCTGGTCGAGGAGGTGCCGGGGGTCCGCTCCGTCGCCGTGGTGTCCTCGGACGGACTGCTCCTGCTCTCGTCGGACCCGGACGCCCAGACCGGGGCACCCACGGCCGACCGCACGGACGGCCCGCGCGGCTCCAGCGCCGACCTCGCCACCATCGTCTCGGGCATCGGCAGCCTCACCGTGGGCGCCGCCCGGCTGATGGACGGCGGCGGCGTCAAGCAGACCATGGTGGCGATGGAGGAGGGCAGCGTCTTCGTCATGTCGATCAGCGACGGCTCGCTGCTCGGCGTGCACGCCACGCCCGACTGCGACATGAGCGTCGTCGCGTACCACATGGCGCTGTTCGTGGGCCGTGCCGGGCACGTCCTCACCCCCGAGCTGCGCAGTGAACTGGCCAGGTCGGCCCGGACCGCGGAGGGCGACCGGTGACCGCGGCCGTGCACGCCCACCGGCTGCCGATACGCGGGGAGGGGCGCCGCCCCTCCCGAGTCCGTCCCTACTCGCTCACCGGCGGCCGCACCCGCTTCGGCCACGTGCTCCTGGTGGAGACCTTCGTGGCCGCGCTGGAGGCGGCGCCCGAGCGCAAGGCCCTCACCGACCGAGGCCCCGCGGCGCGCGGCCTGATGCCGGAGATGCGGGCCGTCGTCGAGGTCTGTCGCCGGATGCGCACGGTCGCGGAGATCTCGGCCCTCCTGAAGATGCCGTTGGGTGTCGTCCGGGTGCTGCTCAGCGACCTGGCCGACCAGGGAAAGATCCGTGTGTACGGGACCGGTCACGGCACCGGCCAGCCCGACCGCGCGCTCCTCGAAAGGGTGCTGAGTGGACTCCGCCGTCTCTGACGCGACCTCGGTCGCCGAACCGCCGGCGGTCGCCGGCATTCCCGCCCAGCCCACGGCCGAGTCCCCGGGCGGATCCCCGGCCGGGTCCGCGGCGCCCGATCCCGAAGAGGGCGCCCAGGACTGGCAGCTGGACCACACGCGTGCCCCCACGGCCACCAAGGTCGTCGTCGCGGGCGGCTTCGGCGTCGGAAAGACGACGTTCGTCCGCGCCGTCTCCGAGATCACCCCGCTCCAGACCGAGGCGCTGATGACCTCGGCGAGCGAGGACACCGACGACCTCACCGCCACGCCCGACAAGCTGACCACGACCGTCGCGATGGACTTCGGCCGGATCACGCTCGACGACGACCTGGTGCTCTACGTCTTCGGCACGCCCGGCCAGCAGCGCTTCTGGTTCATGTGGGACGACCTGGTGCGGGGCGCGATCGGCGCGATCGTCATGGCCGACACGCGCCGGCTCACCGACTGCTTCCCGGCGCTCGACTACTTCGAGAGCTGCGAGCTGCCGTACATCGTGGCCGTCAACCACTTCGAGGGCACCGAGCGGTTCGAGATCGAGGACGTCCGGGACGCCCTGACCGTACCGCCGCACGTCCCGATAATGATCATGGACGCGCGCAAGCGGTACAGCGTGGTCGAGACGCTGCTCGCGATGGTCGAGCACGCCCTCGAAGCCACTCCGGAATAGCCCGGGCGTTCCCGAACGACTCGTGGTCGTTCCCGAACGGCTCCTGATCGTTCCCGGACGGCCCGGCCGTTCCCGAACGGCTCCTGATCGGTCCCGGACGGCCCTGCCGTTCGCGAACGGCCCTCGTCCCTCCCCCTCCGCCCACCACCGAGCACACCCTCCGAGCACACCCAAGGTCGCCCATGCGGAAGATACTCATAGTCGGCGCCGGCCAGTCCGGTCTCCAGCTCGCCCTCGGACTGCAGTCGAAGGGCTACGAAGTCACCCTGATGTCCAACCGCACAGCGGACGAGATCCGCGCCGGGCGGGTGATGTCCACGCAGTGCATGTTCGCCACCGCGCTCGGGCACGAGCGTGACCTGGGCCTCGACTTCTGGGAGCAGCAGGCCCCGAGGATCGAGGGCCTCGGCGTCTCGGTCGCCGACCCCGCCACCGTCGGCACGGACTCCCCGGCCCGCGCCATCGACTGGGTCGGCCGGCTCGACGGCCACGCGCAGTCCGTCGACCAGCGGGTGAAGATGTCCGGCTGGATGGAGACCTTCGTCCAGCGCGGCGGCCAGCTGGTCGTCCACGGCGCGGCCGTCGGCGACCTGGACTACTTCTCGCGCGGCTACGACCTGGTCCTGGTCGCGGCCGGCAAGGGCGAGCTGGTCTCCATGTTCGCCCGGGACGCCGCCCGCTCTCCGTACGACCGGCCGCAGCGCGCCCTCGCCGTGGCGTACGTCCACGGTCTCGGCCCGCGGCCGGAGCACCCGGAGTTCGACGCGGTGCGGTGCAACGTCGTGCCGGGCGTCGGCGAGCTGTTCGTGATGCCGACCCTCACCACCTCGGGACGCGCCGACATCCTCTTCTGGGAGGGCGTCCCGGGCGGCCCGCTCGACGTCTTCCAGGGCGTCAAGGACCCGTCCGAGCACCTGGCGCTCACCCTGGAGCTGATGGAGAGGTTCACGCCCTGGGAGTACGCGCGTGCCACCAAGGTCGAGCTGACCGACGCGGGTGGCACCCTGGCCGGCCGCTACGCCCCGACCGTCCGCAACCCGATCGGCCGCCTGCCCGGCGGCGGTCTCGTCCTCGGCGTCGCCGACGTGGTCGTGGCCAACGACCCGATCACCGGCCAGGGTTCCAACTCGGCGTCCAAGTGCGCCGCCACGTACCTCGCGTCGATCGTCGAGCACGGCGACCGTCCCTTCGACGAGGAGTGGATGCGGGCCACCTTCGACCGCTACTGGCGGATCGCGGAGCCCGTCACCAAGTGGACCAACGCGATGCTGGCGCCGCCGCCGGAGCACGTCCTCGGCCTGCTGGGCGCCGCGGGGCAGCTCCAGCCGGTCGCCGACCGCTTCGCGAACGGCTTCGACGACCCCGCGGACTTCGAGGACTTCTTCTTCGACCCGGAGAAGACCGCCGCCTACCTGGCCTCGGTGTCCGCGGGCTGAGTCCCGCCGAAGCCCTCGTCCGCGCCGTCCGTGGCTCCCTCGGGGAGCTCGGGCGGCGTGTACGTCTTCAGGGGCCCGCCGTCCGGGTCCGGGCGGACGGCACCGAGCAGCGGGTTGGCGGCGATCGGGGAGACCTTGACGCGGGCACCGGGGCGCGGGGCGTGGACGACGCGCCCGTCGCCGAGGTAGAGCGCGACGTGGGTGGCCTCGGGGAAGTAGACGACCAGGTCGCCGGGACGCAGCCGGTCGAGGGGCACGCGGGGGAGCGTGGCCCACTGTTCCTGGCTGGTGCGCGGGACCTCGCGGCCCGCCGCCGCCCAGGCCTGCTGGGTGAGACCGGAGCAGTCGTAGGTGTCGGGGCCCTCCGCCCCCCACTCGTACGGCTTGCCGATCTGCCGGACCGCGAAGCGCAGCGCCTCGGCGCCGGCCGCGGTGGGGGTGCGCGGACCGCCGAGGGCACCGGAGCCGAGGAGTTGGCTCTGCGCGCCCGCGGTCTGGGCCTTCTCCAGGGAGGCGAGCCGGGCGAGCTGCTCGGCGGTGAGCGAGGCGAGCAGCCGTTCGACCTCGCCGAGCCTCGTCCTGACCGTGTCCTGCTGCTTCCGCAGGCCGGCGAGCAGGGCCTTGCGGCGGTCGAGGGCCTTGCGGGAGGCCGTGGCGAGGGCGTCGGCCTTCTTCTCGGCGGTCTGGAGGCGCGTGACGACGCCGGCCCGTTCGCGGGCCGCGCGGGCCAGCAGGTGCTCCTGGTCGAGGGCGCGCCGGGGGTCGGGCGCGAGCAGCAGCCCGAGGTACGGGGAGAGTTCGGAGCGGCCCTGGTACTGCTTCCGGGCCAGCAGGCCGGCCTCGTCGCGGCCCCGCTCCAGGGCCCGCCGGGCGGTGGTCAGCTCGGCGTCCGTCCTGCGGGTGTCGGCGGTCTGCTTCCTGAGCGCCTCGTCGGCGGCGTTGTAGGCCTCGGCCGCCCGCTCGGTCTCCTGGTAGAGGGTGCGGAGGCGGGTGAGAAGTCCGGATACGGAGTCGGTGGGTTCGGCGGGAGCCGTCGCGGCTGCCGTCGCCGCCGCCGGGCCCGCGGCGAGGGTCGTCACCGTGGCGAGCACGCCGGTCAGCACACCGGTGAGCACGCGGGTCAGCCTTCGCGTCGTCCTCCCCGGCCGCGTCCCCGCCTGCCTTCCCGCCTGCCTCGTGCCCCGCCTCCCTGTCCGCCTTCCCGCCTGCCTCCCCGCCGTCGCCCCTGTCCTCGTGCCCGTCTCCGAGCCTGCCTTCGTCCCCGTGCGGACCGTGCGCAGCTGTCGTCCCGGCACGTCACCACCTCCACCGGGGATGATGACGGCAGGAATAGTCCGATGAACGGATGAACGGGTGGCGGCTCGGCGCGCTCACTCGTCCGGAGCAGTCGGCTTCCCGGACGGACCGGCCTCCTCCGGAGCGGCCGGCTTCGACCAGGGCCACCTGATCTCCCGGCGCTCCCGCCCGCCCGGCGCGTACACGTACACCCAGCCGCGCTGGAGCCCGAGCCGCCTGGTGTAGCCGGCCGGCTCGCGGCGGTAGGCGTACAGCACCGGGGGGCGGCCGTCGTGCGCGGGGACCGGCACCTCGTACCACTTCGGAGGATGACCGGTCGGGCCGACCAGGACGGGCAGCACCCGGCCGTCGAGGGGGCCGCCGCGGAAAGGGGTGTTCTCGCTCTTCACCCCACCAGTGTCCCCTCCGCCGTGCGCGAGCCCGGCGCCGGACTCACAGCAGGTGGGCGGCCTCGCTCACCACCGGCGCGACGTTCCTCGCCAGCGTGCCGACCGGCCCCGCCGCACGCTCCTGCCTCAGGATCCGGGCCACCACCCCGGCGGTCTCCGGGTCGCTCGCCGCGGTCACCGTCAGCAGCGCCACCAGGTGGTCGACCAGCCAGTCCCGCAGTTCGCCGGCCGGCGGCCGCTTGTCCTCGTCCACCCAGATCAGCGAGGCGGCCTCCACCGCCGCGATCCAGGTCCGCACCATCATCGACAGGCGCGGCCCGGGCTCGGTCACGCCCAGGTGGAACAGGATCTGCTCCGCCGCGGCCCGCCGCACCTCGTCCACGATCGCCGAGGTCCGCGAGGTCCCGGCGACGCTCCCACCGCGCAGCAGGGCGGCGAACCCGGCGTCGTGCTGGTCGACGAAGGCCAGGTAGCGGTCGAGCACCCGGGCGAGCCGCTCGGTGGGCGGGCCCTCGGGCGGCTCGGCGAAGCAGTGCTCCAGCGCGTCCGCGGAGGAGCGCAGCGCCGCCTCGTACAGCTGCTGCTTCCCGCCCGGGAAGTAGCGGTAGACGAGCGGGCGCGAGACGCCCGCGGCCTCGGCGACGTCGTCGAGCGAGACGTCCTCCGGCGGCCGGTGCGCGAACAGCGTCTGGGCCGCGTCGAGCAGCTGGAGCCGCCGCTCCTCGACGCTGAGCCGGCGGTACGCGGGCGTGGCGGCACTGGTCATGCCCGCAGCGTAACGCCGGTGCCGGGTCCTCAGGCCAGCAATCCGGACGACTTCCAGAGCCGGCGGCCCGGACCGCGCAGCACGCCGATGTCGTCGAGGAAGTCGGTGAGCCGCCTGGCGCCGGACTGCATCACCTCGCGCCGGTGGCCGCTCGCCCGTACCTGCGCGACGGCCTCGCGCCGGTCGAGGCCCACGTGGTCGTAGACGGCCGGGTTGACGAAGCAGGTGGAGAAGACCCGGGCGGCCTCGCCGCAGCTGAGGCGGGTGAACTCCTGCTCCCAGCGCGGCGCGGTGATCATCTGGCGGC
Source organism: Streptomyces roseicoloratus (assembly GCF_004117935.1). Taxonomy (GTDB): domain Bacteria; phylum Actinomycetota; class Actinomycetes; order Streptomycetales; family Streptomycetaceae; genus Streptomyces; species Streptomyces roseicoloratus. Next base: position 18,943 of record NZ_SDOY01000101.1, on the reverse strand, counting down.
GCAGCTCCTCCCGCGCGTAGCGGACGTGCCGGGCCTCCTCGACCACGTGGATGCGGGTGACGCCGCGCACCAGCGTCTGCACGCGCTCGTCCGGGAAGGTCAGCCGCTGCATCCAGTCGAGGATCTCCTCGCCGAGCAGGGTCGCCGCGAAGGAGCCGGGCGTGGTGGAGACGGTCTTCAGGATCCGGCCGAGGTTGTGGTAGACCCGCGGCACCGGGTACTCGGGCGCGCCGCCGCGCCGGATCAGCCTGGCGAACATCATCGAGTGCCGGCACTCGTCGGCGATCTCGGTGAGCGCGTAGCGGACGTGGCTGCTGGTGAGCGGCTTGTCGTAGATGTGCCGGACGAGGAGCTGCATCAGGATGACCTCGAACCAGATCCCGAGCGAGGCCAGCGAGGCGGCCTCGTGGCGGGACAGGTCGATCCGCTGCTCCTCGGACATCCGCCGCCACAGCGGGGTGTCGTAGAGCGAGACGAGCTCCGGCGGCCAGAACCACTTGCCGTCCTCGAAGGGCGCGTCCCAGTCGAGGTCGGTCTCGGGGTCGAAGGAGTGCCGGAGGGACGACTCCAGGAGCCGTTCGGCGACCTGCTCGCGGTCGCGCAACGGGCCGAGGGCGTCGCGCAGGAGGGTGAAGTCGGGCTCGGTGAGACTCGCCATGCCACTTATGAGACTCGCCGTCAGCAACGCCGTCAATCCCTCGCGCACGACTTGTCGACCCGGTGTCCGGCAGCAGGAGGCCCGCCGGGCCTCGACGGTCATCCCGGGCGCCACGACGGGCGAGCCCCCGGTGCCATGAGGCGCCGGGGGCTCGCTCGCCGTACGGCCGGCCTGCGGCCGGTGTGCGGGGGACGGATCAGCCGAAGGACTTGATGCCGTTCCAGTTCACCGACAGGACCGTCTTGACCGGCGGGTTGGTGTTGGTGGTGGACGGGTAGTACAGCTTGATGTTGCCGGTGTCGGCGAACCGGGCCCAGATGTCCGGGACGCCGTCGCCGTTGACGTCGGGGATGCCGATCGCCGTGGACACGTTGGCCTCGGTCCAGCTGGAGCCGTAGGACACGTCGCCGTTGAGCGAGTTCGCGGCCACCTTCAGGGAGTTCAGGTCGACGCTGCCGGCCACGGAGCCCGGCTTGCCGTGACGCACGTACATGGAGCCGGCGTCCAGGTTGCGCCAGAGCAGGTCCGGCGTGCCGTCCTTGTTGATGTCCGCGAGGTTGACGATGTCGCGGCGCGCCCAGGCGGTGCCCTCCATCAGCGTCGCCGACTGGAAGCTGGCGCCGGTGTAGCCGGAGAGGACCCAGAACGCGGTGCCGGCCCGCACGGCGACGTCCGGCAGCTTGTCACCGGTGATGTCGCCGATGGCCTTCATCTGGACCCAGGTGGACGGCGCGGGGGCGTTCGACGGCAGGCGGATCTTCAGCCGCTGGTCGACGTTGAACGTGCCGTAGCCGTCACCCGGGTACAGGTAGAACGTGCCGTCGGGGTCGACCGCGAACAGGTCGGTCGAGCCGTCGCCCGGGTAGACGTCCTGGTAGTGGGAGATCAGCGCGGCCTTGGTGCCGTTCCACCAGGGCGTCTTGGGCGCCAGGACCGGCTTGCCGTCGGCACCGATGGAGTACGAGCCGGTGAGGCCGGCGTACAGCTCGCCGCCCGGGGTGCCCGGGTACGAGAAGAAGTTGCCGTTGGCGTCGATGATCATCAGGTCGGGGACGCCGTCGCCGCCCACGTCCATCGGTCCGTCCGCGGCGTCGCGCGGCGGGACGTAGGTGGCGTAGTCGGTGCGGGCGCTGACGTTGCCGACGGAGTCCAGCGCGAAGACGTGCATCCAGTTGGGACCGGCGTGCAGCGGCTTCAGGCCCGTCGCGGTGTACGAGCCGTTGGTGGCGGGCACGTCGACGTAGCTGACGCCCTCCCAGCCGTAGCGGAACTTGGCGGCGCCCGGGGAGGTGAAGGTCATGGAGCCGGTCGAGCCGAACTTGACGGTGGCCCAGGTGGCTCCGTCGGAGGTGGCCCGCTTGAACTCCGTGCTGGCGACCGACGGCGGCGGAGGCGCCGAGCCGTCGATGGTGACGGCGCAGTTGTCGGCGGTGTTGGCCGGGAAGTAGCTGGACGAGAGGCCGCCGGAGTCCTCGGCGCGGACCGCCCAGAAGTAGGTGGCCTTGTCCACCAGGGTGGTCGACGCGATCGTCGTCGACGCCCAGCCGCTGGACAGGTTGGTCACCAGGGTGCCGGCCGGGACGGCGTCGCCCTTCTTCCAGAACTTGAACCGCAGACCCTTGAGGTTGTTGTCGGGGTCGACGGCCTTGGCCTTCAGGACCAGGTTGGTCTTGCCCAGGGTCTGGCCCGGGCCGGTGGCGCTGACGACGCAGTCGAAGCCGTTGATCTCACCGTCGGTGGGCTCGTTCGGCGGCCGGTTGTAGTCGTACTCCATCAGCGCGGACTTGGCGGCGAACTTGCGCCACGTGTAGGTGTCCGTCTCCGAGGTCGCGCGCAGGCCGAAGGTGATGCTCGACCAGCCGCCGGTGGCGGCGCTCTGCGCGGTCGACTTGACGTCGATGGCCTCGTACTCGTCCGGGCAGGACGAGGAGTAGCCGTGCGCGAAGCTCCACTTCTTCAGCTGCGCCGACCAGGACGGCTGGGCGTTCCAGGTCGTGCCGGAGGAGATCGAGCCCGTCCGGTAGAACTGGAACTCGCGGCCGCTGCAGGACCACGAGTGGGTGTTGTTCACCTTGAAGACGGCGCGCGTGACCGTCGCGGTCTTGATGTTGTTGTTGAAGCCGATGCGCCAGAACGAGCGGGCGGTGATGTTGGTGTCGTTCTCGTGGCCGACGCGGGCCTCGGTCGTACCACCGCTGTAGTTGGTGCCGTTGAGGTAGTTCGAGTTCGGGTAGTTCTTGACCACCAGAGCCCAGGCGGCGGTGCCGGGAGTGAGCGTCGGGTCGACGAAGACGGGGTACGTCACGTCCTTCTTCGACAGCAGACCCGTTCCGGCGACGTCGAGCGCGATCGTGGCGGTTCCGGTGCCGTCACCCTCCAGCGCGACGGGCAGCTGCGCGGACGTGGCGCCCGGCTCGATGCCGGACAGGCCGGACAGCTTCAGGACCTCGGCCGGGGTGCCCGTGGCGGTGCGCGGCGCGGTGCCCGCGGGGAGTTCGCGGTCGCGGCCGCGGGAGTCCCAGGCGAACGGCGTCGGCAGGGAGGCGACCTCCTTGCCGGCCTTGTCCGTGGCCACGACACGACCGTGCTCGGGGTCGTTGCGGAAGGTGGCGGTGGCCGAGCGCAGCCCGTAACGCACCTTGGCGAGGGCCGGGTTCTTCGCCGCTTCGGCGGTCTTCACGATGAGGACCTGGCCGAAGCCGCCCTCCTCGCGGGCGACCAGCAGCAGGTCGACGCCGGGCAGCACCTCGGAGTAGAGGGCGCGCGGACCGTCGAGCACCGGCTCGGGCAGCGCGCCGGGCCAGGTGAAGGAAATGGTGTGACCGGCGAACTCGGCCTCCGCCAGCACCGACTCACCGGGCTGCGGGGCGCGGGCGTACGAGCGGTTCGCACGCGAGCCGTCGGCGTTCCCGGAGGCGAACCGGACCGGCACGGCGGCGTTCACCGGCGCGATGCCCAGTCCACGGCCCGCCTTCGCGGAACGCTTCAGGGTGTTGTCGATCGGGGCCCAGTGTCCGGCGGCGTTCTTCGCGCGCTGCGGCAGCGCGTGCGCCTGCGTGCGGAACGTGCCCTCGGGCAGGGCCCAGGTCATGTCCGTGGCCGTGGTGGCCGTCTCGACGAGGACCTTCTTGCCGGTGCGGACGGCCTCGGCCATGGCGGTGGCCTCGTCCTTGGGGCCGGTCGACGCGGGCTTGGCGTCGACGGGCCGCTTGCCGGCTTCGGCGGGCGGGGTGGAGCCGGGCTGCCACCAGGGCAGCAGGGCAGCGGTCAGGGCGGCCAGAACGAGGCCGAGTGTCAGGGACAGCCGTGTGCGCGTGCGCACGAAGGGGCTGAGATAACGAGGCGGCGCGGGCACGGCGGTCTACTCCCGTGTGAACCAGACGGATGGTGGACAACACAGCAAGCCCCGTTCGGCAGGCCGCGGGGCATAAGGCGCGCACACGATCACACACGTGAAGGACCACGTCCATGCGTGAAGGATTTATGAATCCGTTACGCAAACGAGGGAACCTCCTCGACGGGGCGTCAGTGAGGTCCGGTTCAGGGTGTTTCGGTGCGGAGAACGGCCATGATCGCGGGTTATTGGGGCGTCTGTCCGAATGCTCGTCAGTGCGACGATCCGACGCTCTTCATCCCGTGAGCGAGATCACTTATCTCTGCTTTACGCGGTCCGGACCGGAATTGCCACGTGGTCCAGACATGACAGAGAGTGCGCACGCACGCGCCTGAGCCAGGCGTGTGCCTTTTGGTGTTTCCGCACCTCAATCGGTTGTTCGAACTGCCAGGGTGGGAGTCGACGCGTATGCGTGCTTCAGGTCCGCTGTCATGGCTGGGGCGGGGACGCCCAGCCTTGACAGAGTCTCAACGACGGCGCCGGCGGCGAAGCCGCGCGGCGATCGTCCTGCTGTTGTCCTCGACACTGACGGTGACGAGCCTGGGCGGGGAGGCGCTGGCCATCCCCGGCCCGGGCATGAGCCGTGAGGAGTCCATCTCCGAGGTCGATCTGCCGGACCTGCCCAAGGCCACCGAGGCCGAGGGCGACGACACGGCGGACACGAAGCTGAGCCTGGCTCCGCAGAACCCGATCGACCCGTACGACCCGAAGAACGCGGTCCCGTGGACGGGCGGCGTGGGTACGGCCCCGCTGGAGCCGACCGACGAGCCCGGCACCATGAAGCCGGTCTCCGGTGACCTGCCCGTCGCCATCGGCGTGCCCGAGGGCACGGACCCGGCGGCCGTCGCGGGCGACTGGACCGTCGACCTGCAGACCCCGACCGAGTCCCAGGACGCGGGCGTGCCCGGCCTGATCATGAAGATCACGCCGCCGGCCACCGCGGACCCGGCCGCCCAGGTCGCGCTCAGCGTCGACACCACCGGCTTCGCCGACCTCTACGGTCCGCAGGCCGCCGACCGGTTCGGTCTCGTCCTGCTGCCCGACTGCGTCATCGACGGTCTCGGCGTGGGCGACTGCGAGGCCGAGGCCGGCACGGAGACCATGTCCGGCAAGGACGGCTCCGACACCGGCGACACGCTCGAGCCGCTGCGCTCGACCGTGGAGACGGTCCCGGCCAAGGACGCGCCGACCAACACCAAGTCCGCCAAGTCCGCCAAGCACCGCACGCTGGTCACCGGCACCGTCCCGGTGGGCAAGCTGCTCGACGGCGGCGACGCCACCACCGACGGCAACGGCAAGAGGACGGCCGACAAGGCGTCCTTCTCGACCGCCGGCACCTCCAGCGGCTCCGGCGCGGTCGGCATGATGGACACCGGCGCCTCCGCGTCCGGTGACTTCACCGCCACCCCGCTGCTGTCCTCCGGCAACTGGTCGGCGGGCTCCTCCTCCGGTGCCTTCACCTACTCGTACGACGTGCAGGTGCCGGAGACCGCCGGCGGCCTCATGCCGAAGGTCGCCCTGGGCTACTCGTCGCAGACGGTCGACGGCCGCACCTCGTCGAGCAACAACCAGGCCTCCTGGATCGGTGACGGCTGGGACTACAACGCGGGCTCCATCACCCGTACGTACACCAGCTGCCGCCAGGACGCGAAGAAGGCCGGCTCCAACAACCCCACCCACAAGACGCCCGACCTGTGCTGGGGTTCCAACAACGCCACCCTCTCGCTCGGCGGCATGACCACCGAGCTGGTCTGGGACGCCGCCAAGGGCAAGTGGTTCACCGCCAACGGTGACGGCTCCAAGATCGAGCAGGTCAAGGGCCAGAGCACCGGCAACGGCGCCAAGGACGGCGAGTACTGGATCGTCACCACCAAGGACGGCACCCGGTACCACTTCGGCCTGAACAAGCTGCCCGGCTGGTCCGACAAGGGCACCACGGACACCGCCGACGACGACCCGAAGACCAACTCGGTCCTCAACGTCCCCGTCTACGGCAACCACTCCGGTGAGCCGTGCTACCAGGGCTCGACGGTCGAGGACTGGAAGAAGTCCTACTGCAACCAGGGCTGGCGCTGGGGCCTCGACTACGTCGAGGACGTCCACGGCAACGCCATGTCGCTGTGGTGGAAGAAGGAACAGAACTACTACGCCCGGAACCTGTACTTCAAGGGTCCGGTCGTCTACGACCGCGACGGCTGGCTCGACCACATCTACTACGGCCAGCGCAAGGACAACATCTTCAGCGCGACCGCCCCGGCCCGCGTCGGCTTCACCGTCGACGAGCGCTGCCTGGACGCCGTGAAGTGCACCGAGGCCAACTTCACCTCGAAGAACCCCACCAACTTCAGCATCTGGTACGACACCCCCGCAGACCTGCGCTGCGACAAGGGCAAGATGTGCTGGAACGCGGGCCCGAGCTTCTGGTCCCGCAAGCGCCTCACCAAGATCACCACGTCCGCCCAGCGCCGTACCGACACCGACGCCCGCCAGGTCGTCGACGAGTACACGCTGACGCAGAGCTTCGCCGAGCAGCGCAACGGCACCCCGAACGCGAACACCGCCCTGTGGCTGGAGTCCATCCAGCGCACCGGTTACGCCCGCAAGGGCACCACCGACGCGAAGGTCGAGCTCAACCCGGTGCGGTTCGAGCCCAACGCCGAGGACATGCCGAACCGCGTCATGAAGCGGCGCACCACGGACGCCGCGGACGGCTCGGCCAAGAAGGGCGACCCGATCGACCCGCGTCCGGGCTTCTCCCGGCTGCGCGTCGCGCGTGTCATCAACGAGTACGGCGGCGAGACCGTCGTCACGTACAACATCCCCGCGTGGGGCGACACCGCGGACGACTGCGCCACCGGCCAGAACCTGCCCGGCAAGACGGACACGGCCGCGCTGAAGGCCAACAACCGCCTCTGCTACCCGTCGTACTGGAACCCGGACCCCGAGGTCGAGGACATCTCGTGGTTCCACAAGTACGTGGCCACGGCGATCGAGGAACTCCCGAACGTCGACGGCGCCTACCCCACCAAGACGGCGTACGCGTACAAGAACCCCGGCTGGAAGCTGGCCGAGGCCGAGTTCTCCAAGAAGTCCACCCGGACGTACTCGCAGTTCGCGGGCTTCGAGCAGACCACCGTCATCACGGGCACCGAGGACCCCTCGGTCAACAGCAAGCAGTCCAAGGCCGTGACCCGCTTCTTCCGCGGCATGGGCGACACCGTGCCGATGAAGGACGTCCACGGCAACGTGATCAAGGCCTCGGACGGGTCGACGGTCTACGACCGTGAGCCGTTCGCCGGCCGCATATCCGAGGAACTCACCTACACCGACGCGACGGACGCGGACACCGACTGGCTGTCCCGCAGCGTCACCATCCCCGAGGCCACGGAACTGGCCAAGCGCGACCGCGACGACGGCGTGAGCGACCTCAAGGCCTGGCGCGTCACGGAGCCCGAGGAGATCGCGTACACCAAGTCGTCGGGCACGAACACGGACGACCCGCGCACCCTGCGCACGGTCAAGACGCTGACGACGTACGAGCCGACGTACGGGCTGCCGGTGCTGGTGGAGTCGCTGGGCGACACCGGCAAGAGCGGTGACGAGTCGTGCACGAAGTCGGAGTACCTGCACCAGACGACGAAGAACCTGATCGGGCTTTCGAAGCAGGTGCTGGTCTCGCCGACGACGTGTGCGGCGGCGAACTTCGCGGACCTGTCGACGCTGAGCGGTGCTACGCGTACCGCGTACGACGGCACGGCGTACGGGACTGCGCTCGCCTCCACCACTCGTGGTCTGGCCACTGAGGCGTGGTCGCTGAACGGTGCTGGTACCGGCTTCCAGAGTGCGGGCACCACCGGCTTCGACGCCATCGGCCGTGTGATTCGCCAGACAGACCCCGACGGCAAGTCGTCCACCATCACGTTCGACCCGCCCACCGGGCAGGTCTTCAAGATCACGCAGTCCAACACTCTGGGCCACACCCAGATCCAGGAGCTGGAGCCGGGCCGCTCGGTCACCCTGAAGACGACCGATGCCAACGGCCACGTCAGCGAGGCCTTGTACGACCCCATGGGCCGGCTTGCCGAGGCGTGGGCCCCGGGCCGCACCCCCGGTTCCGGCGTGCCGGACTTCCGCGCGGTCTACACGATCCCGAAGGAAGAGACCGACCCCACCGACGAGAACACCAAGATCCGCAAGCCTCCGTACGTCACGACCTACTCGCGTGGCTACGAGGACCGGATCGAGACCTCCGTGACGCTGTACGACGGCCTCGGCCGTGAGCGGCAGCAGATGGAGGAGGCCGACAACGACGCCGGCTGGCTCGTCACCGACACCCTGTACAACAGCTCCGGTGAGGTCTGGCAGACCAACAACGCCTACCTGACCAGGGAGGCCACGCCGGGCCAGCTGTTCACGCCGCTGGCCGACACCGCCATTCCGAACATCACGCGCTACACGTACGACGGCCTGGGCCGTGTGGTCCAGGAGACCCCGTACATGAAGTACGTGGACCCGACCACCCAGGAGGCCACCTCCAGGGCGTACCCGGAGCGGGCCGTCCGCTACGAGTACGGCCAGGGCTGGTCGAAGGTCATCCAGCCGCAGGGCGACTCGTCCTACCGCGTCTGGACCGACGCGCTTGGCCGTACCACCCGCGCGGACACCTTCAACCCGGCGGCACCCGGCGGCTTCACCTCGACCCGCTACGAGTACGACCGCCTGGGCCAGCTCGTGAAGGCCACCGCGTCTGCCGATCCGACGCACCCGTGGACGTGGACGTACGACCACAACGGGCGGATGCTGACGGCGACCGACCCGGACACGGGTACGACCAGCAGCGAGTACGACTCTCACGGCCGCCTGCTGATGCTCACCAACGCCCGTGGCGTCAAGATCTGGAACAGCTACGACGAGCTGTCGCGGCCGAAGCAGCAGCGCCTGGACGGCCCCACCGGCAAGGTCCTGTCGGAGTTCACGTACGACACGGTGCCGGGCGGCAAGGGCATGCCCGCCTCCGCCACCCGCTACACCGATGACCTGGCGTACACGCAGAAGGTCAACGGCTACACCAAGGAGTACCAGCCGACCTCGACCACCCTGTCGCTGCCGCAGTCGATCGCCGACACATGGGGCCTGAGCAGGGACTACAACTACAGCTACAGCTACTCGGACACGGGAGCGCTCGAGGAGACCACGCTTCCGGCGGTGGGCAAGTTCGATGCCGAGAAGCTGATCGTCCGCTACAACAAGGACGGCAAGCCGCTCTCCATCTCCGGCAAGGACTGGTACGGCTCCGAGACCGTCTACTCGCCCTACGGCCAGGTGCTCCGCTCCACCCTCGGCGCCCAGCCCTACCGGGTGTGGACGCAGAGCTCGTACGACGAGGGCAGCGGTGAGCTCAAGGAACAGTCGGTCTACCGCGAGCAGAACACGGCCAGCCTGGTCGGCGGCAACCTCGTCTCGAATCGGGCCTACACGTACGACCCGGCCGGTAACATCACCTCGATCCAGGAGAGGTCCGTCGGGATCGAGGAGCGTCAGTGCTTCGCCTACGACCCGCTGGGTCAGTTGGCAAAGGCCTGGACCGACAAGAACCAGACCTCCTGCTCGGCCGACCCGAAGAACGCCGACGGCACGGTCAACGTCGCCTCCGGCCCGGACGGCTCCGGCTACTGGCAGGAGTACCAGTACGACCTTCTCGGCAACCGTACGGTGCTGAACGAGAAGGACCTCTCCGGCAACACCGCCAAGGACGCCGTCACCTCGTACACGTACGGCAAGGGCGTGGACAAGGCGCAGCCGCACACGCTGACCAAGGTGTCGAAGACCTTCACCACGCCCGCAGGTGCGCAGGTCACGGCAGAGGCGACGCGTCTGTACGAGCTGACCGGCGAAACCAAGTCGATCACCTCGATCCAGAACGGCGACAAGCAGGAGTTGTCCTGGACCCCCGACGGCCAGGTGGACCGGATCACCGGCGCCGGCACCGGCGGCAAGACCCCGTACGTGGGTCTGGGCCAGAAGTGCCTCGACCTGAAGTCGGGTCTGGCCTCTGCCGGCCAGCCGATCCAGCTGTACCAGTGCAACGCCACCGTCGCGCAGGCATGGCACTTCGAGCCGGTTCCGGGTCAGTCGGACGCCGGCCTCGGAACGCTCCAGGTGTACGACACCTGGTGTGTCCAGCCGACGGCCAACACCGCCGGTTCGGCGCTCCAGCTGCGGAAGTGTGACGGCACCAGCGCGCAGCAGCTCAAGCGGAACGCCGCGGGTCAGCTGACGCACGTCGCCTCCGGCCTGTGCCTCGCGGTGCAGGGCGCGGTGAACGCGAACGCGACGCCGATCGTGCTCGCCACCTGTGACGCGGCCCAAGCCGCCCAGCAGTGGCTGCCGCAGAACGACACCCGACACATCTACGGTCCCGACGGCGGGCGTCTGCTGACCATCCAGGGCAAGCAGGCCACTCTGAACCTGGGCGACACCTCGGTCACCGTCCAGCAGGGGGGCGTCCTGGTTCGCACCGAGCGGACCTACAGTGCTCCGGGTGGCGCGGTCATGCGCTACGCCAACGGCACCGGTGGTGACGCCCTGGTCGCCCAGACCACGGATCACCAGAGCAGCGCGTACACCGAGGTCGGCCTCTACAGCGGCCAGCCGGTCCGTGTCCGCAAGCAGGACCCGTTCGGCAACGAGCGTGCCGCCGGCACCGCGGGTCAGAACATGCAGAACCACAGGGGATTCACGGGACAGACGCGGGACGACGCCTCCGGCTTCCAGCCGCTCGGCGCCCGTCTCTACGACCCCGTCGTCGGACGCTTCCTGTCCGCGGACCCGCTGCTGGACCTGAACGATCCGCAGCAGGCCAACGGCTACGTGTACGCGCACAACAACCCGGTGACGTACTCGGATCCGACCGGTCTGGCGATCAGCCTGACCGCTTCGGAGAAGGCCGCAGCACTGGCAGGCGCCGGACTGTCCGCGGCGCAGGTCGCGCAGGCGCAGGCCACCATGGGCAAGTCGCTGACCTCGGTGATCCTCTCCGTCGCGTGGGCGACGCTGAAGGACTTCATCGGTATCAACGACGCCATGGCCTGCTTCGGCGGTGACATGTGGTCCTGCGGCAGCCTGATCATCGGCGCGATCCCGTGGACCAAGCTCGGCAAGATCCCGTCCGTCATCAAGGCGGTCAACCGCACCATCAACGCCATCCAGGCGTTCAAGGCGGCGAAGAAGGCCGCGGAGGCCGTGCTCAAGGCGGCCAAGGCCGCTGAGGCGGCAGCCTTGAGGGCCAAGAAGGCCGCCATCGAGAAGGCCAAGAAGGAGGCCGCTCAAAGAGCGAAGAAGAAGGCCGCGGAGGCAGCCAAGAGAAAGGCCGACGCGGCGGCCGCCGCGAAGCGGAAGACGGGTAACCCCGTCCAGAAGAAGTCGCAGGCCAAGGCGGCACCGAAGTCGTCCTCCCAGCCGAAGCCGAAGGCGTCCGCCGGCAAGAGTTCCGGTGGCGGCGGAGGCGGCGGCAAGGCCGGCGGCTCCTCACGCAGCAAGGGCGGCTCGAGCGGTAGCGGTGGCTCCGGCAAGGCCGACGGTGGTTCCTGCCCCATCAACAACAGCTTCGTGCCCGGCACGAAGGTGCTGATGGCCGACGGCTCCACCAAGTCGATCGACAAGGTCAAGGCCGGCGACAAGGTCGTGGCGACCGACCCGAAGACGGGCGAGACCCGGATCGAGACGGTCACGGCGGCCATCAAGGGCGAGGGCCTCAAGCACCTCGTGACCGTCACTGTCGACATCGACGGCAAGGCTGGGACGAAGACAGCGAAGTTCACGGCCACCGATGGTCACCCCTTCTGGGTGCCCGAGATCGGCAAGTGGATCAATGCCACCGACCTCACGCCGGGCCAGTGGCTGCGGACCAGCACGGGCACGTACGTGCAGATCGGTTCGATCGAGCGCTGGACCGCTCGGGGCGCCACGGTCCACAACCTGACCGTCTCCGATGTCCACACGTACTACGTCGTGGCGGCGAATGTCTCGGCTCTCGTTCACAACTGCGGTTCGAGCCGGGACAACGAAGGCGACGGCCTGACGCCGGAGAACCCGGCGTTCGACGGCGACCCCTACAGCGTCGCCGCACGTGACGCCCGCAGTGACGCCTGGCACGAGTACTTCAGGAACTACGAAGACCTGACCAGGCAGCTCGACAGGCTGAGCCGTTATGTCGCCGACAACCCGGGTGCCCGGCAGCGGGTGAACTCGAATGGTCCGGACTTCTTCCGGAACGAAGGAAACGCGCGAGGCTGGGACAGCTGGGTGGGTTCCCCCATCTTCGATGGAGAGAACATCGGTCTTCCGGCGAACAACCAGCTCCGTGTCATGTTGAATACGTCGACCGGTGAGATCGCGTGGTTCCCGCTGAAGAAGGGGGTCCACGATTACAACAGGCCGACGCTCCACCACTACGCGCGCCGTAGGTAATATCCGGCCGTGAGATGCTGAACGGGCGGGCCGTCCGCAAAGGACGGCCCGCCCGCTCGTCTTTGCAGGCAAGAAAGGAAGCAGTGGCGTGGATGTCGCAGAGGAGGCCCTGGAGAAGCTCATTGCCGCCGGGCTCGTCTTCCACGGGGTGCTGGAAACGCGCGATGACCTGCCCCCCGTCAACGTCGCCAGCTACATGGGCCACGTCGGCCCGGACAGCGGCCGGCACGGGTTCGTCCTCGCGCACGAGGAGAAGGACCTGGGGAGCCGTTTCAACGTGGAGTGGGAACGGCTGGCGCGGGACAGCGGACTGTTCTCCCCGGGAGCCGGCGGCCGTCCTGAATTTCTTCTCGGCGTCGATGTCGCGCAGGACACGTCCGTCGACGGGGAGTCCCAGTCCTGGCGATGGGCCAGGGTGACGCTGTCCGACCACTGGGACATCGCGGGAGTCGGCTGTGAGAACGGGATCCTTGGGGCGGGAGCGAATAATCCGGCCTTCATCATGATGTCCCTCGACGGGGACATCCTCGTGCACGGCGCCTCTTGGCAGGACGGCATTGGGGCGAGCGCCGTCTCGCATCCTGCTCGTTTCGAGGAACTGCGTGATCACGCCGGAAGAATCGCCTTCGCCTTCGACTGGTTGGAGCCCGAGACGCGAGAGTGGGCCGAGCGCTGGCTCGCTCACGTGACAGCGGACCTCGGATAGTCGTACGGCGTATTGCTGAAACGTGAGAGGTCCCGCCGAACGGAGACGTTCGGCGGGACCTCTCACGCACGTAAGCGACCACAGATTCCCCTCACCGCCCCTCCGCCTCCCCCCGCAACCCCTCCTCCATCACCGCCCGAGCGATCGGCGCCGCGTCACCGCCGCCGCTGATGTCCGTGCGGTTCGCCTCCGCGTCCTCGACGACCACCGCCACCGCGACCGCCGGCTGGGCCGAGTCCGCTGCCTGGGCCCAGGCGATGAACCAGGCGTACGGGGTGCCCGTGTTGTCGGGGCCGTGCTGGGCCGTGCCCGTCTTGCCGCCCACGCGGGCGCCCGGGATGGCGGCGTTCGTGCCCGTGCCCTCCGTGACCGCGCGGACCATCAGGTCCTGGAGGCGGGTCGCGGTCGACGGGGTCATCGCCCGGCGGTACGTGCGGCGGACGGTCGTGGTGAGCGTCGTGCCGCCCGCGGTCGTCGTGCGCTCGATCAGGTGGGGTCGGGGGATCTCGCCGTTGTTCGCGACGGCCGCCGCCACCAGCGCCATCTGCAGCGGGGTCGCCGCCGTGTTGAACTGGCCGATCGAGGACAGCGCCAACTGGTCCGGGCTCATGTCCGTGTCGAAGTTCGACCTCGCCACCCAGGACGGGACCCGCAGGCCGGGGTCGTTGAACCCGAAGTTGCCCGCCGCCTCCACCATCTTCTCCAGGCCGACCTTCACGCCCAGGCCGGCCATCACCGTGTTGCACGACCAGCGGACGGCGTCGGCCAGCGAGGCGTCCGCGCAGCCCTTCGCCTCGTTCGGCAGCACCCGGCGGGTGCCGGGCAGGACGAACGGGTCCGGGGTGTCGGTGGGGGCGTCGACGTCCGTCACCACGCCCGCGTCCAGGGCGGCCGCCGCCGTCACGATCTTGAAGGTGGAGCCCGGCGGATACGTCTGCCGGATCGCCCGCGCCAGCATCGGCTGGTCGGGGGAGGTGGTGAGGTGCTGCCAGGACCGCTTGACCTCGCGGCCCGTGCCGGACAGAACTCCCGGGTCGTACGACGGGGACGAGACCAGCGCCAGGATCCGGCCGCTCCACGGCTGGATCGCCACGACCGCACCGCGCCTGCCGGCGAGCCCGCGGAAGGCGGCCTCCTGCATCCGGGCCCGGATGGTGGTGACCACGTCACCGCCCGGGTTGCGGCCGCGGGTCACGTCGTTCCACAGCGGCAGCGGCGCCAGCATCGGGTCGGCGCCGGAGAGCAGCTCGTCCTCGGCGTTCTCCAGGAGCGACGTGCCGTACGTCTGGGAGGCGTAGCCCGTCACCGGCGCGTACAACGGGCCCTGCGGGTACGTGCGTTCCCAGCGCAGCTGCTGTCCGCTGTCGCGCGAGCCGGTCACCGGCCGGCCGTCCACCAGGATCTCGCCGCGCGGCCGCTCCCAGCGGGAGATGGCGATGCGGCGGTTGGCCGGGTCGGCGTCGAGCTCGTCCGCCTCGACGAGCATCACCCGGACCGCGTTGACGAGCAGTGCGACGAGGAGGAGCAGGCTGAGGCCGGCCGCTCGCCGGATGTAGCGGATCATGGTCGGCCGGCTCCCGTCCCGCGGGCTCTCATCGCGTGTCCTCCGTGACCGGCGCGATCTCGCCGGTGTCCGCCGTGTCCGGGCGCGGGGTCCGCGCCGAGTCCGAGACCCGTACGAGCAGCGCCACGATCACCCAGTTGGTGACCACCGACGAGCCGCCCTGGGCCAGGAACGGCATCGCCATGCCCGTCAGCGGGATCAGGCCCGTCACCCCGCCCGCGATGACGAAGACCTGCAGCGCGACGATCGACGCCAGGCCGACGGCGAGCAGCCGTCCGAAGGCGTCCCGCAGGGCCAGCCCGGCACGGTAGCCGCGGGCCACGAGGAGCGCGTAGAGGAGGAAGAACGCCGACAGGCCGACCAGGCCGAGCTCCTCGCCCACCGTCGCCAGGATGAAGTCCGACTTGGCGGCGAAGCCGATCAGCACCGAGTGTCCGAGCCCGAGGCCCGTGCCCTGCATCCCGCCGGCGGCGAACGCGAAGAGGGACTGTGCGAGCTGGCCGGGCCCGTCGCCCGCCCGGATCGAGGCGTACGGATCCAGCCAGTCCTGTACCCGGCCGTGGACGTGCGGTTCGAGCGAGCCGACGAGGAAGGCGCCGGCCGAGGCGAGCAGCAGTCCCACGGCGATCCAGCCGGTACGGCCGGTCGCCACGTACAGCATGATCACGAACAGGCCGAAGAACAGCAGCGAGGTGCCCAGGTCCCGCTCCAGGACGAGCACGCCGACGCTCAGCAGCCAGATCGCCACGATCGGCCCCAGCACCCGGCCCGCCGGGAACTGCAGCCGCCAGATCCTCCGCCCGGCGTGCGCGAGCGCGGTGCGGTTGGCGGCGAGGTACGCGGCGAAGAAGACGGCGAGCAGGATCTTGGCGAACTCGCCGGGCTGGAAGGAGAGACCGCCGATCCGGATCCAGATCCTCGCGCCGTTCACGGCCGGGAAGAAGATCGGCAGGATCATGAGCGCGAGCGCGCCGGCGACGGACAGGTACGCGTACCGCTGCAGCACCCGGTGGTCGCGGATCAGCAGGACGACGGCGATGAACAGGCCGACCCCCAGCGTCGACCAGACCAGCTGGGTCGGCGCGGCCCGGTCGCCCGGCGTCTCCAGGTCGAGGCGGTAGATGAGGACCAGGCCGAGGCCGTTGAGCAGGACGGCGATCGGCAGCAGGAGCGGGTCGGCGTACGGGGCGCGCAGCCGGACCGCGAGATGCGCGAGCAGGGAGAGGAACCCGAGGCCGGCGCCGTAGCGTGCCGCGTCGGGCGGTACGGCGCCGCTGCGGGCGAGGCCCACCTCCGCGTAACCGAGGACGGAGATGAGGACCGCGCCCACGAGCAGCGAGAACTCCACACCACGGCGCTTGGGCACGCACCCGCCGGGCGGCGGCGCGTCACCGGGGTCCTTCGCACCCCTCGCGCCTCGCTCGCCCCTCGCGTCCTTCCCGTCCTTCGCGCCCGTCGGCGGCGGTGCGGCGGTCATGCACGGCAACGTAGCAAGCAGTAAGCCTTATGTCCCTTTTGTGTGGCGGTGCGCCGTCGTCGTACATCTGCGTCGTGACCGATCCGCGCGTGCTCGTCACGCGCCGGTGCGGCCGGCTCCAGGGGTGCCGTCGGTGCCGCCGGCTCCGTGGGTGCCGTCGGTGTCGCCCGTGACGGTGGTGCGGTCGGTGTCGTCGGTGTCGCGCATGCCGTCGGTGCCGCCCACGACGGTGGTGCCGTCGGCGTCGTCGGCGCTCACGGGCGGGCGCGTCGGCAGCGTGAGGCGGGCGAGGGCGCCGCCACCGTGCTCGGCGCCCGCTCCCTCCTCGTCCTCCACCCGTACGTCGGAGAAGACGAGTTCCGCGCCGATCACCTCCGCCTGGCCGGCCGCGATGGTCAGCCCGAGGCCGTGGCCCTTGCCGCCGCTCTCCGTGCGGAACCGCTGCGGCCCGGCCGCCAGCAGGTACTCCGGAAAGCCCGGCCCGTGGTCCCGTACCGTCACCACCGGCCCGTCGACGGTCAGGACCACCGGTGGCGCGCCGTGCTTGTGGGCGTTGGCGACCAGGTTGCCGAGCACCCGTTCGAGACGCCGCCTGTCCGTCTCCACCCTCACGTCCCGCACCACCCGCACCTCGGTGGCGGTGCCCGAGGCACGGACGACGCGTTCGGCGAGGGGGCCCAGGTCGTGCACAGCCAGGTCCACCTTCTCGGTGCCCGCGTCGAGCCGCGAGATCTCCAGCAGGTCCTCGGTGAGCGCCCGCATCGTCCGCACCCGCTCCCGGACCATCTCCGAGGGCCGGCCCTCGGGCAGCAGTTCGGCCGCGGCGGACAGGCCGGTGAGCGGGGTGCGCAGCTCGTGCGCCACGTCGGCGGTGAACCGCTGTTCGGTCTGCAGCTTGCGCTGGAGCGAGGAGGCCATGGTGTCGAGCGCCCCGGAGACCGTGGCCACCTCGTCCTGGGGACGTGAAGGGTCCTTCGTACGGGGATCGTCGACGCGCGCGTCCAGGTCGCCGGCGCTGATCCGCCGCGCCACCTGCGCGGTCGCGTGCAGGCGCCGGGTGATCCGGGTGACGGAGAACGCTCCGACGAGCAGGGTCGCCCCGATGGCGAGGACGGAGGAGCCGAGGATCGAGCGGTCGAGCCCGTCGATCGTGGCGGCGCTCTGGGTGTAGTCGATGCGTACGGCGAGGGCGCGGCCGTCCGCGGGCGCCGCCGCCCACATGGTCGGACGGCCCTCGAACTCGGTCACCATCGTGCCCCGCTCGCCGCGCAGCGCGAGGGCCCGGAGGGACTCGGGCAGCCCGGCCGGGTCGACCCCCGCGAACCGGGGCAGCGGCTCGCCCGACTCGTACAGCCGGCTGACCTCGTCGAGCCGGGACAGCGCCTTGCCCCGGGAGTCCTTCACGGTCTGTCCGGCGACCGACACGTGGACGAGGGTGCCGAGGAGCGCGGCGAGGGCGCAGCACATCACGGTGATGAAGACCGCGGCCTTCCACGTGAGGGTCGCGGTCCAGGCGGGCAGACGGGTCACGGCGCCGCCTCGGAGGGGTGGGGGGTGCGAGCGGTGGGGGCGGCCGGAGCGGTGGTGGCGGTCGGGCTCACGAGCTGGGGCGCGGGAACCATCGACGCCCGTGGCCCGGGCTTCACCCGGATGATCTCGTCCCGGGCCGGCAGCATCGCCCCCTGCTGCTCGTCCCACGACCACGCGGTCCGGTACTCGTAGCCGGGGATCCCGGCCGAGCTGACCCGCATGATCAGGTCCCGGCCGGCCAGCTCGATGCTGACGACCTGGTCGACGGTGGACATGATCCTGGTCAGGCCGCCGTTCTCGGCGAGGTAGACCCGGACGGCGAGCTGCTGCTCCGGCAGGCGGACGCCGACGATGAGCTCGTCGCGGCCGTTGCCGGTGAGGTCGCGGTAGTACGGCTTGAGCACCGGACAGGCGGCGCGCCCGGCGGCGCCCTCGCGGCAGTTCTCGATGGCCCGCGCGGTCTCCTCGTACAGGCCGTTCCCGCCGGAACGGGCGCTCGGGTCGGCGCGCACCTCGGCCTGGACGACCGCGATGGCGTCGACGGCGTGGACGTCGTTGTCCGGGACGCCGATCCCGGGGACGCGTTCGGTGTCGGTCTCGCCGTAGTCGAGCGGCGGGTTGGTCGCGGGCGGCAGGTCGGGCCAGAGCCGGACCGGGCCGACGGCGGAGGGCGTACGGCCGGAGCTCTGGAGTTCACCGTGGCCGCCGCAGCCGGTGAGGACGCCGGTCAGGACGAGCGCGAGCGCGCCGAGGGCCGCGACCGGGACGGCCGCGGTGGCGGTGACGGTGGCGGCGGAGAGCCGCGCTCGGCGTCGCGGGGACACTGCTTCCTCGGGGCGGGGCGGGGCGGGGGCGGATCCGGGTCGGGACCGGTCCGGGAAGGGACCGGGACCGGTCGGAACGGGTCGGAACGGTCGGGGCGGGTCGGGACGGGGCGGCTCACCGGCGCTCGGGCCGGTGGGCTTTCCTCAGACCTTATTCGTACGCACGTCCCGGCGCCGTCGGCGCTCCGTACGCCGCCGTCCGCGCACCCCTATGCGTCCCGCCCGCGCCGGCCGGTGCGCCCGCGCCCATCGCGGCGGGACCGCCGGCACGGCCCCGTTGTGGAGCCGCCGGCACGGCCCCCGCGGCGGGACCGCCGGCAC